>JAFLKM010000026.1 GCA_019163335.1 Desulfobulbaceae bacterium | reverse complement strand
ATAATCAGCAGGCCAAGATCAAGCAGACCATGCGTTTCGTGGATCGTTTCCGGGCCAAATCCACCAAGGCCAAACAGGTGCAAAGCCGGGTGAAACAGCTTGAGAAAATCGATATGATCGAACTCTCAGACGATGAACAGCAGATTCGTTTCACCTTTCCGCCCGCCCCCCCCTGCGGCCGCGATGTCCTCGAGATAGAGGGCTTGAGCAAGAGTTATCAGGGGCGGCAGATCTTCTCCGATGTCAATCTGCAACTGCAGCGGGGAGACAAGGTGGCGGTGGTCGGGGTCAATGGCGCCGGCAAGTCCACCCTGCTCAAGATCATCAGCGGCCAGCTGGAGCATGAAGCCGGCGAGATCAAGCTTGGCTACAACGTCCAGCTCTCTTATTTTGGCCAGCATCAGGCCCAGGAGTTGTCGCCCGGCCTTTCCGTCCTTGAGACCATGGCCCTTTCCGGGGCCGAGCTGACCGTCACCCGCACCCGTTCTCTGCTCGGCGCTTTTCTGTTCCGGGGAGAAGAGGTGGACAAGAAGGTGGCGGTACTTTCAGGCGGTGAAAAAAGCCGGCTGGCCCTGGCCAAGATGATCGCCAAGCCTGCCAATCTGATGCTCCTTGATGAGCCGACCAACCATCTCGACATGAACTCCCAGGAGGTGCTGCAGGAGGCCATGGCCCAGTACGATGGTTGTATAGTGGTGGTTTCCCATAATCGCTATTTCCTCGACAGCTTTGTCAACAAGGTGCTGATGGTGAAGGATGGCCAGGTGACTCTGCATGAGGGGAATGTGACCGAATATCTGCAGAAGATGGCCCTTGTAGAGGAAGAAAAGAAAAGCATTGCCCCTCAGGCCAGGACTTCGACGGATGGGGCCGGGGTGGAGCATTCCCGGGAGTCCAAAAAAGAGCGGCGCCAACAGGAGGCCCAAGAGCGACAGGAGCGTGCCCGCAAATTCGGGCCCTGGAAGAAAAAGGCGGAAGAGGCGGAAAAACAGATTGCCACTCTAGAGGTCCGCAAGGAAGAGCTGGAGGCCTTGATGGCCGACCCTGAACTCTATCGGGACGAGGAGGCCTGGAGCAAGACCAGCAAAGAGTATGATCAGTGCAAGATCCATCTGGAACGCTTTTACAGCCAGTGGGAAGAGGCGCAGGCCGAGATTGAGGATATTGAGAGCACGTTGTCATTGTAGACGTCGAGATTTGATCTGACCAAATGCAGGATGCACGTTCAACGAAGACTGAAGTCTGACATCAAGGACTTTGGATAGATATGGACTTTCAGACAACTACACTCTAAGATGAGAGACGAAGCGAAAAAAAAAGATAATTCCATTTGAATGTTGTTTCTTAACGATGTCCGAGTTTGTCTTTTGACTCAGTGAGTTGCGGGGGAATTTGGTAGGAAAAGCATGCCAATTCAATGTGATTTTTTTGGGCAATCTTGTCATAACAATACTGTTGGAATAATGATAATGATATGAGCAATATCACCTTAAGCTTTACGCGGCCATGGTCAATTAAAATACCGCCTTTGACAAGATGGCTGGAAACACAATATGTTAATGATTTCTTTAATAATGGAGTCTTAAGGCTTCCTTCTTTTAAATCTTTTAGAGAGAATCAAGATGAAGAGCGAGGCGATATTAACGAAGGTATAGCTACCCAAAGCATAAAGATGCAAAATGGTGATTTCTCTATACTGGGTATTAATGGAACCAAGGCATATATATTATCAACAACATTAGTTGAGTCAAATAACCTTCAATCGAATTTCAATACAGATGACGGGTTTAGAATAATCAATTCAATCGCATTTGCAGATTCTATTTCCCGTTACATACCAGGTTTCATGCAGGGATTTGAGGGGCCCTGTTTTTATAGAGCTAATTTGCTCATAAAAAAGGAAAGCCCAATAAGCATATATCCTCCAGCTGAAAACGAAAATCCTGAAGAATGGGCAAAGTGCCAGGACAATTTCGTATTCAACCATGCAATTGATTCTTTTTTCATTAAAAATATGAAATATTCACATCAGGCTGAATATCGTTTTATCTGGCTTGCTTACGGAAACGAGGACAGAGAGATATTTATAAAATGTCCTGAGGCAGTTAAATTCTGTGAAAAAATATAATATTCTAACCACAGGCTCCACGCGGACCCCGCTAAACAGCGGGGGGCCGTGAGCGCAGCGATTATACGATCATCAAAATGTACCAGGAGAAAATTTTATGATAAGACTTGTTGCGACGATAGTCCTGTGCGTTTTTTGCGTAGGCACCGCCTTTGGAGGTGAAGCAGAGACAATTGTTTCTGCAAAAAGAGCCATTAAAAATCGCGTAAAAGACCCGGACTCCGTGACCTTTAAAGACGTTTTCTACAGCAAAACTGATAAAGATGGGGAGGTAGCCTGTGGTAGGTTCAATGCGAAAAATTCATTCGGAGCATATACCGGCTATACGCGTTTCATATCGAATGGAAAAACTACATTCATCGAGGGGCAGAAAGATACAAGTCAACCATTTCCTCAGTTATGGACAACGATTTGCCAATAAGAATATTCGCTATTTAGTGTAGAAAACCATAATGTTACAACGAAGGGCAGATGGTCAGGTCTTGAATAAAAGGAATCAGATAAAATTTAACAACAAGAGATTTGAAGAATAAAAGGCGTCAGATAAATTTTAATAAATTAAAATTTAGGGACATCCATGATCCCGTCTCCATAATGCCAAGGTAATGTGCGCAAAAAAAAGCACGACAAACCGTTATACCGGTGGTACTCTCAATCGAGTAAAACATTATACCGGTCAAATATCATGCAGACAGCTAAACTCTACGACATTATTTCTTCATATAACCGCTTTTGGAGTACCGGCAGCGTTGATGCGGGTATTGAGAGGGATCTCCTTTCTTCTTGCCTGAAACAGTTGGACTCCAAGGAAGTTGTTGTGCTCAAGGGCGTGCGGCGTTGTGGTAAGTCAACGCTTATGGCGCAGGTTATCCGTGAGCTCCTTGCCCATGATGTGCAAGCGACATCCATCCTGCGGATAAATATGGAAGAGCCGCTGTTTTCTGCAGAATACTCGGTTGAGTTGTTGGAGCAGATTTACCGGACTTACCGGGAACGGGTACAGCCGGAAGGGAAGTGCTGGCTTTTTCTGGATGAGGTTCAAAATATTCCGGCTTGGGAGAGTTGGGTCCGCGGTCGCAGTGAAACAGAGGATATCAAGATATTTGTGACGGGTTCATCTTCACAGATGCTGTCCCGTGAGATCGGCACCAAGCTGACCGGCAGGAATGTGTCTTTTGAGGTTTTCCCGCTCTCGTTCCAGGAGTTTCTTCGTTTCAACAACCTGGAGGTGGGAACGGATCTGATTTATACGGCCAGAAAAGCAGCCGTCAGGAAGCTGTTCAACGATTATTTGAAGTATGGTGGGTTTCCTGAAGTAGTTTTGAAGGATACCAGCGAGGGCAAGGAGCTTCTGCTGAAAAATTATTTTGAAGATATTCTCTATCGGGATATCGTCACCCGCTATGAAATCCGGGATGTGGCCAACCTGCGTAATCTTGCGGTTTTCCTGCTGACCAATGTTGCCAGGCTGACCAGCATCACCAAGCTGAAAAATAACTTCACCATTTCCCAGGACAAAACCGAGAATTATGTCTCCGCCATTTTGGAAAGCTATCTGCTTTTTCAATTGCAGATGTTCTCGTATTCGCTCAAAAGCACCATGCGTGCAGGGTTTAAGCCCTACACGATTGATACGGGCCTGAGAAATCGAGTTGCATTTGCATTTTCCGAGGATCTGGGATGGCTGGTTGAAAATGTGGTTTTCTGCCACTTAAAACAGCACCATGAAGAGGTTTATTATCAGACAAGCGGAGGCGAGAACGACTTTGTGGTGAAAGAGGGAATGAGGATCACCAGAAGAATCCAGGTCTGGTATGATGATGTGGCGAACACCGTTGTGCCGGATCGCGAGCTGGCCTGTTTCCGCACCCCTTTGGAAGGGCATGAAGGGGCGGAGGCGATCCTGTTAACCAACGATTATGAAGATGTCATTGATATCGGGACCGCCAAGGTACAATGTATCCCCGTTGTAAAATTTTTGCTTGAGATTGGTTAGAGTGTCCTTGGAATGCCACATTGTGGCCAAATTATAGTAGGTTACGATCTTCATCAATGATAAGCGGAGGTCTGATCTTGGGACTATCTCAGATTTAATCTCGACTTCTCCATCTCTTTTGTGGGACAGAATTCAATTCTGTCCCACAACTGACTCAAATCAAGTCAAGAATCGTTTCCTCGCGATTGACTTCCCCTCTTGATTTTCTTAAAAAAACCTTGCCTGTTTTCCTTGTTTCGGAGTAATTTATTTTTCCTTGTCCGTTGAGCAGTCGGCGGTTTTGAGGGGACCCCTTTACCGGGAGAATATGTATTTCTTCCTGATACGTTCGCACATCTTGTTGATCCTCGGCAGGGGTACTCTGTAGCCAGGTTTTTTGAAGGTAGGGTTATTCATCTGTAGTCAAATATGTACGCCTGTTGGCAAACCCTGGTTCATTATTTTTTTATAGAAAAGGAGTTATCGTGGCAGCTATTGGAGACGATTTAGTCTGGATGTCCGGCAATGAGGCCATTGCCCTGGCGGCATATGAGGCCGGGGTGAAGGTGGCGTCCGGCTACCCGGGTACCCCGTCCACCGAGATTCTGGAGAATCTTTCGACCTATGAGGGAGTCTATACGGAATGGGCGCCCAATGAAAAAGTTGGCCTGGAAGTGGCTCTTGGAGCCTCTTTTGCCGGTGTCCGGGCCCTTGCCACGATGAAGCATGTAGGCCTCAATGTGGCGGCAGATCCGCTGTTTACCGCCTCCTATACCGGCGTTCGGGGTGGGCTGGTGATCATTGTCGCCGATGATCCCGAGATGCACTCCTCGCAGAATGAGCAGGACAGCCGCAATTATGCCTTTGCGGCCAAGCTGCCCATGCTGGAGCCGTCCGATCCGTCCGAGGTGGGCGCGCTCCTGAAGGAGGCCTTTGCCTTGAGTGAACAGCTTGATACGCCGGTCCTTTTTCGCACAACTACCCGGGTTGCCCATGTGAAAAGCGTGGTCAAAAAGGGTGAAAAGATCAATTCTCCGGTGATTCCCGGGATTGAAAGAATGCCGGCCAAGTTCGTTATGCTGCCAGGCAATGCCCGTGTGCGCCGGGTGGCGGTGGGAGAGCGGATGGTTAAGCTGAAGGATTTGGCGGAGACCGCAGCTTTTAACCGGGTGGAGCCGGGTGTCGGTCAGCGTGGTTTTATCACCTCCGGCGTCTCCTATCTCTATGTAAAAGAGGTCTTCCCCGAGGCAAAAGTCCTGAAACTTGGCATGTGCTGGCCGCTGCCGGAAAAGAAAATTCGGGAGTTTGCCAGTGAGGTTGATGAACTCATTGTGGTGGAGGAGCTTGATCCTTTCCTTGAGTTGCATATCAAGGCCATGGGAATTCCCTGTCACGGCAAGGATCTGCTTCCTGACCAGGGAGAGTTGAGCCCCGCCATTGTGCGCAAGTCCCTTGATCCGGCCTCGGTCGCTGAGCTGTTTGCACCGGTGCCTCTGCCCATGCGGCCGCCCAATATGTGCGCCGGCTGTCCGCATCGCGGCATTTTTTATAATCTGTCGCGGATGAAGGTCTTTGTCTCCGGGGATATCGGCTGCTATACCCTGGGCTTTCTGCCGCCCCTCTCGGCTATGGATTCCTGTGTCTGCATGGGCGCCTCGGTGGGGATTGCGCACGGCATGGCCAAGGCGCTGGGTGCGGAAGCCAAGGGTAAGATCGTCTCTGTTATCGGCGATTCCACCTTTATGCATACCGGTCTTTCCGGCCTGATCAACACCGTCTATAACGGCTCGAGCTCCCTGCTTATCATCCTTGATAACCGGATCACGGCCATGACCGGTCAGCAGGATAATCCCGCGTCCGGATCGAATATCAAAGGGGAGGCCGCCAATTCCATTGACCTTGAGGCCCTGTGTCGGGCGGTGGGAGTCAGGCAGGTGGATGTGGTCAATCCCCATGACATCAACAGCTGTCGCAAGGTGCTGGAAGCGGCGCTGGAGCGTGATGAGGCCTCGGTGGTGATTGCCCGGGCCCCCTGTGTGCTTCTACCGGAGATGAAAAAAGCCAAACATATTCCCTATAGTACCCGGCTTGCTGACTGTACCGGCTGTATGGCCTGTATTCGGCTCGGATGTCCGGCCATCAGCTGGAATCCCTTGACGCCGGATGAGGCGGTGGCAAAAGGCTACAAGGAGAAGCAGAAAGGGTTTGCCCTGATCAACGAGGTGCAGTGTAATGGCTGCGGCCAGTGTCAGGCACTCTGTAAATTTGACGCCATAGTCCGGCAGGAGGCATAGCAATGGGAGCACAAGGAAATATCCTGTTTTCGGGTGTTGGTGGTCAGGGGATTCTTCTGGCCAGTGAGATCATGGCCTATGCCCTGCTGGCGGCTGGCTATGATGTGAAAAAGAGTGAGGTGCATGGCATGGCCCAGCGCGGCGGTTCGGTGACAGCCCAGTTGCGTTATGGGGATAAGGTGTATTCCCCGCTCATTGAGCCGGGTCGCGCCGACATCCAGATGGCCTTTGAAATGATGGAGGCGGTGCGCTATCTGCCCTATTTGCACAAGGACAGCACCGTGATCGTCAATACCCAGAAGATCCTGCCGCCTGCGGTTGCCACCGGCAAGACCACGTATCCCGAGGATGTGCTGGATCATATCACCGCCCGGGGAATCAAGGTGGTGCTGGTGGATGCCTTTGAGCTGGCCCGTGAGGTGGGTGAGGTGCGAACCGCCAATGTGGTGATGGTGGGGGCGATTTCCGCCTTCCTGCCCATGGCCTCTTCGGTCTATGAAGAGATCATTGCCGCCCGGGTGCCGGTAAAATTCAAGGACGTGAATCTCAAGGCCTTTGCCGCCGGGCGGAAGGTGAGTCAGGGCTAGCCTAAGAAGAGGTGTCCCAACTGGACGAATGCCTTATGATGGCGTGCTTTTCGCTGTTTTCTTCCTCGTTTGTCTGGAATGCCCTGAAAATCAGACGAGTCTTACAACTGTAGAAAAATTTGGTTTGTCTTTTTATGTGGGAGACGCTCTGGATCCGGTATAAAAAGAGCGTCGGGAATGGTCGGTCTTGAAAGATTAATACTATGAAGGGGAGCGGGTTATGAAAGGGATTCTGTCTAAAATAACGATGGGGGCTGCCGCCTTGAGCCTGATGGTGTCCACGACGGCGTGGGCGGAAAATCTGAAGATAGGGGCGATACTGGCGGTTACAGGCCCGATGTCTTTTCTGGGTGCCCCGGAGGCCCGAACCCTGGAGATGCTGGTTGAGGAGGCCAATGCCAAGGGTGGAATGAGCGGCCATCCTATTGAGCTTATCATCAAGGACTCTGCCGGAAATCCTGAAAAGGCCGTCTCTTTTGCCAAGCAGCTCATCGAAGAGGATAAGGTCGTGGCCATTGTCGGGCCCTCCAGCAGCGGCGAGACCATGCAAATTAAAAAAATAGCCGAAGACGGCAAGACCCCGCTTCTCTCCTGTGCCGCAGCCGAAGTGATTGTAGAGCCTCTGGCCTCGTATGTGTTTAAGGTGGCCCAGAAGGATTCCGACGCGGTCAAGATGATTTTCAAGGAGATGAACAAACTGGGGCTTGGCAGTATTGCGGTTCTGGTGGATAACACCGGATTTGGCAAGGCCGGGCAGGAGCAGCTGGTGAAGATCGCCCCTGAGTTCAACATCAAGATTGTGGAAAATGATGTGTATGATAAGGCCGCAAATGATCTGTCGGCAGTGGTCGCCAAGATCAAGGCCAACAAGGATGTGCAGGCGGTGGTCAACTGGTCGGTGGTGCCTGCCCAGTCCATTGTTGCCAAAAATATCCGCCAGATGGGTTGGGATGTGCCGATCTTCCAAAGTCATGGCTTTGCTAATATCAAATTTGCTGAGGCTGCCGGGGCTGCCGCTGAAGGCATTATCTTTCCTGCCGGACGGTTGCTGATTGCCTCTGAGCTGCCGGCGAATCATCCCCAGAAAGCCTTGCTGATGGATTACACCAAAAAGTATGAAAGCAGGTTTAAAGAAAATGTCTCCACCTTTGGCGGCCATACCTATGACACCTTTATTATTCTCGATGCCGCTGTGAAAAAAGCCGGCAGCATGGAACGTGAGAAAGTGCGGGCGGCCATTGAGCAGTTGCAGGATCTGCCGGGAGTCGGAGGGGTCTTTTCGTTCTCAGAGAAGGATCACAATGGCCTGACCATTGATGCCTTCCAGATGACAACCGTGAAAAATGGCAAGTTTGTCGCTTATCCTGCCAAGTAATTTTTCTGCCTCTGTCTATTTGAAGGTGTGCCATTTCGAGGAAATACATATAGCTGAGTCTTTTTATAGGAGCAAATGATGACAACCCTCTATTGGGAAGAAGAAATAGAGACTCTGCCCCGGGTCGGGCTTGAGTCTGTTCAGTTGACCCGCTTGAAGCACCTGGTGGCCAGGGTCTATGCAACGGTTGCGCCCTATCGCGCCAAGATGGATGCGGCCGGGGTGAAACCCGGTGATATCAAAACCCTGGCTGATCTGCAGAAGCTGCCCTTTACTGTAAAGGATGACCTGCGCGATAATTATCCTTTCGGGCTCTTCACCGTGCCTATGGACCAGGTGGTGCGGGTCCACGCCTCCTCTGGCACCACCGGCAAGCCGACGGTGGTCGGGTATACTAAGAAGGATATCGAGACCTGGTCTGGAGTCATGGCCCGGGCTTTGACCTGTGCCGGTGCCACGTCCCGCGATATGATCCACAATGCCTATGGTTATGGCCTGTTTACCGGCGGCCTGGGTGCCCATTACGGGGTGGAGCGGTTAGGGGCCACGGTTATTCCGGTGTCGGGCGGCAATACCAAACGCCAGATCACCATCATGCAGGATTTTCGTTCCAGCGTCCTGTTGTCCACGCCTTCGTATGCCCTGAATCTGGCCGATGCCATGGTCGAGTTGGGGGTTGACTGCAAAGCCCTGGCCCTGCGGGTTGGGATCTTCGGGGCCGAGCCCTGGAGTGAGAATATGCGCAGTGAGGTGGAGCGGAAGCTCAACATCCGGGCCGTTGATATTTACGGGCTCTCCGAGGTGATGGGGCCGGGCGTCGCCATGCAGTGTCTGGAGACGGATCGCGGCATGCATATTTTTGAAGATCATTTCCTGCCGGAGATCATTGACCCGGATACCGGCGAGGTTTTGCCTCCGGGCGAGAAAGGCGAGCTGGTGTTCACGACCCTGACCAAGGAGGCCTTTCCCCTGATCCGCTATCGGACCAAGGATATCTCCCGGCTTATTCATGAACCCTGTGCCTGCGGCCGCACCATGGTGCGCATGGAAAAGGTCACCGGCCGTACCGACGACATGCTTATTATCCGCGGCGTCAACGTCTTTCCGTCCCAGGTGGAGCACGTGCTCATGGGAACGGAGGGTGTTGAGCCCCACTATCAGATTGTGGTGAACCGTGAAGGCAATCTTGATACCATGGCGGTGCGGGTGGAGGTCAGCGAGGCCCTGTTTTCCGACGAGGTGAAGACCCTGGAAAAACTGACGCGCAAGATCCAGTCTGATATCAAGGACATGCTTGGTGTGACTTGCAAGGTGCAGTTAGTTGAGCCGCGGACCATTCAGCGCAGTGAGGGCAAGGCCCAGCGGGTTATTGATAACAGAAAGATGTAGGACGGAACAGGTTGAAAGCCGCAGCTCTCCTGCAGCTTCCTGTCGAAGTCCTTATTGTTGCTTTTTTCAATCCAAAATCCAGGAGGATTGGGTATGCGCGTAGAACAGATTGCAGTTTTTTTGGAGAACAAATCCGGCCGACTGGCGGAGATTACCGCCACACTTGCTGAAAATGATATTAATATCAGGGCTTTATCTGTGGCTGATACTGCTGATTTCGGTATTTTGCGGTTGATCGTCAACGATGTGGAAAAGGCCAAAAGGGTGTTGAAGGCCAATGGCTTCACCGTCGGGGGTACCAATGTCATCGCAGTGGTGGTGGATGATCGCAGCGGTGGCCTGGCAAGTGTCTTGAAGAGCATTGAAAAAGCGGATCTCAATGTGGAATATATGTACGCCTTTGTCAATAAAAGCGGGGAAAACGCGGTTTTGATCTTCCGTTTTGATGAGATGGACAAGGCCATTGCCGCCTTGGTTCAGGACGGGTTTAGACTGTTGAGCGGGGAACAGGTCTGCGCGCTATAAAAATGTGGATGGTCATAAAGAACCATCCGTGAACGTTAACGAATACAATGGGGACCGGTTATGAAAGGGATTGTATCGAAGGTAGTGATGGGGGCTGCAGCCCTGGGGCTGATGCTGGCACCCCCGGCCTGGGCGGAGAATATCAAGGTGGGAGCAATTCTGGCCGTGACCGGTCCGATGTCCTTCTTAGGCGGACCTGAGGCCCGAACCCTCGAGATGCTTGTGGCGGAAACCAATGCCAGGGGCGGGATTGACGGGAAGCCCGTTGAGCTTATTCTCAAAGATTCGACCGGCAATCCGGAAAAGGCCGTCTCTTTTGCCAAGCAGCTCATCGAAGAAGACAAGGTTGTCGCCATCATCGGGCCCTCCAGCAGCGGTGAGACCATGCAGATTAAAAAGATTGCCGAGGATGGCAAGACGCCGCTTCTCTCCTGTGCCGCTGCCGAGGTGATTGTTGATCCCGTTGCCTCTTACGTGTTTAAGACCCCGCAGAAAGATTCCGATGCGGTGCGGTCGATCTATCAGGAAATGAAGAAGCTGGGACTAACCAATATGGCGGTGCTGGTGGATAATACCGGTTTTGGCAAGGCCGGGCAGGAGCAATTGGTGAAGATTGCCCCTGAATTTAATATCAAGGTTGTGGAAAACGAGGTCTATGACAAGGCCGCCAATGACCTCTCAGCGGTGGTGGCCAAGATCAAGGCCAACAAGGAGGTACAGGCCGTGGTGAACTGGTCGGTGGTTCCTGCCCAGTCCATTGTTGCCAAGAATATCCGGCAGATGGGATGGGATGTACCGATTTTTCAGAGCCATGGTTTTGGAAACATCAAGTTTGTTGAGGCAGCAGGGGCCGCTGCAGACGGGATTATCTTTCCGGCTAGTCGTTTGCTGATTGCTTCAGACCTGCCCGATGGCCATCCCCAGAAGGCCTTGCTGGTGAAGTATAAAAAAGATTATGAGGATAAATATAAGGAAAATGTCTCCGCCTTCGGTGGGTACGCCTATGATGCCTTTATCATTTTCGAAGCTGCTGTGAAAAAAGCCGGCAGTTTGGATCGTGACAAGGTGCGGGCCGCCATTGAGCAGTTAAAGGGCCTGCCCTCTGCCACGGGTATCTTTACCTTTTCGGAGAAGGATCATAATGGTTTGACCATTGATGCCTTCCAGATGATGACGGTCAAAGGCGGCAAGTTTGTAGCCTATCCCGCTAAGTAAATCTGCAAACAATTTCGGAAACATTGCAGAAAACAAGGGGCCGGAAGGAGACTCTCCCGGCCCTTTTTCTTTATCCTGAGCCACACCTTTGTTTATGAGCACTGAACTTTTTGTCCAGTACCTCTTTGCCGGCATCACCTATGGCAGTATTTATGCCATCGTCGCCATCGGGTTTAATATTATTTATAACACCACCGGGATCATCAATTTCGCCCAAGGCGAGTTTGTTATGCTGGGCGGGATGATTGCCATCACTCTGTTGTCTTTCATGCCCCTTCCTGCGGCTATTGCTCTGGCCGTGATTATTACCATGATCATCGGCGCCCTTATCGAGATCATTTTTATCCGCTGGTTGAAGAATCCTTCGGTGTTGCGGATGATTATCATCACCATTGGTCTTTCCATCCTGACCCGCGAGGCAGCAGTCCATATCTGGGGTGAAAATATTCGGGCCCTTCCCTATTTTGTCGGCAATGAGATCACCACCATTGGAATCATGGGCGCACGGATTTCCCCACAGGTCTTATGGGTGGTGGGGGTGTGCGGGGTGATGGTCGCGGTTCTCCATCTTTTTTTCAGGGCAACGTCGGTGGGCCGTGAGATGCGGGCCTGCGCCGCGAATCGTCTGGCCACGATTCTTTGCGGGATCAATCCCCGCAATATGGTCACCTTTTCCTTTGTCCTCAGCGCCGGTATGGGGGCTCTGGCGGGATGCGTCATGTCACCCATTACCTACAGTCAGTATGATATGGGCACCGGGCTTGCCATCAAAGGCTTTACCGTAGCCATTCTGGGAGGACTTGGAAATTCCGGCGGTGCAGTGGCGGCAGGGCTGTTGCTTGGGGTCATTGAGGCCTTTTCCGTTTCGGTTGTCCCCCTGGCTTTTCAGGATGCCATTGCCATTGCCATCCTCCTCCTTATCCTTTTTGTCAAGCCGCACGGGATCTTCGGTTCGGGTGAAGCGGCCCGGTTGAAGGCCTTTTAAGCATGAAAAGAATTCTTCCAATTCTGCCCCTGCTGGCTGTGGTCGTGCTGGTGCAGCTGGTGACCGCCTGGACCGGAACCCAGTATTATCTGACCCAGATGACCATGGCGGCCTATTACTCGCTGCTGATCATCGGGCTCTGTGTGCTCATGGGGTATGCCGGGCAGATTTCCCTGGGGCATGCCGGTTTTTTTGCCATCGGTGGCTACCTTTCTGCCGCCTTGACCACCCGAAGCCTTGTGCCTTTCAAGGAGGCGGCGCTGGTGCGTCTGCTGGATAACTGCGGCATGCTTCATGCGGGAAAAGATCTTTATGGCGGCGAGCTGTTAGTGGTAACTCCCTGGGCGGCGGCTGTGTTCGCAGTTCTGGTGGCGGCCCTGATTGCCGTGGCCATTGGAATTCCGGTACTGAAACTCAAAGGGCACTACTTAGCCATGGCGACCCTGGGTTTTGGCATCATCATTTATCGTCTGGTGCTCGCCACTCCTTGGTTCGGCGAGGCGGATGGGATTTCCGGCGTACCTCCTTTTCAGCTTTTCTCAGGAGTGACGGTGAGCGGGGAAACCTCGGTCCGGATATTGAATTACTATCTCGCCTGGGGGGTCCTCCTGTGTGGCCTGGTTTTGCTCATTAATCTGATGCAATCCCGCATTGGTAGGGCTTTGCGGGCGATTCATGGCTCCGAGGAGGCCGCCGATGCCATGGGGGTCAATATTGCTCGTTTCAAACTGCAGACCTTTGTCCTCTCTGCCGTCTTTGCCGCCATCGCCGGGGTTTTGCTGACCCATTATAATGGCGGAATCGGGCCATCGGAGGCCGGAGTGATGAAGTCGGTGCGCTATGTGGCCATTGTGGCGGTGGGGGGCATGGCCCATCTCTGGGGGGCGATGTTCATGGGAGTGCTGTTGAACTTTCTGTCCCTGCGCGGGGTTTTCGGAAGTTATGATGACGCGGTTTTTGGCCTGATTCTCATTGTGATCATGCTCTTTGCGCCCGATGGGATACTGAGTCTAATCACCGGTCGGAAGAAACAGGCGGTAACGGTGCCGACCGTTCAGCAGGACAGGGAGGTCTGAGGGAGGGTATGGCAATTCTAGCGGTGGAAAATCTGCATCGCCGTTTTGGCGGGCTGCACGCGGTCAATGATGTCTCCTTTCAGGTGGCAGCGGGGCAAATCAAGGCGGTAATCGGGCCAAACGGAGCCGGCAAGACGACCCTGTTTAACCTGGTATCCGGAGCCCTGACGCCAAGCTCAGGAGTGGTTCGTTTTCAGGGGAAAGACATTCAGGGACGGCGTCCTTTTGAGATCGCGGCCCTGGGAATGGCCAGAACCTATCAGAATATCAAGATGTTTGCCGGCATGACAGCCCTGGAAAATGTGATGGTTGGCTGTCATCTGCGCGGCAAGGCCGGTTTCTTATCGTCCATGCTCCATGCGCCCTGGACCTGGAATGAGGAGCGGGAAGTCTTGGGAAAATCCATGGAACTCCTTGAACTCCTGGAGATCGGAGAGAGTGCCCATGTGCTGGCCACAAGCCTTGCCTTTGGTCAACAGCGGGCGGTGGAACTGGCCCGGGCCCTGGCCATGCAGCCCTCGCTGCTGCTCCTGGATGAACCGGCGGCTGGACTGAATATCTATGAAACCGCCGAGGTGGGGCGGCTGATCACCAAGATCCGGGACATGGGGATTACCGTGCTTCTGGTTGAACATGACATGTCTCTGGTCATGGATATCTCCGATGAGATCGTGGTGCTCTGTTTTGGAGAGAAGATAGCAGAAGACCTGCCGGCGGCGATCCAGAATAATCCGGAAGTGATCAAAATCTATCTAGGGGAATAAGAGAGGCTTAGAGGCTGTGAAGAAAGTCCCGCAACAGTATCACCAATTTCTTCACCGCTCCTGAACCGTTATCGGTACTGGATGTTACAGCTACTATTGGACAAGGGCTTATGCTGAAAATTCGCAATCTGGAATCAGGATACGGCAAGATCAAGGTGCTCAAACATGTCTCCATGCATGTGGACCCAGGCGAGATCGTGACCATTATCGGGGCCAATGGCGCAGGTAAAACCACGCTGCTTGCCACCATTGCCGGTCTTATCAAGGCCGTGTCCGGGGATATTTCTTTTCAGGGACAGAATATCTGTGCCACTGCGGCGGAAAAGATTCCTGCCCTGGGCTGTGTCATGGTTCCGGAGGGGAGGCAGGTTTTTGCCACGATGAGCGTGGAGGAGAATCTCATTCTTGGCGCACATGTCTTGCAAAAAGAGGGACAGCGCGTGATTCGCGAATTGCTCGACTATCAATACGCCCTTTTTCCGGTCTTGGCCGAGCGGAAAACCCAACTGGCGGGAACCCTGTCGGGTGGTGAACAGCAGATGCTGGCCATGGGTCGGGCGCTGATGTCCAGGCCAAAGATGGTGATGATGGACGAACCGTCCACCGGGCTTGCGCCGCTTATTGTGAAAGAGATTTTTCAGATTATCGTCAGGCTGCGGGATGAGGGAAAAACCGTCCTGCTGGTGGAACAGAATGCCAAAGCGGCCCTGGCCATTGCCGATCGGGGCTATGTCTTTGAGACGGGAAAGGTGATTGTGCAGGGCCCGGCCGATGACCTTCTGAACAACCAGGATGTGCAGCGGGCCTATCTGGGACGGGAAAAAATAGACTGACCCCGATGAACGGGATAAGTGCCTTTCGCAGATTACTTTCGGATAAAAAAACAAGAAAATAATCTGTAACTCACTAAAGAAAAACAGGCTGCAGACTGAAGGGAAGGCTTCACTCAAAGGTTGAGAGCCCCTTCAATTGTTAACGGAATCCTTCCATTTTTTAAGGAAACGAAGATCATGTACTGGCAAAAGGAAAATGAGTGCATGCCCAGGGTTGACCTGGAGCAGTTGCAGCTGGAACGTCTGCAGTCCACCCTCTATCGGGTGGGAACCCATGTCCCGTTCTACCGGCAGAAATTCCGGGAGATGAAGCTTGATTATGAAGGGTTTAACACTCTTGCAGATATTCATAAACTGCCCTTCACCATGAAGCAGGATCTGCGCGATAATTACCCCTATGGCATGTTTGCCGTGCCCCTGCGTGAGGTGGTGCGCATCCATTCCTCATCGGGCACCACCGGCATGGCGACCGTGGTTGGCTATACCCGTAATGATATTAAAAATTGGTCGGATCTGGTGGCCCGGGTCTTGTGTGCTGCCGGATTGACGGCGGATGACGTGATCCAGATTGCCTTTGGCTACGGCCTTTTTACCGGCGGTTTTGGCCTGCATTATGGGGCCGAGCGGCTGGGAGCCTCGGTTATCCCCATCTCTTCCGGTAACACTAAACGGCAGATCCAGATCATGCAGGACTTCAAGACCACGGCCCTGGTCTGCACTCCTTCCTATGCCCTCAATATTGCCGATGTCATGCTGGACATGGGGATCAATCCCCGAGGTCTTTCCTTGAAATTCGGCCTTTTCGGGGCAGAGCCCTGGTCTGAGGCCATGCGTCGGGAGATCAATGAGAAGCTGGGGATCCAGGCCACCGATAATTATGGCCTCTCCGAGGTCATGGGGCCGGGGGTCGCTGGTGAATGTCAGCAGTGCAACGGTCTGCATATCAGTGAAGATCATTTCCTGGTGGAAATTCTCGATCCAGAGACTCTGGAGCCGGTGAAGCCTGGGGAAATTGGTGAGATAGTTATTACCACCCTCACCAAGGAGGCCTTTCCGGTCATCCGCTACCGCACCCGCGACCTGACCCGCCTGTTGCCGGAGCCCTGCCCCTGTGGCCGAACTTTTGCCCGCATGAGCCGTGTCCTTGGCCGCACCGATGACATGTTGATTATTAAAGGGGTCAATGTCTTTCCCACCCAGATTGAATCGGTCCTTTTTGATATTGACGGCACTGCGCCCCATTACCGGATCATCGTGGAGCGAGAAAATCACCAGGACAAGGCCACGGTTCTGGTTGAGGTCCAGGAATCCTATCTCTTCGATGAGATGAAAAAACAGAGTGCCCTGATCGAAACCATCAAGTCACGGTTGAGTTCCGAGCTGGGGATTGGGGTGGCGGTGAAACTGGTGGAGGAAAAAACGCTGGAACGATTTGAAGGCAAGGGCCAGCGGGTGATTGATAAGAGGAAAATTTAGAGTCCGTTATGCCAAGGGCAAGCAAAGGCTTCACCTTGCTTGCCCTTGGCATTTACGGACTCTTATGCCGCACCCAAGAACAGCCAATCTATTCCGGCTGTTCTTGGGGCGGCCGCTCTACATCGGTTGACGCCCGCAGCAACATCAGGTACCCGCAGCATCAAAACCCAAAAAGAAAAAACACATAGCAAAGCGATTAAAATAATCCCGTCCAACCTCCCGGCAAAGTTTCCCACTTTCCCACCTTCCCCCTCGTCTACGAGATCCCTCTATTAGATCTGGAGCCGTCTCCTCAATTTTTACCAGAAATTGCAACCTTCTCCGCCAGCTCATCCGGGGCAAAGTTAATGCGGGAAAACAGGTGGCCTTCCAGAATCCGGCAACGCTTAAAATTATCCTTGATCCGTTGAAAACGTTCCTCGTCATTGTTGCCATACCGTTCCAGGATGTAGGCCAATCGTTCCTCGATGGAGACGATGGTGTCGTGGCAAACCCGCTTGTCGGCATAGTAGACAATTTCTTTGGCAAAAAAGATCCCCTGGGCGTAGCGTTCAGGGGAAAACTCTTTCAGGAGCACGTGCTCACAGACGATTTCGCTGATGGCCGGATATCCGTGCTCCAGACAAATATCTCGTCCCTTCTGGGCATGCAGGCAGTCCTGCTGCAGGCAGATGGTCTTGGCGATGTCGTGCAGCAGGGCCCCGGCCAGCACCAATTCTTTTTCCGGTAGACTGACTCCACTCTCGTTTTTTTCCATCAGCCCGTCCAAAATTTCTTCGGCAACATTCGTGACAAGCAGGGAGTGGGCCCGGATATTGGCAAGCATGCCATATTGATCCATCAGGGCCAGGCATTGCTCTCTTGTTGGAATGTTGGAGCTCATGATTATCTATATTTATGATTGGCACTAAGTTCATGCACGGCATCAATGGCGATTTTGGCCTGATCCGGCGGGGTAAACTGGTGGATGCCATGGCCTAGATTAAAGATATGGCCATGGGCATTTCTGGCCCCATGGAGGAGGTTGCCGATGCGTTGGCGCAGCTTGTCTTTCGGCAGCATCAACGCAAACGGGTCAATGTTCCCTTGGACGGCCCTGTTCCCGACCACCTTGACGGCATCTCCGATATCAATTCGCCAGTCCAGCCCCAGGACATCGGCCCCAGATTGGACGGAGAGCTCAAGCAGAGTTGCACCGTTATTGGCGAAATAGATGATGGGCAGGCCGGTTGCCTTCAGGTCGCTGATAATCTTTTGCACATAGGGCAGGGCAAATTCTTCAAAGTCGCAGGGGGCCAGGACTCCCGCCCAGGAATCAAAAATCTGCAGGGCCTGTGCACCGGCCCGAGCCTGGGCCTGAAGGTAAAGGCTGGTGCAGGCGGTGATCTTTTCCATCAGGCTATGAAAAAGGTCAGGCTGGGTGAACATCATTTTCTTGGTCTCCCAGAAAACCTTGGAGGAGCCGCCTTCAATCAGGTAGGTGGCCAGGGTGAAGGGCGCCCCGGAAAAACCGATGAGGGGCACCTTCAGCTCTTTGCGCAGGAGGCGGATGGTCTCCATGACAAAGCCGGTGTGCAGTTCGGGGTCGGGGACGATGAGCCGATCAAGGGCTTCTCTTGTGCGGACGGGTTCTGGAAAGATTGGGCCGCGGCCTTCATGGAAATAGAGGGGGGCACCCATAGCCTCCATCGGAATAAGGATGTCCGAGAACAGAATGGCGGCATCTACTCCAAGAATATCAACGGGCTGCAGGGTTACCTCGACGCAGAGTTCGGGGGTCTTGCACAGCTCGAGAAAGGTGAAGTTGGCCCGCACCTTCTGGTATTCAGGGAGGTAACGTCCAGCCTGGCGCATCATCCAGATGGGGGTGTAGTCGGTTTTTTCGCCACGGCAGGCCTTGAGGAAGGTATCATTCATAATTGTATCTGAAAAATCAAAGGATGAGAAAAAGGTGAATGTAATTTATTTACCGAGGGCTGCTGTCTTTCCCGGCACATAGCTGCAAAATGGCTCCTGGGCCAGATAGTCGCCGGTCATGGCGTAGGCCCGGGCCCGACAACCGCCGCATACATTGACATATTCGCAGCGACCGCAGTTGTCTTTGTAGCCCTTAAAGTCCCGAAGTTCCTGGAACAGGCTGGATTTTTCCCAGATCTCCTTGAAGGAGAGTTCTTTGAGATTTCCGGCGGATTTGGGGAAGTAGCTGCAGGGCAGGATATTTTCGTCCACATCGATCAGGCAGATGAGCTGACCGGCGAGGCAGCCCTTGGAGCCGCCGGTGGAAAATTTCAGATTACGACGCTTGAAGCTGCTGCCCTCTTCTTTGGCCTTCTGACGAACGATCCGATAATAATGGGGGGCGCAGGTCGGCCGCATAAGCAGCTCGTTCTCTTCCTTTTCCACATTGTAATGCCACTCCAGAATCTCGTCATAAATCTTCTCCGGAATCAGCTCTTCCATAATGTCCTCACCGCGTCCGGTGGGCACGATCATGAACATGTACCAGGCAGAGGCCCCTAAGTGTTTGACCAGTTTGTAAATTTCGGGAATCTCTTCCCGGTTACGCACGGTAAACGATGAGTTGATCAAAAAGGGAATTTCGTTTTCGTTAAAAAGAGCGATGGCATTCATCGTTCCGGCAAAGGCACCTTCCTGGTTTCGGAAATTGTCATGGGTCTCGGCCTTGGCCCCGTCGAGGCTCAGGGAAACCATCTTGATCCCGGCAGCTTTAATCTTGGTGCAGATGGCCTGGGTGACAAGAGTGCCATTGGTGGCAAGGCACATGCGCAAGCCCTTGTCGGTACCGTATTGAGCAATTTCAAAGACATCCTCGCGAAGCAAGGGCTCGCCGCCGGAAAGCACAATCACCGGGTTGGCATAGGCTGCAATTTCGTCGAGAATACGGGTTGCTTCGCTGAAAGGAAAGTCGGGATGGTCGTTGGCGTCAAGGGTGGAAGAAGAGCGGCAATGGACACATTTCAGGTTGCATCGCCGGGTGATCTCCCAGGCGATCCATTTTGGTTCAAAATCCATACGCTTGCTCCGTGAAAATATTTCAGATGTTCGTTGTTTGGTTGAGGGGTGGGGAACTGCATGACAATATATGGCCTTTTCTCTTAAATCTCAAGCTAACTTGAGAAGTTTGTCTGAAAGTTGCCTGTGGCATGAGAGATGCCATTTTAAAAATTGAATTTGGCATGTATTTTTGGCGGTTGGCTGATCTGGTACTGCTCTGCCGGTTTTTTCATGGTGTTTGTTAAGTTGAGAATGCAGGATTGTGTTGAACCCTATGACTTGATACTGGCGTGGACGAGGCTGGGAGAAACGACAAGACAGGATCTCCCTCCTGTTTTCCTGTCTTGACAAGGAAAATAGGGCTCCTTATTGTTCGCTTCACGTTGAAGGTCAATAAAAGCAGGTAGTTCTGATTATTGGTTTTTTGGGAGATAGGCAGGGGGACAGTGTTGATTTTGCTGGTTAAGAAAGGGGGAAGCGCAGGTGGGGAAAGAACAAGAAAATGAAGTGATTCCTGAGACGGGCGAGGCGCAAAACGCAACCGAATCGGAAGAGACAGCTGCCCAGGATGCAGGGAAGACAGTGGAGGAAAAGTTGCTTGCTGCCGAGGAGGAAATTGCCGGGTTCCGGGACAAGATGTTGCGAACCGCTGCAGAATTTGACAATTATAAAAAACGGATGGAGCGGGATCGCCTGTCAGCCTTGAAGTATGCCAGCGAATCGGTCTTGCGGGAGATTTTGCCGGTTGTTGACAATCTAGAGCGGGCGCTGGCTCAGGGTGTGGTGGCGGGCGTAGATGCACAGGCAAATCTGGCATCATTGCTGGAAGGGGTTCAGCTTACCTTGAAAAGCCTGTTGGCGGCACTTGAAAAGTTTGAGGTAAAACCCATGAACAGTATCGGGAAGCCCTTCGATCCGAAAATTCACGAAGCCTTGGTTATGGAAGCCAGTGATGAGGTCCCGGCCAGTCATGTCCTGAGTGAGTTTGAAAAAGGATATTTTTACAAAGACCGTTTATTGCGGGTTGCCAAGGTGATAGTCTCATCGGGCAAGGCTGCTTCCTGATTTTCAGGGGCTGTTGAGACTGATCAGCTCGCTGAGGCCTGTTTTGGGCTGTTCTTATGCCGTTCTAGCTTTTCATCTGGTCGGATATTTATTTGCAGAGGTTGAGAACAAGCCGTGAAAGAGGGAGTGATTCCCTTGACAATAGAAGGATGATACACATTGTAAACGTGGTTGAAAGATGAATATTTTTCCGCAGGCAAGCCTATGCAGCTTCGGAAAAAAATGAACATAGACATTGGAAATAACAAGGGTCATGTGGGCACAATAATCTGCACAATGACCTCTTTTGTATCTTGAGAAAAGGAGAGGAACAATTATGGGAAAGATAATAGGAATAGATCTGGGAACGACCAACTCTTGTGTAGCCATTATGGAAGGCGGCGATCCCAAGGTCATAACCAATGTTGAGGGGAATCGGACAACCCCTTCGATTGTGGCTTTTAGCGATAATAATGAGAGGATTGTCGGCCAGGTTGCGAAACGTCAGGCGGTCACCAATCCCGAGCGAACCCTGTATGCAGTCAAGCGTTTAATCGGACGGAATTTTGATGATGCTGAAGTGAAAAAGTCAGTGCAGATCAGCCCATTCAAGATCGTGTCCGGAAAGGGCGGGGCCGCCAGCATCGAAGTAGATGGCAAGACGTATACCCCGGCTGAGGTTTCGGCCATGATCCTGGGTAAGATGAAAAAGACTGCCGAGGAGTATCTGGGAGAAGAAGTCACGGACGCCGTGGTGACAGTCCCTGCCTATTTCAATGATGCTCAGCGTCAGGCCACCAAGGATGCAGGCAAAATTGCGGGATTAAATGTATTGAGAATCATCAACGAGCCCACCGCAGCGTCTCTGGCTTATGGGCTGGATAAAAAAGGCGAGGAGAAAATCGCGGTTTTTGATCTTGGCGGTGGTACCTTTGATGTCTCTGTCCTTGAGATCGGGGATGGTGTGTTTGAAGTAAAATCCACCAACGGCGATACATTCCTGGGCGGTGAAGATTTTGACATGCGTATTGTCAACTGGTTGGCCGATGAGTTTAATCGCAGTCAGGGAATTGATCTGCGCAACGATAAAATGGCATTGCAACGCTTGAAGGAAGAGGCGGAAAAGGCCAAGATGGAGCTTTCCACCACCATGGAGACCGACATAAATCTGCCTTTTATTACCGCTGATGCCTCCGGGCCAAAGCATTTGAATATCAAGCTCAGTCGGGCAAAGCTGGAAAGCCTGGTGGATGATCTCATCGAGCGTACTGTTGCGCCCTGCCGGACGGCCATGAAAGATGCCGGCCTGACTGCCAAGGATATCAATGAGATTATTCTTGTGGGCGGCATGACTCGGATGCCTAAAGTTCAGGCCAAGGTCAAGGAGATTTTCGGGAAAGAGCCGCATAAGGGTGTTAATCCTGATGAGGTTGTTGCCATCGGTGCGGCAATTCAGGGCGGCGTTCTGGGCGGGGATGTGAAGGATGTCCTTCTGCTTGATGTTACTCCTCTTTCCCTTGGAATCGAAACCTTGGGCGGGGTGACCACAAAACTGATTGAAAAGAACACCACCATTCCCACCAAGAAGAGTCAGATCTTCTCCACCGCCGCAGATAACCAGCCGGCAGTGTCCATCCATGTTCTTCAGGGTGAGCGGGAGATGGCCCAGGATAATAAGACCATTGGACGGTTTGAGCTGTCTGACATTCCCATGGCACCGCGCGGTGTGCCGCAGATTGAGGTCTCCTTTGACCTTGATGCCAACGGCATCCTCCATGTCTCGGCAAAAGATCTTGGCACCGGCAAGGAGCAGTCCATCCGGATTACTGCCTCTTCCGGTCTTTCGAAAGAGGATATCGAGAAAATGACGCGGGATGCAGAGTTGCATGCTGCCGAGGATCATAAGCGCCGTGAACTGGTTGATACTCGAAATAATGCCGATTCCATGATCCATGCCACTGAGAAAAGTCTCAAAGAGCTTGGTGACAAGGTGGACGCAGAGACGAAGGGTAATGTGGAAAAAGAGATCGAGAAAGTCAAGGCCGCTGCCACTGGCGACGATATCGATGCCTTGAAGAGTGCCATTGAGGCTTTAACCACGGCGTCTCACAAGCTGGCTGAAATCATGTACTCCCAGGCCTCGAAGCAGGGTGCCGGTGACGGTGCGCATGCAGCGGGTGGTGGGGCTGGCGGCTCCGCACCCAAAGATGACGATGTAGTTGACGCTGACTTTGAAGAGGTTAAAGACGACAAGAAATAACAAACTTGTCTTGACGCCAGGTCTTTTTTACGAAAAAGATTCTGTGCCCGGTTTTTAAGTGAATGATCATAAAAGGGAGTGAGGAAAGTATTTTTTCTCACTCCCTTTTATGTTTTTACGGTATAATGTCGCCTCGTTGATGCTTCACGAGTGTGTTCTGGTTTTTACAATCTGCAATGAATTCCAATTGCTTCTCACTTGATCCTCTTTCCTTATTTCGACTATCATGAAAATTTTATCTGGAATCCAGCCCTCCGGTCAGCTTCATATCGGAAATTATTTTGGCATGATGCAGACCATGATCTCCCACATGGAGACCTCCGATCTGTATGTTTTTATCGTCGATCTGCATGCCATGACCTCGGTGCATGACCGCGATCGTCTGGCCACCGGCACCCTTGAAGCTGCCGCTGACTTTCTGGCCCTGGGCCTTGACCCTGAACGCTGTACCTTCTGGGTGCAATCGGATGTGCCTGAGGTGTGTGAGCTGACCTGGATACTGTCCACCATCGCACCCATGGGCCTGATTGAGCGCTGTCATTCCTACAAGGACAAGATCGCTAACGGGATTGAACCCAGTCACGGGCTGTTCTCCTATCCCGTGCTTATGGCCGCTGATATCCTCCTCTATCAGGCGGATCAGGTTCCGGTCGGACAGGATCAGAAGCAGCATCTGGAGGTGGCCCGTGATCTGGCACAAAAGTTCAACAATCTCTTCGGTGAGACCTTTGTTGTTCCTGAACCGGCCATTAATAAGGCGATGGCCACTGTTCCCGGTCTCGATGGGCGGAAGATGTCCAAATCCTATGGCAATACCATTCCCATCTTTCTGGAAGGAAAGGCCTTGAAAAAACGGATTATGGCCATCGAGACCGATGCAACTCCGGTGGAGGAACCAAAAGATCCGGATAAGTGTAATCTTTATGCCCTGTTAACGCTCTTTGCCACACCTGATCGTTTGCAGGAGGTGCGTGATTTGTATGTCAATGGCGGGGCTGCCTATGGATATCTCAAGTTAGAGCTGTTTGATCTTATCAGTGATTATTTTGCGGAAGCACGGAAGAAAAAAGCCGAATATCTTGCCAATCCGGCCAGGCTGCGGGAGATTCTAAAAAGCGGGGCTGACAAGGCCCGTGCCAAGGCGATCGGGACTCTTGATCTGGTGCGTGAGCGGGTGGGGTTAAAATATTAAAAAATGAGGTAGGGTGGATGCGATATCGCATCCACCCCTGCGCTTACCTTTAAGAGACCCTCGCTGTTTCGGGTGGGTGGTTGCAATTCTCCATGAGCACGAGTCCGCCAAGACAGTAAAGGTCAAAAAATACCTTCGTGCTCACTGAAAAGCGAGCAGTCTTGGCAGCCTTGACACTTCATGCTGGCCTGAAAATGGCGACGGCGAAGGGACTGTAATGCAATCATTTGGACCCAGGGTATAGATTTTAAGAACATTCCTGGAATGAATTATTTTTCAAAAACAGGCAGGGAGTAGAAGGGATGGATTTGTTTTCCCTTTATGGCTGTGGTTGCTGGTTGCGCAAGCAATGATGGTGTCACCTTTTGTTCAATACAAGCTGGGAGATCAGTGCCTTGAAAGATAAAACTATCTTGATTGTCGATGACAGCGCTACTATCCGTACAATCATTGCCAGGGAGCTCGAAGAGGAGGGTTATACGGTTCTGACTGCAGAAAGCGGTATGGAAGCTCTGGTTATGATTGAATGGATGAGTAAAAAACCCGACCTGATCACCCTAGATATTGATATGCCGGTCATGAATGGATTTGAGGTGTGCGAACGTCTCCTTGAGAAATCGAAAGAATCGGGAGACCATTTGCATGTTGACATTCCGGTCATCTTTGTTTCTGCCAGGGACACCCTTGAAAGTCGCCGGCGCGGCTTTCAGCTTGGGGTTACCGTCTTTGTTTCCAAACCGTTCCAGCCGCATGATCTTGCAAAGATAGTTAATAATATCCTTTCCCCCCCTGCGTTGTTTGCCGGCATGACCGCCCTGGTTATTGATGACTCTTCCTCGGTCAGGCGGATTATCCAGATGATTTTGATGCGCATCGGCGTCACTGTTCTGGCCGCATCGAACGGCCTGGAAGCCATTCAGATTATTGAGAATTTTTCAGGTACTCTGGATCTGATCCTCACCGATTATATGATGCCGGAGATGTGTGGGGATGAAGTCTGCAAGCTCGTCCGGCAGAAGCCAAAGCTAGATCAAGTGCCAATTCTCGTGGTTAGCGCCTTCAGCGAGAAGGAGCTTGTCCTCTCCTTCTTCAAGGCAGGGGTTACTGATTACCTGTACAAACCATTTATCGAAGAGGAGCTGATAGCGAGGGTGGAGATCCACCTTCGGGCCAGACGATACGTCAAGCAGGTGGAGGAACTGAATAAAAAGCTCGAATATCTGGCCCGCAGGGATGGACTTACCGGTCTCTACAATCGACGATATCTGCAAGAGGCGCTTGACCGGGAGTTTGCCTTGGCGGTTCGGCACCGTCATGAGTTTTCCTGTCTTATCCTTGATCTTGATTACTTTAAAAAAATCAATGACAA
Source organism: Desulfobulbaceae bacterium (assembly GCA_019163335.1). Lineage (GTDB taxonomy): Bacteria > Desulfobacterota > Desulfobulbia > Desulfobulbales > Desulfocapsaceae > UBA2270. Next base: position 71,567 of record JAFLKM010000026.1, on the reverse strand, counting down.
CTGTGGGCACGCGTTTGGTGATCTGGTCTTGGAGGAATTTGCGGCTATTTTACGCACACAGTCGAGAAAAACGGATATCTGTGCACGATACGGCGGCGAGGAGTTTGTCGTCCTTCTCCCTCACACTAATCTGGAGTCTGCGGCTATCTGTGCCGAAAAGATCCGTGCTGCGGCGGAATTACATATCTACCAGGACGCCCAGCACAGTCACCAGGTCTTCTGCAGTATCGGAGTCGCCTCCCTCAAAGCCCACACCCCGGACAATGGAGACAGGTTTGTTGATATGGCTGACAAGGCCCTTTATCAGGCCAAGGAACATGGCCGGAATCAGGTTCGAGTCTACACAGAGATGTCTGTGGCGCCGGGCAATGATGATTGATCCCAAAAGATTTTTTCGTTACAAGCCCTTATGCTGGCTAAGGTTTCAGCTGTTTGCACCTATCATTATCAATGATGGCCAACGACTCAATCCATGAAGGAAGGGTGATGGTCAGATTGCAGCCGATAAGCCTGCCGCCTCGATCGCCAGAAGGCTTATCGGCTTGTTGAACGTAAGTTCTCAGATCTAACTGGCTATTTAATAAACGATGAGGAAAGGGGGGCAGATATTTTTTGCCCTCTGGCCGTACCTTATGGGAACCTCGTGGAGGAGCCCCGTGTGGGAGTGAAAAGCACAAAGGCCTTATCTGTTTTCAGATAAGGCCTTTGTGCTTTTGTGTAGAATGAGCAATGATTAGTCAGGTTTTAACCTGACTAATCACACATATTAGAAGTCAACCAGCTCCACATCAAAGATCATGGTTGAGTTAGGGGGAATCGGGCCGCGTCCGGATGGGCCGTAGCCGAGGTGTGAGGGGATGATGAGGACCCGTTTTTCCCCTTTGGTCATGGCTAAAAAGGCCTCATCCCAGCCCTTAATGACCTTGCCCTTACCAACGGGAAAGCTGATCGGCTCGCCGCGATCAACGGAGCTGTCAAATTTGGTGCCGTCCAGCAGTTTGCCGGTATAGTGGGCCTTGACCATAGTGCCCGAGGCTGGGGTATTGGTGCCCGTGCCTTTCTGGGTAACCACATACTGAAGGCCGGAGGGAGTGCTCACGGCATCAGGCCATTGCTGCTTGATATGTTTGACCTGGGCTTCTATGGCCGCCATCTCTTTTTCCTTGCCGCGTTTATCCATGCTGGAAAGCAGGGCGTCAAATGCTGCTTGATCGCTCTTGAAGGCCTTGGCCTTGGCGCCCACGCGAATGATCTCTACAGAGGTCAGCTTGTCATTGCCTTTGATTTTATTGACAACGTCCATGCCTGCAACGACATGGCCAAAGACGGTGTGCTTGCCGTCCAGCCATGGGGTAGCGACATGGGTGATGAAAAATTGGCTACCGTTGGTGCCTGGTCCGGCATTGGCCATGGAGAGGATACCCGGGCCGCTGTGTTTCAGGCTGGGGTCGATCTCGTCCGGGAAAGTATAGCCAGGGCCGCCGGTGCCGGTTCCTAATGGGCATCCGCCCTGAATCATAAAGTCAGGGATGACCCGGTGAAAGGTCAGATTGTCATAAAACCTGGCGCCACCTTTGCCTGCGCCCCCCCCAAGGTTTTTGGTGCCTTCAGCAAGGCCCACAAAATTGGCCACAGTGAGTGGGGTTTTTTCAAATTCCAGGGCGCAGATAATCTCGCCCTTGGCGGTAATGAACTTAGCGTAGAGGCCGTCTTTGAGTTGCGTTTCTGCCATGAGTGTTTCTCCAGATAGAATGAATAAAAGAGTAAGGGTGTAGAAAAATAACAACTTGATGTTGCGCATCGTTTTTCCTCTTGGTTGTGACTGGGATAAGAACAGCTATGGGGAAAGAAATATGAACAGCGGCATTACGTTACTCCAGGGAGTATTGCTGTGTCATCTGGTATGGTGGACAATGCATGGCGATCAGGCTGATTCGTCAGTTGTCCCGCTCGTTCTTGCCCGACAATAGCCTTTTGTTTATGTGGGTGAAAATAATTAAAGGAGCTCCCTGGTGCTTTATATGAAACGAATAGCGAAAATTTATAAGCAGATGCCCCCTGCTTGTCAATCAGAAAACATTCGTTTTCGGTGCTTCCAGGGATGATTTTTATCTGTTTCTTTCCTTTTCCAGCTCTTGATTCTGATTGACTTGGAGGGGCTTTCTAGGTTAAATGTTATGGTTTTTTGTCTATTTGAGTTGTGTTTTTTTTAGAAATCCGAAATGTTTTTAGTGGTTATAGCGTCAGGAGCTTTTCAGGGATTAGAATATTTTTTCCCGGTGAATAAGGACAGAGAAATATATGAAAGCGTTAATCGCCCTGGAAGATGGGACCATTTTCGAAGGTGAGTCGTTTACCGGCAGAGGTGAGGCCATAGGTGAGATGGTCTTCAACACCTCCATGAGCGGGTATCAGGAGATCCTGACGGATCCTTCTTATACTGGCCAGATTGTCACCATGACCTATCCCCTTATCGGTAATTATGGGGTGAATAGTGAGGATATGGAGTCAGCCTCGGTGCATCCCAGGGCTTTTCTGGTGAAGGAATACAATGCGGTGCCCTCCAATTATCGCTCCCAGAAGTCCCTTGCCCGGTTTCTTGATGACTTTAAGGTGCTTGGGGTAGAGGGGTTTGACACCCGCGCCCTGGTACGTCACATTCGTACCGTGGGGGCCCTGAAGGCTATCGTTTCCACCGAGGATCTTGATCGGGAGTCGCTGGTTGGCCGGGCAAAGGCTTGGGCGGGATTTATCGGCCTGGATCTGGTTCAGGATGTAAGCTGCGAGCAGCCCTATGGCTGGGCGGATAACTGTCCTGTAACCGGCACTGGATTTTCTACGGTTCAGGCGGGCATTGATAATCCGCTCAGGGTAGTTGCCCTTGATTGCGGGGTTAAATACAACCAGCTTCGGATTATGACCGAAAAGGGCTGCCAGGTACAGGTCGTGCCGGCGAGAACTGATGCTGCGACTATCCTTGCCATGCAGCCGGATGGGGTTTTCCTCTCCAATGGACCTGGCGATCCTGCCGGTGTGCAGGGAGTTGTGGAGACAGTGCGAGGGTTACTCGGCAAAACGGTTATCTTTGGCATCTGTCTTGGACATCAGATACTTGGACTTGCCTACGGCGGTTCCACCTACAAACTGAAATTCGGTCATCGTGGTGGTAATCAACCGGTCAAGGATCTGGTGACTGGGCACGTGGAGATTACCTCACAGAATCATGGTTTTACTGTTGACCCTGACAGTCTGGATAAAGATGTCGTTGAGACGACCCATATCAATCTTAATGACGGCAGTCTGGAGGGGATGCGTCACCGTCTTTATCCTGCCTTTTCTGTTCAGTATCATCCTGAGCATGCTCCAGGCCCCCATGATTCATTGTATCTTTTTGATCGCTTTATTGAGATGATGCGGAGTGAAAAATCCTGAACTGCTGATCGTATTGCCGAACGTATAATATGCTGAGGTCTTTTGTTTTTCTGATATGGCAATAGACCGTATTGTTGCCGCCATCCATTGATCACGTGAGTTTTGCAAAACTCCTTACATCTGTGCTCCAATCTTTTTAGCTCAGTTATAGATTTCTCAAATTAACTTTTTCGAATATTCCATGCCAAAAAGAACCGATATCCATAAGATTCTGATCATTGGCTCCGGCCCGATTATTATCAGTCAGGCCTGCGAGTTTGACTATTCCGGTGCCCAGGCCGTCAAGGCGCTGAAGGAAGAGGGGTATGAGGTTGTTCTCATTAACTCTAATCCGGCGACCATCATGACCGATCCCGAGCTTGCCGACCGCACCTATATTGAGCCCATCACTCCGGAGATTGTGGCCAAGGTCATTGAAAAAGAACGGCCTGATGCGTTGTTGCCGACACTCGGTGGGCAGACCGCACTGAATACCGCCATTAAGCTTGCTGAGTCTGGAGTCCTTGATAAATATAAGGTCGAGATGCTGGCAGCGAAGATTGAGGTTATCAGGAAGGCGGAAGGACGGGAAGAATTCCGGGCGGCTATGCAGGCCATTGGCCTTAAGGTCCCCGAATCCGAGATCGTTCATACCCTTGAGGATGCCATGGCGGCTGGTGATTCCATTGGCTTTCCGGTCATTGTCCGCCCCAGTTTCACCCTTGGCGGAACCGGTGGCGGCGTCGCCTATAATCGTCAGGAGTTGGAGGCTCTGTCAGTGTGTGGACTCGATCTGTCCATGACCACCGAGATCATGGTTGAACGCAGTCTGCTTGGCTGGAAGGAGTTTGAGCTGGAGGTGATGCGTGATTGTAAAGATAATGTCGTCATCATCTGCTCCATCGAGAACATGGACGCCATGGGTGTGCATACTGGTGACTCCATTACCGTAGCGCCGGCGCAGACCTTGACCGATCGCGAGTATCAGGAGATGCGGGATGCGGCCATTGCCATCATCCGGGAAATCGGGGTGGAGACTGGCGGATCCAACGTGCAATTTGCGGTCAATCCCGAAGATGGCGAGTTGATGGTGATTGAGATGAACCCCCGGGTTTCCCGCAGTTCGGCCCTGGCATCGAAGGCCACCGGTTTTCCCATAGCCAAGATTGCCGCCAAGCTGGCCGTGGGCTTTACCCTTGATGAGATCAAGAACGACATCACCCGTGAGACCTATGCGTCGTTTGAGCCGACCATTGATTATTGTGTAGTCAAAATCCCTCGTTTTACCTTTGAAAAATTTCCCGAAGCCGAGGATGTTCTGACCACTGCGATGAAGTCCGTGGGTGAGACCATGGCCATTGGCCGGACTTTCAAAGAGGCTTTTCAGAAGGCCATGCGCTCCTTGGAGACAGGACGAGCCGGGTTTGGGGGGGATGGGAAGGAACAGCTTGAACATCTTGAACTCTTTGAACTGGAATCGGGCCTGCGGATTCCCAGCTCTAAGCGTCTTTCCTTCTTGCATGAAGCGCTTCGGCGAGGATTATCCATCGAAAATATTTACGAGATGACCCGGATAGATCCATGGTTTTTGCGCAATCTCGAGCAGATAGTGGCCATGGAACAGGAAATACGAAGGGTTGGTGCGAGCGGATTGTCGGGGTTAGGCTATGATTTTTTGAAAAAATGTAAACAGAATGGCTTCTCAGATACTCAGCTTGCCTATCTCACCGGAAGTTCCCGGGATGAGGTCCGCAGCCTCCGTAAGCAAATTGGCATCGTGCCGGTATATAAGCTGGTGGATACCTGTGCCGCCGAGTTTGAGTCTTACACCCCCTATTATTATTCCACCTATGAACAGGAAAATGAGGCGGTCAGATCGGAGCGGAAAAAGGTCATGATCCTGGGCGGCGGCCCTAACCGGATCGGGCAGGGCATTGAATTTGATTACTGTTGTGTGCATGCTGCTTTTGCCTTAAAAGAGATAGGGGTTGAGTCGATCATGGTCAATTCCAATCCCGAGACCGTTTCCACCGACTATGATACCTCGGATAAACTCTATTTTGAGCCTTTGACCCTGGAAGATGTGCTGAACATTATTGATCTGGAAAGACCTGATGGGGTGATTGTTCAGTTTGGCGGGCAGACTCCGTTGAATCTGGCCGTAGCCCTTGCAGAGGCTGGGGTGCCCATTATTGGAACACCGCCGGATTCCATCGATCGGGCGGAGGACCGCAAGCGTTTTCAGCAATTTCTGCAAAAATTGCAATTACGTCAGCCCAAGAATGATACGGTCTTTACCCTGGAAGAGGCCCTTGCAGTAGCGGAGCAGATTGGCTACCCCGTGGTGGTTCGGCCATCATATGTTCTGGGTGGACGGGATATGCGGATAGTCTATAGTGAACGGGGAATTCGTGAGTTCATGGCCAAGCCGGGGATGGCAGAGAATAAACACCCGGTTCTCATTGATAAGTTTCTTGAGGATGCCATTGAAGTGGATGTGGATGCCATTTGTGACGGCCAGAAAACGATCATCGGCGGGATCATGGAGCATATTGAGGAGGCTGGGATCCACTCTGGTGATTCCTCCTGTGTTCTGCCGCCGGATACCCTTTCCGCCGGACTGATTGAAGAGATTAAACAGGCCACCCGTGCCATGGCTGAAGAGCTTGGGGTTATCGGCCTGATGAACGTCCAGTATGCGGTGAAAGATGAAGAGCTGTATATTCTGGAGGTGAATCCCCGGGCCTCGCGGACGGTTCCCTTTGTCAGTAAGGCTACCGGTGTTCCCCTGGCCAAATTGGCCACCAAGGTAATGATGGGTATGACCCTGGCCGAATTAGGGCTGACCACCGAAGTGGTGATCAAGCACTGGGCGGTGAAGGAGGCGGTTTTTCCCTTTGATCGCTTCAAGAATGTGGATACTCTGCTTGGCCCTGAAATGAAATCTACGGGCGAAGTTATGGGGATTGATGCCAATCTGGGCCTTGCCGTTGCCAAGGCACAGCTGGCTGCAGGAGTCACCTTGCCGGTTTCAGGCACCGTTTTCATCAGTGTGCGCGATGGTGACAAGAAGGGCATAGTTGAGGCTGCAAAAAATCTTGTGGCGATGAGTTATACGCTTCTGGCTACCAAGGGGACAGCAGACTACCTGCGACAGCACGGTGTTGTCTGCGATCATGTGAACAAAATCGCTGAAGGTCGCCCGCATATCCTGGATAAACTTCGCGATCACCAGGTAGCCTGGGTGGTGAACACGTCCCTTGGAAGACGTACCACCGAGGATTCATATTTGATACGGCGGGCGGCCCTGGAGTTGCGCATTCCCTATACAACCACAGTCAGCGGCGCTGTTTCGGTGGTTATGGCTATGCAGGCCTTGCGAGAGAATGCCTTGGGAGTTAAGCCTATTCAGCATTTCACATAAATCCTCCTCCCCGCAAGGAAAGGGTGAAGAGTGAAAGTTGTTTTTTGGAACACGAATTATGGACCTTTTGGATAAGCCAGCGTAGCTGTTTGTCGCTGTTTTGTCATATATGTCTTGAAAGGACAGAATTCGGACATGGCACAGATTGGGTGTCTGGCGACGTATAAATGAGAAAGAGGAAAAAGGTTGCCTGTATCTCGACAATATCATGTTCGGCCTTACAGTAGGTTCAGACAGATGCGAAGGCAAATCTTACAAAAAGTACCTTTTCCCCTTGTTTGTTTCTTGTCCTCTCTGCCTTGTACTTGGAATTACTGAAATTTATTTGTGAGTAAATTTAAGTTAAATGCGGAAGGGCTGGAAAATAAGTGTTTGAGGCATCATGGAGGAGAACTCAGTGCTGTCCAGGAATAACATGCAAAGAGATGTTTATTTAGAAAAAATCAGGAGCCATCGGAGGGTTCGTTGAATACTTTTTATAAAAATTTATCCATGTGGCTGGTGATTGGTTTAACCATGATCCTGCTTTTCAATCTTTTCAACAAGCCCCAAACCAACACGAATGCACTGACCTACAGTGATTTTCTGGCGCAGGTGCAGAACAAGGCCATCAACAAGGTAAGTATGGATGGCGATACGATAACGGGCGTAATGCAGGATGGAAAGCCCTTCAAAACCATTTATCCCCCCAGCGATACTGAGTTGATCTCCAGTTTGCGAAAAAACGGAGTGGATATAGCGGTCAAGGAGGCCCATAAAGATTCCTGGATGATGACCATATTTGTTTCCTGGTTTCCTATGCTCCTGCTCATCGGGGTTTGGGTCTTTTTTATGCGCCAGATGCAGATGGGCGGAAAAGGCGGGGCGATGTCATTTGGCAAGACCAGAGCCAAGCTCAAGGAAAAGAGCGACAACAAGGTGACATTTGCCGATGTTGCCGGTATCGATGAGGCCAAAGAGGAGCTGGAGGAGATCATTGATTTTCTTCGTGATCCCCAGAAGTTTACCAAGCTTGGCGGTCGCATCCCCAAAGGGGTACTCCTTGCCGGTGCCCCCGGTACCGGGAAGACCCTTCTGGCCAAGGCCATTGCCGGTGAGGCGGATGTGCCGTTTTTTACCATCTCCGGCTCTGATTTCGTAGAGATGTTTGTCGGAGTCGGGGCTTCTCGGGTGCGGGATCTCTTTGAGCAAGGAAAGAAGAATGCACCCTGCATCATCTTCATTGATGAGATCGATGCGGTGGGGCGGCATCGGGGTGCGGGCTTAGGCGGCGGCCATGATGAGCGTGAGCAGACCTTGAACCAGTTGCTTGTGGAGATGGATGGATTTGATAAAAATGAGGGTGTCATCATTGTGGCAGCCACAAATCGGCCTGATGTCCTTGATCCTGCCTTACTGCGACCTGGTCGTTTTGATCGTCAGGTGGTGGTGCCGGTTCCGGATGTGAAGGGGAGGCAGCAAATCCTCGAGATTTATGGCAATAAAACAAAGAGCATGGATGAAAATGTGGATATGGCCATCATTGCTCGCGGTACTCCCGGTTTTTCAGGCGCTGATCTGGAAAATTTGATCAATGAGGCGGCACTCATGGCCGCACGGGAAGACGCCAAGAAAATAACCAGGGATATGTTGGATCGAGCCAAGGACAAGATTCTCATGGGTGCCGAGCGCCGATCCATGGTTATTACCGACAAGGAAAAAGAAGTAACAGCCTACCATGAAGCTGGTCATGCCTTGGTTGCCCGCTTGCTGCCCGATACCGACCCTATTCATAAAGTGACCATTATCCCTCGAGGTCGGGCCCTTGGCTTGACCATGCAGTTGCCAACGGAAGAGCGGTATACCCATTCCCGCACTTTTCTTGAACATACGCTTTGTATCCTTTTTGGTGGCCGGATTGCTGAAAAGCTCATATTTAATGAGATTACCACGGGAGCCGGCAACGATTTGCAGCGGGCAACCGACATGGCCCGGAAAATGGTCTGTGAGTGGGGAATGAGTGAAGAGCTGGGGCCGTTGACCTATGGCAAAAAAGAAGAGCAGATTTTTCTTGGCCGGGAGATTGCTCAACACCGGGACTTCAGTGAGGACACTGCCCGTAAGATTGATGCAGCAGTGAAGCATATTATCACAGAGGCCACTGTGCAGACGACAAACCTCTTGACGGAACATACGGATGTCTTGACCCGAATGGCCGCCGAGTTACTGGAAAAAGAGACGATCGTCCTTGAGGATATAGAGAGAATTCTTGCTGAATTACGTCCTGGACAATACGACCCTGTGGTGGTGCAGGGAGCCAAGGTGGTACGGTTGACAAAAAAAGACCTAACGCCTCAGGGAACGGATGCTTCTGTGTCGCTGGAGAAAGGGGATGGGGCGACAGGTGATCAAAGATCTGCTTCTTCTGAAGAAACAATGAGCAAGGAAGTTGCAAGGGAAACCACCGCTTCGATAGAATCTCCAGCTGTGGTGCCAGGAAAGGAATAATTCAGGTGGTTCGAGGAGAAACGGCGACCAGAATCATGGGGATCATCAATACAACCCCTGATTCTTTTTCAGATGGTGGTCAATGTTTTGGGGTGGAAAGGGCAGTGGCCCAGGCAGATATCCTGGTGGCGGCTGGTGCCGATCTCCTTGATGTAGGTGGTGAGTCTACTCGTCCTTTTGCCCAAGCTGTTTCTGAAGAAGAGGAACTGCATAGAGTAGTGCCTGCGATTCTGGCCATTCGGAAGAAATATACTCTGCCGATTTCGATTGATACCAGAAAGGCCGAAGTCGCACGTCAAGCCTTGCTGGCTGGCGCTGATATGATCAATGATATCTCTGCATTACGCCATGATTCTGCCATGGTTGACCTGGTTCGGAGGACAGAGGTGCCAGTTGTTATCATGCATATGCAGGGAGCGCCCGAAAATATGCAGGTTGAACCACGATATCAGGATGTGGTCGGAGAGATTCTTGATTTTTTTCGTGAACGGCTTAGTTGGTTGAGTGAGCGAGGGGTAAATAGTGAACGCATAATCCTTGATCCCGGGATTGGCTTTGGCAAAAGTCTTCACCATAACCTGTCTATCCTCAAGAATCTGTCTGCGTTTTCTGTCTTGGGGCGCCCCCTTCTTCTTGGTCACTCCCGCAAAGGATTTCTGGGTGATATTACCGGTAAACCTGTTTTCGAACGCGATCTTGGAACGGCTGTTGTCTCAGCTCTGGCGGTGGAACATGGGGTTTCTATTGTCCGGGTACATGATGTTGCTGCAAGCAGACAGGCTATTGAGATAAGCGAGGCTATTGCCGCGATCTAATCCAACCGAAAGCTATATACTCTCACAACGTCCCATTATTTTCTTCAGCTCCCCCCTGAGGGCTTTTACGCTCTCGTCCTTATATCTCTCTCTTCATGCAGTTTACCTGTTCTTTTCTTTTTTTATCGCCTGGTTGACTGCGAGAGCAGGACGTTACAAGAGTGAAGGTTTTCTTTTTCGGGCTTTACCGCTGATGAGTCCAAGAAGCCAGCCGACAAGAAAAACCCCGCCCCCAGCCAAGAACCATATGATCTTTTCGTGGTCTTTTAATTCCTGGTTCTCTTGTGTTAATGCCGCCAGGGTGTTTCTTAATTCCGTGAGTTCTTTCTCCCGTTCTCCTTGCGTCGGATTAATATGAGAGACAGGATTTGCCGAAGGGGAGCTTTGTAATTTTTCTGCAGGGATCTCACTGGAAGCGGACTGTGAGGAGTGTTGCAGGGGGTCAGTTAAGGGTGGTGGGGTGATTTTCAGTGGTTTATTCGCCTGATTGTTCTCAACTGGAAGGGCGACAGTGTCGCCCGTGGAAGGAGTAGTGGTAGTGCTCAGGTATCGTTTTAATACCCACCCCTCCTTGCCTGTCGCGGTGCGTATTTTGACCCAGTAACCCACCTCCTCCAGTGAGGAAATCAGATCTCCATTTTTAAGAAGGGCTACTGTCCTGTATTCAGTTCCCTGACCGCTTCTCACCGGAACCTCTGAATCGCTGGTGATTGAGTACGTGTCCATAGCTGACGTGGTTTTCGGTGCCGCAAGCAAGATCAGGAGAAGAACAACAAGATGGAGCAGTGGGGAGTGGCTTGGGCAAGTGGATAGATGCTTCTGTTTTTGGATGTTACGCATTTGTCTGCAGGTTCCTTTGTTGCAAGGCGTTAAAAATAAGTAGAAGATACGACACTGGTTATATTGAGAGTTTTCTCTCATTTTTTGTAAATATACTTTAAAATGGCTCATTCTGCATGTGCTTTTCAGTGTGAAGGTACAGGAACAGAAAGTTGAATCGAATTTACTGCTGCAAGAAAATAAAAAATGGATACTGTTCAGAAAGATGGGTTTGATTTTGTTTTTGATCCCAGTGCATGTGAAGCTTGCGCAGGTTTTTGTTGCTGTGGGAATTCTGGGAATGTGTGGGTGAGCCCCCAAGAGGTAGAACTTATTTGTTTGTTTTTAAAAATGAATTTTGTGGATTTTGCAGCGAAATATCTCCGTCGGGTGGGAAATAGATTTTCTTTTCAAGAACGAATGGTCGCCGAGGCGTTTGAGTGTATTTTTTTTGACGGCATAGAAAAAAAATGCTCTATCTATGCGTTACGTCCCTCTGGATGTCAGACATATCCGTTCTGGGACTATTTCAAAATCCATCCCGAGCAGGTCGCCAGAGAGTGTCCCGGGATCAGGGGGAGAAAATTGAGTGAAATAGTTCCGAATCATGGATAGGGGAAAAGTATTTATGCGTATTTGACTTTTTTGACGGCCTGGTGAATAGTTATATAAAGCAGCTTGCTCACTGGTTAGGGCTAACCCCGATGAACGGGATAAGTGCCTTTTGCAGCTCAACTTCTTTTAAAAAAGAACAAGAAGTTGAGCTGTAAGGCACTAAAAAGATAAAGATGATTTTAGTAAGGAGGATTTCCACATGCTTGTAAAAGAGATTAGAAAAAAGGCTAAGGATATGGGGATTAACGGCACCAAGATGGTAAAACTTGATCTGATCAGGGCTATCCAGATCGAGGAAAAGAATACCCCCTGTTTCCAGACAGGGATTATTGACTGCCCTCAGACCGGGTGTTGCTGGTATTCTGATTGTCAAAAATAACTTTGGTAGAGGGAGTGGATTAAGGGCGTGGTTTGCTGCTCCCCGGATTTAAGAGTTTTGTTTCCATCTCCTTCACTTCTCCTGTTTGCTGCTTGTTTTTTCGCAAGATGCGAAATTTGAGTCGAGCTCCCATTCGTTGAGCGATGATGGTACTCCTCCTCACCAACTGTGGAACTCGTGGGGATGTCCTTGATAGCCATAGGATGTCTTCTTTTGCAGTCCTGCATGATCAGCCTTGCGGTATGGGCTGATATCGCTGAGCTCCAATCCTGCTTTTCCATTTCCTTCCTGTTCAGCAGACACTTGAGCCCTTTTGCCCGTAGGCTCTGTTAATAACGAGAAATCCGCTGGTTGCTCAATTGCAGTTGGGTTATTTTTTGGAATTGAGACTGCCCGCAGACACTCACCTAACCAGTAATTTTCTTGCCGCCTGCAGTGGAGTCCTGAATTCTTCAGATTATTTTGGGTGTCCACCAACACTCTTTGTAACTTCAGGTAGCTTAAGAGAAATGCACCGTTGCGGTGGGTGATGCCAGGAGCAAGACTGTTTTCTGAACGACTTTTTGGCGCAGTGGGCCATTTTCAAGGAGTCAATTGTTTTCGTATATTTTACCATAGTGTTGAAACAACCCTCAACTTTCAAGATAACGTATCATGCAGATTAAGATTGTCGCCCTGAATGCCCGGTTTACCCATTCCTGTTTGGCCCTTTTTCATGTTCGCAACGAGCTGGAAATAAACTGTCCGGGGGTAGAGACGGAGCTCTGTCAGTTAACCATCAATGACTCGTATTATGAAACCCTTCTTCGGCTCAGTTACGGGAAGCCTGATTATATCTTTTTCTCGGCAGCGGTATGGAATTCTGAGCGGGTGGAGCAGCTGATTCTGGATTTGAAACAATGTCTTCCCGACTGCGAGGTGGTGGTGGGCGGCCCCCAGGCCGTGGTGATTGGCCAGCATCTGGCCGTCCCATGTACCGTGGTCAGTGGAGATATGGAGGCGCTCAGCGCCACTTTTTACCGGGATCTGGAAAGTAAGAGGCTTCAGACTCTTTATGGCGGCTCCTTCTTACGGATGGATAAACGGCTTCTGGTCTCGCCCTATCGTGAAGAGGACTTCAACAGCCATTTACAAAACCGGAACATTTATTACGAGAGTTCTCGAGGCTGCCCCTTCTCCTGTACCTACTGCCTGTCTTCAGCGGAACAGGGGGTGTATCACAAGCCGCTGCCCCAGGTGGAGCAGGAAATTACCCAGATCCTTGCCCATAAGCCGACCACAGTACGCTTTGTCGATCGCACCTTTAATGATCAGCCGGCACGAGCCCTTGCGATCTGGAAGTTTCTCATGATGCAGAATGTCGAGACCCTGTTCCATTTTGAGATCAGTCCTGATCGTTTTACAGAAGAGATGTTTGCCTTTCTGCAAAGCGTCCCGGCTGGCCGGTTTCAATTCGAGATCGGGGTACAGTCCACCCACCAGCCAACCCTGCAGGCTGTGAGTCGGTCAATGGACCGGGTAGCTGCCCTGGACAATATAAAAAAACTGGTTGCCTTCAATACCATTCATCTGCATGCTGATTTGATTCTTGGCCTCCCCTTTGAAACCAGAGAGAGTTTTGGACGCTCTTTTGCAGAGCTTTTTGGTACCGGCGCCCATTATTTACAGATGGGACTGCTCAAACTGCTTCCGGGGACAGCGATCAGTCGAGATGCTGACAGTTGGGGCTATGTAAGCTGTGATCAGCCGCCCTATGCAGTGCTGGCCAATCAGTGGATGGGGCATGCCGTTCTGCAGGAATTGTACTGGTTTTGCGAGTGTGTGGAAAAATTTGTCAATAATCGCTATTTTCCCTCGCTGTGGGCCTATTTGAGGAGACGGGGGGAAGATGTGTTTGTTTTTTTTCAGGGTCTGCTCCGTCTTTGTCAGCAGAGGAATTTCTTTTCCTTGGCTCCCACCCAGGAATTTCTGGGGCAACTGCTCCAGCAGTTCGTTGCGGAGAGGGCGGACGGTCCTTTGCTTCTGGAGTTCATGCGCTACGACTGGCTGCGTTGCGGGCATCGCTACCTTCCATCCTGCTTACAGCTTGAACTCGCGGAAGATCAGCCGCAGGCGGTGAAGGATGCTCTCTTTCAGCTGTCAACAGCAGATCCTGCGGGGCTTTTTGAAACACTTTTTGAGAAGGGCGGCAGAAACCATTTCTTTAAGACCGGATTTTTTCTACGATTCTCAGGTCATTGCCTGCGAGAACTTGGCTTAAGTCTGGGTGGTACACAGGGAGTAGTTGTTTTTTTATCCGAAAAGGAAGAGAGTCTGTATCGCTTGAACAAAACAATTGTCCTTCAGGATTCAACGATCCCTCATCAAACCAGTCATATGAAATAATTGGTTGTAGGCGGAGTTAAAAAAAATATTCCAGTATAACTGGTTGATATTATGGCTAACATCGCAACGTTAGCGTCATTGTTATACTGGGAAGTATAGTTTTTTTAATTTTCCCATGGAAAGTGTCGCGATCTCAGATTTTAAATGTAATTTAACAGGCCGTTATTGTTCGGTATCTTTTATTGCCTGGTGGATGGCATATTAAATGCAATACTCTAATTATCTCTTCTCTTCTCTCCTGGAAAAAGCCGGTCCTCCTTGTGTGTGACTGGCTTTTTCTATTTCCAGAGTTCCTGTTTGTAATGCGCTCCCTTTTATGAACCCATCCCCATCTGTCTCCGTTTGTCTCGATCGTTGTCAGGACTATGGACGCAGCTCTCTTCAACCGTTGCTGGCGAATCTCATGCCGCATCTTGGTGACTTGCATTTATCCCCTGGGTCCAAGGTTGTATTGAAGCCTAATCTCATCGCTGCGAGTGTGCCGGCCCTTGCCTGTACCCATGCCGGGTTTATAGCCGCAGTGGCGTCATGGTTCCTCGATCAGGGCTGTCGTGTTGCTGTTGGTGATTCGCCAGCCTTTGGCCGTGCCATTAAGGTCGCTGAACGACACGGGATGGTTCAAGCCTTGCGGGGCATGAATGTACCGATTATTGAATTTACCTCTGTTTGTCACAAGCGTCTGCCGTGCGGTGTAACGGTTGGTATCGCGTCCCAGGCCCTTGATTGTGATTTGCTGGTCAATCTGCCGAAGATCAAGGCCCATGATCAGATGTATGTCACCATGGCGGTGAAAAATATTTTTGGAATAGTGAAAGGGATGCGTAAATCCTGGCTCCATATGCGTTACGGCGACTCGCCCGATCTGTTCTCAAGGATCATCCTTGAGTTATCAACTGTGTTGCCGAATACGGTCACTATCGCCGATGGGATTGAGGTGATGCACCGGCATGGCCCTGCGCATGGAGAGCCTCTTCTCCTTGGTTGTGTCGCATCCTCAAAAAGTGCCGTGGCCCTGGATACCGCCATGCTGGCTCTTCTCGAGTTGGATCCTGGCCGGAGTCCGATGTGGTGTGCGGCCAGTCAGAGTGATTTGCCGGGTGCGCAGCTCTCTGGGATTGACTTTCCGCTCCTCGAACCATCTGATTTTTTCGGGTCCGGTTTTGTCGCTCCCGAGGTCTTGTCTCCGATACGGTTTCGGCCATTTCGATATGTCGTGAATTCCATGAAACGAGCCGTTCTTGTCTTGCGTCGAGGATAAGAATCGTTTTAAGTAGTGGAACCTGAAAACCGGGATGAAATGTTGAGTTCTCCCCATGAGCAATGAAGGCTGCAATTAGATTGCGCATGGGGAGAAAGGGGTGTCATAGAGACCTGTGACCATTCCAGTCTTCTTGTCTTGTTTTCCGTTTCATGTACCGCACGAGCTTCCTCGTGTATTTTTTGATCGGCAAACGCATTAAGCGGATGGTCCAGTGTATCGTATAATAGGATGGTATTATGTTTGATTTAAAAGGAAAAGTTGCTTTAGTTACAGGCGGCTCACGAGGGATCGGTCGGGCAATAGCTATTCGCCTGGCCGAAAATGGGGTTCATCTGGTGGTGAATTATGTCCGGCATAAGCGTGATGCCGAAGCAACGGCCGAGGAAATTGAAAAGCATGGCGGACGATGTTTCCTTGTCAAAGCCAATGTAGCCGAGGAGGCCGATGTCACTGAGATGTTTGCGGTCATAGCCCGCGAATTCGGTACCCTTGATATCCTTGTTTCGAATGCGGCTTCCGGGGTTTTGAAGCCGGTGATGGAGTTGACCGAGCGGCACTGGGATTGGGCCATGGATATCAATGCCCGCGCCTTGCTGACCTTGGTGCAGAAGGGATTTCCCCTGATGAGCCGGGGCAGCCGGGTCTTGGCAGTGTCCAGTCTGGGGGCCACCCGGGCCATTGAAAATTATACCACAGTGGGTGCCTCTAAGGCCGCCCTTGAGTCTCTTGTGCGGCATCTGGCGGTGGAACTGGGACCGGCGGGAATCAATGTTAACACCATTAGTGCCGGGGCAGTGGACACGGATGCCCTGAAAAAATTTCCCAACCGGGATGAGATCCTGGAGACGGCCCTGCGGCGGACTCCCCTGGGGCGATTGACCACCCCTGACGATGTCGCTGATACCGCTTTATTTTTGTGTTCCCAGCTGTCAAAAATGATTCAGGGGCAGGTGATTACGGTCGATGGCGGGTATGCAATCCGGGGATAGCTAGTCGATGAATTCTTGAAATGCCAACAATATATAAGGTCTGCAAGCCTCTGATCCTTGCCTCTGCTTCCCCTCGGAGGCAGCGTTATTTTGACGATCTTGGTCTTACCGTTCGGGTGCATGCGGCGGATATTGATGAAACGCCATTGCCCAAGGAAAATCCGCAGGCTTTTGTTCAGCGGATGGCTGAAGAAAAGGCTCGGGTGGTGATGGAATTGAATCCTGAGAGTTGGGTGGTGGCAGCAGATACGGTGGTCTATTTCGCCGGGAGTGTGCTTGGGAAACCCAAAGATAGAAAGGACGCAGTCTCGATGCTGATGCAGCTTTCCGGCGAAGAACATTGCGTCCAGACCGGGATCTGCCTTGGCTGTCATCAGGAAAATGTTATTGCGGTACAGTCCGTGATCACCCAGGTTGTGTTCAGTCGGTTTTCTAAGAAAACAGCTGAGGCCTATGCGGCCACCGGTGAGCCTCTGGATAAGGCCGGTGCCTATGGGATTCAAGGAAAGGGGGCGTTTCTGGTCAAAGAGATCAGGGGGTCCTATTCAAATGTTGTCGGGTTGCCCTTGTGTGAACTTCTCACCATGTTGGAAAAGCACCGGGTTATTGAGGTTTTAACGCATTAATCCATTGTCCAGCATTTCGTTTTTTATTGTTTTGTGGTTTGATTGTGTAGGGCATTGGAGAGAATGGCTTGGAGGAGTTCGCATCAATGTGCATTTAAGCCGGACCCCTTCCATAGTGGGTTGTTTGTTTTTTTGTGTCAATTTGAATGCTTCTATAGAATAAGAATGTAAGGCAGGTCCTTGATAGGTATATTTAACAGGGTTTTTTTATGGCAAATGTTGATCGGCAGCAGCATGCTTTAGAGGTGTTAAAGTACATTAACAAGGCGATTACCAATCTTCGCCTTTATTCCGAGCAGAGTGCGCAGGCCCTCAATGCAGCGGAGAAGGCCTACGCGGAGTTGAAGCTGTTTCTGCGCCTCTACAAGACCTTCTGCTTTGGTCTGCGTGATGGGGTGCCGACGCTCGATGGTATTGCTTTTGATAGAAAAGGACGTGAGCAGCTGGATGCTCTGACCCTGGTGGATACCCTTGCCAAGTCAGGATTTGAGGGCTTGAGCCTGAATCAGAGGATAGACCGGAAACGATTGAAGAAGCTCCTGTCTTTCTTTGTCGCGACTCCTGAGCAGATTCAAAAGGCAGGGGGGAGTAAGGCCCTTGTTCAACAGGCTGATCTGGAGGATATTTTTTGTACTTCCGGGGAAGTTTGTAAAGTCCTGGCAGCACCCTGTCTCAAAACTTTCGCCAGTTGTGTGCAGCAAATAATAGCGGATGGCGTGGGGCAGGAGGAGATATTGTCGCTCCTTCACACCGGATCAGGCGAGACACAGAACGAGGCCGCCCGGAAAACCCTGAAAAATCAGGCAAAGGGCGTGGCCCTTTTTTCGGCTGCGATATGTTCAGCGCTTCAGCCTCTGCAACAGGAAAGACTCTATGAAATCTCCCCTGCGTTTAATCACTTGCTGGAAAGCGTCAGTCTGGCACTGACAGAGGAAGAACGACAGAAAATGGCAGACGGTGCAGCTGCCTGGTTGGTTGAACAGCTGGATCGTGAATCATTGTCCCTGCTTTTTTGTCAACAGTACTCCTCTCCCATGGCAGCAACATTTTTCTCCAGTCTGGTCGCCGCACTTGATAAGGAACGTTTTCGAGCCCTGATTGACTTCTTAAGGCAGGAGAGCGAAAAGTTTGTCCTGTCGCCGGGGCAAAAAGCGGTGGAGACCCGGTCATTGCTGGAGGATTGCAGCCGCAATTTGATGAAGACGGTGAAGGGACGCCAGCTGCACGCCTGTGAAATTATGGGCATGACAGAAATGCAGCGGCAGAGTAAACGGCTGCAGGCAGGATTATCCGCGCTGGCCCAAGGCAGTCTGGAGGGACTGCGGAATAAGGAGATTCTGCTTTATCTCTCCGGGGCTTTTGAGCGGCTCATGGAGAATAAAAAAGAGAATGTTGCGGCGGCCATTATTCAGACCCTGGTGGGAGGGCTCAAGCTGAATGATGCGGAGCTGCGTGCTCGATGTGGTCAAGGGCTTGGGCTGATTGGTGAAAAACTTGTCGCCCTGGCCTGTTGGAGCTGGCTGGAGAAATTAACCCCTACATTTCTTCACTGGGTAAGAAATGCAGAGGACGTCGACGATTCCTGGATTCGAGCGGTTGCGGTTTTGCAGGCAGTCCTGAATTATGCGCAAAAAACAGGAAAAGAGGAGCTGGTTGAGAAGATCCTTCCCTTCTTTTACGCGATTCGTTCAGGGGCACTGAAGAAATCGCCGGAGGTCAGGAAACAGGTGGGTCTGATTCAGGATAAAGCCGTGGATCGAGAGGTTCTTCAGGCTTATCTGGAGCAGTGTTTTGTGAAACCGCTCGAGGAGATGCATTGCCAGAAGATTATCATGTCCGGCCCTCTGGGGATTCAGTTTTTGCTGGACGCATTGCTGGCCAATACCAAGAGGTCAGAGCGGATTAAGCTCTTAAAAATTCTGAATAGTGTGGGCCCGAGCCTGACCCCTCTCTTGCTTGAGCGTTTGCAGAGCCCCATGCCCTGGTATGGAAAACGTAACTTGCTCAGGCTGCTCAGTGGGACTGGAGATGAAAAGGATATCAGGGCTATCCATAGCTATCTTTCCCATGAAGATTTGCGCGTGCAGAGTGAGGCCCTCTCCTGCATTCAGCGGCTCAGCGAAAAGAAGAGGAAGCAGGAACTCCTTGAGGCCCTGCCCCAGATCAGCGAAAAATTGAAATTTCAGGTGGTGCGGGCGTTGGCCTCGGTGGTGGACGAAGAGGTTGTCGGGGCGTTGGTTGAGTTGTTAAAGGATGAGCGATATTTTTCAGCAGATATCAAAACAACCCTTCTGGTCAGTATCTGTCATACCTTGGGAAGAAGCGGGTCCTTGCAAGCGCAGAAAGCCTTGCAGGCCTTTCTCGGGAAAGAGGACGCACGCCCCAAAAATATGGCCGAACAGGTCTGGCGGGCCGCACGTCGGGGGGTGGAGGTGATCGAGGCACACACCCTCCGGGAACGAAAGCGCAAAAATGTTGAGCAGCATTCACTGGTCGCCGGCAAGTCCGGTCAGTCTGTGTCGGAAGCAGTAGGAAAAGACTACACGCCGGTGACCAATCTCGCCGAGGAGTTGGAAGTGTACGTACTCCTTGGTCAAAACCGGCTGACGGCGGCGAAATCACTGCTCCTTGATCTGATCTCCACCATGAGTTATCTGCACCAGTTTGATAAGGCGGAGGCGCTTTGCCATCGGTTGGTTGAAATTGATGCCCTGGCCCTGGAAGATATTGTTCATGCCACCGAGATAGTTGAAGAGCAGAAAACCCTCAGTGTTGAACAGGAACAGGGGATGAGGTGGACGGATGTCTATGACTTCCTCAGCACCGAAGAGTTTAATTGCCTCTATTCGGTCATGGAGCATGTGACCTACACCCCGGATGAAGATATCGTGGTGCATGGAGATCATCAGCAGTTGCTCTTTTTTATCAATAAAGGACGGGCCAAGCTCTTTTATCAGGATCGTCGGGGCAATGAAATCCTGCTGAAGACCGTGGGGACCGGAGAAATCCTGGGGGCAGATTCTTTTTTTAAGGCTTCAGCCTGGACGGTGAATGCCGCCAGTGTCGGGACGGTGGACGCTTTTGTCCTGCATCGGGAGGCCCTGCGCAGATGCAAAAGTTCCTGCCCGGAGCTTGAGGCAAAACTGGAATCATTCTGTCAGCAGTTGGGTGAGCATGATTCGCTGAAGGTCACGGCAATCAATCGCCGCATGCAAACACGATATCCCGTTTCCGCTCCGCTGCTTATGGCCTTGCTTGATGACGACGGCAATGGAACCGGGACAGGCCTGCAGGGACAGGCGGTTGATGTCTCGATCGGAGGGATATCTTTTATGATCCGGATCAAAAATGTCCGTCAGTTTTTAGGGAGGCAGGTGCATGTCAGCCTGCCGGACGGGCTGCCTGAATGTCCCTTGACCACCGGCCTGAAAGGGGTTGTGATGGCAATTTATGTGCAAAGCACCTTGAAGGAAGGGGCGGCAGTCGCAGTCCCCTGTTCCGTCCATGTCCAATTTGATCAACCCATGCTGGAAGCTGAACTGGCAGTAATGGTTTCCTGAGAGTAGTCCCTTTAGAAGTCGTTATACATCAGGCAAAGTTTTCTTCTTTCCTGTTGGATAACGGCCTGTTATGCCGCGTCACAGAACAGCCGATCTTTTCCGGCTCTTTCTCTGTCCCTTTCTTATCTCTTCCATCATCACAGGAGGCTTTTCGCATGGAACATGGGGAGGCAGTAGCCTCGTTTTATCGCAGATTTCTCCACAACGTGCAGGAGGAGAAAACGCACCTGACTGCGGACTGTCCTTTCTGCCGGAAGCAGGGCCGGGAGTTTGCCGGTCGTCTGGTGGTGTCTCTGAATACCTCCGGTTTTTTTTACGGATACTTTCGCTGCCTGAATCACTGCGTACCAGGCGGTTTTCCTCTCTGGTTTGCCAGACTCATGGGCATCAGTCCGGACAACGCGCCGGGCTATGATCCCGATCGTGAGTTTATCCGGACGCAGAGCGAGTATCCGGTCAGCAACATCAATAATGAAATCAAGATGTATCAGGACCGGCTCAGTGACGAGATCCTGGCGAAGTTTCAGCAGGCGGGGATTGGGCCGGCGGTCCTGGCCGAACTCAAGATCGGCTATAATGGCCGCTATCTGGTTTACCCTTATGTGCAGGAAGACGGCAATTGCTATGCCGCCCGTTGCGTCTTTCCTGAGCGTCGGGAGGATTTTTTCTGGCATGGCGATGAGCAGTTCTTTGGCACTCAGCACCAGCTCTTCAATGGTGAAGAGATCCAGCGCTGTGAAAACGGGGCGCTGTTTCTCTGTCAGGGCGAGGACAACCTGCTGGCCCTGAAACAGCTCGGTTTTCCCGGGGTTGCGGTGCCCGATTGCCACAGTCTGGAAACACTTGCCCCTGAACGTTTTACCTTTGTTCACACCGTCTTTATCGTCACCGAAAATAATCCCGAGGCAGAGGCCGCAGCGCGCGCCATCGCCGCCAAAATTGGTTACAAGGCCCGTCTGTTCCGGTGGCCTGCCGGGCTGCCCAAAAATTATGATCTCTTTCAACTCGCCTGTGACAAGGGAAAGGAGTTCAAGGCCGCAGTCTTGACCATGATCCAGGCGTCCAGCGCCTTTTCCCCCTTTGCCACTCCCCAGCGGGAGTATGACCGTTTTCGTGAGCAATTATCTCAGGAAGCCGGTTCCGCCTATGAGGCCTTGAAGACGGGATTCCCCCGCTTAGATCAGGCCCTGGACGGTCTGCATGGCATCAATATTATCGGGGGCGCTCCCAAGGCCGGAAAATCCTGTTTTGCCATTCAGATAGCCACCGAGATGGCGCGGCACAAGGTGCCGGTGCTCTATTATGATTTTGAGAATGGCCGGCAGAAACTCTACCAGCGCACCCTGAGCCGCTTAAGTCGCCTTTCCGTCCCGGAGGTGAAAGACGCGGGCGCAACCGGTGCGGGTGGCCCTTCGTTTGTCAATGCTTGCCAGGATTTTCAGGAGATGCTGGGGTATCTGCGGGTGATTAATGACCGGAAACTCAATGCCGAAATCATGCGCCGTCATATCGACTTTATCCGTCATGAAACCCGCAATGAGTACACCGTGGTGGTGATTGACAGCCTGCATAAACTGCCATTCAAGGAGTTCTCGGAACAGCGCACCGGTATCGATGCCTGGCTCCGGCAGCTGGAGGCCATTCGCGATGAGTTGCAGGTCTCATTTCTTATCCTCTCGGAGCTGTCACGGGGAACCAAGGACGGCTACACCGACACCCCGCACATGGGCGTGTTCAAAGGCTCCGGCGATATCGAATACAGCGCCGATAATGCCCTGGTGTTTTCGCCAAACTGGGACCCCTTGGAGGCCTCCGAAGATCAGCAGCGCCAGAACAACCTCTGGCTGGTGGCCAGCCGCGAGCATACCCCCGGCCTTGTGGCCCGCTATGGCCTGGATTACCCTTATTGGGGATTTGTTGAGCTGGAGAAATAGTCGGGATGTGTCTGAAGAACAAGACCGTTATTGGTCAAGGATTTTATACTGTTACGGGAGTGTTTTGCCGAGCTGTCTGAATTTCTCGATATTCAGCGTTGATCTTGTGTGACTCATGGGTTACAGTTCAGGTGTGATGGAAATTATACAAAGCGAGACGTTTAAGCGATGGCTTTCCAGTTTGCGCGACCGGCAAGCGGTAGCGAGGATTAACGCTCGTCTTCGCCGTTTGTCAGCAGGCAACCTTGGTGACGTAAAGCCGGTTCGTGATGGTATTTCTGAGCTACGGATTGATCACGGCCCAGGTTATCGAGTGTATTTCTTCAGGCATGGCGTATCGGTAATTGTCCTGCTGGCCGGTGGCGATAAACGCACACAAGATGCAGACATTAACCGCGCCATTGGTATTTCTAAAGAATGGAGGGAATAGGTCATGGCTGAAAAATTTTCCACATGGGATCCGGTTGATGAACTCAAAACCGAGGAAGACATGGCTCTTTATCTTGATGCCTGCCTGGTGGATGACCCGGGGGACGGCAGTCTTATTCGTGCTGCCCTGAACGATATATCACGCGCCCGTGGCATGAGTCAGTTGGCCAGAGACACCGGTATTTCCCGAGAGGGGTTATATCGTGCCCTTGGTGCCGATGGCAATCCGGAATTTGCCACGGTGCTGAAGGTTATTAAGGCTCTTGGCTTACGTTTGCACGCAGAACCGGCTCATACTCAAAGTTGAAGAGTGGCCAACACGGAAAGGGGTCAAGTCTCTCAAAATCATGTTATGATTTTGAGAGATTAATAGTACCCGGAACAGGGGCGCGGGAGCAGAAAGTCCGGGCGGAGTATCGCATCTATTCTGCCATTGAGATCCACTCACCCAGGGCGCTCAGCGCCTTTTCGGCCCTTGAAAAATATATCTTTCCCCTTTTTCTCCCTTTTTCTTTGTCCCCTAACCCTGTCTATCTTTCTGCATAACACTCAATTCGTGGTGTTATACAGGTCTATAGAATAACTTGTTGAAACTGAAATAATCATGAGAGACAGCGCGAAAGTCCTGAATTGGACCATAGGTGGGTACATTGTCGTCAAGTTGTTCGGCTATTCTGCGATATTGGCCGTTGATTCCAGCCTCCGAATAATCTTCGTCCTTGCACCAATTTGTCTCCTGGTGTGGCAGGGAGTTCTTCTTCGGAATCGGGTTCGTAAACCGGGAGAGGACAGAGGAGCACTGTTCTACGAATGTGTCGAATCAGGAGATTGGGGGCGCGTCTTCTGGATATTGTGGATCGGGCATCGAACGCTTGCATCCGGGCATGTCTTCGGTTTCTATATGTTCTCCGGCTTGGTCGCCTTTCTTCTCAGTATGCTCGTCTTTTCGGCGTCCGTCGAGTTTTACAGAAAGAGGAAAGTAACGACTCTGGTACTGGGTTGTCTGGCGTTCTGCTTCTTCCTGTTTATCTGTGAGAAGAACATGTACGTTATCCACTTCGGTGTCCCGGTCGTCGGGCACTTTTTCGAGAAACCAGAGTACGACGCCATATACCGCGTGGAAGTGCAAGAAACCACAGACCGCGCAGAATTCTACGACGCCTTATACCGCAAAGAAGTCGATCCTGCGTACTCCGGTGGAAGGATAAAAGCTATTGCCGACATTCATGTTGAGGGTCGAACGGAAACCAGAGACTACGGGGAGGAGGATAGGTTCGGCCAATCGATTACGCACACAGACGCGTACAGGGATGTCTGGATACGGAAACTTTACCTGCCGAGCGGCGGGACGATAGTAGTTAAGCAACAGAACGAGCCGCTGCATCTCGGAGTCCCGGGGTTTGTGATAGATTCTTCTGGCCGGTCATGGTACGTGCGGCTATGAAACGAGGCGGTATATTGACGTCTAACCTATGAAGCATGATGATTCTATCACAAACACTGGATTGAGCTGAGAGTGATAAAAGTAGCCAGAGCTCAGAGCTAACTTAAATCTACTATTAGCAATAATTGCGAAACCAAGATATGAAAGGGATCGTGAAGGTACGGTTATAAATGGCAGATTCAGTTTTGCCAGAAAATGCCGCGTCATCAAAAGGGGATGGAGTTTATTAAGCCTTGCTGATCCACTCTTCCAGGGCCTTGAGCGCCACGCTGGCCCTGAATTCACCGCGTTGCTGTTTAGAAAGCTTCTGCGGTTTTTTCCCTTCAACGGGGGTGGGTGGTGCAAGCTCCGGGAACAGCCCGAAGGTGACGTTGGAGGGTTGAAAATGGGCGGAATCTGATTGGGTCAGGTGGGTGATAAGCGAGCCCATGGCCGTTTCCGGGGGTGGCACTAACAGAGGTTTGCCCTGGTGCATCCTGCTCGCGTTGATTCCGGCCAGGAGTCCCATGGCCGTGGATTCCACATAGCCTTCCACCCCTGAAAGCTGTCCGGCCAAAAACAGATCCGGCCGTGTCTTGACTTGCAGGGTGGGCTCAAGCAGCAATGGCGCGCAGACAAAGGTGTTGCGATGGATGGAGCCCAGGCGGGCAAAGTCGGCCTGGGCCAGCCCCGGGATCCTGCGGAAGATTCGTTTTTGTTCCGGGTAGGTGAGCTTGGTCTGAAAGCCCACCAGGTTATACAGGCTTCCCTGTTTGTTTTCCTTGCGTAACTGCACTACGGCGTAAGGCCAGCGACCGGTGCGCGGGTCATCGAGGCCCACCGGTTTCATCGGGCCAAATCGCAAGGTGTTGTCGCCCCGGGCCACCATGATCTCAATGGGCAGACAGCCTTCAAAATATTTGACCTCCTCAAAATCCTTTAAGGGGACCGTGTCCCCTTCCTTCAAAGCCGCGATAAACGCCATATACTCGTCCTTGTTCATCGGGCAGTTCAGGTAATCGCCGGGACCATCTTCGTAGCGTGACTTCAGATAGACTATATCCATGTCCAGAGATTCGGCATGGACGATGGGGGCGATGGCATCATAAAAAGCCAGACGGTCGCGGCCGGTCAGTTGGATCAGGGATTCGGCCATGGGCTCGGAGGTGAGCGGCCCGGTGGCCAGGATAATCGGGGCTTCGCCAGGCGCAGGGATCTCGGTGAGTTCCTGTCGCACAATCTCCACCAGGGGGTGCTGCTCCAGGTGCTCAGTGACGGCTTGCGAAAAAAGTTCGCGGTTGACCGCAAGCGCTCTCCCGGCGGGAACAGCCGTTTCCGTGGCTACCCGCATAAGCAGGGAGTCAAGGCGGCGCATTTCTTCTTTTAACAGTCCGACTGCCGAGTGCTGGCCGCTTGCCCGCAGCGAATTGCTGCAAACCATCTCGGCCAGGAGGGGCGAGGAGTGGGCCGGACTGAAGCGGTGCGGTTTCATATCGTAGAGGCGGACGGGGCAGCCGCGTTGTGCCGCCTGCCAGGCCGCCTCGCAGCCGGCGAGTCCGCCGCCGATGATCTGGATCTGTTTGGTGTTTTGCATGATGTCAAGAGAATGAATGTTGTTGGGAAGGCGAGGTTCTGGCTGAAAAATGGACGATTTTATTATTGCCGAAAAGCCCCGTCAATGGCGGCGAGATAGCGTTCTTCGGTACCGGCCTTTTTTATTTTTTTCCAGAGTTTATCCTGGTCTGGAAAGGATGCGGCAAGATAAAACCATATCTGCTTCATCCGGCCAAGCAGATGGCTGGGGCCGGCAAGCACCTGTTTGTAGCTGGTAAAGAGTTCCTGGTGAAAGGCCATGAGCATGGATAGACGCTGTTCGGGATTGAACAGCTCGCCCTTAATGGTTCTGGCCAGAAATGGGTCGGCCAGGAGGCCTCGGCCGATCATCCAGCGCTGAACCGTGGGGAATTGCCGGCGCAGGCGGTTCCAGCTTTCAAGGTCGGTGATATCGCCGTTATAGACGAGCGGATGCCGGCTCAGGGTCAGGCTTTGGCCGAAGCGCTCGGGATCGGTTGCGCCCCGGTAGAGCTGTTTGCCCAGCCGGGTATGGATGATGATTTCGGAGAGCGGATAGTCGTTGAGCCGGGGTAAAAGTGCTGCCAGTTCATCCGGATGGTTCAGCCCCAGCCGGGTCTTGATCGAGAGTTGCAGGGGCATCCGGGGCAGAACGACATCGAGGAAGGCGCAAATGGCGTCGGGGTAGGGCAACAGGCCCGAGCCGCGTCGTTTGCGGGTAACCATGGGGGCCGGACAGCCCAGGTTCCAGTTGATCCGGGTATAACCCAGGTCATGGAGCCGTTGCCCCAGGGCGAGCAGGCCTTCCGGGTTGGTATGGAGAAACTGCGGCACCACCGGCAGGGCCCTGTTCTGCTCGGGCAGCAGGTCATGGAGTTGCCTCAGATCAATGTTTGCGTGCGGCTGCGGGTTGAGAAAGGGGGCGACGGCCTCATCAACACCGCCGAAATGGTGTTGGAAGAGGGTGCGAAACAGGCAGTCGGTGATCCCGCGAATCGGCGCAAGGATGAGAAAAGGGGGCTCAGCCATTGGCGCTCATTTCGTCGGGTCGTCGAGCGACCCTGGTGTTACTGGTTCCCGGGATGGAAGAGGAGTGACCGGCGCAGAGGCAACTTCCCGAATCCATCCTTCCACCTGCGCCAGGCTGGGCTTGAGACCGGCGATCTTGACCTGGCCATTGATCATCAGGGCTGGGGTGGCGGTGACGCCCAGGCGGCCGATTTCATCGCGGTCATGGATCTGCTCGATGTCGGCGGCGATTCCGGCCCGTTCCATGGCGTCAATGACCATGGTTTGCAGGCCATTACAGCTGATGCAGCCGCTGCCGAGGATACGGATGACCAACCCTTCATGCCGCTCATCCGTAAGACCGGTTAGGCGGGAATATTCCTGGGCTATGGCCGTTTGGTATCTTTCGACCATGGCGGCGGGAATATAGTTGCGTTCCTTGACCGCCGTAAATATGGCGCAAGCGGCCTCGTGGACGGTCATTTTGGCGGCAATGGCCTGATTGATGGCAACATCGAGGCCGATCAGGCCAATGGAGGTGTTGCCGATCCTGATCATGCGCCCGGTGGGACTATCCATATTGCTGTCGATGTGGTAAATAGTGCATTCTTAGTGGTTAATATCGCATATGTTTCTGGGGGCATACAATAAACGAAAGTCGTGACAGATGAAAGAAGAAAGAGCTTTTGATGACGATGCAACGCTGTGATGATCCGGCCTTGCTGTCTGGAAGGCTGAAAGACTACCCTGAACGGCTGGTGAGAGCGCTTTTGCGGATGGCGGAAAGGCAGGGCCGGGAGTTGTATGTGGTCGGCGGCACGGTGCGCGACTGGTTGCTGGGCAGGGTGCCTGGCGATCTCGACATCACCGTGGCCCATGACGCTGCTGCCTGTTGCCGGGGCTTGATTGCCGAGCTGAAGGGCGGTACCTTTGTGCCCCTTGGCTGCGCAGAAGATGATACCGGTCGGGTGGTGTGGAAGGGCATGGATATTGATTTTTCCGGTTTTCGCCTCGGTGCCCGGACCATTGAGGCAGATCTTGGGCGTCGTGATTTTACGGTCAACAGTATCGGTGTTGCACTGGCTGCCCTGCTCGATGAATCTGTCGTCCCGCTTTTGATCGATCCCCTGCATGGTGTCTCTGACCTTCATCGCAAGGTTTTACGGGCCTGTCCACAGGCTTTTGTGGACGACCCTCTCCGGATGCTGCGTGGCTATCGGCTCAGTGCCACCCTCGGCTTTACCCTTGACGAGGCGACACGGGCTGAAATCGCTGGTCAGGCAGGGCTGATTAGTCGGGCTGCGGCGGAGCGGATAACCTATGAACTGGATCTGATCATGGCCACCGGGCGAGCCCATGCGGTGATTAAAGAGATGGCGGCAAGCGGACTCCTGTGGCATCTTATCCCCGATCTTGCCCACGGTGTGGGCATGGAGCAGCCGGGGTTTCATCATCTCGATGTCTTTCACCACAGCCTGGCAGCCCTTGGATTCATGGAGGAGATCCTCGCCGAGCCCCCCCGGTTTTATCCGGAGAGTGCGGCGGAAATCGGGGAATATCTTGCCCGGCCGGGGATACAGTCGCGCTTGAAATGGGCGGCGCTGCTCCACGACCTGGGCAAGCCGGTGACCATGGCCATCCGGGAGGATAAGGGGGGGCGGGTCACCTTTTATGGTCATGACCAGACCGGTCGTGACATGGTCCTGCAACTGGGACGGCAATGGAGGTGGGGGAAGGAGAACCGGGAGCGGGTGGCCGGCCTGATTGCCATGCACATGCAGCCCTTTCATCTCTGCAATGTCCGCAGGGATGGGCCTTTGAGCCGTAAGGCCTGTCTGCATCTTTGTAAAAAGGCAGGGGATGATCTGATCGGCCTCTTTCTTCTGGCCATGGCCGACAGCCTGGCGGGGAAGGGAGAAAAAAAGCCGCCCGGTCTTGAGGCGGAGTTGTCCGGGTTGCTGGCTGAGATCCTTGAGATTCAGACGCAGTATATCCAGCCTGCCTTGCATGGCCCGCGTCTGTTGAGTGGCGAGGATCTGATTGCATCGTTCTCCCTGTCGCCGGGGCCGTTGTTTGCAAACATTCTGGAGGCCCTGGAGCTGGCCCGGGTGGAAGGTGCGGTTACGTCCAGGGAAGATGCCCTGCGATGGGTGCAACAGTATTTGTCAGATATGTGAAATGGCTGAAACAGTAGGGCTTAGAGCCTGATCGGGCAGGGTTGTTCACCTGCATATCACTGATTTCCGCCTTGTCAAAGCGGGATAAATGGAATAAAGTGGCGAGAAAATTCATGGGTAAAAATGCGTAAAGTAAAAGACTTTTATTATCAAAAGGCCAAGAAGGATAAGTATCCGGCTCGTTCCATCTACAAGCTCGAAGAGGTGCAGAAGAAATATCATTTTCTGCGGCGGGGCGATGCGGTGCTGGATCTGGGCTGCTGTCCGGGAAGCTGGTCTCTGTATGCCTCGGAGGTTGTCGGAGAAACCGGGTTAGTCGTGGGTGTTGATCTTCAGGAGACAGCGACATCCTCCCGGCCCGGTGGTGCCCCCATTCAGTGGATCGTGGCCGATATTATGGACCCGGAGCTTGTGGTGCAGCTGCGTAAAATCCGGCCGGCATTCAAAGTTCTGCTCTCTGATCTGGCCCCGAAAACCACAGGCAATCGCTGGGCGGATCATCAGCAATCGCTCAATCTGGTTCGCCAAACCCTGGATTTGACCGAGATCCTGCTCCATGAGAAGGGACATTTCCTCTGTAAGGCCTTTCAGGGAGAGGATTTCCCTTCCTTTGTGCGTGAGGTT
Source organism: Desulfobulbaceae bacterium (assembly GCA_019163335.1). Lineage (GTDB taxonomy): Bacteria > Desulfobacterota > Desulfobulbia > Desulfobulbales > Desulfocapsaceae > UBA2270. Next base: position 41,629 of record JAFLKM010000026.1, on the reverse strand, counting down.
CAGGCCAGGTTTGAGCAGGTTCAGGTGATTAAACCCAAGAGCTCCCGCACCGAGAGTCGGGAGGTCTTTGTTCTGGGGCTGAACTTTAGAAAGGGAAGAGGGGGCCTGGTTCAGGACAATCAGGAGTCTGGGGCGGTTGAGCCTATTCCAGTTTTAGAGGCCTAACCCTTCCGTCCGGTCTTTTTAGTGCCTTACTATTCTGTAAGGCATTTATCCCCGTTTATCGGGGGCTAATTTTTTCTTCAATCGTTAGTGACTTACAGATTAATTCCTTGTTTTTAAAGAGATTGATCTGCGAAAGGCACTTGTCCCGTTCATCGGGGTTAGTCTATTATTAACTTTTTCAGGAAGATATCATGTCAGGACATTCCAAGTGGTCAACAATAAAACATAAGAAAGGGGCAACCGATGCAAAGCGGGGCAGGATCTTTACCCGGTTGATCAAGGAAATCACCGTTGCAGCCAGGATGGGCGGCGGCGATCCCGATGGGAATCCCCGGCTGCGGGCTGCCGTCACTTCGGCCAAAACAGAGAATATGCCGAAAGATAATATCCTCCGGGCCATCAAGAAGGGAACCGGCGAGATCGAAGGGGCGGTGTATGACGAGATCCTTTACGAGGGCTATGGGCCGGGCGGGGTGGCAGTACTGGTTGAGTGCATGACCGATAACCGGAACCGCACCGTGGCTGATGTTCGTCATTTTTTTGCCAAGAATAATGGAAACCTGGGCGCTGCCGGTTGTGTCGCCTGGATGTTTGACAAGAAAGGGCTGCTTCAGGTGGAAAAGAAGGGGCTGAGCGAGGAAGCCTTGATGGATATGGCCCTTGAGGCAGGAGCCGAAGACGTGGTGGAGGAAGACGAGGAGTTTCAGGTAATAACCAGCCCTGAGGCCTTTGACGAGGTGTACAACGTCCTTGAGTCCAAGAAGGTCCAGTTCATCGAGGCGGCGATTACCAGGATTCCTCAGAACAGCGTCGAGGTGACGGACGAGAAGACGGCCATATCGCTGCTCAAGCTGCTGGAAAGCCTTGAGGATCACGATGATGTGCAAAAGGTGCATTCCAATTTTGACATTGACAGTGATCTGATGGAGAAGCTGTCGTAAGTGATCATGGTCATCTTGAAAGTTCTCCCCGCTCAGGCGTCGGCTTTCCGCTCGCCGTCTTTTGTGTATGATCCGTATCCTTGGTATTGATCCAGGTTCCCGCCTTACCGGGTACGGCGTCATTGAGGTCGTACCCGGCAGAATTCGTTTTATTGCCTGCGGGGTTGTGAAGACGACACCGCAATTTCCCTTTGCCAATCGTCTCAATGAGATCTTTGATGGCATCAATGAGGTCATTCAGCTCCATGGCCCGGAAGTGGCGGCAGTGGAAGAGGTTTTCATGGCCAACAATGCCAGCTCGGCCCTGAAGCTTGGGCAGGCCCGCGGGGCGGCGGTGGTAGCCGCCATGCAGAACGGCCTGGGGGTGCATGATTACAGCGCCAAGAAAGTGAAACGATCTGTGGTGGGCTATGGTCAGGCCGAAAAAGTGCAGGTGCAGCACATGATCCGGGTGTTGCTGGGTCTTTCCTCCGCACCTAGCGCCGATGCCGCCGATGCCCTGGCGGTGGCCATCTGCCATGCCCATCATCTGAAAGCAGGTGTTTAAGCGGAAGGTTGAAGGCTGGCGTCAAGGATCACTATGCGCCGCCATTCCATGTTCATTTCAATCTTCAACCTTTCGACTTCAGCCTTTAACCTCTATTCTTCCCTCTGAAAAATGATTGCCACCTTGAAAGGAAATGTGCTGTTGACCGGACCAGACCGGGCCGTCATTGATGTGAACGGGGTGGGGTATGAGGTCTTCCTTTCCACTGACGGCGTCGCCCGTCTTCCTGAATGCAACAGTCCGGTGTTCCTTTATATCCATACCCATGTTCGTGAAGATGCGATTGTTCTCTTTGGTTTTCAGGAACTGGAGGAGAAGGAGTTGTTTCTTATCTTGAACTCGGTCTCGGGTATTGGCCCGAAGCTTGGCCTGGCCATCCTCTCGGGGATGCGGGTGGCGGAACTGTGTCGGGCCATTGTCGGAGAAGATATTGTCCGCTTGACAACCCTGCAGGGGGTGGGCAAGCGAACGGCCGAGCGAATTTGTGTGGAGTTGAAGGATAAGGTCGGCCATCTCCAGGGGACGATGCCCGGGGGCGGGGACGGGGCTGGAGTAGCGGCACCCCGGACACTGGCCGCATCATCCGGTGCGGTTGCCGATACCCTGTCGGCGCTGGTCAATCTTGGCTATCCTGATCCCGTTGCCAGGCAGGCCCTGACGACGGTGAAGAAGCGGGTCGGAGATGCTGACTTCTCGGCCATGCGGGTTGAGGAACTTATTCGGGAAACCTTGCGGACACTGGCATGAATATCGAGGAAGAAATAGGCGAAGAAGAACGGCTGGTCTCGCCGCGTCCGGTCCTGCGTGAACCCTCGCATGAGCAGGATCTCCGCCCAAAACGGTTGGTTGATTATATCGGTCAGGAGCCCCTGCGCAAGAGTCTGGATATCTTTATCCGGGCCGCCAAGGGGCGTGGAGAGCCCCTTGACCATGTCCTCTTTCATGGCTTCCCGGGTCTGGGCAAGACCACCCTGTCCCATATTATTGCAAATGAAATGGATGCCGGGATCAAGGTGACTTCCGGCCCGGTGATTGAACGGCAGGGAGATCTTGCCGCCATCCTCACCAGCCTGCAGGAAGGGGATATTCTTTTTATTGATGAGATCCATCGCTTGAATCATGCCGTCGAAGAGATTCTCTATCCGGCCATGGAGGATTATCAGCTTGATCTGATCATCGGGCAGGGGCCGGGCGCCCGCTCGGTGCGCATGGATCTGCCCCGGTTTACCCTGGTGGGAGCCACAACCCGAACCGGCTTGCTCACCCCACCCCTGCGGGATCGTTTTGGGGTTGTTCTCCGGCTTGAGTTGTATGCCCCGGAAGAGCTGGTGATTATTGTCCAGCGTTCGGCCCTGATTCTCGGGATGCGAATTGACGCCGGTGGCGCCCTGGAGCTTGGGCGCAGGTCGCGGGGTACCCCGCGGATTGCCAATCGACTGCTCAGGCGGGTGCGAGATTTTGCCGAGGTCGGGAATCATGCCGTGATTGATGCCAAGGTGGCGGATGCCGCCCTGAACCTGTTGAATGTCGATGCCTTCGGACTCGATGAGATGGATCGGCGGATTATTCTGACCATCATTGATATCTTCCAGGGCGGCCCCATCGGTCTTGAGACCCTGGCCACGGTGGTTTGCGAAGAGAAAAACACCTTGGAAGATGTCTATGAGCCTTTTCTTATCCAGTCCGGGTTCCTGGCCCGGACTCCCCGGGGGCGGATGGCGACCAAGAGAGCCTATGAGCATTTTAAACGAACCCCGCCCAAAGGGCTCAGTCGACAGTCCTCACTTTTTGATCTTGGCGATGGAGAATAGATGATGACGAAAAGAAAAAGTGTGACCGAGATCACGGCCATGAAGGCGGCGGGGGTAAAGATCACGATGCTGACCGCCTACGATGCGTCCATGGCTTCGATGCTTGCCGGCTGCGGGGTTGATGTCCTTCTGGTGGGGGATTCGTTGGGCATGGTGGTGCTGGGGTATGACTCCACCGTACCGGTGACCATGGAAGAGATGATTCACCACGCGGCTGCGGTCAGACGTGGCGCGCCGGGCGCCTTTGTCATTGTCGACATGCCTTTCGGTTCGTATCAGAGTGATGTGCGTGACGCCATTTTGAATGGTGTCCGGTTGCTCAAGGAAGCGGGATGTGATGCGGTGAAGGTGGAAGGTGGGCTGGAGATTTGTGCCACGGTCTCCGCCATGGTGGCAGCCGGTATCCCGGTTATGGGGCATATCGGGCTGACCCCGCAAACGGCCTCCCAGCTTGGCGGGTATAAGGTGCAGGGGCGGGATCTGGAATCGGCCCGGAAGATGATGGCGCAGGCCAGGGGCATTCAGGAAGCCGGGGCCTTTGGTCTGGTGCTGGAATGTATCCCGGAGCAACTCTCCCGGCTTATCACGGAGGCACTTGTCATCCCCACCATCGGCATAGGCGCCGGTGTCCATTGCGACGGTCAGGTACTGGTGACCAATGATCTTCTCGGGATGTTTGAAAAGTTTATCCCCAGCTTTATCAAGACCTATACCAGTCTCTCCCCCCTGATCAGGGAAAATGTGACCCGCTATGCCGAGGAGGTGCGCAATGGCACCTTCCCTGACAGCGCCCATAGCTTCAGCGCACAGGTTGATTTTGCTGCCATCATGAAATAAACAAACGCTTTTCAGTGATTTCTGATGACGCGGATGGTCCACTGAGCACCACGGAATTTGGGCGTGGTGGTGTTCCCGACAAGGAGTGGCGTGTCGGGGAAAAGTGACTGCCTCTCTAAATTTCTGCAATACAAATATACCCTCCTTTTTTCTCCCACTTTTCTCCATTTTTTTCCTGTAAAATCCCAAAAAAACATTTGAAATATTTAAGTCGTAATTTCAGCAGGATGTCTCTGCAGCAGGGCGAGGCGTCGGTTTTCTGGAAAAATTTGCAATCTGCCATTTGTGTCTTCTGTTGCGTGTTTTCGCCATATGAGGTACAATCCCTAGTGGTTTTTTCTCTTAACCTGTTGAATGAAGCCGTTTTTAATAAACATTGGAAAATTCTTGACAAGTGGGGTCCGCCTGCTATAAAAGAGTCAATAGTGGTGTAAAGTGGTGAAAAGGGGAGTACGGTGGATAAGTGTGGCGGGAGGCCATGGAAAACAGCAATTTGACTACCAGCCGATTTCGCGGACGATCGGAACACGCACTCGATATCAAAGGGCGATTGAACATTCCCAGCCGTTTCAGGGATGTGCTGACCCAGTATGATACCGAGGATTTGATGGTGACCATTTGGGGTGACCATCTTCGCGCCTTTCCTGTGGCGCAGTGGGAGATCCTGGAAAATAAGTTGTTGACCGATGGCCGCGAACAGCCCGGGCTGACCAGTTTTATTCGTCTGGTGGTCTCCGGGGTGACCCCTTGTCTTCCTGATAAACAGGGGCGGGTGTTAATTTCCCCTTCCCTGCGCAGCGAGGCGGGTATTGTCAAGGATGTGGTGCTGACCGGAATGCTTGATTATGTTGAGATCTGGGACAAAGATGCCTGGGATCGTGAAAATCAGGCGACTCGGCAGAATTTCGGGGATTACAAGGAGAGCCTGGCCAAATTGGGGATCTTTTGATGGCGGTTGTGGCGCAGGCTGAACAGGCGGTTCCTGTTCATTGCTCTGTCCTTCCCAAAGAGGTTCTCCACTATCTTGCTCCCCGTCCAGGTGGGCTGTATGTGGATGGAACCCTGGGGCTTGGTGGACATACCGAGGCAATTTTACGTCATTCAGCGCCGGATGGCAGGGTTGTCGCTTTTGAATGGGATGAGGCAGCCATCCTTCGGAGCCGCCTCAGATTGGAGTCTTTTGGGGATCGACTGACCATTGTCCGGCGCAATTTTGCTGAAATCGGTGTTGGATTAAAAGAGCTTGGCATTGAACAGGTGGATGGCATTCTCATTGATATTGGCCTTTCTTCCCTGCAGCTGGACATGGGAGGTCGGGGATTCAGTTTTCAGCGGGATGAGCCCCTGGATATGCGGATGGACAACAGGCGGGAGATGACGGCCGCATCCCTTCTGGCACGATGTACCGAAGAAGAGTTGGCAGACATTTTCTTTTATTACGGCGATGAAAAACAGGCCCGGCCCATTGCCCGTGAGGTCTGCAGCAGTCGCATTGTGGAAAGGATTCTGACCTCCGGGCAACTGGCCGCACTTGTGGCCCGGGCTATTCCGCGCCGGTTTCATCCTGAAAAGATTCATGTCGCCACCAAGGTCTTTCAGGCTCTGCGAATAGCGGTGAACACCGAGCTTGAAAACCTGGCCCACATCCTTGAGGATGCCGTGCCGCTGCTGCGAACTGGTGCAAGGTTTTGTGTGATCTCGTTTCACTCCCTGGAGGATCGTCTGGTGAAACGGAAATTTCGGGAACAGAAGGAGCTCTCTGTCCTTACCCCGAAACCCTTAATGGCGACACCGGCAGAGGTTGCGGAGAATCCCCGGTCGCGAAGTGCCCGATTAAGGGTTGCCGAGAAAAAATAGTGGTTCGGGTCGGAATGGAGAGTTTAAAAAAATCCCTTGTGAAGCAAATTCAGGAGCTGACTATCATGTTTATTCATCAATCCGCTCAATCGTATATCCGTCCGATGATCTCTTCTCCGGTGCGCCGGCACCTGTGGCAAAGGGCCGTTGGTCTGCTTGGGCCAAAAGTAATGATGATGGCGGAAGCAAAGATTTTGTTCATTTTCTGTCTGACTCTGCTGCTGGCCAATGCCTGGTTGTCTTCTTCTTCCTCGCGGATTGCGGTGACGGTGCTGGAAGCTGAGGAGGGTCGTTCCGCCCTTGTAGACGAAAACATCACGCTCAGGGCAGAGCGGGCCTATCTCGTTTCCCCGGAGTATCTGGAGAAGACAGCGGCTCATCGGTTTGCCCTGTATGTCCCTGAAAAAAGACAAGTCTTTCGTTTTTAGAGGTCCCCTGTGAAACAGCAATATGTTCAGCTGTTTCTTGATATGGCCTCTGGCAGATAACAACCGTGCGTAGTCAGGAAAATCTGTGATGAGGCTGTTTTCTGCCATTTTTGACATCCAGATGAACACTTTTACAGTGGATAGGCAATAAGATACGATGGCCATTCAGTCGCGTCGGGCGATTAAGAAAAGCAGGCGGGGCCTTGTCGTTCTGTGGATGCTGTTGATCGGTCTTGTCGGTGGTGTCGGTGGCGCTGTTTATTATAAACAGGAGATTCCTGGACTGGTTCAGAATGCGCTTTCCATGTTCTCCCGTCAGGAAAAGGGAGCAGAGAAGAAAAAGAATGGGCGTGGAACGATTTATGATCGAAGTTTCAAAGAGCTGGCCATTTCTCTTGATCGAGTCTCAGTGTATGTACGACCAAGAGAGCTTGAAGATCCTCAACTCAGCGCCGAACGCCTGGCCATTGTTCTTGGAATGAATGAACAAGAGATACTGGACCGTTTTGATAAAGAAGTGCAGTGGGTCTGGCTGGCTAAAGATATAAGCCTGGAAGAAGAAAAGGCGGTGTCTGATCTCAAACTTCCTGGAGTCTCTCTGCACCGGGAGCAGATTCGTTCCTACCCATACAAGAAGATCGCGGCCCATATCCTTGGCTTTTCTGACCATAATATGGGTCTTGCGGGGGTAGAACAGTATTACAACCGTCTCCTTGATCAAACCAGTATCAGTCAGGATGACTTTCCCCGTGTCGATATGCAGGGACATCATCGGACCGGCGGGCATGGTCAGCATCTTGTCTTGACCATCGATCTCAAAATACAGGACTTTCTTGAGAAATACGTGGCGGCTCTGGGGGCGGCCCATGAGGGAGTGCAGGTGGCAGCCGTGCTCGTGGGGACAGAGACAGGCGCAATCATTGCCAACGCAAATTTCCCCTCCTTTGATCCAAATGTCTATTACCAGTACGGTAATGAATCTCTTGCCAACATCTTGCTTGAACCAATGGTGATTCCCCAGGATATCCTGAGGTTTTTTCAAGAAGCAGCGTTGGTGCAGACGGGTCCAGACTGTAATAATCACAGGTGCCCCTGGAGTGTTGTCGCAGGGTCTGCGGATAGCGGAAGTGTGGCGCGGTGGTGGGAGCAGCTGGACTTGACCGCTCATCCTGACCTTGATTTTTCAGCCCAGAATGGTGGTGGCGGGGCAATCAGAAACGAACAGACCCCCGGGATTCCTTCCGCCGGCGCAACCGGAACCGTGCCGGTGCAGGCAAGCCCCATGCAGATACTGCTTGGGATCAACGCCCTTGTCAATGGGGGGCACAAGGTCTTGCCGCATGTGCTTGATCGGGTCCTCGAACGAACTGGTGATCGGGAGTATTTTTTTCGTGATCTGAATGCGGGGAAGGTGGATGTAGCGAATTCTTCACTGGCTTCGGCAGAAACCTGGCAACTGCTGAAGGCCAGGGCCCATACAGGGGTGCTGGACTCCGCCCTGATTGATATTCAGGGCCTTTCTTTTCAGCCGGTTCTGAATAAGGGCGGCGAGTATCACCGGAATAGATTGTTGCTGGCGATTGTCCCGGGAGACAAGCCGGAGTTGACGTTGATGGTGTTGATCCGTCAGCCATATCTGGAGCCGTCCACAGCCTCAGTGAAAGGCGTCCCTGGTCTTGCCGGTTCAGCGGAGAAAATTCTTCCGTCCATGATGGCGTTGCAGCAGGTACATAAAAATCTTTCTGACATGATGGGTATGTCTGAGAGGAAAGAAAGTAATTATCAGCAGCAGCAAGAGAAAAAGAAGCTGGCCCGACTGGAGACCATTCTTGAGGAGCAACATCCTGTGATGCCGGATCTATCCGGGGTGAGTTTGAGAAAGGCTCTTCGCCTGTTGCAGGATAAAAATGTCAGGATTCGGATTCAGGGGACGGGCCGTGTGGTTGGTCAAAGTCCCGGGGCCGGCATGCCGCTTGCGAATGTGAAAGAGTGTCGACTTACCCTGAAAAAAGATGAAAAGATTGTTCCAAAGGTTTCAGCTCCAAGCAAAGTTCCTGCCGCCCGTGATCGAAAAGTAGAAGAAGGTCGTCGTCCTGAGATGAAGAAATAAGGAGCTGTCTCTCCTTCCTTCTCAGGATTTCACTTATTATCCATAACATTCATTCCTTGACCATTCTTAATGGATTGCACCAGAGCTGAACAGCAGTCTGCCCTGAGGGGGAACAGCCGTGAATATTCGCTTACGGGGCTTCTTCACTCAATCACCTATGCGGTTTTGGGGAAAAAGCTGCCCGACGATGTGATGGTCTCGGGGGTGGTGGTGGATTCTCGAAAGATCGAGGCCGGTTCTCTTTTTGTTGCCCTGACCGGGAGCAAGGCCGATGGGCATGCCTTTCTTGATCAGGTGATGGCCTGCGGTCGCTCTTCATCCATCCCTGGAGCGAGCGACACTGAGCCGTCCATGGCTTGCGGTCACCCTTCAACCATCCCTGGAGTGAGCGACACTGAGCCGTCCATGGCTTGCGGTCACCCTTCAACCATCCCTGGGGAGAGCGACACGGGGCCATCCGTGGCCTGCGGTTGCGTGGCTTTTATCGTTGAAGAGGGCAAGGTGGATCCGGAGCGGTTTGCTGATTGTTCTCAATGTGTCATTATGGTGGCAGACAGCCATCTGGCCTATGCCCGGATCGCTGCTAATTTCTATGGCAATCCCGCCCAAGGGCTGACCTTGGTGGGGATTACCGGGACCAATGGCAAGACCACGGTCAGCTATCTTCTGGAAAGTATCCTGCGGCAGAAAGGTCTGGCAGTGGGGGTTATCGGGACGGTCAACTATCGTTACCGGGGTCCGCAAGGCCAGGATGTGGAGATGCCGGCCCCGTTTACGACGCCGGAGCCGTTTTTGCTTCAGGGCCTTCTCCGCCAGATGGCAGACGCTGGAGTGACCCATGTCGTCATGGAGGTTTCTTCGCACGCCCTGGTTCAACGCCGTCTTGGTGATCTTTGTTTTGATGTGGTGGCCTTTACCAATCTTTCCCGGGATCATCTTGATTACCACCGGGATATGGATGATTATTTTATAGCTAAGTCCTTACTGTTTAAAGACCACTTAAAGCAGGATGGTGCCGCCATTATTAGCCGTCCGGGAATTGTGGATTCTGAGGAAACAGGGAGGGCTGCCTGGTTGGTCAGTCTGGCACAAGATCACAGGGCCCAGGTATTACAGTGCGGACGAGTCGGGATGAGTGATATCTATCCTCTCAATGTTCACTCAGGATTGGATGTAACAACGTTGACCCTGCGTCTCCCCTCTGGATTTTTATTTTTTGAAACGCCTCTGGTGGGGGAGTTTAATGTGGCCAACCTCCAGACAGCAGTGGGGCTTGGTCTGGCCCTGGGCCTTGAGGCGAAGTCCATAAGCTCATTCATGAAGCATGCCACCGGTGCCCCAGGTCGTCTGCAACGGGTGAAACCAGCCGTTGCAGAGCTCCATTTTCGTCCGGCGGTATTTGTTGATTATGCCCATACTCCTGATGCCCTTGAAAAGGTGTTGACCACCCTTGCCCGATTATCGCACCGGAAGTTGATCTGTGTTTTTGGCTGCGGGGGGGATCGCGATAAGGGAAAACGGGCGATTATGGGGGAGATTGCCGGTCGGAATTGTGATGTGGTGCTTGTTACTGACGATAATCCGCGCTCCGAATCACCCGTTGAAATAGTCTCCCAGATCGTCTCCGGTGTCAGCGCCAGCGATCTTCCTGAGCGTGATCCCTCCTGGCTTATGATGTCAAAGGCCGAAGAAAAAGGTTTTTTTGTCCTCCATGATCGTGCCGCTGCGATCACCGCAGCAATCGATGCAGCCACCAATGAAGATATTGTGCTTGTTGCCGGGAAAGGGCATGAACTGTATCAGCAGGGACAGGACGGAAAGCGTTTTTTTGATGATACTCTTGAAGTTAAAAAGGGCCTGACCACCTGGAGGTTTGAGGGGCTCATGCTCGCAACGCACGGTGAATTGAAAACTGAGCCGGCAGGGTTGATACGAAGGGCAGCATTAGGGGCTGTGGTGACCGACAGCCGAAAGGTGGGGGCTGGAGACATCTTTGTTGCCCTGGTTGGAAAACAATTCGACGGGCATGATTTTTTAGAGCAGGTGGCCGCTGCCGGGGTGGGCTGTCTTGTGGTGCGTCGCGATACTCCACGAGAGAAACTTCCCGCCGTGCCCTGTCTGCTGGTGGACGATACCCTTCAGGCCTTGGGCGATCTCGCTGCTTACCGGCGACAGATAGTAAAGAGCGTGAACTGTCCACCGGTCATTGATGTTTCAAAGTCCGGTGAGCCGGGGATACAGGCCATGGCAGAGTCGGAGTCACTCGCCTCATGGATGGATGAAGTGCGACAGAAAAAAGTGTGGCCTCTGGTGGTTGGAATTACCGGCAGCTGCGGCAAGACAACGGTCAAAGAGATGGTTGCTGCGATCTTTGAGCAGCATTGGCCGTCTGCGGAAGTGGATGTTCAATCGCCGTCTAATCAAGTGCTGAAAACCAGGGGAAATTTTAATAATCTGATCGGGTTGCCTTTGTCGCTCCTGCCCATTGGCCCCGCACACAGGGCTGCCGTTTTGGAAATGGGGATGAACCGCCCCGGCGAGATTGCCCGCCTTGCCCGTATTGCCGATCCTGATATAGCCTGTATTGTTAATATTCATGCGGCTCACCTGGAGGGATTGCATTCACTGGAAGGGGTAGCCAAGGCCAAGGAAGAGTTGTTCGCGGCAAGTGGCAAGGATACGGTTCTGGTGGTGAACCTTGATGATCCCCTTGTGCAGGTCTGCGCTGCTAACTATCAGCAGAAGAAAGTCTATTACGGAACTGCCCTTGAAGGGGTGCAGCCGGCCCCTGAGGTCTGGGCCACCGATATCCAGAAAATCGGGGGGGGATTGCAGGATTTTTTCCTCCATATTGCCGGCAAAACGGTGCTGGTCTCCCTGCATATCCCTGGTGTCCATAATGTCTCCAATGCGGTGGCCGCTGCGGCCATTGGTCATGCCGCAGGAATCGACATCGTTGAAATTGCCGCAGGCCTTGGCGCCTTTCGCTCTGCCGATAAGCGGATGCAGATCGTCAAGGGAAAGGGCGGATTAAATATCCTGAACGATACCTATAATGCCAATCCCGCCTCCATGCGGGCCGGGCTTGCCACCCTTGGGCAGCAGACAAGGGGCAGAAGGCTGGCGATTCTTGGAGATATGCTTGAGCTGGGGCCGACCAGTGCCGAGGTGCACCGCGAAGTGGGAAAATATGCCGCGGCGCAGGCTGTTGATTATCTGGCGCTGGTGGGGGATTTTGCCTCGGAGGTCGCCGCAGGAGCCAGCAAGGCCGGCCTGGAGAGTGAGCGAGTCAGAATTTTTGCGGACAAGAAGGATGTGGCCTCCTGGATTGAGGAACTTCTCGAGACTGGTCGCCTGCAGGCTGATGACTGGCTGCTGGTGAAAGGCTCCCGGGGGATGCGTCTGGAGGAAGTGGTGGCGCAGTTGGTCGGGGTATAAAAGGATTGAAGGTAGAAGGCAGCAGGCTGCAGCCATAAAGATTCGGCGAAGCAAAACAGTCGACCGGTTTCTCCTGCAAGGTGGTCCGCCTGACTCTGATTGGATCGTTTTCATGAATCATCAAAATATTTTTTACTAGAGACCTATTTTTATGCTCTATCATTTACTCTATCCATTACATACCGTCTTCAGCGGATTTAACGTTTTTCGGTATATCACCGTCCGTTCCATCGGCGGGGCATTGACCGCATTCCTTCTGATGATTGTTCTGGGGCCCATATTCATACGAGCCTTGCGGCGCTTTCAGATAGGTCAGGTGGTGCGCGATGATGGGCCGGAAACCCATCTGGCCAAGAAGGGGGTGCCCACCATGGGCGGGGTTTTGATTTTGTCCGCCATCACCGGTTCGACCCTGCTGTGGGCAAGACTTGACAGTCTGCTGGTCTGGCTGCTGCTCGTTGTGACCTTGTTTTTCGGGATGATTGGCGCCATTGATGATCTGAAAAAGGTGCGCAAACAAAACAGTAAAGGGCTGAGCGCCCGTGCCAAGATGTTGCTGCAAATTGCCGGGGCCTCCATTGTCGGCCTTTTCCTCCTTCTTCATCCCGGATTTGATGGTCATTTGAGTGTGCCTTTTTTTAAAAATATCCATCCGGATCTTGGCTGGTTTTATCTGGTCTTTGCCGTGGTGGTCATCGTCGGCGCATCAAATGCAGTGAACCTCACCGATGGCCTCGACGGCCTGGCCACCGGCCCAACGGTGATTTCGGCCTCGGTGTATCTCATCTTTTCCTACCTGGCCGGTCATACCGTGCTTGCAGAGTATCTCCAGATCCCTTTTGTGCCGGGGGCAGGGGAGCTGGCAATCTTTTGCGGCGCGATGGTTGGGGCCTGTCTGGGATTTTTGTGGTTTAACGCCTACCCCGCCCAGATCTTTATGGGTGATGTGGGGTCTCTGGCCTTAGGTGGTGCCCTGGGAGCGGTCGCGATCATCATCAAACAGGAGTTCCTGCTGGCCATTGTCGGCGGGATCTTTGTCCTGGAGGCCATATCGGTGATCATGCAGGTTGGCTATTTCAAGATGACAAACGGCAAACGGATCTTTCTCATGGCCCCTTTTCATCATCATTTTGAGAAAAAGGGCTGGCACGAATCCAAGGTGGTGGTCCGCTTCTGGATCGTCTCCATCATGCTGGGGCTGCTGGCCATCGCCACCCTGAAACTGCGATGATGAATGGACAAGATAAAAAAGCGGTCAATCGTCATGTGGCGGTGATGGGGCTTGGGGTCTCCGGGCGGGCAGCGGTGCACTATCTGGTCTCCCGCGGGACACAGGTGTCGGTTTCCGAAGCCGGGAAACTGCAGGCATCTGATCTGGCCTTTCTGGAAGAGCGGGGTGTTGAGTATGAGCTTGGCGGTCACACCCTGCCGTTTCTGCAGCAGGCCGATGAGGTTCTGGTCAGCCCCGGGATCAGCTGGGATCTGCAGATCCTCCAGGAACTTCGCTCTTGCGGAATTGCAGTGCAGGGTGAGTTGGCCATGGCCGCACCATTGCTCCAGGCGCCAGTGGTGGCCATTACCGGCACCAATGGCAAGACCACGGTGACGGCGCTTATTGGAGAGTTGCTGGAGGGGGCTGGCAAGAAGGTTTTTGTCGGGGGAAATATCGGGACGTCTCTTTTTGATTATCTGATGAATCCAGAAGGTATTGATGTGCTGGTGCTGGAGCTCTCGAGTTTTCAGTTGGAGGCGGCCGGAGATTTTAAGGCCAATGTTGCCCTCCTTTTAAATGTGACTCCCGATCATCTGGATCGGCATGGCAATATGGCCGGGTACGCGGCAGCCAAGATGAAAATCTTTGCTGGGCAGGGACCGGAGGATACCGCCATTGTCAGCGGTGACGACTCTTTGTGCCGTGATTTGCAGAAACAATTGGGAACTCAGCGGCAGCTCCTCTTTGGTCATGGAGATGATTGCCAGGCAAAGGTTGTCGGGCATGCAGTGCGGGTGGAGTGGCAGGGGCGTACAGAACAATATGATCTGACTGGAACTATGCTGGATACTGCCACCGGACATTTGAACAGTGCCGCGGCCATCCTTGCCGCCCGTACCCTGGAATGTCCGCCGGAATCCATTGTGCGGAGTCTGGCTGCCTTTCAGGTGGCGGCCCATCGTATGGCGCTGGTGGGAATCGGAGCCGGAGTTGCCTATTATGATGATTCCAAGGCGACCAATACCGGGGCTGTACTGAGTGCCCTTGATAATTTTTCCGGCAACGTGATACTGATAGCAGGCGGTCGGGATAAAGGCGATGATTATTCCCTGCTGCGGACGAGTCTTCAAAAGAAGGTGCGGCTTCTTATCCTCATCGGTGAGGCTGGGGGGTTAATTGCCCAAGCTGTAGACGGGGCCACTGAGATTCGAAAGGCCTGTTCCATGGATGAGGCAGTAAAGCTTGCGGCTTCTGTTGCCAGGGCCGGGGATACGGTGTTGTTGTCACCAGCCTGTTCCAGTTTCGATATGTTTGAAAATTACGGGCATCGGGGCCGGGTCTTTGCGTCGGCTGCACAGAAGCTCCTAGATCGGGTTCAGAATGCCGAACACAGGCCAGTCGAAACAGCGGTAAACTCGGTGCCTGCTCGCTGATGCAGCCACCAAAACAGCCTCTCCGTCTGCTATTGACCGGTGGTGGAACCGGTGGCCATCTCTTCCCCGCCATTGCCACGGCTGAGGCCATGTGTAAGCGGTTTCCCGACACAAAAGTTTGCTTTGTGGGGACGAAGCGGAAGATGGATGCGGCCAGCCTTGCCAGGTATGACTTTCAGGTGAGAACGATTCATTGTCAGGGGCTTAAAGGGAAAGGGCTATTGAGCCTGGTCCAGTCACTGGTGTTATTGCCACTGGCCCTGGTCGAGGCGATCTGGCAGATTTTCCGCTTCCGTCCTCACCTGGTGGTGGGCGTTGGCGGCTATGTGACTGGACCGGTGGTGGTTGCGGCGAAATTATTGGGCAAGCCGACGCTGATTCATGAACAGAATTCCGTGCCCGGGCTTGCCAATCGAAAACTCGGGGCCCTGGCCAGTCGAATTTGCCTGTCCCTGCCCGGCAGTGAACGCTTTTTTCCGCCAGGTAAGACGGTTTTGACCGGCAACCCGGTGCGTCACCAGATTTTGGAGCTTGCCCGGCAGCAGCCTGCCCGGCAGATCGGGGCCAACGTGACGATACTGATCTTAGGCGGCAGTCTTGGCGCACATCGGGTCAATGAACTGGTAGTAGAGGCCCTGACGGAATATGGAACATTTTTTCCCAAGGGAATAGAGGTTATTCACCAGACGGGCGGCGCAGATGAGGAGATAGTCCGTTCCGCCTATAAGCGGGCCAAAATCCCGGCGACAGTGGCACCATTTTTCACCGATATGGCCGAGATTTACGGGAGAAGTGACGTACTCGTTTCACGGGCCGGGGCCACGACCCTGGCTGAACTGGCTGTTCTTGGAAAACCGGCGGTGCTGATTCCTTATCCCTATGCAGCAGATGACCATCAGGATAAAAATGGCCGCTATTACGCAGTTGGCGGCGGTGTTGTGGTACTGCCAGAGCGTGAACTGACCGCCCGGAAACTGGCCGAAACCCTGGCCGAAATTGTCGGAAATGGCAGCCGGCTTCAAGAGATGGCCGCAGCGATGCAGGCCATGGGGCGGCCGGATGCCACGGACCGGATTGTTGATGTTTGTCTGGAACTGATCCATTCAACAAAGATAAAAGAGCTTGCAGGATAAGAGAACAAACCTTAGATGCGTTGTAATTTTCAGTCTTAAGTTGTACCCCAAGGCCATCATGTATAAGAAAACCAAACATATCCATTTTGTCGGGATCGGCGGCATCGGCATGAGCGGGATTGCCGAGCTTTTGCTGAACCTTGGCTACAAGGTGTCCGGTTCGGATCTTCATGGATCGGCCATCACCGCCAATCTGACTGCGCTCGGCGGCACAGTCTACACTGGTCATCAAGGGCAGTGGGCGGATGGCGCCGATGTGGTGGTGACCTCATCGGCCATCTCCTCGGATAATCCGGAGGTGGTGGCAGCCCACGAAGCGGGTATTCCAGTGATCCAGCGGGCGGAGATGCTGGCCGAGTTGATGCGCTTGAAAAAATTCGGCATTGCCATCGCCGGCAGTCACGGCAAGACCTCCACCACCTCCATGGTCAGTTGGATGTTGACCCGGGCCGGACTGGATCCCACCATCGTAGTCGGCGGCAAGGTTGACAGCCTGGGCGGAAATGCCAAACTGGGTGAGGGAGAATTCCTGGTGGCAGAGGCCGATGAGAGTGACGGTTCATTTCTCAAACTCTCACCGGTGCTGGAGGTGGTGACCAATATAGATCTCGAGCACCTTGATTTTTATCGTGATATTGAGCATATCAAGTCGGTGTTCATGGAGTTTATCGACAAGATTCCCTTTTACGGGGCGGTTATTCTCTGTCTCGATGATGCCAATATTGTCGATCTCCTGCCAAAGATCAGAAAAAGAATGATGACCTATGGGCTGACTGCGCAGGCGGATGTCCATGCCGAGCAGTTGCAGGCAGCAGGCGGCCGGACCCGATTTATGGTCTGGCACCGGGATGAGAAGCTGGGGGAAGTCCATTTGTCCCTGCCGGGCCGGCATAATGTCTATAACGCCCTGGCCGTGGTCTGTGTGGGTCTGGAACTGGAAATTCCCTTTGCCGTTATTGCCGAAGCCCTTGGGAGTTTTGGGGGAGTGCAGCGGCGCATGCAGCTGAAGGGGGAGGCCGCAGGAATCACGGTGATGGACGATTACGGTCATCATCCCACCGAGATCAGGGCAACCCTTGCGGCCATCAAAGAGTCCTGGCCGACCAGGAGGCTTGTGGTTCTGTTTCAGCCCCACCGCTATTCCCGTACCCAGGCCTTGTACAAGGAGTTTCTGACGGCCTTCCATCAGGCGGATTTTCTGGTGATGACCGATATTTATGCAGCCAGTGAAGCTCCGATCCCCGGGATCAGCAGTGAATCTCTGCTGCTGGAGATTAAGCACCATGGTCAGCGGCATACCCATTATGTGATGTCGGTGGACGAACTGGCCGAAGCCCTGCGGCCTCTGCTGGCTGAGGATGATCTGGTCCTGACCCTTGGCGCCGGCAATATTGTCAGGGCAGGGGAAGAGCTGCTTGAGCTGCTGAGGACGCCATGAAATGGATGGCGAGCTGAAACAAAAGCTGGCATCTCTGGTAAGCAGTCCCGTGCTCTGGGATTGCCCCTTGCGTGATTATACCTCCTTTGCCATTGGCGGTCCGGCCATGGCTCTGGTGAGGGTTGAGGATCTGCTGGAATTGCAGCGAGTGCTTCATTTTTTGCAGGAGCAGAAGATCCTCTGGCGAATTATCGGCAAAGGCACCAATCTTCTGGTCAATGACAGCGGGTTTGCCGGGGTAATTTTAATCCTTGGGAAAGGGTTTAGTCGAATCAGTTCATTGAAGACAGAATTGAATCCCGTCCCACAGACATCTGCAAATATCGGTGACGGATCGGTCGTCCAGGTGGGGGCTGCCTGCAGTCTTGCCCGGCTTGTCGACTGGTGTACGGATCAGGGACTCACCGGTCTGGAGTTTGCCGCCGGCATCCCGGGAACCGTTGGCGGTGCGGTTATAATGAATGCAGGAGCCTGGGGACGTGAGATGGCCGGGGTGCTGCGAGCGGTGACGGTGATCACGCCGGCGGGAGACATTACCACCTTGCCTCGAGCAGAACTGGATTTTGGTTATCGTATCTGGCATGATTATTCCAGTCAGTCGCCAGGTGTTGGAGAGACCCGGGAGAACGGAGGCGCGAAGCTGGTGGTGGTGGGTGTTGAGTTGCAGCTCGTGCTGGGGGATAAGGAACAGATTCGAAATCTCTGTCAGTCGTATCGCGAAAAACGCCGGTTGAAACAGCCGAAAAAAGAGTGCAGCGCCGGTTCATTTTTCAAGAATCCTGAGGGTGATGCGGCAGGCCGTCTGATTGAGGCCAGTGGGTTAAAGGGAGTCAGGGTCGGCGGCGCCATGGTCTCCCCGGTGCATGCCAACTTTCTGGTCAACAGTGGCGGGGCCACAGCGGAAGATGTGGTCTCGCTGATGAAGAAAGTGCAGGCAGCGGTGCAGAAGGATAGTGGCATCCTGCTGGAACCGGAAGTGCATTTCTTGTGAAAGGGTTGTGCCCATGATGAGTTTCAAAGGTGTACTCAACGCTCTGAAAAACACAGGAGCTCTTTTCCGCCTGAAAAAGAAAAAAAGAAAAGACTTCAGTGGTACAATGAGTCGGGGAGAAGGGCCGGCGTTTACTTCCAGGTCTGCCAATCAGGAGCCGAAACGGCTTTCATTGCCGGCCAGAATCAAATCCTGGTTTCAGCGCTCCGCCCGGCGTAAGGAGTTGAATCGTTCTCCAGTGATAGCGGCCAAGAGCAAAGCGAAGGGTTTGATACTGGCCGCATCTGTGGTGATTGTTGTTCTAGCGCTGGCCTTTTTGGCCTATGGTCCGATTGTTCGTGCCGTTGCTGATATCAAGTTTTTCAAGATTCGGGAAATCTCCATTACCGGTTGCCGGGTGACCACTCCGGCGCTGTTGCGGGAGCTTGCTGGAGTGAGGTATCAGGCCAGTCTGCTGGCCTTGAGTCCGGATCATATTGAGGCAATTTTACGGATGCATCCATGGATTGCCAAGGCGGAGGTCAAACGAGACTGGCCTGATGTGCTTGTCATAGCAATCCAGGAGTATGCACCGGAGGCCCTGATCGTCCGGGAAGTGTCGGGCGGCACTCAGTTTTTTTACCTGGATAAAAGCGGGGTCGTGTTTGCTCCGGTTGAGCCGGGCGGGGAGTTGGATTTTCCGGTTGTAACCGGTCTGACCGGTAAAGAGGATGCCGAAACGCTTCGCAAGGCAAGTACCGAGGCCTTGGCTTTACTTAAATTAGTTCGCCAGAATAATCCTAATCTGCCACTCCAGAATCTCTCTGAGATGCATGTCGATCAGGATGCAGGGATGACCATTTATTTGGCGGACTATCCTTTTCCAATTTATTTTGGTAAGGGTGAAATCAGGACAAAATACAGTCGGTTGAAAAGAGTACTGGAAGTTTTATACAAAGAAGCAGGACAGGGAATGACCATCGCCGATGTTGCGTATATTCGGATGGACTACCTGGAGAATAAGGTGCTGGTAGCACACAGCGGATCGGGTTGAGAACTGATGGATGAAAAAAATGCTATAGAGTCCGGGGTTGAAGCGGGGCAGGATGGAGTAAAACATTCCGAGAAACGCACTGCGGGCGAGGTTGTGGTTGGTCTTGATATCGGGACGACCAAGATATGTTGTGTGGTGGGCGAGGTCTTTGATGACGGGGTCGATATCATCGGGGTCGGGACGGCGCCATCCGTGGGCTTGAAGAAAGGTATCGTTGTTAATATTGAGTCCACGGTCAAATCCATACGACAGGCTGTGGAGCAGGCGGAGGATGCGGCTGGATGCGAACTCCACGCCGTCTATACAGGGATTGCCGGCAATCATATCAAGGGGTTCAACAGTCCCGGCATCCTGGCCATCAATAACCGGGAGATTAAGGAGGCCGATGTTGAAGATGTGATTCTGGCTGCCAAGACCGTGAAGATCTCTGAGAACCAGCAGATTATTCATGTGCTCCCGCAGGAATACATGGTCGATGATCATACCGGGATCCAGAATCCCCTGGGGATGACCGGTGTTCGCCTGGTGACCAATGTTCATATTGTTACCGCTGATATGGGTGCCGTCCACAATCTCTATACCTGCTGTAAGAAAGCGGAGCTCGAAGTGCTGGATATGGTGCTGGAATCCATCGCCTCGGCCTACGCTGTTCTCAGTGCCGATGAGATGGAGCTCGGGGTGGCTCTGCTTGATATCGGGGGTGGGACCACAGATCTTGCCGTCTTCTGTGACGGGACGATCCGCCACACCTGCGAGATAGGTCTGGGCGGGCATAACCTCACCAACGACCTTTCGGTGGGATTGCGCACGCCGCTCCAGGAGGCGGAGCGGTTAAAGGAGGATTACGGAAGTGCCATTGCCTCCCTGATCAAGCCGAATCATGTGGTGGATGTGCCGACGGTGGGTGATCGGGAACCGCGCAAGGTGACCCAGAAGGTTCTGGTGGATATCCTCCAGGCACGGATAATGGAGATCCTTGAGATGGTCAACCAGGAGCTGATTAATTCCGGGCAGAAAAACAGGATCCATGGCGGGGTGGTCATTACCGGTGGGACGGCGCTGCTGGCCAATCTGGTGGATCTGGCGGAACAGATCTTTGATCTACCGGTCAGGATCGGCTATCCGGTGAAGATCGGGGGGCGGGTGGAGGAGGTGCATACTCCCCGGTGTACGACGGCGGTCGGTCTGGTTATGTATGGCCGACAAAACAGGGCGCGGAAGATGAACACTGATCTTTCCATGATGCAGCGCACGAAGAACTGGTTTAAAAAAATTATGTGATGGGACGGTTTTTTTGTTTAAGCGAGTATCCGCAGGTGCTATATTTCCACAGTTATTGCTAACAGATCTTAATGCCGGTCACCTTGTGGCCGTAGATAAATATTTTTTTACAAATTGACTGACGGTATTGTGAACAGGCCCCACTAAAGGGCCTGGCAAATCGTACTCAGGGTGAGACTATGAGTGAGACTATGAGGCCGTTTAGAATGGCAGAGAGCACGGATGGAGTTGCAGTAATAAAGGTGATCGGGGTTGGCGGTGGCGGTGGTAATGCCATCAACACCATGGTTAACAGCAAACTGCAGGGCATTGAGTTTATTGTGGCCAATACCGACAAACAGGATCTGCAGCGCTCCCTTGCTGATATCTGTATGCAGATTGGGCCCAGCATCACCAAGGGTGGAGGGGCCGGCGCCGATCCTGAGGTCGGTGCCCAGGCCGCCCATGAGTCCATCGAGGAGTTAAAAAAAGTCCTGAAGGGTTCTGATATGGTCTTTGTCGCAGCCGGGCTTGGCGGCGGCACCGGAACGGGTGCCGCGCCGGTTGTGGCCCGAATAAGCAAAGAACTCGGGGCGTTGACTGTGGCGGTGGTGACCAAGCCCTTTAATTTTGAAGGCAAGGCCCGCATGCGTAATGCCGAGCTTGGGTGGGAGGAGTTGCGAAAATATGTGGATACCATCATCACCGTCCCCAATGATCGGCTTTTGTCTCTGATGCAGAAAAACAGCAAACTGTCGGATATGTTTGTCCTGGCTGATAATGTCTTGCTGCAGGCAGTGAAGGGGATTACCGATTTGATCAATGTGCCGGGAATCATTAATGCCGATTTTGCTGATCTGCGCACGGTCATGCGGGAAGTGGGGCCGGCGATCATGGGTTCCGGCTCGGCCGTAGGCGAACACCGGGCCACCGAGGCGGCTAAGCGGGCTATAGATAATCAGCTCCTGGAGGATGTCGGGATTGACGGGGCTCGGGGCTTGATCATCAATGTCTCAGCGACGCAGGAGAGTTTGACCCTGGCCGAGTATATGGAGGTGTCGGCTCTTATTCAGAGCAAAGTGGATGAGGATGCCAAGATTGTCCTGGGTGTTCTGTACGATGAAACCCTGGGCGATGAGCTGCGGGTAACTGTGATTGCCACA
This sequence comes from Desulfobulbaceae bacterium, assembly GCA_019163335.1. Lineage (GTDB taxonomy): Bacteria > Desulfobacterota > Desulfobulbia > Desulfobulbales > Desulfocapsaceae > UBA2270. The sequence goes on along the minus strand of JAFLKM010000026.1, from coordinate 19,831 downwards.
GGCATTGGCAATGTGGTCAAGAAGAATGAGCCGATCAGTCTTGTTGATGAAGGACGTAAATGCGTGAAAATTGTCAATGCCCAGGAATCTCCGGTGGCCCCTGCGCCGCCTAATCCGCGGCCGCCCATGGGCGGATCGGTGTTGAAATCTAATTTTGAAGGGTTTGATCATCTGGGTAGCGGATCACAGCGGAAAGAGGCGCCGCGCAACCAGAAGGAGTTGCATCCCTGGAATGAAGACTATCTGGAGACGCCCACCTATCTTCGAAAAAAAGCCAATTGATTCCATGGTGACAGGTGACAGATGACAGAAAAGGGAGGTATGAGTTCCAAAATTCTCATTCCTTCCATAAATCTCCTTCCAGTCTTTTGTCTTCTGAGAGAGGAAGTTATCTGAAGAAATGGACTGGGCGTCTGCCCATTGCCCTGATCTATCCCAATTCCTATGCTGTCGGCATGTCCAGCCTGGGCTTTCAACTGGTGTACGGATTGCTGGGTGAGATGGAGGAAATTGTCTGTGAACGTTTCTTCTTACCCCATTCCCCCGGCCCTTTACGGTCACTGGAGTCCGGCCGAACTCTCGACAGCTTCCCGCTGGTTTTGTTTTCCATTAGTTTTGAGCACGACTATCTGAATCTTGTACAGCTTCTTCTGGCTGGCGGTCTTTCCCCTTTCGCCGAAAACCGGGAAGACTCGATTCGTCCCTCACAACCCCTGGTGATTGGTGGCGGTGTCGCTACTTTCATGAATCCAGAGCCCCTGGCACCTTTTGTTGATCTCTTCGTCGTAGGCGAAGCAGAGCCGGTACTTGAGGATCTTGTCACCTTTCTTGCAAACCATCTGCAGGATTGGAAAAACGGCCAGGGGGCAAGACGTTCTGAGCTGTTGCCTGAGATCAGTCTGCGCTTTCCCGGGTGTTATGCCCCGTCTCTGTATGTCCCCCAATACCATAAAGATGGGTTATTTGCCGGACACCTTCCTGTTTCAGGAATGCCCGAGCGTATTCAGAAGGTGACCAGCCTGAACTGTACCCGGGCGGCCCATTCCCAGTTGTTAACCCCCGAGGCGGAGTTTTCCGATCTCTATCTCACCGAACTTGGTCGCGGTTGTTCAAGGGGATGTCGATTTTGTGCTGCTGGATTTATCTATCGTCCACCCCGGTTGTGGGATGTCGAGGCGGTCATGGCAGGACTTGCTGAACGTTCTGAATCCGTCAAGCGCATCGGTCTGCTGGGGATGGAGATGGCAAGCCAGGACTCCTTGACCCATCTTTCCCGCTACCTTCTCGAAAGCGGCTGCTCGCTGGCCTTTTCTTCGCTCCGGGCCGACCGGATTTCCGGGCCTCTGCTGGATCTGCTTGAAAAAAGTCAGCTCAAGAGCGTCGCCATTGCCCCCGATGGTGCCTCTGAGCGTTTGCGCCGGGTGATTAACAAGGGCTTGACTGAAGATGATCTTTTGGCCGCTGCCGAAGCCCTGGCCGCTGCCGGTCTCTATAAGTTAAAGTTGTATCTGATGGTCGGCCTGCCCAGTGAGACGGTGGAAGATCTGGAAGAGATGCTGGTGCTGATTCAAAGGATCAAGGCGCGAATAAATCCTTTGGGGCGGCAGCGAGGTCGACTTTGTGAAATCAGCCTGTCGGTGAACAGCTTTACCCCTAAACCCTGGACGCCCTTTCAATTTCATCCCTTTGGGGTGAGTGAACAACTGGCCCCCGGAGAAACAAGACGTGGTGCAGATGCGATACTCACCCTGAAGGGCAGGATCAAATTTTTACAGACCGGCCTGAAAAAAGAGGCCAATGTCCGGATAACCTGCGACAAACCTGAAAATGTTCTGTTTCAGGCGGTGCTCGCGCGCGGGGATCGTCGGCTGGCACCAGTTCTCTTTACAATGGCGGCAACGGGCATGGGATGGAAGCAGGCGATGAAAGAGAACGGCCTTGGTGCTGAACAGTTTGCAGTCCGGGGCTACGGAAAAGACGAATCGCTTCCCTGGGAGATTGTTGATCACGGTGTAAAACATGGGTATCTTTGGGATGAATACATGAAGGCTTTTGCCGAAAAACAGACCTCACCCTGTGACACCAAGGTCTGTCGGCGCTGTGGGGTGTGTCATGATTAATGGAGCCTTCCCCGGCAGCAGCGCGTCCTCTTTGACGGTGGAGAAACCTCTGGCACGAGAGGAGATGCGGGCCGGACTTCGTCCTTTTCAGCTGGTGAAATATTTTTCCTTTACCAGTCTTGTGGTTATTCTGGTGTTCACCCTGTTCCTTTCCTGGGTTATCTCGAACCATGCCCGCAAGGTTATGCTTGAGCAGAGTGAGGAGTATTCTCTTCTGCTTGCGGAAAATCTGAATCAGCAGGTATTCCGGAGTTTTGTCCTGCCAACGGTGGTCCGCTTTGGAAAAATTGCCCTCAGTCATCCTGATCAGTTTGAACTCCTGGACCGGATTGTTAAAAATGCCACCCAGGGGTTGAAAACAGAATCCGTCACCATCTATGACTCAAGTCTCAATGTTATCTCCTATTCGACTCTGCCGGAGCTCGTCGGCAAGAAAGATGCTGGGGGCGTTGAATATCAGAAGGCCTTGAAAAATAATCCAAATTCACAGATAGTTTTCAGCGGTTCGGTGTGGAGTCTGATTCCCGGAGCCCCTGACGTCTACTGTCAGCTCAAAACCTATATCCCTTTACGACAGGTCAGCAGTACCGGCGCATCCAGTCCTCAAATCATGGGAGTGGTCGAGATCACCCAGAATCTGTCCAGGGAGTATGGTGCCATTATCCAGTTACAGGGTCGGATTATCCTTGTTTCCAGTGTTATTATGGCGGTATTGTTTGTTGTCCTGCGCACCATCGTCAGCCGTGGTGACCGGATTATGGAGGTTCGAGCCACAGAGAGGCTCCGCCTGGAAGAGAAATTGAACCAATCCGAGCGGTTGGCCCATCTGGGAACCATGGTAGCAACGGTATCCCATGAGATCAAGAGTCCCTTGGGGATTATCAGGAGTACCGCCGAACTTCTGGAAAAAAGGATTAAAAAAGTGGCCCCAGGCAATGAACAATTAGCCAGAATAATTGTTGATGAAACCTCCCGGCTGAATACTATTGTGATGGAATTTCTCGACTTCGCAAGACCCCAGGAACCGAAACTGGCGAGGATGGATGTCAATGGGGTAGTCCGTCGAGCCTTGCAGTTTATTGAACCGAAAGCGCGGGAACAGAAGGTTGAGCTGCAGGCCGAGCTTGATGATACCCTGCCCCCCGTTGATCTGGATCAGGAGATGTTTTATCGGGCCCTGCTCAATATTCTGGTAAATGGATTGCAGTCCATGGACAGTGAGGGCGTATTGGAGATCATAACCACCACTGCAAAGGCCAAAGGTTCAGAAAAGGATTCTGATGATGCCATACTCCGGAATCGGTTTGCTGGAGCTGTTGAAATCGTGATTCGGGACAGCGGCAAGGGGATGTCTGCTGAAAAGCTTGAACATATTTTCGAACCTTTTTTCTCCGATAAAAACCGAGGAACAGGTTTGGGGCTGGCCATTACCCGCAACATCATTGAGCAGCACCATGGCTCTGTCACGGTTGAGAGTAAAGAAGGGCTGGGAACAACCTTTACTATTGTTTTACCCTGATTTTTTATTACACTGTTATTTCAAGTTATTTGGGCTGAAGACAGAAGTGGATGCGTTCCTTTTCTGTCTTCAGCCTAACTAACTTATATGTTTTTGATCAATTGAAAAGGGAGAAGTGGATGAGTCGTAAAACGGGGGAGAAGATCCTCATTATCGGGGGAGTAGCGGCAGGCCCAAAAGCTGCGTGCCGGGTGAAACGCCTGATGCAGGATGCAACGGTAACTATTATTGATGAGGACAGCCTTATCTCTTATGGTGGATGCGGGATTCCCTATTATGTCTCTGGAGAGGTTTCCGATGAGACCGAGTTGCGATCCACCAGTTTTCATATGCTTCGCGATGAGAATTTTTTTCAGAATGCCAAGGGCGTCGAGACCCTGACCCGTACCCGGGCCCTCTCCATTGATCGGAAAAAGAAAACAGTACTGGTGGAACATGTCGAGACCGGCGCCAGGCAGGAGTTGAGCTACGATAAGCTGATGCTGGCCACGGGGAGCCAGCCCTTTGTCCTGCCCATTCCCGGGATGGACCTGGACGGCGTCTTTTCCATCAGTAACCTGCACAAGGCCATTGAGATCAAGAAGAGGATTGCTGCCGGAAAGGTTTCCCGGGCGGTGGTCATTGGCGGCGGTGCCATTGGCATAGAGATGGCGGAAGCCCTCACGGATCTCTGGGGGGTGGAGACAACCCTGATCGCATCCAGACCGCAGCTTCTGGCGAGGATTGTGGATTATCCCATGGCTGCCATGCTTACCCATCATTTGCGCGAGATGGGGCTGACGGTACATCTGGGTGAAGGCGCTGCCGAGATTCTGGGGAGTGACGGCAAGGTGACAGGGGTCCGTACCGCTGTCCGCACCATTGAGACTGATTTGGTGATCTCGGCCGCCGGTACCCGTCCACGTTCCTTACTGGCACAAGAGGCTGGGCTTGAGGTTTCGCCCACGGGCGCGATTGTGGTCAATGAACGGATGCAAACCTCTGACCCGATGATTTTTGCTGGTGGAGACTGTGTTGAGCTCCGTCACCTGGTTTCCGGGAAAAAAATCTATGCGCCCTATGGCTCCCTTGCCAACAGGGAGGGAAGGGTGGCTGGCGATAACATGGCGGGGATACCTTCGGTGTTTAAGGGGGCCCTGGGTAGTTTTATTATGAAGGCCTTTGATGTATGCATCGGTGCCACCGGCTTAAGCCTTGAGATGGCCCTGGCTGAGGGGTATGATGCCGATGAGTCGCTGACGTCTCCCTATGATCGAGCCCATTTCTATCCTTCTGTAGGGATCGTGGTACTGCAGATGGTCTTTGACCGGCGAACACGACGGGTACTGGGGTTGCAGGGGTTCGGCCCCATGAACGATGGTGTCTTGGCGCGCATTGATGCGGCTGTCCCTCTTATCAGCGCCGGGGCGACCATAGAAGATTTCGGAAACCTGGAGATGGCCTATTCGCCTCCTTTTTCCTCGGCCATTGATTCGATCAATGCCGCCGCCTATGTTGCAGAAAACATTTGCGATGGCCGCCTGCATAAGATCTCCATGCTTGATTTTTTGACCTGGATGGATGACTTCTCCACTCACCCGGACTGGCTGGCCCTTGACATTCGGCATCCTAACGAAGCAGGACCCTTTATAAAAAAATTTGGCGAGAATCTGTGGCTGGCTATTCCCTATAACGAGGTGCGAGCCCGGTATCAGGCCCTGCCGGTTGATAAGGACCTGGTTCTGGTGTGTAATTCCGGAACCAGGTCCTTTGAAGTCCAGAGTTTTCTGGATAGTGTGGGATTGAAGAGGAGTCTGGTCATGATTGGAGGATTAAACGTGGTAAAAAAGATAGGTGTGGATTGGTATCCAGAATAAGGGAAGAGGGGTATTGGAGCTGCGACAGGATGTTCGGCAAGGCGTTCGTCCTCGTTTTGTGAGATTCCTTACAATCTGTTAAACTTTAAATTAGGGCAGAGAACGACATGGTTGATTTAAATCCCCAGCATATGATTGAGGAAATTCAGGATAATATCAAAACCGGCGATGCCATGAAGACGAGGCTGGTGCTCGCCCATATCGGGGATGTGGATAAAAAAATCCAGAATCGTCTGATTTATGAACTGACCCGCGGCGAGGTGTCGTTCAGTATCCCCCAACTCCTCTATCTGCTAGACGAACATGCTGAAATGGCAGCGACACTGCCGATTATAAAGGAAACGCTGATTTCGCAACTGCTGGCGTATCCCGAGCTGTTAAGTGATTTTCTGGCGAACCCAAAGATCAGCGGTAAGCAGTATCTGATCCAGATTGCCGGTGAATTACGATCTGATGACACCACTCAGGCCCTTATGGATTTGATTGCCCAGTCCCATGATGAGGCGGAGATAAAGCTTATCCTGGAGACCTTGGGACTTATCGGTGATCCTGAGGCCATCAATCTGCTCACGGATTATCTTTATGCTGCCAATCGTGACCTGATTATTGCCGCCATTCATGCCCTAGGCCAGGTGGGAACACCCAGCGCTATGCATCGGCTGGCTGAGAGGATGGGGACAGATAATGAGATTGATTTCATGATTCTTTCCATCTTTGCCGATGTGCAGGATCAGGTGTCTCTGGAAAAGTTGAACGAAACCCTGCGCTCCCATTACGCCCATATGCGGATCTACGCCAAACAGGAGATCGTCCGTATCGGGGCCAAGGCGGTTCCCAATCTTATTGAGAATCTTCTCCATGAAGACCCGGATTTTCAGATCCACACCTTGAATGTTCTCGGTGAGATTGGCGATGAATCGGCCATCATGCCAATTCGAAAACTGCTGGGGCGCGAACCAAAAAGTGCCAATGTTCGTTTTGCCGCCTACGAGGCCCTGGCCCTGCTGCCCCTGCGTAAAGGAGCTTATACGTTGACGGCAGGACTGACCGATAAGGAAGATCATGTCTGTATCGCTGCGGCTCGCGCCATAGACCGGAATTATTCAGAAATCCTGATAGCGGGTATTAAAAATCTGTTGATGGAAAAAGACGATGATGCCAGGCATATTACCAAGATAATTGTCAATGGTCAGGTCGACAAGATCTTTATGAGCGTCGCCGATGAGCCCTATTTTCAGGAAATGGCGATGGTCTATCTGCCCCATGCGCACCAGGATATCCGACAACATTATCATGTCTTGCTGAAGCAGGCGGGGTTGGATGATTTTGCTGCAAAACTGGTGGGTAACAACGAGGAGGTGGGGCGACGGAAAGTGGTGGCCGTGGATGATTCAAGGATGATTCTCAATATCTACAAGGCCACTCTCCATGAGTTGAACTATGAGCCGGTCCTGTTTGAATTCCCGGCGTCTGCCCTGGAGTGGCTTGCTAAGGAGAAACCGGCCATGGTCTTGACCGACTTGAACATGCCGGAGATTACCGGGGTGCAACTGGCGGCCAAAATACGGGAGATATATTCCGCCACCGAACTGCCGGTCATTATGGTCACGACGCAAAACGAGGTGCAGGACAACAAGGCAGCGCTTGCTGCAGGTGTGAACAAGATTATCCAGAAGCCTTTTAATGCGGAATCTTTGAAGGCTGCCATGGATGAGTTTATCTGATTCGCCTTCATTCCCTCAGCCGGCACAGTGGACAATTACGTTTTTGCCCCTCGCTCTCTGCCTCCATTTACAATGCCAGTGACATTAGGGGCAGGCCTGAGATCCCATGTATGGGTAGGCATGACGCTTATGCTTTGCCGAGCATCATGTCCGTGGGGTAGTTAGCCTTCCCGGTTGTGAGCGGGGATAATTGTTGATGAAAGATAGAAAGGGCTAGAGAAGAGGGCAGGGCAGGTTGACTTGGCTGCTATGCGAGTTCCTCGTTGATCTCAGAAGTAAGTTGCTCCAGAAGTGCCAGGATTTTGTCGAAAAATCTGCCCACGTCTTCGGGCCGGTGCGCGTCTGAGCCGGCAATCAGCCTGATTTCTTTTTGCAGGGCCATCTTGATAATGGCCGGGGCTGGAAAAGGGGTGCCGCGGATAACAAAGCCTGAAGTATTGATTTCAAGGGCCATGTCTCTGGCCTTGATGGTGTCGAGCAGCTCTCCTATCTGCTGCCAGTGGCCTGAGCTCAGTTCCAGACCTGGCTGAAAGCGGAGAGCGGCATCGAGATGGCAGACTTTTGTGCCGGGAAGGACGCGAACGGCCTCGGTCAGAGTGTTGAAGTAGTTAGTAAGAACCTGCTCACAGCCTGTTTCACGAATTGCCTGGACGTTTCGTTCCTGGCGGCTGACCAGATTCAAATCAAAGGGTTGGTCCGGAACCGGCATGAAGTGATAGGAAACTCCCACCTGTTCCCAGCAATGTTTACTCAATCGATTCAGCAGCTCCTCCGGGTGGGCGGCGTCATATCCCACCTCCACTCCCAAGCCTATAGTCAAGCGGTCGCTGTAACTGTCCTGGAGTCTGCTGCCTTCCTCGAAATAGTCATCAAAATCCTTATCGGTCAGCCAGGTGGTCTCAAAGTAATTGACCGCTGCCCCTTCCATATGCTCCAGAAAAACAATGTGTCTGAGACCTTTGTCAATGGCTGACAGGACATATTCCTCCATTGTGCCGGTAGCGTGATGGCAGTAGCGGGTATGGATATGCGTATCGAAATAGATGTCGATGAGCGGATGGGTGTTCATTTTTAGAGGAGGGGGGAGTGTCAGGCATTGCCCTTTGGAAAAAAATGAACATTGCCGTCAATCTCTGAGGTGTCACAGACATGTCCAATGTCCATTTCCAGATCAAGAAATTCACCAATGCCGCCAATGTTCAAAGATAAAGCTGGGCCATTGGGGAGATGGTAGATCAGGGTTTGTACTTTTGTGTAATCAATGGGACGAACAAAAAGCTTCATTCAATATACCTTGTTAGCTGGCTTACTTGCGATGATAGATTCTGCAAAATGAGAATTTTATTAATACTTTTCTGACTATAAGGATTTCCAGGGTAAATCGCAAGGGCTTATAAGGGGAGCGCCATGTTGTCAGTACTGCTGTGGAATAGGTTTGACAGTGAGATCGTGCATGTTTAATATAGTCAGTTTGAGTAAATTCCAGCCTTTCCCTGGTCCAGGCCAATTTTGCCAGGACGGTCTTTGTCAGGGAGAAGACGCATAAGGAGCCGGTCACTCTTTTTCTATCCGTCGATCTTCAGTCAGCAGCGGGGGCTTTCTATACCCCCAACTGACCGAGGACAGGCTATACCTGCCCGGCGTGACGAATGTTCAGTGATGGAGAGGGTTGTCCTAATCGCTCCTGATAATTAATTTCAACCAGACAAGGTGAATCCATGAGTGATGAACAAATGTCCAGCAAAGAGAAGATTCTTTTTGGTAAAGCAACCAATCCCTCCAATATCCTCCCTCAAAAATTAACCCTTGACAGTAAAATCAAGTTTCGCTGTCATCCCGGAGTGAAATGTTTTACCGCCTGCTGCGGGGGAATCAAGATTATCCTGACCCCGTATGATATTCTCCAGTTGAAAAAACGATTGAATATGCCGGCCCACGAGTTCCTCCATCAGTATGCAACTCCTGTGTATCTCGAAAAGACCGATATGCCCGGCGTGGCCATTAAGCTTCGGGAAGATGATCATAAATGCCCTTTTGTCACCCCTGAGGGGTGTACGGTGTATAGTGATCGGCCCACGGCATGTCGCTATTATCCGGTGGGTATGGCGGATTTTCATGAGGGGGGAGATGAGAAGAGTAAAGATGGTGATCAGAATGATGAAGAGAAATTTTTCTTCATCGTCAAGGAGGACCATTGTAAGGGGTTTGAGGAAGACAAAGAATGGACGGTTCGTGAATGGCGTGCCGATCAGGGAGTTGATGTCCGGGATGAGATGAATAAGGAGTGGTTGCGCCTTGTTATGCGGCGGAAATCCTTTGGACTTCAAGCGACGCTTTCGGAACAGGCGAAGCGGATGTTCTTCATGGCCTCCACGGATATTGACCATTTCCGTGACTTTGTCTTCGAAAGTTCCTTTCTTGATACCTTTGTGATTGACGATGAGACGGTCGCAAAAATCAAAGAAGATGACGTTGAGCTGATGCTTTTTTCATTCAAGTATCTGGCAGCCACCCTGTTTGGTGCCCAGACGATGAAGATACGAGAGGAAAAGATCCAGGCCAAGGTGGAAGAGATCAAGCAGCGTCAGGATGAGTCCGTCATCGAGTCGGTTCAGGAGTACGAGAAAATTAAACAGCAGCGAGAAATGGATAAAAAAGCATGAAATCAGTCGATCGAGGCTGATTTTTTCATCGAATCATCTCGCCCTGTCCCAATGGTTATCCTCTAAATCCCCCCTTCCGCTGAAGTAACAGCGGAAGGGGGGCTCGCCTTTAAACCTTGCCGGCAATTCAATCCCGGCAGTTCGTTTCTACGATCAACCTCACTTCAGATGATGTTCATTCTGAGCCATCAACATCTGTTGTTGTCAACGCTTATGGGGCCTGCGTAGCCTGATGGGGCAAGCAAGCCCAACGCACTTCTCCCAGGTAGCGAGCGAAGGCAAGGCCTCTTTTGATGATGGGAAGAGGGGATGGTTTAGGCGGAAAGTACTTGGGGAGGGCCCATGTTGTTGCAATGGCAAAAGAGTTAGAAATCAGTGGGGAATTTGCTTGAAGGGGTCGTCGGTTGGTCATTCCCATCGCCGGGATGTTTCCCGAAGGATTCTTTCTCTGTCCAAAGAAAAGCTCGGTGCGTGAGTTCTGTGGCGTTTTTAAGACAAAGTTTCTGCTTGATCCGGTCCCGATAGGTGCCGATGGTTTTGATGCCCAGGTTCATCCGTTCAGAGATCTTGCGGGTAGATAAGCCCTGGCCGATCAACCTGAATACCTCAAACTCCCGATCGGTCAGCATTTCGGCAGTGGTGGCCCCATGGCCATCAGGATGTTTGTGGAATTTGTCCAGTAAGCTGGACATCATGTTCGTGCTGACGTGGATTTTTCCGTTCAGGATATTGCGGATGGCAAGGATAATTGTTTCCGAGGCCTCTTTTTTCATAACATAGCCTCTGGCCCCTGAGCGGATTGCCCGTTCAGCCCACACCGACTCATCGTGCATGGAAAGAACCAGCACGGGGATGCAATTTACCTCTGCCGTAATCTCCTTGACCAGATCGAGCCCATTCTCATGGGCCAGTGAGATGTCAATAATCGCCAGGTCAGGACTGTTTTTTAGCAGGGCCTGTCTGGCAGAATGGATATTCTCCGCCACTGCGCATACCGAGAAGTCCTCCTCCTGATTGAGCAACTCCTCCATCCCCACTCTAAAGATGGGATGATCATCGACTATCAGAATTCTGGGCATTATTCCTGGACCTCGCCTGAGAGTGTAACAACTGTCCCTTTCTCCGTCCCTGGCTGGATGGTTAAGGAGGCCTTAATGGCCTTGGCACGATACTTCATGATGTGCAGCCCCATCCCCTTTTGTTGCACTTTTTCAGTGATTCCCTTGCCGTCATCCTGAACGCGCGCAAAAAGATAGCGTTGTTTTTTTTCAACGGTAATGGAGATGTGCCTCGCTGAACCATGTCGTATGGCATTGAACACCGCTTCCCTGATAATATAATAGACATGAGTGGCCACATTGTTGTCAAGGGTTTCTCCTGTACTGCTGCATGATAGGCTGCATTTGACGGGATAGAGGCTTTCGATCTCGACAATCAGACCCTCGATGGATGCCTCGAAGCCCTGTTCGATGATATGGACCGGGTAGAGGCCATGGGCCAGCCGTCGGGTTTTTTCTATGGCCTCACGGATCAGTCGCCGGATACGTCCAAGCTGTGTGGCCTTTTCCAGGTTATCTTCCTCCAGTTTCTTCTCCAGGACCTTAGTCAGCATTTCCACCCCGCTGAGATGCGAGCCCAGGCCGTCGTGCAGATCTCTGCCGATCTTGTGCCTTTCTTCCATGCTCACGGCGATAACCTGCCGCTCCAGTCGAGCCATTTCAATCTCGGAATAAATTTTCAACACATGCAGCCAGACCCCTTCCAGAAGTCTGATCACTTGCTGGGCATCAGAGTTGTCGTAGTCCTCGCTGTTATTACACACCCCGGCGACCACTACGATTTTCCCGTCGTTATAGATGGGGACGTCAAGGTACCGATAAATTTCGGTGCGGTAAGGGAAGATGGTCTTTGTCTGTTCATCTGCAAATCCGTTGCAGATGATCGCCTGTCTCTGGCGCACGGCGATTCCGGGCAGGCCGCCATCGTCGATCAAGCATGATGACTCCTGACCGGCATTGTCCGGGGCTGGGGTGTTTTCGCCTGTCGGGTAAAGCGAGCAGATGGAGATATGGGTCTGGGCATCATTGACCAGCGCCAGGTATCCCGCCTTGCTTCTGGTTATCTGGACAATTCGCTGGAGGATGAAATCGTATTTTTTCTGGAAGGAAAGCCGCTCCATCATCCCCAGGCGTAACAGGGTGTCGAGACGCAGCTCGTCGCGGCGCAGGAGTTGCTCTTTCTGGATCCGGTCGTCAATCATCCGGTTGGCCAGCCGGGCCAAATCTTCAAATTCGGCAAAGGCCAGATTTGTCTCCTCAATTTTCACCTTATTGTCAGCCGCATTCCGAAAAAAGTTGGTGAAGAGGCTGATGCTGTGCTTGATTTTGAGTGAGTACGAGTAGGCGATGAGCAGGAGGATTGCGACCAGGACGCCAAAGAGCAGGACAAAGAGGAAGGCATTTTTAAAGGCGATGCGGATATAGGTACTGGTCTCAGCAGTGATCGCTTTTTCCATTTCGTCCATATCCATGCTGGTGACAAAAACCATGTCCCAGTCCTTGAATGCCCTGACATAACTTAATCGCTGGACGGCACTTCCGGAGGAGTCCTGCCCTGTTACATAGCTGATATACTCTCCATGATCTTTCTTCTTGCCGGCCTCCCACATGCTCTGGCCAAAGGGGGTGCCGTCTTCACCGACCAGATCTTTTACTGACCGGCCGATCAGCCGTTCATCACGGTCACAGATAATTGTACCGTCGGAGCGAAAGCCGAAGACCTTGCCGTCAAGGCCGAAATGCATCTTCTGCACCTGGTTCAGGACATCCTCACGGACGATGTTTTCCATGTCATCGATATAAATTCCGGCCCCGATAAACCAGTCAAAGGGTTTGAAGTATTTGACAAAAGAGATCTTGCGATGGCTGCTTCCGATGTATTCCGGCTTTGACCAGTGATAACGATAAATCCCCGCTCCCTTTTCCTGGATGATGGCGATGATATCACCTACGACATCGAGGTCGGTTTCCTGCATAATAGACTGTTGATCTTTGCCCTCGAAAAAGGGATCATCGGCGAAAAGATCGATGACCTTCTCTTCGACCCTGCCGGCAAAGTAGTAGCCGCGATCACTATTCCAGCGGATTGGCCGGAGGATTTCCATGACCATGGTGCGCAACTCCTCGGTGCTTCTCTCGTCTTTATACTGACTGTGGATGTGGGAGGCGATGGTGTAGGCGGTCTGAACCTTCTGGCGGATCTCGTTTTCAATCAGCAAATCCGTTTGAGAACGCTTGAACTCGATGAGATCATGGATGTTCTTCATCTCTTCGCTCAGTCGTTCCTGGTATTGGTGCTGATAGTTATTGCGGATGTTGGAGATACTCTCATTGTAGACTTCATATTCGTTGAAGGCCCAGAAGGAGCCGGTGAAAAGGGCGAGGGTGAAAATCACGACCAGGGAGACATAAAACGGAGAGGAGGAGAGGGCCATCCTTTGCGATTTCTTCATGATATTAAAACTCCTGAAGAGACTGCAAAGGGCTTATGAAAGAGAGCGCGCCTGAATTACGCATCATTCCAGGACCTTCTTCAGGGTTGGATTGAGCTCAGTAAGAAAGATATCCTCCATGCCCTGATGATCTTTGGGGCCAAACTGGAGGACTATTCCCCCTAAGTCAAAGGTCTTGACCTGCTCCATGGTGGCGATAAAGTCCTCCCGTTGTAATTCGCCGGGAACTGCCGAGCCGATCTGGAAAAACAGCTTGCCGGCGATATAACCCTCCAGGGAGGTGAAGCTGATAGGGGCATCATGCTGGTATTTGTGCATGGCCTCGGTGTATTCGCGGATAAGCTCGATGGTCGTGTCTCTCGGGTAGGGGACAACCTGTGAGACAATGATATTGCTGGTATATCTGCCAAGGGTTGCCTGCAGGCTTTCCGTCCCCACAAAGGAAATATTGCAGTAGAGAAGATTTTTGGCAGTTCGGGCCTTGCTCAGCTTGATAAATTCAGCGCAGGCCGAATAGGTGCCCACCAGGACCACTGCTTCCGGCTTTCCCCGCATCACATCGGTGAGACCGCGCAGCACGGCCACGGTATTGCGTTCATAACTGCCCCGGGAAACCAGGTCAAGCCCTCTTTTTTTCAAGGCCTTCTCGATGCCTTCCAGGCCGTCCAGGCCATAACTGTCATCCTGATAAAAGCAGGCAATTTTGCCAAGTTTTTTCTCATCAACAAGATAGGAGGCGAGTTTTTCCATCTCCTGGAAATAGCTGGCCCGGACATTGATCACATATTTACGGAAGGGCTCCCGTAAAAATTCCGCTCCGGAGAAAGGCGCAAAAAAGGGGATTTGGTGCTGTTCGACCAGGGGCAGAACGGCACTGGAGGTCGGCGTTCCAACCTCTCCGATGAGCATGAAGACCTTCTCGGTATTGATGAAATCGAGGGTATTCTTCACCGCCCTGTCCGGCTCATAGCCGTCATCCCGGCTGAGCAGGATGACATCCCGCCCCTTGATTCCGCCTTCATCGTTGACCTTGGAGAAGGCGGCCAATAGTCCTGCCCGCATTTCCAGGCCAAGATCCTTGGCAGGCCCGCTCAGGGCACAGGACTGCCCCAGTATAATGGGGGCCGCGGACTCAGCTCTGGCCGCAGATGGAAATGTGCAGGCTAAAATAAGAATTCCCATGAGTCCGGTCAGGACAAGAGAAATCGAAAGACCCCCCCTGAAGATACTATGTTTCTGCATATTCAATTCCTCGTTGGTTCGAGTAGGGTATGTCCAAACTCAGCAATGTCCGGTTAAGAAATTGCATACAAAAGTACGCCCTATTTTTTTACCAATAAGAGTTTTTTATTCAAATGTTGAAAACCACGCCCTATGGGCGTGGTCAGAGTTCAACGGCTTTGCCAGTTGAACAGCCAAGTGTAATGGCTTCTCAAAAATCAAGTTCAATAATCTCTACCCTAATGATGCCAGAATATTGAGTTGGAGAAAATCGGATTTCTTGCAAGACCGTCAAAGCTGCCATTTAGGAATAGGAAAATTTGAAGCAAGGTCTAAAAATTGAGAGATTGGCTTTTCTTTATACAGTATGAACGGCCAGTTTCTTCAATCGCTAGTAAACAAATGCCCTCTGGGCTTAACTCAATACCACCCCCTCAGGGGGTGGATCCTTTATACTTGACAATGAACTAAAATTTTTTCGCGATTCTTCTTGAAAGATCATTTAATTTCAAGAAGATACTGTATGAATCCCGTTAAATTTTACTCGTACTGGCAGATGGTGTTAATCAGTTTTGAAAATTACCCCATTGAAGCCAGAATTAGCCACCAGAATTATTCAGAAAATTTATCCGGCCACATCATGGATGTATGCATGACACGAAGGATATAGACAGTGTTCCCTTTCTGGATATAAGGCAAGATGTAAGGAAGGTCGGGAATTACAAGTTCTCGTGTACCTACAAGTCTACCGGGGCGACCAATCTGCGGTTGCAAAACCAACAACTGCGAACTTTCCCAAATTCGTTGTGCCACCTTATTGGCAGCAGGATTGTTCCCGGCAATGTACTCAACAGCATCATCAAGATTGGTTAAGGCTTTTACAGTCCACTTAACTTGCATCTACGCCCCATTTGCTGAATGCGCGCTTAACTTCTGCTTCGCTGGCTAAATCACCTCGCTCTACCTCGGCAAGTCCTTCATTGATTTCCAGCATAAACCATTCTTCGTAATCAACAAAACGCTCCAAGGCCTGCTGAATCACAAATGACCTTGGGCGACTCAGCGATTTCGCAATCCCATCAACCCGATCAAGAAGTTGGTCGTCCATTCGAACCGTCGTCATTTTCATTGCTTCCTCCTGCATAAGTATGTTTTTGTATGCGCTAAGAATACATATGAATACTCAGGAAATCAACCACGTATCGTCACGATGCCCATTTTCAAGCCTTACCCCATTTCTTAACCTGGGGATCGGCAGGGGCTTCATCCATGGTCATCAACAGATAGGCATCTTTCATATTTGCCTCAAGTCCTTCCAGCGTTTCTCCCTGTGTCATGATTTCCGGATACTCAAAGAGCCTGCCAACCCAGCACGTATTCCATTTCCAATAAAGGATCCACCCCCTGAGGGGGTGGTATTGAGTTAAGCCCAGAGGGCATTTGTTTACTAGCGATTGAAGAAACTGGCCGTTCATACTGTATAAAGAAAAGCCAATCTCTCAATTTTTAGACCTTGCTTCAAATTTTCCTATTCCTAAATGGCAGCTTTGACGGTCTTGCAAGAAATCCGATTTTCTCCAACTCAATATTCTGGCATCATTAGGGTAGAGATTATTGAACTTGATTTTTGAGAAGCCATTACACTTGGCTGTTCAACTGGCAAAGCCGTTGAACTCTGACCACGCCCATAGGGCGTGGTTTTCAACATTTGAATAAATCATATTTGCCGTAGCCTGCATGGGAACCGCCTGTTGCCCTTTTTTCCTTCCTGGAGCAAAGGGGACAGAATTTTTAGGGACTGTTTCATTAAAACCAGTCCCTTTTGGTTTTAATGAATTACAGCCCCTTATGCGGTCGTTTGCGAAAAATTGTTCTGTCCCCGGTTTTGGAAATTAAATCTGTCCCCTTTTTCGCTTTTTCGCGGAAATCTCCTCTCTTGTCTTCCCGGCCGCAGTGCACTAATATATATAATACATGACACCTAAGGTATATTTTTTGATAATAGATGAAGTATTCTGCATTTCTTTGGAGGAAAATAAATGGAGCCTGCGAAAATCGCCGATGAGATAAAAATGTTAAGTATTCCACAAAGATTGCTTCTTGCTCAGGACATCTGGGATGCAATAGCTCTGGAAAATGACAAATTACCTCTACCGGAGTGGCAAAAAAGTGAACTTGACAAGAGGTATAACCAATATAAACAGGGCAAACTGGAGCTGTTTGACTGGCAAGAGGTTCACAATCAGTTACGGAAATCGCATTAATGAGACTTCGTTATACCGATCGGGCAAAAAACGATCTCGAGATTGCCTTTGCATGGTACGAACAACAGCGTCGAGGCTTAGGCTTTGAATTTCTCGATTGTGTAGAAGCAGTCATAGAAACTATTCAGCAAATGCCACAATTATATACCCAACACCACGACCACATCAGGCGCGCCCTGATTCGTCGATTTCCTTTTTCAATTTTTTACACTGTTGAAGAGAAAGAGCTTGTTGTCCATGCAATTTTTGACAACAGACAAGATCCTGCCCGTTGGCCATAAACCTGCCAATAACGTAACTATGCTCCTACACAAATGCGCAATGTCACTGATGATGCGCCCACACGCTCAGCCCGTCACTCGCTACATCGATCGTAGGGGACAGAATTTTTTTTCGCGGTCGTTTGCGAAAAATTATTCTGTCCCCGGTTTGGGAAATTGAATCTGTCCCCTTTTTCGTTGATGTCATGCTGTTTTCGCTATAATTATGACAAGTTGATTTTTTAAGGATGGAAGGTCATTTTCAACAACATTCCAAACGGTTTCCAAGTCAACGCCCATATAATCGTGGATGAGCACGTCCCTTAATCCAGCAATCTCTCTCCATGGGATAGTGGGATATTGTTCTTTGAGCGGCTTGCTTACTCTTTTGGCAGCCTCGCCAATTATTTCAAGATTCCTGATAATCGCATCCTGCCAATGTGATACAGTCAGAAATTCCTCTTTCTGGACCCTGGCGTACGATTCGATTTTTTCGATAGAGTCCACGATGTGACAGAGTTAGGCAGTGTCGGTTTTCATAACGGTACCGCTTCCTTAATAATTTGCTCTGCCAGATAGGGAGATATGCCTTTTGTAGTAAGGACGTCAACCTTGCGTCCAGTCAAATCTTCAATCTCGTATTTCAACGAAATAATATCTAAAAGAGAGCGCTTTGGTTCGAGCTCGACAAGAAGATCAATATCGCTGTCAGCATTTTCTTCGCCCCTTGCAAATGATCCAAAAACACGAACAGATCGAACTCCATGGTTGCAGGCGATTTTATTGATGGAGTTTTTATATTTTTTCAATAGAGCACTTTGCATGTTTTGTCCTGCTTGTCATTCTCTTCGAGAAAGAAGGCGCTTCTGTAATCAGACTGTCGAGGCTTTTTCCTCGCGATTTTCATGTCAAAATATTGAGAATATGCCTGGCGAGATGGTCGTCGATTTCATTGTGCCGAGGAATTGGTTGTTTCTTGCCGGTCGTAGGATTTTTATAGAGATCATGATTTGCGCCATGCCTCAAGAAAATACATCCAGCCTCGACAAGTTTTTTAATAAGCTCTTTACGCTTCATACGGTAAGCGCAAGCTCCTTGACCTGGTGATCGGCAGGGACTTCATCCATAGTCATTAACAGATAGGCATCTTTTAAATTTGCCTCCAGTTCTTCCAGCGTTTCTCCTTGCGTCATGATATCCGGATACTCAAAGAGCTTGCCAATCCAGAATTTATCCCCTTTCCAATAAATCATATTTAATTTAGCCTGCACGGGAACCTCCTGTTTTTCTTTGCGAAAAAATGTTTTTCAGCTTAAGAAGCGGCTGACAATTACAATAATCGAGTATAACAAAAATCAGCCTAATATAAAAGAGAAAGCCCTCGCTGGAGGGTAGGCTTTAGTTTAGCCCCCGGACTGATAATTATTGTCAGTCCGGGGGCTGTTTTTTGTAGCAAAAGTAGCCTGGATTGAGCGGTAGCGGAATCCGAAGCCGGTGGGTGTTTAGGGCACGTCCGGTCCCGGCTTCCATTTCATTTCATCCGGGCTACTTGCTTCCCCGGAACTTCCTTGCTCTCCTCAATAGAAAGAAATGGGACGTGATCCTTAGTTCCTTAAACTAAAGAGTACAGAAGAATACCGACATGCAGACACAACATGCACAGGATCTTTTTAATAAGATTTGTAGGCTGCCGCCTGAAAAAGTCACTGAGGTCGAGGACTTTGTAGATTTTTTAAGACATCGTAGCGAGGATAATACCCTGATAAGCGCAGTAAAAAAGCTTTCCGAAAAATCATTCCAGCAAGTATGGGACAACAAGGACGATGCCGAGTATGACAACCTCTAAATTTGGTGACATCATCTTGGTGCCCTTTCCCTTTACCAATCAAACAACTACCAAGAAACGGCCTGTAGTGGTGGTCAGCTCCGAACAATGCAATAACTGCCGGGAAGATATTATCATAATGAGGCCATCACCAGCCGCTTATATCAGGCAGATAAACTTGGCGAATAACTGGTAGCCAATTGGCAAGTGGCTGGATTGATCAAACCCTCCGTGTTCAAACCCATTCTCGCCACCATTGAAAACACTCTGGTACTCAAGCAACTCTCGGTGCTCTTCAAGACGACGACCGTCATACCCTCAATCAAATTATTCAGGATATTATTGGGACGGATTAGTGCCTTTCATCGGGGTTAGATAACTGAATAGTATCTGTTTCCCATTGGCCGTGTTTCTCACCATGGATTATCATTCTACTCTGACCCCATTTATCCGCTTTTTCCGCGCAGGTAACATTTACATTTACAAAACAACCAGCCTGGCATATGCTTGACATATGCTAACATTTAAAACAGAGGAGGTGGCAGACATGCAAACAGGACGACATGTTCGCTTGTTCCGTAATGGAAAGAATCAGGCGTTAAGAATCCCAAAAGAATTTGAATTGGAAGGGCATGAAGCCATTATTCACAAAGATGGCGACCGGCTCATTGTAGAACCAGTTAAGAGAAAAAATTTGCTTGGGTTATTGGCCGGCTGGAAACCCGTCGAAGAGGATTTCCCGGAAATTCCCGACACCCTGATTGAGGCCGAGGATATTTTCTGACATGGTCAAGCTCAAATATCTTTTAGATACTGTCAGTGGTAATCTAAAACTGTACCAAAAATGGCAATGAAAAGTGTACCACCT
>JAFLKM010000028.1 GCA_019163335.1 Desulfobulbaceae bacterium | reverse complement strand
GCCAGACTGATCTAACTCTGGGGCATACTGTGAGTGGGGTTTAATTTGCGCTTACATGGAATCGGTGGGCCGGCTGGCCGGAGGTGTGGCCCATGATTTCAACAACATGCTGGGGGCCATTCTGGGTCATGCGGAGCTGGCGATGATGAAGTTGGGGGAGGATAATTTTATTCGTGACGATTTAAAGGAGATTGTTTTTGCTGCCAGCCGTTCTGCTGATATTACCCGGCAGTTGCTGGCCTTTGCCCGCAAGCAGATTGTTCTTCCCAAGGTGCTGGATTTGAATCAGAGGGTGGAGGAGATGCTTAAAATGATCCGGCGGCTTATCGGCGAGGACATCGATCTGCTCTGGCTGCCGGGCAGGAATCTCTGGCCGCTGAAGATGGACCCGTCACAAATTAACCAGATTCTGGTCAATCTCTGTGTCAATGCCCGGGATGCCATCGCCGGTGCCGGAAAGATCACCATTGAAACGGGCATGGTGACCTTTGATGCTGGGTATTGCGCTCAGCATGCCGAGTTTGTGCCCGGCGATTTCCTCCTGCTGGCGGTCAGTGACAATGGCCGCGGCATGGACCGGAAGACGCTGAATAAGCTGTTTGAACCATTTTTTACCACCAAGGAGTTGGGCAAGGGAACCGGGCTGGGCCTTGC
The DNA here is from genome assembly GCA_019163335.1 of Desulfobulbaceae bacterium. Lineage (GTDB taxonomy): Bacteria > Desulfobacterota > Desulfobulbia > Desulfobulbales > Desulfocapsaceae > UBA2270. Next base: position 105,425 of record JAFLKM010000028.1, on the reverse strand, counting down.
CACGGTGTATGGTATTGTCAAACAGAACCAGGGCGTTATCAATGTTTACAGTGAGCCTGGCCGGGGAACGACATTCAATATTTACCTGCCCTCGCACATGGAGCCTATGGTCGATGCGAAGTCGGAACAGAAGACTGATCTGGAGCGAGGCTGCGAAACCATCCTGTTGGTGGAAGACGAACTGGTGATTCTGAAAATGACCACGATGATGCTGGAATCCCTTGGCTACACCGTGCTAGCGACAGACAATCCGAGCCAGGCCTGCGCCTTGGCCCGTGCCCATGTCGGCAGGATTCACCTGCTTATAACCGATGTGATCATGCCTTTAATGAACGGCAGGGAACTGGCCCAGCAGGTGCTCTCCCTGTGCCCGGATATAAAATGTCTTTTTATGTCCGGGTACACAGCCAATGTGATTGCGCGTCATGGAGTCCTGAAGGATGGAGTGCAGTTTTTGGCAAAGCCCTTCTCCATGAACGATATTGCCATCAAGGTGCGCCAGGTCTTGGATGAGAAATTGAATGATCCCCTTGCTGACCGCTTGGGGAGTGAGACAAAGGAATGAAAAAAATAGCGTTGGCCATGCTTCTGTTGTTGTTCGGGTGTACCGGTATCCCTGAGAACGTGACCCCGGTGGAGAACTTCAGGCTGGAACAGTATATAGGGAAGTGGTATGAAATCGCCAGGTTGGATCATTCCTTTGAACGCGGTCTGACCAAGGTGACCGCCGAGTACAGTCTGCGTGATGACGGTGCGGTGCGAGTCTTGAACCGGGGCTATTCCGCTTCCGAAAATGTGTGGAAGGAAGCGGAAGGAAAGGCCTCTTTTGTCAATGAGCCCAGTCAAGGCTATCTGAAGGTTTCGTTCTTTGGCCCATTTTATGGGTCGTATGTCGTTTTCGAGCTTGATCATGCAGGCTATCAATATGCCTTGGTCTGTGGTCCTGATAAATCGTATTTATGGATCTTGGCAAGAACCCCCGAAATCGACAAGACCATCCTTGCCTCCCTTGTGACAAAGGCGTCAGCGTCAGGCTTTGATACCAGCAAGTTGATATTTGTTGCCCACGACTGAAAATCTGAACCTGAAAGCGGGGATTCTTCCCCCGCCCACCCCGTGGCTCAAGTCCTCTGCCCCGGAGTCTATTCCTTCTTAGTATTCTCTCTTATCTTCCTCGGGCTCGAGTCCCAGAGCATCGGTTCATTGATAATCTTCCAGCCCCATTTCAGCAGTCCCAAGAGAGTCACGGAGATCCACAGGGCCCAGGCCAGCATCGCCAACCTGTAGGCGAGCATGGGGATGGAAAAAAGCCATCCTTGCGGCAGCGTCTGACCGCTGACATCCTGATACCAGCGCAGGAGGCTGCCGTTTGAGCCATTTCCCCGGATATTCATGTCGGGGTGCCCGAGCAGTCCCTGGCTGATGGCCCAGACAAGGGCGATCAGGGCCGAGACGGTGAGAAACCCCAGGCCTACCTGGATCAGGTTGAAGGCGTATTTGCCTTTGTCAGCCTGCAATCTGATCCGCCATTGGACGGCAATCAGCCAGCCCACCACCAGCACGCAGCTGAACAGGTTGCTCATGCTCATGCCGATGCCGAGCAGGAAAAGCTGATGGAAACGCAAAGGGGTCAGGCCGGTTTTGCTGATTACCAGGGACATGAGTGCCACCACCAGCAGGGTAGACCAGTAGAGAATGGCCGGGCCCAGCAGCGGCCCGCCCAGGAAGAGCGGCCAACGGTTGGCGGGCAGGGTCATGTCGATGGCGGCATTGACGCTGTCGCTCCCCAGATCAATGATTGGCGTCTGGTAGAGGGTGCTGATCCCGGACGGCTGCCGCCATTCCACGGAAATATCCTGTTTTCCGGGGGTGATCGGGATGGTGAGTTTGCCGCCGTCCTGGCGAAGCTGTTGCGGCGCACCGTTGATCGATACTTTTTGTACTTGCGCGTCTGCCGGCAGCGTTATGATGTGCTGGCCCCCTTGGCTGCTGCGGATGGTCAGGTTCAGGGTACTCTCCGTTGCCCGGCTGCCCGGACGTACCTGGAGGCGAGACTGGTCGATGGTCAGGGTCTGGCCGATAAGGCCTTCGGGACGGGAGATGAGCAGCTTGACCTGTTCCCCGGGCCAGGGGTGCCAGGTGGGAAGCCAGCGCCTGCCGGTCTGGTGCAGAATAACCGGAATCCCCTCTGATTCGAGGTGATAGATCGGACTGACATCCACCCGCCAGATCTCGGTCCACTGACTGGTGTCGGCATGGCTGAGGAGAAGCTGATCTCCCTTGTCGAGCACCGATTCCCAGTGCAACTCGGTTGCTCTGGCATCGAGTGCGACCTTGGCCCGCCCATCCTGCACCCGGACTCCTTCGGTGACCACCGATTCTCCGGGAACAAGCGGGATATCAAGGACGACTGCAGCACCTTCCGGGCTCATCCGGCTTATTCTGGTCTCGACCTTCCAGGTCAGGCCCAGGAGCAGGGTGCGCTCAATAAGGACGAAGGGGGGCAGAACCCCGGCCTCCATGGGCTGGCTGGCGATGTCTTCCTTGTTCAGAATTCGTTTGAACTGGAGCTGGGTGTCGGCGACGCCGTTCTCGATGCCTTCAACGACCCAGCCTCTGGCGGTGCTGGTGGTATGATTGGGATGCAGCGGCAGGGGCAGCTGGATGCTGTTCTGCCGAGGCAGATTGCCGGACAGCCGGAAGGCATGGCGACCGGCCGGAACCAGAATCCACAGCTGCTCTTCGCTGCGGAACAAGGCCGTTGCCGGTTTGTCATCGAGCAGAACTTGCTGTGGCAGCCAGTGACTGCCGTTGCCGGGCAGGGGAATGGCGGTATCAATCTGGCTGTCCACCTGCAGGCTCAGGCTGAGAGACTCAGGAGTGATGGTGACGGCGAGATCGGCAAGGTTGGCGCAGCCCGGAAAACAGTCGGCTTTCTCCAGAAGTCGGGCGCGCAGCTGCTCGAACATCTCCGGAGACGGAATCTCCCCAGCCTGACAGGGACTAACGCCGGACAGAAACCCGAGCAGAAGTGGCAGCATAAGCAGGGTTTTCCAGGGCGGTAAGGTCCAGCCTCTGCCGGGACGCCAGCTGATATTGAACATCCCGGCTGCCAGCAGGCCCATGAGCAGCACCCGTAAAAAGGCAAGGACGAGGTTGGTGCGGGGGCCGATCAGGGTCAGGCGTATCTGTTGATTCCGCTCCACCGGGCCGCTCCAGTGCATGGGGATGGCCGTCCACTGCCAGGCCGGCAGTCCGGGCCCGGTCTGCTGGAGCATTTTCGGGTCATATTGCTGGGCCTGACTTTGGGAGGAATAGCCGCCGGGAGCGGCTCTACCTTTGAGCTTGGGCGCGGGCGGGGCCATGCTGCCGGCGATCATTTCCGTGGACTGGACACTTTTCACCGCGTCTGACTCCTCAAGCACTTCGGCGTTTTGGGCCATCCTGTCGGCAAGGGCCGCCGGGGCCGGCGCTGCTGCCGGCGCTTTGCGGGCGGTGAGATCCGCCATGGACTGCCAGGGTTTTTCCAGCTGGGGGTAAATCCCCACCCGTAACTGATTGATGGCAAAGGGGATGGCGACAAGGATCAGGGTGAGGATGGTCAGGGCCTGATATCCCTTGATGATCTGGCGGAATTTCCCGGGCGGCAGATAGCGGAGCAGGGCCACCCCGGCGAGAATGGCCAGCCAGACCCAGCGGGGCGCGCCGGATTCGTGATAGCTGAGGATAAAGGAGCAGAAGGCGATGATGGTGAGCGTCGGTTGTCGGTAGAGCCGGGCAATGGCCAGGGTAAAGATGATGACCACGAAGAAATCGAGCAGGCTCCAGCGGTTAACCCAGGATGCGGCAATGGAGTCGATGCCGGTGGCATTGAGGAGCTTCCAGCCGGGCGGCAGGTTCAGGGTGGCGGCTACCTGCTGGAAATCATGATCCCAGCCGGTGGCGGGCAGGGTGGTAATCAGGGCGGAATGACTTCCGGCCAGGGTGCTGTCCGCTGTCAGCTGGACCTGTCCTTCCCGCACCTCCACGCCGGCCTTGTCGCTTCCCGCCCGTTGGGTGATAAACTGTTCCTGCCCGTTGACCACCACCCGCCCGAGGGTCAGGGGTGGTGCTATCTCGAGGCGCCAGCCGTTATTCTTCTGACCGCTGATCGTGTCCTGGATGGTGTAGCCCGTGCCATCAAAACGGAGCCAGAGGTTGCGCTGGAGGCTTAGTTGATCCGGGGGAGGCAGTGCCGCGCCGCGTCTGGTTTCCTTGATCTGCATGGACTCTCCGGGAAGCATCCGGAAGGCGGGAAAGGCGCGCCATTCGTGGGGCATGGAGGTCAGTTGCGGATCAATGGCGGTAATGCCGCCCGTCTCAACGCTTCGCAGGTCGGGGCGGCTTTGAAAGGCAATGATCTCTTCGGCGGGCCAGAACGGATCCTCCGGCCGGAGCCACTGGTAGCTGCTCAGCGGGCCGACAAATCTGCTGATAACCCTGATCTCCCACTGTCCGGGGCGCACCTGGATGCGTAGGCGGCCATCGGCCTCAAGTTTTGCGGGAAGAGTAGCTGTGATAGAAAGCGGGATGGCCTGGCTGGGAGCAAAGAGGGGGCCGGTGACGATCTCGCGGGCGGCCCCGGCGATGTCGAGTTTGAGCAGGGTTGTCATCTGGGCCGGGATGGTGTCATCCAGCAGACGAAAGGCCTGCAGGCTCAAGCTGTTTTCCATCTTTTCCGGCTGCCCCTTTGCGGCCTGGAACCAGAGTCGGCCGTTGGTGTCGAAATTGGGGAAGTCAACGCCCTGACCGTTCAAGATCAGCGAAATAAGGCCGCTGTGGGGCGGAACGGGGAGATATTCGGGAAGGCTTGTCCACTGAAAGCGACCGCTGATTTCATGGGAACCGGCGTTGACCCTGATCCTCGGGGCGCCATCTTGATCCATGACCAGGGCGCTCTGGCCGTCCATCTTGACATCCATCGGCCAGTGGTCGGTGTCGCCGGGAAGCTGAAGCCAGCGTTCATGTTGGACAAGCCATTGCTGCCGGAAAGTGCCGCCTTGAGGGGTGACCTGCAGAATAAGCTGGGCCGGCCAGTCGCAACGGAGGCTGGATGCGTCATTGAAGGACGGAATGCAAAGCCGTTCCTCTTCATGGCCATGGAGCACCCAGTCGATCCAGGGAGTGAGGGGGGTGGGAATTCTGACGGCCGGTTGTTCCGCCCGTAAAAGCTCCGGGGAGAGGGTTGCCGAGAAGCAGGTGACAAGCAGAAGAAATAAAATCCTGGCGCCAAGGTTCATGGATGGACTCCCCCGGGGATGATGAAAAGAAACCAGGCTGAAGACTGAAGGCCTTTAGCCATCAGTCTTCAGCCTGACAGAGCAGAATAAACATTCAAATCGACAACAGCAGAGTGCTTTTGCAAGAGCTCCTTGCAAGTGGAAAACACGCAAAACAAGGGGATCAAACCTTGAATTGCAGCACCAGCACCTCCAGTTGGGCGGCCAGTTCAGCCAGATTTTTGGCACTTTCCTGCACATGATGGGAGCCATCACCAACCTGGGTGGACTGCTGGTGGATGGAGCCAATGTCGCGAGTGATATCGGCAATCACCACGGAGCTCTGCACCATGTTCTGGTTGACCTCAGAAATGCCCTGGGAAGCCTGGGAGATATTGTTGGCAATCTCACTGGTGGCGGCGGACTGCTCCACCACTGCTGTGGCAATACCGTTCACCACAGAGTTAATATCGGTAATGATTTGAGATATTTTTTCAATATTGTTGACGGTGGTTGCCGTGGTGATCTGCATTTCGTCGGTCTGACTCTTTATATCAACGGTGGCCGCGGCGGTTTGCTTGGCAAGCTCTTTAATCTCGTTGGCCACCACCGCAAACCCCTTGCCTGCTTCTCCTGCTCGCGCCGCTTCAATGGTCGCGTTCAAGGCCAGGAGATTGGTTTGTTCTGAGATCTCGGTAATGGTCTCGGTCACCCGGCTTACTTTCCTTGCGGATTCACCAAGGGCGGCGATATCGTTGGACGCCTGCCTTGACTGCTGGACTGCGGTATCAGAGATGGATTTTGCTTTTTCGACACTTTGAGCAATTTCACCGATGGTAACGGTCATCTCGTCGGTGGATATGGCCACGGTGTTGACATTGTTTGCCGACTGCTCCATGGCTGCGGATACCGATTGAATGTTGCCTGTCATTTCCTCGGCTGCTGTTGCCACCGCACTGGATTTTTCGGCAGTATCGTGAGCTACGGAAGACAACTCCCGGGAAATGGCGGCAAGATCCGTCGAGGAAGAGGTGAGACTGTTCACGCCAATAACAATATCCCGTATCATCGTGCTTAATTGCGCTGCCATGTGATTGAGAGATTTTGACATCCGGCCGATTTCATCCTTTTGATCAAGATTGGATGTATTCGTGAAGTCCCCTTTGGCCATGGTCTCAACCAATTCCGAAGCCTTGCCGACCGGGATTGTAATGGAGCGGACAATAAGAAATCCCAGGACATTGCTCAGAATAAGAGCTGCCGCGAGCAGGATGAAAATCAGCCTTGCGGCCATGGTGGAGTTATGTTTAGCAGCTTCTCCTGCTTCTTTGGCCAGTTTTGTCTGGGTCAAAATTAATTCATCAATGGTGATGATGTATTGCGCTTGAACTTTGCGATAATCACCCAGGAGCAACATCTTTGCCCTGAGTGTTTTTTCGTCTTTTACAAATTCAATGATCGAGTTGAGGTGGGTGGAAAAGACAGGGCGAATGTCGCTCGTTATCTTCTTCAGCAGTTCCGCCCCTTTATCGCTCGTAATTGTCTTGTTCAGTTCATCCAGAATTCCGTTGACACCCGCTTGAGCATCGGCGATTCGCTTGAATTCCTTGGCCTGATTCTCATTGTTTTCGTCAAGAATGACATTGCGGACAGCCCGAGCAATAATATTAATCTGGTAGATGAGTTTATTCGCCTGTTCCACCTTAACCATCCGGTCTTCAACCAAGATCGCTATCTCTTTGTTGAGCGACTTGATTGAGAGAATTCCGTATGTTGCGACGATGATCAGGACGATGAACAGAAAGCTGAAACCTATGTTAAGCCTGAGACCTATTTTGAGATTTTTCAACATGTTCTTTCCTTTGCGATGGAGGGCTTTGAGCAGATGCGGTAAGTGTTCCTTGCACCCTGAAAAATGGAGAATATGTTCATACCATAGAAAAAGTGATCAGGCTATATACTCAAAGTGATGACGTAATGTTCAACATAAAAAAATAATAATTGAATATTCCATGAATATGGAACAGGCCTCGAGGCCTTCCGTAACCCTCGTTATTTCACTAAGAGATGAGCAATAGTAGCTGGAATCTATTATAAGGAAACCTTGATAAACGGGATAAGTGTCTTTCGCACCAAACCGGTGGGATGGGAAGCCATATTTAAAGTCCAAATTGAATGGATTATTGTGTTGACCCATGGGCCCATCGTGTGATAGTCTCGCGACTTTTTCTATAATCAGAGGCTCCGATAGCCTCAACAATTATTAGCTCGAGAGAGGAGATAAAATGTCCATTGTTACAATCACCAGAGGATCATACAGTCGGGGCAAAGAAGTTGCCGAACGGCTGGCCAAAAAATTAGGGTATGAGTGTATCGCCCGAGACATCCTGTTGCAGGCCTCCGAGGAATTCAATATCCCCGAGATCAAGCTCGTCCGGGCAATTCATGATGCCCCGAAGGTTCTGCAAAGATATTTCGGCGGTTCTGATCGCTATGTAAAATACTATCGCTCCGCTCTTCTCCAGCATGCCAAAGGTGATAATATCGTCTATCATGGCCTGGCAGGGCATTTTTTTCTTAAAGACATCCCCCATGTCCTCAAAATCAGAATCAATGCAGATATCGATACCCGTGTGAAGGAAGAGATGGCCAGGGAAAATATCTCTGCCGAAGAGGCGCTCCATGTTCTCAAGAATGATGATGAAGAGCGAAGGAAATGGAGCATGCAGGTCTATGGAACGGATCCCTGGGACAGTCGTCTTTACGATATGGTCATCAATATCTGTACACTGTCTTTGGATGATGCGGTTGATATCATCTATGGGGAGCTGCAAAAACCAACTTTCCGCACAACGCCTGAATCTCAACAACTGATTAACGAGTTAACCAGTGCCGCTCAAGAGCAGATAGAAAAGATCAAATCCCTTGGTACCAGCCTCTTTTAAAGCGTTATTCTTGTGTCCGGGCGTCTCAAAAAGTGAATACCTGACTGAACTTTTTATTCCAAAGGGAAATGGGTTGGCAGGAGCTTCCTGTTTGTTACCTTGAAAGAAAAACCGTCCGTCCCCCCTTCTTTTGAAAGGGGCGACGGGCGGCAGGATGCTGAGAATCAAGTCGCTTCAAGATTTGCAAAAATCAGCGCGCCTTGAGAGCTGATTGATGGGCGCTGACTAAAAGAAATTATACTGGGCGCTGAGCTGGATCCGGTTGAGCTCCCCTTCATCGCCGCTTTCCACTTCCCGATAGCCGTGCAGGTACTCGATCCCCAGATCAACACTGGGGACGATACTCCAGATCAGGTTGACGTGAACAGATTGCATTTCTTTGCTGGTAGCTTCAAGAAGGGTTGCAGTATTTATAACGGTCAAGTCATTGTCAGCTGCACCGTAGGAGTAGACCAGATTGGAACGGAGATTATCTATCCAGAAATGGCGGTAGGCCAGAAATCCGCCATATTGGTCGAAGGTCTCAACTTCATTAGTGGTTGCGTTATAGGCGGCATCTTTAAACTGGGTGGTTACATAGCGACCCAGGGCATTGCCGTAGTTGAGCTGAAAGCGCAGGTCGTCCTTGCCGAAGGTGGGAATCCTACCGCCAAAGGTGATGGCCCCACCCCATGCAGAATCATCGACAACGCCGGTGTCAACGGTCAGTTCTCTGGCCATGGCCGCTACAGAATAGGAGCCATATTCGGATTTAAAATTTGCACGGGCAATCATATCAGCGACATGATCGTCATCTGTTTGATCGTCTGTCGTGGTGGCTGTATTATCGTCAAAACTGGCGTTCGGATCTTCCACTGCAAACTGGAGGGAGCCCCAGGCAAAGGGTTCGGTCCAGCGGATCAGGCCTTGGCGCTTGAAGGTCTGGGCAGCCGGCCCGCCGAAATCGACGGTGTCGGGCAGGGAATCCATAATCTCAAAGGTGGACCAGGTCTGACCGGCCAGGAGTTTTCCTAACTCGCCGTAGGCATGCCGCACCCGGAAGTCGGCATTGGCTGAAGAAGCGCTGGCGCCATTTACGTTGGCACCACCAAAGAAGTCTCCTTCAAAAAAGGTGTTAAGTTTGCCATAGGCGGTATCGGTAGTCGTTCCCACGTTAAAGCGGGTCTGACGGGCATGGAGCACGGTCTGATTATCATTGGGGTCTTTTTTGTCCAGCGGAATGGTATAGGGCAGGAAAAGTTGATCAGCAGCGCTGTTATCTCCGGCGCTGGTATCGTTATAAATCGCGTCAAGTTTGGCATAGCCGCCGATCTTGAGGCTGGTCTCGGTTCCGGGAATAACAAAGTATCCCTTCTGCACTGGTTTGGCAGGGGCTGGGGCTTTGTCGCCGGTGGCGGTCACGACCTGGGTTTGAACCGGGCGTTGTTCCAGGAGTTCAATGCGTTGCTGCAAGGCCTTCAGTTGTGCCTTCAACTCCGAGACCTCGTCGGCGCATGCCGGGGTTCCCATTGCCAGGATGCCGATCCCAAAGATGGCGGGAGTCAGCATCATTACCTTGTACGATTTTTGGATTGAAAATTTCACCCTCTTCTCCTTTGCTAAAATAGTAAAAATGAAAATTTACAATCGGCCCGTTATTTTCCTGGGCAGATTGCCTTCCCTTTCAAGTCTTTCCCCTTTTTTGCTATGATAGAAGAGAAAAGTCCAACCCCGATGAACGGGATAAGTGCTTTTGTGCCCGGGGGCAAAGCCCCATTGGTTACGCGTAAGGAACTGAATTGGCATTCAATGTTTTCATCAAGACCGTCATAAAGTCGCTATGTTAGGTGATAAAATAAATAAAGTCAAATAAAAAATTACCAGGACGACGGGCTTGTTCTGGTCTTATTGAGTGATGTGGTTGGTTTGCAGGCGCGGGGCAATCAAATAAACAAACTATCAGACAACAAAGGAGAAAAGATGTCCTATAAAGCGGTTTTTCACGTAGATCAAAGGGATGTGCAGGTCTTTAATCTGGCCTTGAACAATGTCCTTAATTTGCTGAACGCCATTCCCGGTCAGGAGCATGAGCTGTTTGTCCTGCTCAATGGCCCGGCGGTGGCCTTGATGGCCGGTGCTGATGTCGGTCCCTTTCAGGAGAGGATAGAGGAGTTGGCAGGCAAGGGTGTGCGATTTCAGGTCTGTGCCAATGCCCTGCATCGCTTTGAGGTCAGTCGTGAAGATTTGACGGGTCCGTGTGAGGTTATTCCGGCGGGCATTGTCGGCTTGATTGATTTGCAGAATCAGGGCTTTGCCTATATCAAGCCGTAATCAGTGCTGCTTTTTTGAAAGTCTTTGATCTTTGCGGGTCTGTCAGTCCTGGCTGGGGACTTTTTTGCGGCGATAGGTGATGCGGGTGTAAGGGAGCGGGCCGGGAATGGTTTCTGCTGAGGTTTCGATAAAGTCCTGGGCCGGAACCGGAGGAAAAAAGGTGTCACCTACGACCTCCTGCTCAAGCACACTGAGCAGGATGGTGTCGGTGAAGGGCAGGGCGAGGGAGTAAATCTCGGCACCGCCGGCAATGAAAACCTTCTCACGGCCGGCACATTGGGAAAGTGCCTCGTTCAGGCTTGCGGCCATGCTGCAGCCGGCAAAAGAGAAGTCGGGCTGTCGGCTGACGACAATGGTCGTGCGTCCGGGCAGGGGCCGTCCGATGGATTCATAGGTCCTGCGGCCCATGATCAGGGGATGGCCCATGGTGGTTGCCTTGAACCATTGCAGCTCCTCCGGTATGTGCCAGGGGATGCTGCCTTTACTGCCGATAACCCGGTTGGCCGCCATGGCTGCAATGATGATGACTTCCATGCGTGTGAGTCGGCTCCGGCGGTTTTTGGGCCCTTATTCTTTGGGCTTTTTAGTTCTTGCCATGGACGGCTTGGCAGCGCTGATCTGGCCCCGACGGCGAGCCCGGCCAATGGCCACTTCGCGGATCTGGGTCTTTTCTTCGGTCTTCCGAACGACCTTGGGAACAGACGGCGGTGCGTAATGAGTCTCATGGGCCGTTGCCTGTGGTGGCTGCGGCGTGTGAGGATGGGTGGCCGGGGTTCTGGACTCGTCTAAGCGGCTAATTCTGAGCTGTTTGTCTGCGACCCGCACTTTTTTAAGAAGGGCAATGGTCTCGGTCGGAATGCCGGTGGGCAGATCAACGGTGCTGTGATCTTCAAAGATGGAGATCCGGCCGATGTGCTTGCTGCTCAGATCGGCCTCGTTGGCGATGGCGCCGACGATATTGCCCGGTTTCACCCCCTGATTGTGGCCTACCTCAATGCGAAAGCGTTCCATGCCCTGATCCGGCTCGGAGGCATAACGGGGTTCCCTTGACTCTCTGGATTCCCGGGGTGGGCGCGACTCTGTGAATTTTCTTGGCTCCCGGTACTCCTTGAATTCCCGCGCCTCGCGGAATTCCCGTGGTTCTTCCTTGCGCTCCCTGGTAAATGGCCGCTCAGAACGCTCGAAGGTGCGGCCTCCGCGGCCCGGACGGGCGGAGGAGCGATCAAATGGCACGGGGCTGGGTGCAGGTTGATCCTTCAGTAGCAGAGGCTTGTCTCCCTGGGCCAGACAGGCCAGGGCTGCGGCCACCAGGTCTGTTGGAACCTCATGTTCGCCCACATACTCTTCGATCAGGCGTTGATAAAAATCAAGATTGTCCGCAGTGAGGGTCTCGGTGATCCGCTGCTTGAACTCCATGATCCGCTTGTCATTAATGGCCTCGGTGGATGGCAGCTTCATCATTTCGATCTTTTGACGGGTGGCCCGCTCAATGGTGCCGACCATCTGCCGTTCGCGGGTGGTGACAAAGAGAATGGCCTCGCCACTGCGTCCGGCCCGGCCGGTGCGGCCGATGCGGTGGATATAGGATTCGGTGTCATAGGGGATGTCATAGTTGAGGACATGACTAACGCGCTCCACATCCAGGCCGCGGGCGGCCACATCGGTTGCCACCAGGATGTCGAGTTTGCCGCTTTTCAGTTGCTCCACGGTGCGCTGCCGTTGATTCTGGGGGATGTCGCCGTTGAGCGGGGCCACGGAAAAGCCGCGCGCCGCAAGCTTCTCGGCAAGTTCCAGGGTCTGGTTCTTGGTACGCACAAAGATCAGCATTCCCTCGAAGGATTCGGCCTCGAGGACTCTGGTCAGGGAATCGAGCTTGTGAAAGCCGCTGGTGACCAGAAAGCGCTGGCGGATATTCTGGGCGGTGCTGGTCTTGCCCTTGATGGTGATTTCCTGGGGATTATTCAGATACTTCTGGGCGATGCGCCGGATACTGATGGGCATGGTGGCGGAAAAGAGAGCAATCTGCCGGTTGTCCGGGGTCTGTTCGAGAATCCATTCGACGTCATCAATAAAGCCCATGCGCAGCATCTCGTCGGCTTCATCCAGAACCAGGCAGTCAATCTCTGACAGATTCAGGGTTTCGCGGCGGATATGATCCATGACCCGGCCCGGGGTGCCAACCACCACATGCGCACCGCGTTCCAGCTGGCGGAGCTGGATCTTGTAATCCTGGCCGCCGTAGATGGGCAGGACATGAAATCCCGGCATGTGGGCGGCATAAGAATGAAATGCCTCGGCGACCTGGATGGCAAGTTCGCGGGTGGGGGTCAAGACCAGGACCTGAGGCTTTTTCTTTTTCAGATCCAGGCGGGAGAGCAATGGCAGGGCAAAGGCAGCGGTCTTGCCGGTGCCGGTCTGGGCCTGGCCCACTACGTCACTCCCTGCCAGGACATGGGGAATGATGGTGGACTGGATGGGTGTAGGGGACTCGTAGCCGGCATCATCTAAGGCCTTAAGGATGGCTGGGCTGAAAGAAAAATCCGAAAAACTGGTCTGGGGCTGATCGTCAAAAGACATGGTGGATCCTTGTGAGAAAAAGGGGGATACCCGCTAAAAACAGGTATGCTGGAGGTATTTATATCGAGAAAAAAGTGAAGAAATTTAGCGCCGTACATCTCAAATTCTTGTTCTTTTTACAAGAAGTTGAGATGCGAAAGGCACTTATCCCGTTCATCGGGGTTAGATTGTTGTAAGTGATACCCTCAGCATATACGCTGATTGCAGAGATGGAAAAGGTAAATGCCACTCCCATCTCTTAAGAGTATTTTTACAATATAAAATTCAGAATACAATATCTTGGGGGGAAAAACAAGAAACAGGAAAAGCGCCTTGGGCGCTTCATTCGGGGGGCGCCAGGGGTGCTGCAAGTGTGAGAAATCTTCTACTCTGCTTATTCTATTTCTAAATCAAACGTTCACTTCGTCGAATGCGCTGCGTCGCTCCTCACCTACTTATTGTACTGCCTCGTCGCGACTCGCTCTACTCCTCGTGTACATCTTGATTTAGAAATGGAATTATCTATAAAGACAGAGATAGGCAGTCTCAACCTGCATCCGTACTCCAAATTTTACCTTGGCTGCTACTTCAAAGCTTTCGCCTGCCTGGATCGTCTTCCATGCGTCGGACCCGGGCAGTTGAATGTCCATGGCCCCGGAAATCACAGACATGATCTCCACTGATGAGGTACCGAACTCGTACTCACCTGGCGCCATGACTCCAACGGTGGCTGGCCCTTCAGGGCTGGTAAAGGCGATGGATTTGACCTTGCCATCAAAATACTCATTTACTTTGAACATATGTTTTCCCATGCTGATAAAAGTCTATAATATACAGAAGGTCACAAGTATAGCACAGATAGGATGAACTTGCGATATATTATATTGGAGATTTAATCGCGCCCCGAAGGTCGTCTGCAGAAGAGATTATTCTGACCCCGAAGAAGGGATAGGTCTTATTCGGAGATTATTTCTTTGTAAAAATAGTCCATTGCAAAATAACCAAGCCATCATTCCCGCGCAGGCGGAAATGATGGCTTGGTTATTTTGCAGGTAAGCGAGGGTGCCAGACTCCGAGAGGCTCATGGTTAAAAAGGGATCAGTGGAACATCCTGTATTGCAATATGTAGGTTGCAATCCCGCCGAAATAGCCGGCCATGGCCAGCGGTCCGATTCGTTTGGCATACCAGAAGAATTCGATCTTTTCCAGTCCCATGGCCGCTACTCCGGCTGCAGAACCGATGATCAGCATGGAGCCGCCGGTTCCGGCGCAATAGGCCATAAATTCCCAGAGAAACGAGTCTGCCGGGAACTGGGCGAGGGGATACATACCCATGGATGCGGCCACCAGCGGGATGTTATCGACAACGGCAGAGACCATACCGATAATGATAACAATCAGAGTCTGATTGCCGAGCTTGATATCAAGCCACTGGGCCAGGGCCGGGAGCATGCCATTGGCGGAAAGGGTTGCTACTGCCAGCAGAATTCCGATAAAGAACACCACCGAGGCCATGTCGATTTTGCGCAGCGCCTTGGTCAAGGTCAGATGCTGCTTCTCCTCCGCTGATTTCCGGCGATGGAGAAGATTGCCCACCAGCCAGAGTACGCCGAGGGCAAACAGGATTCCAAGGTAGGGCGGCAAATGGGTGATAGTCTTGAATATGGGGACAAAAATAAGAGAGCCCATACCCATGAAAAACATGACGGTTTTCTCGAACTGGGTGGTGTTTGCACCCCCGCCTACAATCTTGTCAGGGGCTTCAACAGTGCCTTTAAGCATAAAGGTGGCCAGCACCAGAGGCACCACCGTACAGACGATGGAGGCAAGGAAGGTGGTCTTCATGATATTGAGGGTGGTCACCTGCCCGCCAATCCAGAGCATGGTGGTGGTCACGTCGCCAATGGGCGACCAGGCGCCCCCGGCATTGGCGGCAATGACGATGACGCCGGCGAAAAAGAGCCGCTGATGATGATGCTTGAGCAGATTCTTCATCAGGGCCACCATGACGATGGTGGTGGTCATGTTGTCAAGGATGGACGAGAGGAAGAAGGTGATAAAACCGATCACCCAGAGCAGGCTCGACAGCTTGGTGGCCTTGATCCGGGAGGTGATGATCTCAAATCCGCCGTGCGAGTCTGTGACCTCGACGATGGTCATGGCGCCGATCAGAAAAAAGACGATGGCGGCGGTTTCAGCCAGTTTTTCGGTGAGCTGCTCGACCACATGATGGACACCATCGGGGCTGGCAAAGGAATAGAGGGTCCACATCAGACCGGCGGCAATTAGCGCCGAGGCGGTCTTGTGGATTTTAAGAGGGTGTTCAAGCGCTATCATCGAATAACAGAGAACGAAGACAGCTATAATCATGAAGGACATGATTTTTCTCCTTTGAAGATTAACCGCGCTGCCGATGACAGCACGACTTATTTTTGAGTACAAACTGCAGAGAAAAGCCTATGGCCTCAGAGAAATGGAATTTTTCAGACTGTAGATAATGGCTCTTCATGAAACCAAGTACGCTTCAGTCGGATAAACTCAAATTCTTTGGGAAACTGTCAAAGGGAGCGAGTAGATGCGTCGTCAAGTATATCGACCCCGTCTGCAGGTCTAATAAATAAATAGGAAGTTCCTTTATCTGTGTGGTTCTTACCACATATTGGTCCATAAAAAAAGCCAGGATCCCCATTAAGGAGACCTGGCGTTTTTTATGGATTTTTTTATTCCGGTTAAGCAGGAATATGTTTTGTCAAGGGGCAGCTCTTGCAGCCGTCAGGATGCAGATCAGAGTTGGTATGAATTTCCTTGATAATAGCCTTCAGTGCTGTTGTCATATTTGGGTATATGAATTCAGCACCTATTGTATTGTCTAAACCGGTGCGTTGCATAACTGCCATGACCTGTCCCTTGATTCCGCTTATAGCAAAACCCATACCAGCGGCACGAATACTGCTAACCAGCATCGCCAAGGCCTCTTCACCGGAAGCATCCATGTCATTTATGCCCTTGGCATTAAGAAGAATATAGCGAAGGTCTGGTTGTTCGCTACGAAACTTGGCAACCTGTTCATCAAGATAACTTGCATTGGCAAAAAACAGGGCCCCGTCAAAACGGACCACCGAGATGTGTCGGCAGCCTTTCAGACGATAATATCCGGCATCTTTCAGGATTTTATCTTCATTCATGGAGAGGGAAGCGACAACCGGGCGCATGGACTTATAGAGAAAGACTGCCATGGATAGACCCACTCCTACCATGATTCCCTTGTCGAGATGGGGGGCAAAATACAGTGTAACACAGAAGGCGATAAAGGCGATTACGCCATCATACCACTGGGCCTTAAAGGCATGGGTGAAACAGTGGAGATTGAGCAGACCGACAACCGCCATCATGATAACTGCTGCCAGAGTGGCCTGGGGAAGATGATAGAGCAGCGGGGTAAAAAAGAAGAGAGTAAGAACAACCACTATGGAGGTGACCACCGAGGAGATACCGGTCATGGCGCCAGCCTGCAGGTTGACGGCAGAACGGGAAAAAGAACCGGAACAGGCGAATGAAGAACCAAAAGACCCGATTACATTAGCCAAGCCCTGCCCGATAAGCTCCTGATTGGGATCAATTTTCTGTCCGGTTTTGGCTGCCATGGCCTTGGCGATGGCAATGGCCTCCATGAACCCGAGCAAGGCAATAATAATGGCGGAAGGCAGGAGCTTGAAGAAAAGTTTAGGAGTAAGCTCGGGCGTGGTAAACTTTAATCCTTTTGGAATATCCCCGACTATGGCGCCGCCGCCCATCATCTTCAGTTTGGCAGGATCAAGGACGGTATTACGGACATTCAGACGCCAGGTTTTACCGTCGGTGGTAATACCTGCGGGAATGGCGCCTTTGGGGTAGAAGGCATATTGAGCAGTGTTGTCTGCACCGGTTTTTGCGGCCTCAAACTTCATCGTGCGAAGTTCACCACGAATAACCGATGAATGATGTTTGGCTGCTTCAATGTGAGCATTGAGGATGGCCAATTCAGATTCGAGGTGAATCATTTCGATGGATTTAGCGCCATGACTGCTGTTGGCCGCATCTTGTTTTTTCTGATCATCCAGCTTTTTTCCAAGGGCGGTACGTTCCTCACTCAGGGTATTAATCTTGGTAATGACATGGTTGAAATCTGTGATTTTTTGATCAAATCCAGGTTGTTGTACAGTGCTGACGGTTACTGTTGCATCGTTGTTAAAGCCTGAATAATAGGAAATGACTGTGGTAATGGCGACCGCCACGAGAACATTGGGGATGCGGGGGTTGATTTTACGGAGAATAACCATGATCGCCACCGCAGCGACTCCGTAGATCAAGGTGGGCAGGTGGGTATAATCCATGGCCGCCTTGGCGACACTGATTAAGGTTTGGTAATGATGTGGTTCCTTATCGACATAGACACCGAAGAATTTGGAGAATTGGGAAGATGCGATGATTATGGCGGCGGCATTAGTAAAGCCGCCAACCACTGGATGAGAGAGAAAATTGACCACCAGTCCCAGCTTTAAAACACCAAGAGAGAACTGAAAGATACCGACAATGAGAGCAAGGACGATGGAGTAGGCTATAAACTCGGTGGAACCAGCCGTAGCAAGAGGCTCCAGGGAGGCGGCAGACATCAGGGAAACGACTGCGACAGGGCCAGTGCCTAGTTGTCTACTGGAGCCAAAAAGAGCGGCGATCATCGGTGGCAAAAAGGCCGCATAGAGGCCATAGTAGGGGGGGAGCCCGGCAAGCTGTGCATAGGCCATGGATTGCGGGATCAGCACCATGGCCACCGTGATACCGGCGATAAGGTCTGCCTTGAGCTTGCTATTATCATAGTCGCTGAACCAGGCTATGAACGGGAAAATTTTTGCTAACATTTGTCCTTCTCCTCCTTCTGCTATTAAATTTTTAGGTCTAAAGACTCTGCTTTACAGCTTACAACATCAATGCTCGATATAGTAAAAAAGAATACCAGTCCATTTCATTATTTTTCTTGAGTGTTTCGCAATGGTGTCAATGGGCAGGCCATTTTATTTTTCATGGAAGGGAAAAATTCTTAATTATTTAAAATAATTTAATAAGGCATGCAAGATGGCGAGTGGATGGGGTGGGCAGCCAGGGATGTAGAGATCTACCGGGATGATGCTGTTGAGGTCACCAATAATCTCATCACTGCCATAAAAAGGGCCGCCGGAAATTGCGCAGGCACCACAGGCAATGACGACCTTCGGGTGGGGAATTGCCTCATAGGTCGTAATGGTCGCGGCCCGCATGTTTTTGGAAATGGGGCCGGTGACATGGATACCATCAGCATGGCGCGGGGAAGCAACGAACTGAATTCCGAATCGGGCGAGATCGAAAAACGGGGTATTCAATACGTTGGTATCAGCCTCGCAGGCATTGCAGCCTGCTGCCGAAATCTGCCGGAGTTGCAGGGAACGGCCAAAGAGCTTTTTGAAATGTTGTTTGGAATGGTCGGCCAGAGCGGGCAAGTCTCCGTAGGTTATGAGATCATCACGGCTTGCCGTTCCCATTTCAAAATTTGGGCTGAAGGTGGCAAATTTCCCCTCAGACATAGTCTCGCACAGGCCACAGAATACGCAGCGGCCCAGGTCGATACGACCTGTTTTCTCGTCAATGGCGTCCTGAGGACAAGCATCTGCACAGCGTTTTACAAGGGCTGCTTCACATTGCGGATTGACCTTGGGAAGGCCGCGGAACCTTTTGTACAGGTTAATGGGTTCTTTGGGATATTTAGAAGTCCGATATCCTTGTTCTATACGATTTTTTATAACTTCTAACATGGCAAAACCTTATTATTATCGTGACGTTAAAAGATTAGTGCCTTACAGATTATTTTCTTGTTTATTTTTTGCAAGAAAATAATCTGCGAAAGGCACTTATCCCGTTTATCGGGGTTAGAAAGCTTATTGTACCGGCCTACAGATCAAACCCGCAGTAGGAGAGGTTGAAGCTCTTGTTACACAGAGGAAAGTCGGAGATTCCTTCATCACGCAGGCTTAGGGCTAAGCCTGTCCAGTTGTGAAAAGAGGGATCTTTTACCTTGTAGCGCAGGATAGCGCCTTTCTCATCCGTTAAAATGCAATGGGAGACCTCGCCCCGCCAACCTTCGTTAATGCTCACCACAAAGGAGTTTGGAGCCAGTTGGACTTCTTGAGGAGCATAGGGCTTAGCCTCTTGTTTTGTATCCAGCAGGGTATAAATCAGACGGGTAGAGTTGATGACTTCATTGTATCGAATCCTGCCTCGTGATCTTACATCGCCGACTGTTTTCAGGGCGCTGACGACGGGTAACTCTCCGTAACACTCTGTCGGGAAGCTGACCCTGGCATCATATTCCAGGCCGGAGGCCCGACCGGCATAGCCGACCAGCCCTATCTTCTCAGCATTTTCCTGGGTTACGGTACCGGTTTGATCAAAACGGCCGTTCACACTGGGGGCAGAAAAAATTAATTTGCCGACATGCTCAACCTCAGGGGTAAGTTCATCCAATTTATCCCTGAGTAATTTCTTCTGTTCTTCACCCATAACAAGGGTAACTCCGCCAACTCTTACCAGGCCACGGCCAAAACGGTTCCCGCCGAGGATTTGAGACAGATTGAGGTATTCACCTCGAATTCTCCCAAAAAACGCGGCTGGTGGGTTAAAGGCCACATCAATGCTGAGGGCTCCCATGTCACCGATATGATTGGCGATGCGCTCAAGCTCCAGGGCGATGGTTCGAACTATTTTGGCTCCTCGATCCACCTGTATGTCGGCCAGCGCCTCGATTGCCTGGGCCTGACAGAGGCCATGGCCGATGGTGGTATCACCGGCAATGGTTTCAGCAATGATCGGCAATCTTTTCATGGGCACGGTCTGCAGGAGTTTTTCTATTCCGCGATGCTGATATCCAAGCTGGATCTCCAGGTGGAAAACACGCTCACCGCAGCATTGAAAGCGAAAGTGACCGGGCTCAATAATTCCGGCATGGACCGGCCCTACGGCCACTTCATGGACCGTCTCCCCCTCCACCGTGAAATAGGGGTAATTACCGGGAATCTCCTGGTTGTAGTCATTACCGAAGACATCTTTTTTGCCGCTATAGTTGGGATGGTAGCGCACCATCTTCAACCAGGGATGTCCTTCCGCCTTGAGACCATACTGTTCACCGATCTCACGCTCAAACATGTGGAACTTCTCCGATTCCACAGTCAGGGAGGCGAAACTGTCAGGGGCATCACAGCTGCCGACATAGAGCTTGTCGGTGCGCATGACGGCGATTAATTTATATATTCCGTGGTCTTCATAGGCGAAGAATTGGACTATTTGTCCTCCTGCCGCAGCACACTCCAGGAGTTGCTGGCGAAATGCAGGAAAGGGCAGATGGGGGATGTCGGCCCGACTTATTTTTTCATTATTCTGTATGTGCAGCAGCTTATCCATTTACACTCCCTCCTACAGTGGCAATTGCCGAAAGAATTGTTTGGTACAGGCTGTCCGGCAGCCAGATACAGAGAATGATTGAGGTAAGGAGCAGGGCGTATGAAGGTAAAACCCGGGCCATCGTTTCATCCAGAAGGATGTCATCATCCCATTTTCCAAAGCTGATCTTCATTACGAGACGAGAAGCACCGGCGAAGATCAAAACAAGGGCAAGGATAAAGATGCTTATACTGATGTTCCTCCCTTGTTGGAAGGCTCCCATGATAATCAGAAGCTCACTGACAAAGATGCCGAAGGGTGGAAAGCCGGAAATACCAACAAATCCGGCAAAGAAAGCAACAAAGGTTTTAGGGAAGACCTTGGCCATATTTCCGGTTTTTGCGATCAGTTTGCTGCCGTAGCCCAGCAGGATATTGCCGGAAGACAAAAACAGGGATGATTTAATGAGCGAGTGATGGATGAGATGAAGCACCGCTCCATAGGTAGCGAGGCCACCGACTCCTACGCCAAAGGCGATGATGCCCATATTTTCAATACTGGAGTAGGCCAGCATCCTTTTATAGTCGGTTTGGTTGTAGATAAAGACCGCCGACACAAGCATCGACAAAAGGCCAAAGCCAATGAGAATGTTGCCTGAAAACTCACCCAGGCCAGCCTGGAAAAGCAATTGATGACTGCGATAGACACCGAGGAAAGCGCAGTTGAGCAACGCTCCGGAAAGCAGGGCTGATGCGGGGCTGGGTGCCTCGCTATGGGCATCGGGCAGCCAGGTATGCATGGGAGCAAGGCCCATTTTGGTGCCATAGCCAATGACCAGAAAGATAAACCCGACTTTGAGCCAGAGGGGGTTGAGCTGGGCCGCCGCTTTATTTAATGCACTGAAGGTGATTGCTCCCTGGACATTGCCGATATCCATGGCCAGAACGACAAAAAAACAGCCCAGCAGGGCCAGGGCGATACCCACCGAACAGATCAGAACGTACTTCCAGGTTGCCTCAAGGGCGGATTTTGAGCGATGCAGGAAGATCAACGGGGCGCTCATCAGGGTGGTTGCCTCGATGGCAATCCACTGCACGATGAGATGGTCAGCAAGAGCAGCCATGGACATGGAGGCGAGAAAGAAGAGCGTGCAGCCGATATAGATGGGCTCGCTGGTTATCTCGGTCTCACTCAGGTAGGAAACAGCATAAATTGAGATAAAGAGAAAGATAAACGAGGTGACCAGCAGTACCAGCAGACCCTCTGGAGAGGTTGAGAAATATTGGGGCAGGGCCGGTTTCGTATTGCCTAGCCAAGCCATGACGGTAAGGACTAGATGGCTCAGGGCTGTTAGCACCAGGATTCCCCGACCGATTTTGATGGGCAGGAATATGGCGATGATCCCGGCAATAAAGGGGATGAGGCAGGTTAGTTCTAACATTGATTATATATCCTTGCAGAAAATGAGAATAAATATTGCCACTGGTTGGTACAGCGTTAACGTTTTTACTGGATACAGGAAAAAATCTTGTTTTTTCAAAGAAATTTTCCAGATAAGGCACGTCTTCCGTTTATCGAGGTTAGTATTTTAATTGTCCAAGATGGACGGTATCAACGTCGTCAAAGGTACTATTGATGTTATTGAGGACAATGCCCATGACCATGATTCCCACCAGAATATCGAGTAATACCCCAAATTCAACTATATGTTGAGCATGAGTCTGTCTTGCCAGGGCAGTACCGAAAAGGTAGATACCATTTTCCATCATCAGATATCCAATGACCTGGGTAATGGCCTTACGGCGGCTCATAAGGAGAAAAAGCCCGGAAGCAAGTGTGGTGATAGCGGTTATTATAATCAGTACAGAGCTTTTGCCGGGCAAGGAGCCTTGGATTCGATCAGCCATAAAGGCAGAGACTACAATAATGATCAAGCCGATAAAGAGAGAGGCATGGTAGCCAATGAGGGGCTCAACCTCACGCCGTATTTTGATTTTCCTCACTGCCGAGAGCATAAAGCCGGGAATAAGGATCCCTTTAATAAAAATCATGACCTGCAGCATGAGAATGGATCCCATCGTCATGGCTTGATTGTGTTCATGGAAAAGGGGAACGAGGGAGACCACAATGCCTTGAAAAGCGAGGATATAAATAAGCAGGATGAGTCGATGCGAGGTGAGCGACAATAACACCGACAACAGGGTAAGGGAAAGCAGGATTTCTGCAGAATGAATCATTTGATCAGCTCCATGGTGAGAATGGTGGCGAAAAAAACCAGTGCAAAGGGAGTGAGGATGAATTTCGGCACCATATTCATCTTTAATCTGGCTGTAATGGATTCTACGGTGCCGATGGTCACATAAATAAAAGTGACAACAGCATAGAAATAAAGGCTGCTGAGCCAAAAATTCTGGAAATGGAACAGGTCGACAATTCTAGTCAGGAAGGCTGAGTAAAAAAGAAGTTTAAACCACGCTCCCAGCTCAATCAAAGCAAGATCAGGGCCGCTATGATCAAGAATCATAACTTCATGGATCATGGTGAGTTCAAGATGGGTGGCAGGGTCATCCACCGGCACCCGGGAGTTCTCCGTGAGCATGACGATGTAGAGTGCAATAAAGACTAAAACCAGAAGCGCTGTATGGGTACCGCTAAGGGTGATGGCGCTGGTACTGGAAAAGAATTCGGCAAAGCTCAATGAACCGGAAAGCCGATAAAAGAGAACAAGAATACCAAAAACAGTGGCCTCTGCCAGGGTTGAGAAAAATGCCTCCCGGGCAGCCCCCATCCCTTCAAAGGGCGAGGCGGTATCAAGAGCCGCCAGAATAGTGAAAAAACGACCGAGGCCCATCAAATAAAAGAGAATAAGAACATCGCCATGGAAGGAAAAGATCGGAGCTGCACCGGCCAAGGGGAAAAACAGCAACATCATCAGGCTGGTGGCACAGCCCACCACCGGTCCCATCTGAAAGACGAAACTGGTGCTGGTGCTATAGACCGACCCTTTTTTAAAGAGCTTGATCAAGGTGTAGTAATTGATGAGGAGCGGGGGCCCCTGTTTGCCGGCAAAAAAGGCCTTTGTCTTTTGAATGACCGCAGGCAGGAGCGGGGCTATCAGGATTGCAAAACAAAATGAAAATATGGACTCCATCTCTAACCTCTATTTTTATGGTGCATGCTGGTAAGTGTTAAACCGGAAGTTTCCGGCACGCTTTATGGGTACAATGTCTTCTCAGCAAAATCGTTTAAGTCTGTGAAACAGAGCAGACTATAATAAGCAGAGGAGGATGATTATGGTGAGTACGATATAGGCAATATAGAGCTGGATTTTGCCGTGTTGAATCCAGCGCAAATTGTTCATGACCTTCAGAAGTGGCTGGGTCAGATATCGTTGGTAGTAGATCTCTGCCACATCCTCAACCTTTGTATCCCAGGTTGTTTTGCCGGGAAAGATCTTGTTGATACCGGTATAATTTGTTTTTGTAGGGACAAATGGTCGATAAAAATCTATCATTTCAGCGGCATAGGATGTTCCTGTGTACTGCATGCGAACCGTTGGCTGGGTAAATCCGCAACCCCAGGTCCCACCGCTGCCAATTTCTTTTTTCTTGTACAGGAACTTGCGCAGCAGTCCGATGAAAAATACCAGCCCAATGAAAAAGGCCGCCGTTTGTGAGATATGGTCGACAATCACCATAAAGTCCTGGGTGTTATACCCGGCAGTATAGGGAATAACCTTTATGCCTGCAAAGGAGAGCCGGATAAAAGGCTCCGGGATAACGCCGATTACCAGGCAGACAATGGCCATGAAGATCATGACAAGATTTATGGATAATCCAGCTTCTGTGGCCTTAGCGGCTTTTTCGGTGCGAGGTTCCCCTAAAAAGGCCAGGCCCACCACTTTGGTAAAGCAGGCTGTTGCCAGGCCACCGATAACCGCCAGGGTAACAATGGCCAGGATGGCAAGAATAAAGGGAATACGATGATTGCTGACGCCGTAGAATGCGCCATAATAGATTAAAAATTCACCGATAAAGCCACTGAATGGGGGCAGGCCGGAGATGGCAACAGAACCGGCGAGGAAGGTTTTTCCGGTGATGGGCATTCGTTTCATCAGGCCGCCCAACTGGTCAATATTTTTGCTTTTTGCCTTATGAAGTACGGCTCCGGCTCCCATGAATAGCAGGGATTTAAAGATGGAATGGTTGAAAACATGGAGAAAAGCGCCGGCAAATCCAAAAAAGGCCATGGCCTGATTCTTTTCTGAAACGCCAACCATGCCAATCCCTAACCCAATGAGGATAATGCCGATATTTTCTACACTGCTGTAAGCAAGAAGCTCTTTGATGTCCTGCTTGGCCAAGGCATAGACAACACCCAGGATACCGGTAACCATGCCGACCACCAGGACGATCTGGCCGATCAGCGGTGTGGCGGCATCAAGCAGCAGGTACATCCGGAAAATTCCGTAGATCCCCATTTTGATCATGACTCCGGACATGATTGCCGAAATATGACTGGGCGCGGCTGGATGAGCTTTGGGCAGCCAGATATGGAGGGGAAAAATGCCTGCCTTTGAACCAAAGCCAATAAAGGCGAGGATAAAAATCAGAAGTTTAGGGCCTTCCGGGATAGAGGAAAAACTGGAGAAATCAAAACTGCCTGTGTAATGGTAAAGCAGAGCAAAGGCCGTAAAGAGCAGCATGGCGCCGCCCTGGGCAAAGATAAAATAGAGATAGCCAGCCTGCCGGTTTTCCTTGACCTGATAATCAAAGACCACCAGGAAGTAAGAAGAGAGGGACATGAGTTCCCAGGCCAGGACAAAGGTGATCATGTTTGCGGCTGTTACAACCAGGGCCATTGATGCCACCAGAACGGCAAAGAAAAAATAATTCACAGCGGTTCTGAGGGCTTTTTCGGTATTTTCCATGTAGTGGAAGCTATACATGAGGGCCAGGGGCGAAATTGTGAATATCGGCACCAGAAAAAAGAGGGAAATGCTGTCTATCTTGAAGGCAAGGGTGAAAAAGTGGAGCCAATTCCAGCTCTTCTCTATTGTCGCTTCGTAACCCAGAAGATGGGAGATGCTGTATATAAGGCCAATAATACAGCCTGTGGATGTCGTAACAATCGTTGCCATTTTCATCAAGACAAACCGGCGGACAAAAAGGAGTGCTAAAGCTCCCCCCGCCAGGATTATAACAAGTGCCGTAAATAGAGTGTTCAATGAATATCCTCCTGATTATGAATGACACATGTCATGACATGCGACCAGTCTATGGGATGTGTTTTTTTTATTTGGTATTGAGCTTATTCTTGTGAAGCAAGCAGCTTTAGTCTTTTCTCTTTGGACTCAGCTTTTTTTTTATGCGTAAATATTTTTCATTTCTCATGTAAAAAAATGCTGAAATAAGTCTGAAGGCCATAGGGGAACGCAGGTCTACTCATTAGTAAGAAAAATTACAGTTAGTGAGGAGATCTGATGTCAAATCGAGGGGACGACATCATTCTGCTGATTTCTTCCTTCAGCTCAACCTGGTCAGGGTTATAACTGTCCTGTTCCATCAGAAAAGCGAAAAGGCGTTCCTGCTCAAGAGGTTTCTGGTACTTCTCTGGTGTTCCGTCCTTGAGCTGGATGTGGGCGGCCCAGGGAACGAAATAGGTGGTGGCTGGATAGCCTTCATATTCGGAAATATCAATATTCAGGCCGGCAATGTAGAGGAGATTTTTGCCGGTATAGTCATCTCCTCGACGAATGGACTCAACGGTACGGGCAAATTCAAGCTGAATATTGATTTTGGCGGCCCTCAGAGAAGGGTTGCGGGAGGTGACAATGGACGGCATGAATTCAATGAGGTTGCGCTCGAGAAGGATTGATTCATCTGTCTCATGCAGTTCCTCTCTAAAATAAAAGAGGTCTTCGGTGAGGTGTTTACCGATACTCTCTCCTTCTCCTGTTTTCCAGGTGTACCCGATGGCTTCAAGGCGTTTGCGGAATTCTTCGGAAACTTCGTAGGTCTGGCTGGTGCTGATGGCGGAGAGGGGGGAAATTTTGCCGTTTTCGGCCCTTTTTACCATATTCTCCAAATGGACGACCATGCCGTTCTTGACAGGGTGAGAATCAAAATCAATAAAGGAATTTTTAACGGTCAGCAGGCATGTGCCGTCGTCGAGGCAGTGGAGAAAAATTCGGTTCCTGGCAAAAAGGTATTCCTCAAGATATGGGGTAATCACATGGGTTATCTTTCCGCAGGAATCAGAGATACATGTCCCCTCCCTTTTAGGGCGGGTACATTTTCCATAACTCCCATTACGGGGGTCGTAGCCTACGTGGCTGGCCTGAACAATGACGGAGTCTTCACCATGATTGGCATGGGGACCGTGGCGGTCAGTGGAGACAATGCCGCCAACCCGACCATGGTTAAAGGGAAATGTGCCGAAATGCTTGGTGAGCATGATAATGGGCCAGCCCTGATTTTCGTCTGAGCAGAAGGCTCGAGACGGCATAATCAGGCCTTTGCGAAAACCCAAGGCCATGCAGAGGTTATATAATTTGGGGGCAAACTCTGGATAGGGGATGGCCCGCCCATCAATTCTGAATGGGGCTAATTTACGAATAATATTTAATTTGTGATAGCTAGTCGGCATGTTTATCGACGAATGAAGACCGGCAAGCAGCCTCCGTAAAAGTTATGTGAAATCCAATAGTACATTGTTAAAGCGTTGTCACTATTGAGGCTGATACGATCCACATGTAATTTACTGCGGTTCTTTCTGTTTATTTTGGACTGGAACATAATTAAGTTTGTTGGGACGATGTTAAAAAAAATTAGAGGGAGCCAATATAAAAAACGTATGGGGAATTGTTATGCTTTTGTTAAGTCGGGAGTTTTATCAGTCTTTCAGGGAAAGTCAAGGAAAAATGAATGCCGAATGTTCTCTTGAATCTAAATTTTCATGGAGAAAAAGGGCCAAGAGATCGATTTCTTTTGAAAACAGGAGGATGCCATTGTGAAGCACCGATAGGGCCGCCATTCATCTTGCAAGAGGAGATGGCAGCATGGATTCAAGCTGGGGGAGAGTTTAATCGGATGAGTTTGTTTCGGGGGGGTGTTGGCTGAATTTTTCCATAAACCTTAGCGTAAGGTGACAATTTTGGTGTCGCCTACATAGTCGCGGCTTTCAAAGCCGGTCATGGTCGTCATCTTGCGGGTGAGCTCGCCGATGTTTTTCAGATTTCGGATGATTGTTTGGACGTCTTCGATCAGTTCTTTTGATTCCAGTTCTTCTTCCAGGAGTTGCGCCGTTCCCAGGGCAGCAAAAAGCGGGGTGTTAATCTCATGGGCGACGGTTCCTGCCAGTTCCACAACCCCCTGAAGTTTGACCCGTTCCAGCTGCTCCTGCTCCAGTTGCCGCTTGGCGGTGATATCACGAATGACCTCGATAACATATTCCACTTCCCCTGCGTTATTGAGCATGGGGGAGGCTGTTCGTTCAATCCAGTGCGGACCATCATCCTTAAATACCTGGTGTTCATGACTGGCGGCCTGCCCTGTTGCCAGAACCCGTTCCACCGGACAATTCCCCACCGGGCATTCTTGGCCGATCCACAGGCTGCGATAATCGGCACCTAGAATTTCATTTTCTTCTTTTCCGGAGACTGTGAGAAATCCTCGATTGGCAAGGACCAGATGTTGATTCTTGTCCACCACCAGCAGTTGCGGACGGATGCAGTTAAGGATATTGGCGACAAAACGTTCGCTTTCTTCCACCTGATTAAAAAGCAGGGTGATCTTCCGGTAGTTTCTTGCATTCTGGATGGCGGTGCCGCCAATTTCAGCAATGGTGACCGCGAAGTTGATCTCGCTGCTGGTAAAACAGTGATGGACATCAGAGAGGATGCGGAGAATACCGATGACCTCCCCTTTAACCTTGAGGGGGATTGCGAGCAGGGATTTGATCCCTTCCTTCTTCATATTGTCGTCGTAGAGAACCCGCTCATCATGGCTTACATCATAAATGGAGACTGGATCGCCGGAAAGGGCGGTGGCGATATTGCGCTCTCCTTCAATGTCGCCGCGCTGGGAATAGGCCTCGGAAATTCCATGGGCGGCCACCATTTCCAGTTGGTTGGTCTCCGGTCGCAACAGGCGGATGGTGCAGGCCTTGCAGCCCATACTGCGAGAAAGCCGCTCGACAATAGTATGTAGCACTGAATCAAGATCCAGGGTTGAGCTGACCAGGGCCGAGATGGCCTGGACATCCTTCATGAAGTTGATCTGGGTTTCCATCTCGGTGAACATCCGGCCATTGGAGAGGGCAATGCCCACCTGTTCGGCCAGGGCCATGGAGAAGGAGATCTCGTCTGAGGTAAAGACCCGGTTGCGCCGGGTGAGAAGGCGTAAAATTCCGATGACCGAATCCTGGAAAAGGATGGGCAGGGTGAGCACGCTCTTGATACCCTCCTGGTGGATCAGATCCTGGTCTTTAAAGGGAGCATTCTGATCCACATCGGTTTTTGCCACCGGATATCCGGAGTTGATCATGGCGATGGTCTCTTCTGTATCAATATGGTCGCGGGAGAGGTATTCCATGGACAGGCCGTGGGCCGCACCCATGACAAAAGTGTTGGTGGAGGGGTCAAGCAAACGGATGGTGGCGGCATCGATATCGAGCAGACCTGGCAACTCCCGGACAATGGTATCCATCACCTGCTGGTGATCGAGAACCATGCTGATCAACTTGGTCACTTTTTGAAAGACCTTCAGATATTTCAGTTCGTTAATCGGTTCCATGGGGTTAGATCTTGCAGTTGCTGCATTTCTTCTCTTTTCCCTTCAGGACCTTTTCCACCTTTTCTTCCAGCTCGTCCCGATCAATGGGTTTGACACAGTATTCATCCGCCCCGAGACTGATGGCCTCACGGGCCGTCTCGACGGTAGGATAGCCGGTCAACATGATGGCGTGCATGGCAGGCGTATCTGCCTTGAGCAGACCGAGCACCTCGACTCCGCTCATCTTCTTCAGCTTGATGTCAAGGATGGCCAGGTCAATTTTATTGTCCCTGGCGTAGGCTATGGCCTCATCCTCTTCAGTGAAGGTATGCACGTTATGTCCTTTTTTTGTCAAAATCTTGCCAATGAGCACTGTTGCATCCTGTACATCATCCAATGCTAATATCTCTGCCATAATTTTCCCCCGATTATTGAAAAGTTGCCCTTCATCTCAAACTTTGCCAGGACGAAGCTCTAAACTTTTTCTGTTGTTATGGCTGGTCAACGTTTTCCAGTCATACTTTTTTACCTGAATAGTATCTCTTTTCTTTATCTTCTTTCTTCTTCCCAGAAGGAATAAGTCTGCTTGCCGCCTACCTCGCTTATTGGCTCACAGCGGGGATCTCAAGTCTTGACCCCGGGGAGCTTTATTCACGGACACTGGCGGCCTCAACCAGCGAGACCGGAAACTTGACATGAAATGCCGTTCCCTTGTTACCTACAACCGGACTTTCCACTTCTATCTGGCCGCCATGATCCTGGATAATCCCATAGGAGACCGAGAGCCCAAGGCCGGTTCCCTTGCCAACGGGCTTGGTGGTAAAGAAAGGATCAAAGATCCTTTTGCGGATCTTTTCAGGGATACCGTGCCCGGTATCCTGGACGGTGGCAACGACTTGATGGGTGTCCGGCTGATAACGGGTGATAACGGTCAGCTCTCCTGAGCCCTGCTGTTCCATGGCGTGATGGGCATTGTTGACCAGATTGATGAAGACCTGCCGCAGTCGTTCGGTGTCACCGACCACAGGAGGCAAATCGTCAGCCAGATCCTCATGGACATTGATATGATCCATGTTGAGGGAATGCTGGGTGACGGCAATGACATCCGTCAGCACCTCATTGATGGAGAGATCCTTGCGGGCACTCTCCGATTGCCGGGAAAACTTGAGCAGATCCGCCACGATTTTTCGGCAGGCCTTGGCCTGGCGTTCAATAATGGAAAGATTCTGGCCTTCTTCGCTCTCCTGGGTAAAATCGTCCCTCATTAATTGAGCATAGCCCAGGATGATCCCCAGGGGGGTGTTGATTTCGTGCGCCACTCCTGCAGCCATCTGTCCCACGGACGCCATCTTCTCACTGGCAACCAGTTGTTCCATCATGGTTTTGACCCGGGTGAGATCTTTGGCGATTCCTTCACAGCCGACAAACTGGTTATTCTCATCGTAGACAGCAGTGGCGGACAAGAGAACGGGGAAGCTGGTGCCATCTGCCTTGGTGAATTCTATTTCCAGATCTTCAATAAATCCTTGGGATTTTAAGGTATTATGGTAGCTCTCCAGTTCGTCTTCATTGTTAAAGACGTCCACGAGATTTAAGGATGGGTCCTCGTTATCTGGATAGCCGAGCATCTTGAATCCGGCGCTGTTCATTGTCAAAAGATGGTTGCCGGAATTGCTGAAGAAGACCATGTCTTTTGAGTTATTGAAAAAATTACGGAATTTCTTTTCCGAGGCGGAAAGCTCCGTTGTCCGATCGGCTACCTTCTCTTCGAGATGGAGGTTCATCTCCTGCAGTTGGGCTGCGGCTACTCCTAATTGATCATTGGCTTCCTTCAGGCTTTTGGCCTTTTTGTTAATGGCCAGGTAGCCTTCAATGCCTTTGTGGTAATAAATCGTAACGGCGGCCAGGGAGGTCATGAGCAAGGTGTTGATGCCACCGGAAATGGGCGAAAGCATCTGCCAAGTTTCCGGCTTACCGGAAAACAGGAGGATATGTTTGACTAAATGTCCTATGGCGCGGGAGATGGCAAAGGAGGCCAGGGTCATGCAAAAGTAGAGCAGAAATCCCCAGAGGAAATTTTCCGGTTGTTTCCGTAGGAGCAGCCAGGCGTAGCGCAGGGCAAGAAAAGAAAAGATAATAATCAGCAGTGATCCCGCCATGTCGGTGACAATGGAGAGTGATAGGGGGAGAGCGTTCATTTCTCTTCCTCCTTATCAACACTGTGGTACAGGGAGCGCAGGCTTAAAAAGAGAAAGAAGATCGCGGGGAGGCTGAACAGATGGTCGAGGGTGGCGCAAAAATAGATTATTTTGATGCTGGATAAAGGGCCGGCAATCTGGGATGAAAAATACCCCGATGGCCGAACGATGTCGGTGTTGGCAATATAAAACCCGAGCCAGTGACCGGTAAAGGCCACAAGATTCCACAGGATCATGAAGACACAAAAGACCTGGAGATAACGCCAGCCCCTGCCGGGAAAGGCACTGCGGCCAATATCCCAGAAGAGATAGGCGATGGCTGCGGCATAGAAGAGATGGGCCAGTTGATGAACAAAGATACCCTCTGAGCCACCGTGCGACTGGAGGGCCCAAGCCGAAGTCGGTGTCAGCAGGAAGAACACCGGCAAGAGCAGGGCAAGGAAGGTTTGTTTTAGCAATGGATTCATGGGGACCATTGAAGATGTGTTTATCCCTTTAGAAAGCAGGAACAAAAAAAAAGAGTGGAACCAGAGTAAGCTCTTTTTCTATGCACAATAAGCGCCAAAAAAACAAGAAAAGACAGAAAAAGAGAATTTCCTTTGATATAGGCAGGTTACTTTTTGTCCATCAGTGCAGAAAAGGAGGACCTAAAGATTTTATTCCCCAACCCCAATGGGCATCTTCGATTGAGGCGCAACAAAAAAGAGACAGCGAAACATTCATGTGTCACTACCAAAGGGGCTCGTTGCTGTCGATGGTGCTTCAATGGGAGTCCGGTCAGGGGGTGTGAGCGGCAGGGAGGGAGCATTCCCATCAGGGTGTTCTGAAGGTGTTAGCATCAATTTCATACCGGCGCATCAGCCGCTGAAAGGCCTGGCGTTCCATGCCGCTGAATTTGGCGGCCGCCGAGACATTGCCCTTTGAGTTGGCAAGGCAGCGGTTCAGATAGGAACTGGCGAAGGGGGCAAGAACCTTTTCTTTGGCCTGCCGATACGAAAGCCCGTAAACACAGTCCGGGATCTGGGTTGCAGGTTCTTCCTCGTTGCTGGTATCTTCAAAGCTGGTCAGCTCATACGGGGTAATTTTTTGGCTTTCAGAGAGAAGTACCGCCCGGTTGATAAGACTCTGCAACTGGCGGACATTGCCCTTCCATTGCCGGCGCATCAGGCATTGCAGGGCATCGGGGGTGAATTCCATACCTTGCCGGTCATATTCTTTGGCGTACATGGTGAGAAAATGCTGGGCCAGCAGAGGGATATCATCCCTGATCTCGGCCAGGGTGGGCAGGGTGACGGTCATCACGTTGAGCCGGTAAAAAAGATCTTCACGAAATTCCCCTTTGGCCATCTTGGTCTCAAGATCCTGATTGGTGGCGGCAAGAACGCGGGCATCAATTTTGATGGTCTTGGTTTGTCCGAGGGGCTGGATCTCTTTTTCCTGGAGGACGCGCAGGAGTTTGGTCTGGATGGAGAGGGGGATGTCGGCAATTTCATCGAGAAAGATGGTGGAGCCCTCTGCCTCCAGAAACAGACCGGCCTTATCTCGATCCGCACCAGTAAAGGCCCCCTTACAATAGCCAAAAAGCTCACTCTCAAGGATATGCTCAGGAAGGGCCGGGCAGTTGATGGTGATCATCTTTTTTCCCGACCGCTTACTCCTGGCGTGGACAGTCCGGGCAGCTACTTCCTTTCCGGTTCCGGACTCACCTCGAATGAGAACGGTGGCATCACTTTGTCCCAGGCGGGTGAGGAGGTCGATGGCCCGTTGCAGCGGCGGCGAGTTGCCGATGAAGTCAGTGCGTTCATTGTTGTTAATCAGCCGTTGCTGAAGCTGAATGTTTTCACGCAGCAGGTTTGTTCTCTCCAGAGCCCGGCTGACCACCCGGCTGATCTCTTCGTTCTCAAAGGGCTTTTCAAAAAAATCATAGGCACCCTCTTTCAGGGCTTTCACCGCTATCTCAATGGTGCCGTAGCCGGTCATGATGATGGTGCTGATGGTGTGATCGATGGCCGTGATGGATTGCAGAAGCTGCAGCCCATCCATGTCCGGCATGATGATATCGGTGAGGACGACATCTGGTTTCCAATCTTTGATGATTTCCAGGGCACTGAGGCTTGACGTTGTCAGTGCAATTTCACAAACGCATTTTTTTGACAGCACCTTTTTGAGCAGATTCAAGAGGTCCTGTTCATCATCGACTATCAGCAAACGTTTTGATTTCTGTTCTTTGGGCATATTGGCCTTATGAATTATCCTTGATCATCGCTTGAAAGTATTGCTGTACAAATCGACCCGAAACGGTGTCAAAATTTGAAAACCAGAGGCCGGTGTCGGGGGGAAACTCTCCGGTCAGGGAAAGAAAAACGGTGCGAGAGCTGGTGTGGATCGCCTCTTTCAGCTTGTTTCTAGTCTCCGCGTTCAGCCCTGCGCGGCATCGTAAAGGGCGATGGGCATGGAGCAGGCAGGCGCCATCCAGCAGGAGCGGACAGGAAAGGGGTTGAGTCGCCTTTAGTCGGTCGGCCGCCGCAAGCTTGGAGGTATCTTCCGGGAGGGACATTTTCTTAATGAGAGAGGCCGCCTCCCCCGCCCGTTCCATGGCTGCCGATCGTTGTTCACTGCTGAGCCGCCGATTCATGGTGTGGCTGATGTAAACGGCTTCGATGAGCTCTATCTCAAAATAGTCATGACAGCAGGTATCCGTATCCAGTGCCTGGAGGTCAATTCCCGCATTCGTTGCCTGGGTCTCAGCTTCATGGAGGATTGCATCATATTCCTGCAGAAAAGGGAGCAGGTTGACCGTCTCTTTATCCTCGATGCTTGGCTCGCGGGCGTTCAACTGACCCTGTTGCTTACCATAATTTTTTAATAATTTCCACTGGCAGTAGCTGCTCGGAGTCACCCGGACGGATTTGAGTTTTTTTTCGGTGAGCTTTAAGCCCAATCCCCGCCGCAGCAGATAGGCGGAGACAAAGGTACCGGTCCGGCCCAGGCCATGGCGGCAGTGAATCAGCACCTTCTTCTTCAGATACAGGGCCTCATCCAGCCACTGCAGTGCCTCATCCATCAGCTTCATGTCAGGGGCGCATTCATCGGGAATAGGCAGATAGTAGACCTCAAAGCCGGATTGCTGCTCAATCTGGTAGAGGTCGCAGAATTCCCCGCACAGATTGACTATGGCATCAATCCCCTCTGCTTTGACGGTGTCCAGGTCCTCATAGGACATGGGGGCGCATCCGGTGGCAAGTTGGCTTGTAATCCAGTTTACGGTATAGGGCATGGCGTCACGTTGTCTTCTTATTCCATTTCTAAATCAAGCGTTCCACTTCGTCGAATGTGCTGCGTTCGCTCCTCACAGCACTTATTGTACAGCCTCGTCGCGACTCGCTATTCTCCTCCTGCACATCTTGATTGAGAAATGGAATGAGATGGCATTGCAGGGAGACGAGTTCGCAAGACTCCGAACAGACTCAATTTCTGGGCAATGGAGTCTTTGGGACCCTGGAGATTCTATTAAAGGTCATTTATTCAGGAGCCATTTGCCATGGTTCATTGTTCTTTCGTGGCACTGAGGAAATCCTGGACATATTTCTGGACATCCTGTTTGTCATGGAGGGCCATGTCCATAAGTTTGGTGGCGCCCAGCAGGCGGCCAAGTATGAGCAGGTGGTCCTGCATCTCAAGGGCATTCAGGCCTGCGATCCGAGCGTCGAGGAGATCGCCCTTGGTGATGACCTGAAAGCCATCTTCCTGGAGCAGGGTGGAGATAAATTCAAGACGCAGCAGGCGTCCGGCAAAATCAGCGCCGCCACCGGCAAAACGAAACTGGCAGTAATTATTTGAGCTGTCTTCGCCGCACAGCGCGTCCACCAGGGTAAAATGGTAGCCGAAACGCATGATCAGATTGACATAATCGGCACCGAGCACCGCGTAGCTGGCAAGATCCGAGGAGTCGCTGCTGGAGATCCCGTCTGCCATGGTCATTTCGCCAAAGTGTTTCCAGTCAAAGTGCAAACGGTCCGGCCACTGCACCGAGGGATGGGTCATGCCGGCCCACAGGGCCTGAAAGGGAACGGAGGAGATCTGTTCCAGGCTGACAAACTCCTCGCGGGCGACGTTTGGTTCCAGGCCGCCGCCGACATCGACG
Source organism: Desulfobulbaceae bacterium (assembly GCA_019163335.1). Classification (GTDB taxonomy): domain Bacteria; phylum Desulfobacterota; class Desulfobulbia; order Desulfobulbales; family Desulfocapsaceae; genus UBA2270. The sequence goes on along the minus strand of JAFLKM010000028.1, from coordinate 69,794 downwards.
ACAAAGATATCAAAGGGGAGGTCGGAAAGCAATTTTTTCCGGTTTTTGTTCCTGTTTCCCAAACGATCTCCCAGGGAAAACATGGTTCTGACTGCCTGTTCGTGGGAAAATCGAATAATGTCATGGAGGGAGCGGCATGATTCAGGGGTGAACCCTTTGGCCTTAGGGTCGATCAGATGGAGTGGGGTGATGGAATTCAGCAGTTTGCGCAGCTTCCGGTAAAAGGGAAGATGTTTCTGGGATTCATGGTGCGGGATGGTCGCCAGGTGGGGCAGGAGGTCGCCCTGATAGACCACCATGCCATCGGCATCCATGGTGATAATCCGGCCATGCTCGATGGCCTTGATCTGATCTCCCAGGCCGCAGAGCAGAGGGATGCCGAATTCGCGGCAAACGGTGGAGAAATGACCGGCAATGCTGCCAAGCCCGGCAAGGACGCCCTGGACCTGCTGCAGAACCTGAACATAGGAAGGCAGGGTCTCATTGACCACCAGAATAGAGCCCGCCGGCATTAGCTCCACCGGATGAGCGGCATCAACACAGTACGCCGGGCCACAGGCCTGGCCAAGGGCGGCCATGGTTCCTCCCTGGCACAACGGCAGGTCCTGGATGGAGTTGATCTTTGACGCCGGCTGAACTTCTTCATCCATGGAGAGAGACTGTCGGTGCAAGGGCCGGCTCTGCAGATAAAAGATCTCCCCGGCTTTGCTCATGGCCCATTCGATGTCCTGGGGTGATTCAAAGTGGCTTTCAAGTTTCAGGGCGGCATTAGCCAGCTGGCGTATCTGGGACGCGTTGAGCGCCCCTGCCAGATGGGATGCTGCCGGGTTGGAGGTATCCAGGCGAAAGTTTGAGCTGTCCTGTTTCTCAACGATCAGGACTTCCGGAATGATCCTGCCGCTGACCAGGGCTTCTCCCTGGCCCCGCACCGCGTGGATAAAGAGGTGTGAGGTGTCCTCCATCTTCTGGTCTGCCGGGTCGATGGTATAGATTACTCCGCTCGCCAGGGAGTCCACCATTTCCAGGATAAGCACCGCCATGGGCGTCTCATCATCACTGAGGCCGCTGTGAATCCGGTACGCCAGGGCTTCCGGGGTATATTTACTGGCAAGGACAGCCAGGTAGGCCGTGAGGAGGTTATCTTTTTTCACATCCAGGATGGTTGCATACTGTCCGGCAAAGGAACAGTCTCCATCCTCGTTGACAGCACTGCTCCGCACCGCGACCAGAAGTTCGTTGGTTCGGTCAGTGGCGGCAAGGCCGGCGTAGGTGCTGAGAATCGCTTCCTGAATGTCAGGGGGAATCTCTGCATGGTTGATCAGGCGCATCAGTTCCTCTGAGGTCTGCGTCAGGGTCTCAGGGAGGGTGAGATCGATCTGGGTCAGGAGGGTGTTGATAGTGCTGCGCAGATCGTTATATTCCAGGAGATAATAAAAACTATTTACGGTGATGACAAACCCACTGGGCACTGGAAGATGTAGGGCCCTGGCAAGCTCGGCCAGATTGGCACATTTGCCGCCGCTGAGCTCGGAGTTGACGAGGGGGTCGGTGAGATTTAAAACAAAGGGCGGACCAAAACGGAGGGCTGGCGGTGCGAGTAGAAATCTGCTGTAGAAATCGAATTTGCGATAATATTCACGCAGGGTGACAAACGAGCCTGGGGCCATACGCTCAAGGCTTTCCACCATGCCGCTCACGCTGGTTGAGAGGGCGTTGTATCTTTCTGCAATGCGGCAGAAGTCTTCTTTCTTGCCCTGATAATAGAGGCCTTCCAGCTCGGCCATGAGTTCGTGGCTGCGGCTGTCAAAGATCAGAAGTTCGCGAAAGGCATCATAGGTTTCCCGCAGGATAACTCCTGGAGCAAAAAGACGGTATGTCCAGTATTTAAGCAGAGTGTTGACGAACATTGCCTGCATCCTTGTGATGAAGAAGGGATATCGCTAGCCCAAGTCTCTGAGGAAGTATGGAGTGAAACAGAAGTGTTGATTATGGTTTAGTATCGTTTGATAGTCAATTTTTTTATTCAAAAAAAGGTTTTGCTTGCTCCATTATCATTGAAATATCAAGGTGATTCCTGCTGTCAGTGGTCTTTAGCAGAATCTTCATTTTGAAAGAAAATCGCTTTTGCAGATCGGTCAGGGGATTTTTATTCGTGAGGGGTTTTTTTCTTCAACTGATACTCTTGCACTGCCTGATTATGTTCAGCCAGATTTTTGGAAAATTTGTGGGAGCCGTTGTTTTTGGAAACAAAATAAAAATAGTCCGTGGAGGAGGGGCGGAGAACGGCCGCTATGGCCTGTTGTCCCGGATTGCAGATGGGTCCGGCCGGCAGGGCTGGAATCAGGTAGGTGTTATAGGGGTGGTCTGTCTTGAGGTTTGATCTTGTCAGATTTCCCGAGAATTCCGACAGGCCGTAAATCACCGTCGGGTCTGACTGCAGGCGCATTCCGGTCTTGAGCCGGTTCAGGAAGACGGCGGCGATAAGGGGCCTCTCGGCAGTATCAGCCGTCTCTTTTTCCACCACCGAGGCTAGGGTGACAACCTCGTGACGGCTCATACTGTGTTCGGAGCTCTGCGGCAGCTCGGACCATTTTTGAAAAAAACGATTCACCTGCATGGTAATCAGGGTCTTGGTGTCTTTGATGTTCCGGGTCAGGAGATAGGTGTCGGGATAGAGGTAGCCTTCCAGGCTGTTGATTGCTGTGAGGCCAAGAGACTGAATAAATTCAGTGTCATGGCTAAGCTCAATGAAATGCTCACGATCGCACCAGGCCCCGGCGGCAAAGATGTCGGCAATTTCAGAAAGCCGCAATCCCTCCGGGATGGTCACCGCGTAGGCGACTGGTTTTGCCGTTGCCAGCTGGCGCAGGACGTCCCCTGGTTTTTGGCCAAGGGCGAGGCGGAATTCACCGGCCGGCAGAGTCCTGGCCAGGCCAAGGGCCTTTGCCAGCAGAAGAAACCGGATGTCGTCATCAATGAGTCCGTTCTGGGCCAGAATGCTTCGTATGACTCTGACTCCGGAACCGGGGGGAATGACGACGATGGTATATTCGGTCTTATTTCCAGGCCCGGATTGCAGCGCATACAAGGAGAGCCAACTGCCCAGGGCGAGGGGACCAAGGAGCAGCAAGAGGACTGTCCAGCGAACAGCCCTCCTGCAGGACTTGGGAAGTGGGGACGGAAGCTCTGGGGAGGGCTGTCCGCCTGGGGCAAGAATTTCTGTCATTCCCCCTTTCAGGAGCCGGAAGTCAAAGCAGCCTCCTGCTCCTTGCCCTCCGTTTTCTGTTTTTTGTCTTCATTCCCCGTTTTTTTCGATTGTCCAAGGGCGATTTTCACTACTTCATCCATATCCTTGACCGGAAAAAACTGCATTTTGTCACGAATATCTTTGGGGATGTCGGCCAGATCTTTTTTGTTCTGCTCAGGGATGATCACCTTGGTGATATCGGCGCGCAGGGCCGCCAGGGCCTTCTCTTTGAGGCCGCCAATGGGGAGAACCCGGCCCCGCAGGGTCACTTCTCCGGTCATGGCCAAGCCTTTGATCAGTTTCTTTTTGGTGATCGCCGAATAGATGGCGGTAGCCATGGTGATCCCAGCGGAGGGGCCGTCCTTGGGGATGGCGCCGGCCGGGACATGAACATGGATATCTGTTTTTTCAAAGAAACTGTCTTCCACTCCCATCTCCTGGGAGCGACTGCGGCAATAGGTCAGGGCTGCCTGAACCGACTCCTTCATCACATCGCCCAGCTGACCGGTGAGGGTCAGGGCCCCCTTGCCGGGCATAAGGTTGACCTCGATATGGAGGATCTCGCCGCCCACCTCGGTCCAGGCCAGTCCGGTAACCAGTCCCGGCTGGGACAGGGCATCCATCTCAGACTCAGGGATATTCTTGGGTGGCCCCAGGTACCGGTCTATGGTACCGACGGTTATACTGTAAGGCCCTTTTCCGCCTTCAGCGATCTTGCGGGCGACCTTGCGGCAGACCTTGCCGATCTCGCGTTCCAGGTTTCGCAGGCCGGCCTCGTAGGTGTAATGGCTGATAATATATTGCAGGGTCTCATCCTGGAGGCGGATCTGATTGGCCTTGATGCCGTTTTCTTTCAATTGTCGGGGCAACAGGTAGCGTCTGGCGATGGCCAGTTTTTCCTCCTGGGTATAACCGGAAAGGCGGATCACCTCCATCCGGTCGAGGAGCGGACTGGGGATGGTGTCGGTCATATTGGCTGTGGTGATAAACATCACCTTGGACAGATCAAAGGGCATGTTCATGTAATGATCGGTGAACTCGAAATTCTGCTCCGGATCGAGTACTTCCAAGAGTGCGGAAGAAGGATCGCCGCGATAGTCCGAGCCGATCTTGTCAATCTCGTCCATCATGAAGATGGGGTTGTTGGAGTCCACCAGTTTGAGTCCCTGGATGATGCGGCCCGGCATGGCCCCGATATAGGTCCGGCGATGGCCGCGGATCTCCGCTTCATCGCGCATCCCGCCCAGTGACATGCGGTGGAACTTGCGGCCCATGGCCCGGGCGATGGACTTGCCAAGGGAGGTCTTACCCACGCCTGGAGGACCGACAAAACAGAGGATCGGGCCCTTGGTGGTGGGGTTGAGTTTCCGCACCGCCAGGTATTCAAGGATACGTTCCTTGACCTTTTCCAGGCCGTGATGATCCTCATCGAGCACTGCTCGTGCCGCCACCAGATCCAGGTGATCCTGCGTGGACTTGCGCCAGGGCACATCAAGGATCCAGTCGATGTAGGTTCGGATAATCGTGGCTTCGGAGGAATCAGGATGCATCATCTCCATGCGGTTGATCTGCTTGGCTGCCTCCTTGCGCACGGATTTTGGCATTTTGGTTTTCTTAAGCGCCTTGTAGAGATCTTCAATCTCCTGGACCCGCTCATCGCCGTCGCCCAGTTCTTTCTGCAGGGCGTGCAATTGCTCGCGCAGATAGTACTCGCGTTGGGATTTCCCCATCTCCTCCTTGGCGTCGGACTGGATCTTGGCCTGGACGGTGGTGACCTCCAGCTCCTTGGTGAGCAGGTCGTTGACCAGTTTCAGGCGGGCAACGGAGTCAATTTCTTCGAGGATGGTCTGGGATTCTGCCACCTTGAGCCGCAGGTTGGAGCCCACCAGATCGGCGAGACGCCCCGGCTCTTCGATGTTATTGATGATGGTCATCAGGTCGGCGGAGAGAATACCGCGCAGGGACATGATCTTTTCCGTCTGTTCCCGCACGGTGCGCATCAAGGCCTCAATCCGGACGGTGATCTTCTCCGGTTCGATCTCCTGCAGGACCTCAACCTTGACCTGATAAAAGGGCTCTTTCTGGACATATTCCTTAATCCGGGCCTTGGATGCCGCCTGTACCAGGACCTTTAACCGTCCATCGGGGAGCTTCAGGGTTCGCATAACCATGCAGACCATGCCCACGGAATAGAGATCATCAGACTCGGGATTGTCCTGGGTGGAATCCTTCTGGGTAACAAGCATAAGGAGCTTGTCTTTTTTCAGAGCCTCACCGACGGCCTCCACTGAATTGGGGCGGCCCACAAAAAGAGGAATAATCATGTAGTTGAAGATCACCACATCCCGAACTGCCATCATCGGCAGAACTTCAGGGATCTTCATATTTTCACTGTCGGAAAAATCATCCATGCCAATGGATAATGTGTCATTAAAATCCACGCAAACCTCCTTGCTTGATTTGGTGTTCTGTTGAGGAGCCGTTATGAAATACCATGGTCATTTATATCAATTTCGTTACGGCACCTTATGCCGCTTCCGTTCAATCCATGGATATGTTATTTTCTTAGAGCGGCGAAAAATATAAAAAGGAATAAAAGGTTCTGGCGTAATGCCTCAAACCGCCCGAAAAATTTAAACATTTACCGGGTTGAAGTCAAGATGGCAAATGAGCAAGATCGCAGAGAGGGGTTGAATTGCCCTGGAATAATGGGTGTTTCCCCTGATTTTTCTTGAATTACCGTGCCCTTTCTCCCATAATTGTTTCCGCCTAGGCAGTTGCAAAGGCTGAAGGTGGAAGGATTGAGTGGCGACAGTGAAAGAGATGTCTGGAAGAGCCGATTCATTAGTTTTGTCCACCTTTCAGTCTGGATGAAGTATCACGATGGTTCCTTTATGGATGGAGTGTTCTCATGTTGAGTCCGAGTTCTTTTTTTGACCTTTCAGGGTTTCCCCATGCCCCGTTGTTTTCTGAACATGAATATGTGTGGAGTGCCTTGGCCAGGCTCAAGGATTACATGCATGGATATATGTATCCCTTGGTGAACAGCCCCTTGCTTCCCGATGCCGAGCCACTGCCGAAAACCGTTGTGTTACACGAGGGGGAAATTTTGTCGGCAGCGGGATTAACTATCAGCTATGGAGACACGACCAAGAAGCAGCTGCTGGTGAGCTCTGATGGACGGGAGCTTCCTGGTGCCACGGTGATCATGGCCGGGGCCGTGCTCATGGGAAGCCGCATCGCCCTCGGGCGCGGGGTGCTGGTGGAGAGCGGCGCCCTGATCAAGTCACCGACAATTATCGGCGATCATACTGAGATCCGACAGGGGGCATATCTTCGTGGCTATTGTCTGATCGGCGCCCATTGCGTGGTTGGCCACACCACTGAAGTGAAGCATTCCCTTTTTCTCGATCATGCCAAGGCCGGTCATTTTGCCTATCTTGGCGACTCTATTCTTGGCCGGGAGGTAAATCTGGGAGCGGGCACCAAGTTTGCCAACCTTCGTTTTCTGGCGGGAAACATCGCGGTGCGCACCAGTGAAGGTCTCATTGATACCGGTCGCCGCAAGTTCGGTGCCATCCTCGGGGACAAGGCCCAGACCGGTTGCAATTCGGTGACCAATCCCGGGACCCTGATCGGCCCCGAGGGAATCCTGATGCCCAACACCACGGCTCCCGCTGGTTTTCATCCGCCGCGTACCATCCTTCGCTGACATTTTTATGAAAGGCAAAATAAAGGGTGCCGGTGTTGCCGAAATGTTTCCATGCCCTGATCGCCTTCTGTATTGTAGTGGAAAAGTCCATCTCTTCTTTCTGTCCCGAGAATGTCAACCTTGCCGATCTCGTCGTCAGCTCGATAACTATTTTTGTTCATGCATTATTCTCCCTTGATTTAGTGCAATGTCTCACTATAATATGTGTATTATCACGCAATGGTGCGTGTCGTTAAAGTGTTGACCAGGAAGTTTTCCTTTTACAGTAATGGAGACCATTATGAAGATTGTAGTAACTGCTACCGGCATGAATCTTGATTCCAATGTTGATCCTCGATTTGGCAGGGCAGCTTGTCTGCTCATTATTGACAGCGAAACCGGGGCGCTTTTGGAAGCAATAGATAATTCCCAGGGAGTGAATGCGTCCCAAGGGGCTGGCATAGGTGCGGCAGCCATGGTTGCCGACAAAGGAGTGCAGGCTGTTTTAACTGGACAGGTTGGGCCCAAGGCCATGGCCGTCATCGAAAAGAGTAATATCCAGGTAGTTACTGGAGTAGAGGGGTCTGTGCGTGAGGCAGTGGACGCTTTTCGGGCTGGCTCATCTCCGCAGGCATGTTCAACCTCCGGGAACTCTGGTGGAGGAACGGGCAAGGCAACTGGCGGTAAAGGCTACGGGGGCGGATGCGGATGTGGACAGGGTGGCGGCGCTGGCCGAGGTTCGGGTCAGGGGAAGGGTCAAAACAGAAAACAATAGGTGTACAGATGCAGATAGCAGTTGCCAGCGGCAAAGGCGGAACCGGCAAGACCATCGTCTCGACAAGTCTGGCCCTTTGTGCTCCGGGGCCGGTTCAGTATCTTGACTGTGATGTGGAAGAACCCAATGGTCATCTCTTTCTGAAACCGGAGTTGACTACCCATGAGCGGTTTACGGTCATCATCCCGGAGATTTTGCGGGATAAATGCACCTATTGCGGGAAGTGCCGTGATATCTGCCGCTATAATGCCATTACCCTCTTTGCCAATACGATTATGACCTTCCCAGAGATGTGTCATTCCTGTCTGGGTTGTTTTCGGGTCTGTCCTGAGGATGCCATAGCCCGTGGTGAGCGGGAGATCGGGGTTCTTGAATCGGGTATGGCTGGGGATATCGGCTTTGTCCATGGTCGGACCCGGGTGGGTGAGGCCATGGGTGTTCCTCTCCTCCGGGCGGTGAAAAAAAGGGCGATCCATGGAGAGATGGTTGATGAGGAGAAAAAAACACTGGTGATCATCGATGCACCTCCCGGCACCTCCTGTCCATTTGTGGCTGCCATTACCGATGTGGACTATGTGATTCTCGTCACCGAGCCCACTCCTTTCGGGCTGCATGACTTGAAACTTGCCGCTGAGGTTGTGCACAATTTTTCTAAACCATGCGGGGTGATTATTAATCGTTCAGATCTGGGCGATGATCGGGTGGAGAAGTGGTGTCTTCAGGAAAATATCCCGCTTCTGCTCAAGATTCCCTTTGATCGCAAGATTGCCGAGGGCTATGCCCGCGGGTTGAGCATGGTGGAGAGTGCTCCTGAGTTGCGTCCGGTTCTTCAGGACTTACTGGCTTCCTTGGTAAGGGATTACAGGAACAATTTGCAGTTGGGAATGAAGTAAGGCGCCGTAAAGAGAATAGAGTAAGTTGCTTTATCTTTTCTCTTTATCTGGTAGACGCTGCTCAAGGAAACATTCGGAATCTTTACCTTTTTTTCAATGATGGTGTGGGGGCTGCTGTTTTTTTGGAGCGGCTTAAGGTGCCGTATGCAACAAGGGCAGATGGAATTTGTCGTTGTTGTTATCTGGTAGACGCCACTCAAAGAAACAGCCGGTGGGGATTGGCTGTTTCTTTGGAGCGGCATAAGATGCCGTAGACCGCAAGCGCAAGAAAAAGCCCTTGCGCTTGCGGTGACGGCATCTAAGGAGCGTATAACATGAAAGAATTACTTATCTTAAGCGGCAAAGGCGGAACCGGAAAGACCAGTCTGGTGGGGTCGATCGCGGCGCTTGCGGAAAACAAGATCATGGTTGACTGTGATGTGGATGCCGCTGATTTACATCTCCTGCTTGCCCCAAAACCCCGGAGTAAGAATGAATTCCGTTCCGGGGTCAAGGCAAAAATGGTCAACGATCTATGCAGTGCCTGTGGACTGTGCGTTGAGCTGTGCCAGTTTGACGCCATTACCATGGGCGCTCAGACGGCGGTCATCGATTCTCTTGGTTGTGAGGGCTGTGGCGTCTGCGCACATTTCTGTCCGGAGCAGGCCATTGAACTGGAGGAAAATCACTGTGGAAGCTGGTACGTATCCGATACCGATTACGGCCCCATGGTACATGCGCAGCTTTTTGCTGGCGAAGAGAACTCCGGCAGGCTGGTCTCGTTTATCAAAAAGGAGGCCCGCACTCTGGCAGAGCAAACAGGAGTGGACTTGATCGTCATTGATGGAGCCCCCGGAATTGGTTGCCCGGTGATCGCCTCCCTCTCCGGGGTCAATACAGTGCTGGCGGTGACTGAGTCAACGCAGTCCGGTTGGCATGATCTGGAGCGGGTTCTTGATCTGGCTGTTCATTTTAAAATTCCTGCCTTTGTCTGTATTAATAAATGGGATCTCTATCCGCAGATGACCGAGGAGATTGAGGCTTCCTGCGCTGCGCGCGGGGTGCAGGTTTTAGGGCGAATCCCCTTTGATCCTGCTGTGGTCGCGGCCCAGATTCAGGGTGTCCCGGTGGTCAATTTGCCGCAGAGTCCGGCTGCTGAGGCTATTCGTTCAATCTGGCAAGGAATGAGTGCGCGTTTGTAAAGAGCAAGTCCAAAAAACTGATTTATCAAAAAAAGCAGAGAGAGCAGTATTCCTCAACAGAGGTGTATTGCTTTTTTCTGCTTTTTTTGTTTGATTACGATGTTAAGGTTCTTGTGTGTCGGTGGGCAGGCTGATGCTGAATATCAGCTGACGCCCCTCTGATTTTTTTCTGTGGGATGTGAGGATGAACTCTGCTTTTCCCCCCATCCATCTTATTCATTCTTCCATTTTTCTCCTGTCATGATCACAATTAAACCAGAAGATTTTATCAACTCCATTGCCGAGAGTCTGCAACTGATTTCCTATGCCCATCCCCTTGATTTTATTAACGCCATGGCCCGGGCCTATGAAAAAGAGCAAAACCCTGCGGCCAAAGATGCCATAGCCCAGATCCTGCTCAACTCCCGGATGGCCGCAATGGGCCGGCGTCCCATCTGTCAGGATACCGGCATTGTGACCGTTTTCTTGAAAGTCGGGATGCAGTGTCATTTTAATACCCAGCTCAGTCTCCAGGAATTGGTGGACGCGGGCGTCCGTCAGGCCTGGCTCAGTCCGAAAAACCCCTTGCGAGCCTCGGTGCTGGCTGATCCGGCCGGGAGTCGGAAAAATACCGGCGACAATACCCCCTCGGTGATGTATACCGAGTTAGTGCCTGGCAGTAGCATTGATATTCATATTGCCGCCAAGGGTGGCGGATCGGAGAATAAGAGCAAGTTTGTGACCCTGAACCCCGGGGATTCCATTGTTGACTGGGTGGTGGCGACCGTCCCTGCCATGGGCGCAGGCTGGTGTCCGCCAGGGATTTTGGGCATAGGTATTGGGGGAACGGTGGATAAGGCCATGGTGCTGGCCAAGGAATCGCTGATGGAGCCCATCGATATTCAGGAATTGATGGAGCGCGGCCCGGTAAATCGCATTGAGGAGCTGCGACTTGAGATCTATGCAGCAGTGAATAATCTCGGCATCGGCGCTCAGGGTCTGGGTGGGCTGACCACGATCCTGGATGTGAAGATCCTGGATTGCCCGACCCACGCCGCCTCTCTGCCGGTGGCGATGATCCCGAACTGCGCTGCCACCCGCCATATCCACTTTACCCTGGATGGGAGCGGCCCGGCCCGTTTTGAGCAGCCGAATCTGGAAGATTGGCCGCAGATCCAGTGGGAAATGGGGCCGGGGATGAAGCGGGTGCAGCTGAATGGCATTACCCGTGCAGAAATTGCGAGCTGGCGGGCTGGTGAGACTCTGCTTCTGAACGGTGTCATTCTGACTGGACGGGATGCGGCCCATGGTCGAATCCAGAAGCTTTTGGCACAAGGCCAGCCTTTGCCGGAAGGGGTTGATTTGAAAGGAAAATTTATTTATTACGTGGGGCCGGTTGATCCAGTTGGTGATGAGGTCGTGGGCCCTGCCGGTCCCACGACTGCCACTCGCATGGATAAGTATACCGAGATGATGCTGTCCCAGGCCGGTCTTTTTGGCATGATCGGTAAATCAGAGCGGGGCGATGCGACAATCGACTCTATCAAAGATCATGGTGCGGTTTATCTCATGGCGGTGGGCGGTGCAGCCTGCCTGGTTTCCAAGGCGATCAAAAAATCTCGAGTGCTGGCCTTTGCTGATCTTGGCATGGAGGCTATCTATGAATTTGAGGTTGAGGATATGCCGGTGACCGTTGCTGTGGACAGCTTAGGCGATTCCGTGCACAAGAGCGGCCCGGCCTTCTGGCGCCAGAAAATCAAGGAGAGTCGTTGATCGCGGTACCAGGGGTTGCATGGGAGAGAAAAAGCCTGTGATCGTAGAGCGAAGGTATGACGTCGACCATTGAGTCTTTCGTGCACAGCGGCTGAGTCCGTTGAGATACGAACTGGGATTCCCCCCTTGGGGTAAATTCTGTTTGATTCGCAATGAATTTTATACTACAAGTTTGTATGGTCTTGCCATGTGCTTTTATCTAGGCGTTGTCCCGTCGTTTCAAGGATAACTTTGGTTGAGAACAACATGTGAGAACGTTGCCGGAATAATAAATGCTGGATGCGGGCCCTCGCAAGCTCCCCACCCTGCCTGTTTTGTGTGTCCCCTGTGGTGAACAATACTTGAGCTGGAGGTCTATATGAAGATGACGTGTCCCCATTGCGGGGTGATTGGTTCTGCCCATGATTCCCTGCCTGGAGCAAAGGTTCGATGTCCTCAATGTGACAAGGTTTTCAAGGTCATGGAAGAGGAGGTTACCTGTCCGCATTGCGCCGTGACTGGTTTGGCATTCGGTTCTCCGGTGGGCACAAAACTCAGGTGTCCCCAGTGTGAGAAGGTCTTTCTGCTGACCCAGGAATTGCTCACGGGCTCCTTGGTGTCCGAAGCTGTTGCTGTCGACATGGCAGAGGTTGTGCCTGGGAAAGCGGCGATTGTGCCGGAATCAGCAGTCCTGCCGGAAGTGGAACCAGTGTTGATGTCTGAGGGGATGGAGGGTTCAGAACCGGAATTGGCAGCCGCACCTGATGAGCGGCAATCAGCTCCGGAAATGGCGGTGGAAGCAGCGGCCCCGCGTCTTTTTACTGGTATTCAGGCGTCAGCGATGGCCATGGAATCCGCTGACATGACAGAGGTTGTACCGGCGGAAGCGGTGATTGTGGCGGAACCTGCTGCTGTGCCGGAAGTGGAGCCAGTGTCGATACCAGAAAGTGCGGTTCTCTCAGAGCAGAAATTGACAGCCGCCCCTGATGAGCGGCCATCCGTCCCGGAAATAGCGGCGGAAGTGGCTGCGGAAGCTGTATCCCCGCGTCATTTTACTGGAATTCAAGCATCACCAATGGCGATGGAATCCTCTGTTGGCAGGGGAGGGATTGCGCCGGTGGAAGCTGTGATTGTGGCAGAACCTGCTGCTTTGCCAGTAATGGAGCCAGCAGTGTCGATACCAGAAAGTACGGTTCTCTCAGAGCAGAAATTGACAGCCGCCCCTGATGAACGGCCATCCGTTCCCGAAATAGTGGCGGAAGTGGCAGCGAAAGCTGTCTCCCCGCGTCATTTTGCTGGCATTCAAGCATCACCAATGGCAATGGAATCTTCTGTTGAAGTTGTGACAGAGGTGCCAGAGAAAATTGTAACTGTTGTTGAAATAGTTCCAGAACTGCAACTGGAGTTGGAGATACCGTCGGCGCTTGAACCCGTCGCCGAGCCCGAGCCAGCACCCGAGCCAGCACCAGAGCTAAAACCAGAGTTTGAATTAGAGCCGGAGTTAGAGCAAATTCCAGAGGTCAAAGCCGAAGAGATGTTTGAGCCCATGGTTGAGGTCTTGTCAGAGCCCGCCATGGAAACGGTAGCGGAGGTTGTTGTCGAAACGATCCCCGAACCTGTCCAGGCATCTGGGCCGGAAGAAATCGTGGAGCCACTTCCTGGGTCTGAGCTCGTCTCCGATGTTGCACCAGAGGCTGAGGCTTCCTCTATTGCCGAAGAAGCAGCTCCGGGCGAGATGAAAGAAGAGGAGGTGCTGGTGGAGGAAGAGCCTGCACCGCCCGTCCTGCCCATGGAGATCTGCAGGGGTTGTGGTGAATCCTTTCATCCGCAACTGCTCCAGGATATCGATGGAATTCGCTATTGCGGGGTTTGTCAACTTCGCATGGCCGCCACCGCAGAGAAGGCACCCAGGGTTGGTGGTGGAAGACTGCGGGGTGTTCTGGCAGCCATGATTCTTCTAGGCCTGCTCGCTCTGATTGCGCTGCTGTTGATGAAGTTTGGAATTTTTTAGTGTCTTACAGGTTATTTTCTTGTTTTTTGTAAGAAAATAACCTGTAAGAAGCACTTGTCCCATTCATCGGAATTAGGATTTTTTTATATCTGAAAATGCTGGACATCCCCTGTGTAATATGTCAATAAGACAATGATTTGGCGCTTTTTTTGTCTAGTGTACAGGGCAGGCCGTACTGGTTTAGGGCGTTTTCAACCACCTGTGCACTGTCTCCAGAATTTTTAGTCCTGCGCCAAGCAATGCGAGCATCTCCCTTGTGTATATTCGGGGCGTGTTCAACCAACTGTGCGCCGCACACTGAACCTTGAGTCCTGCGTCACTGATTTGGTGTCCCCTTTTAATACTCAAGAAGGAGTAGGGCGAATGGTATTGAAGATATTTCCGCAGACCGTCAAGGTGAAGCTCCTTGCTATTATCGGGTTCTCATTTTTTTTACTGGTGGCTGGGATTGTTGTCAGCATGGCCATTGAAAAAAAGAAATCCGCTCTTCAGGGAGAAAAGCTGCAGCTCAAGGCCAGATATGAGCGGACGCAGAAGTTGATTCTGGACAACTCGCATGAGGCCCTGGCCATGGCCTTGTTGGTGGCGGAGATGCCGGACGTGCAGCGTCTGTTCGCCGCCGGGGACCGGGACGGGCTGTCTGCCCTTACCTTGCCGATGTTCACTAAGTTGAAAAAGGAAGTGAATCTCCATCAATTTCAGTTTTTGACCCCGCCTGCCACCTCCTTTCTTCGACTGCATAAGCCCGAAAAATTTGGAGATGATCTTTCGTCCGTCCGTTATACCATTGTTCAGGCCAATCAGCAGAAAAACACGGTGGTCGGCCTGGAAACAGGGGTCTTCGGCAGCGGCATGCGCGGCGTTGCCCCGGTTTTCTTTGAGGGAAAACATGTGGGTGCGGTTGAGTTTGGCAAAGACCTGAATGATGCCATGGTCATATCTCTGAAAGAACAATTCGGGCTGAATCTGTCTGTTATCATTCCGGATAAAAATGGTTTTGTCTATCTGGCAAAAACTCATTCTCTGACCATTCCCGAGGCACGATTTCCTTTTCTTCGCAAGGTCATGGAGCAAGAGAACCCTGTCTATGAACAGGTCAGTAAAGACGGAAAGGAACTGTTCACTGTTTTTGGGCCATTAAAGGATTTTAGTGGCAAAACCATCGGTGTGCTTGCCCTTCCCGTGGATATCAGCTCTACGCTGGCCGAGATTGCTGCAACCACCTATAGGTTGATCGCAAGCGGTGCCGTGTTTCTTGCCCTGCTTCTGCTGGCCTTGAATTTTATCATCAATCGCCTGATGAATCGTCCCCTGCGGCAGGCGATAGCCCAGTTCGAGAAGGCCGGACGTGGAGATCTCACCCAGCGCATGGACAATAAAGGCGGAAGTCAGGACGAGTTCGCGGAGCTTGGGGCCGGATTTAACGCCTTCCTGGAGAATGTCCAGACCATGGTCACTGAGCTTCAGGGCAGTGTCCTGGCCATGACCAGCTCATCGGGCGAGCTCACCACCCTGGCCCGCGGCATGGAGACGGGCGCAAGAACGTCTGCGGAGCGGGCAAACAGTGTGGCCGCTGCCGCCGAGGAGATGAGCGCCAATATGAGTTCGGTGGCCGCTGCCAGTGAACAGGCCGCCACCAATGTCAATATGGTGGCCACGGCCACCGAGGAAATGAGCACCACCATTGCACGAATTGCCGAGAATACCGAGATGGCCAGCTCCATTACCCGGAAGGCGGTGGAACAGGCGCGCGGGGCGACGGAAAAGGTGAACGTGCTGGGCTTGGCGGCAAGCGAGATCAGCAAGGTGACCGAGGTGATCACCGAGATCTCCGAGCAGACCAATCTGCTCGCCTTGAACGCCACCATCGAGGCGGCTCGGGCCGGTGAGGCCGGCAAGGGCTTTGCGGTGGTTGCCAACGAGATCAAGGCCCTGGCCAAACAGACGGCCGACGCCACCCATCAGATCCGCCGGCAGATTGAGGGGATCCAGGCCTCCACCGGTGCCACCATTGAAGAGATTCGTGAGATCACCAAGGTCATTGATCAGGTTAACGAGATCGTTACCACCATTGCCACGGCCATTGAAGAGCAGGCCGCGACCACCAGTGAAATCGGCGGCAACGTCGTCCAGGCGGCCCAGGGCATCACCGAGGTCAACGAAAACGTAGCCCAGACCTCGGCCGTCTCCGGAGAGATCGCAGGAGATATCAACGGCGTCAGCGGGGTCATTGAAGAGATGAGCCGCAGTGCAGGTGAGGTGAATAACCGTGCCGATGATCTGGCGGCTTTGGCTCAAAAGCTGCGCGAGCTGATCAGTAAGTTTAAGGTGTAAAAGCTGTAAGAGTCGAATAAACGGAAGGGCTGAGAGAGGGGGAAGGGAATTGGGGAAGTTCGCAATTGCCTACCCCCTTTAATTATTAATGCTCTATTATTACATATTGCCCAAGACTTTTCCTGCCTGTGCTCGGAAAGGTTCAACAATCAACATTTCTTTGTCACTCCTTTGACACCCGGTACACCTCTTCAATGGTGGTGATCCCCTGCAAGATCTTCATGGCGCCGTCCTGGCGCAGCGTGATCATCCCGTTTTTGATTGCCATCTCCTTGATATCATTTGCATTTGCAGTCTGCAGGATCATGTGTTTCATTTCCCGGTCCATAAGCAGCAGTTCAAAGATTCCGCATCGGCCTTTGTAGCCGGTGTGATGACATTTCGCGCAGCCCTTTCCCCTGTATGCCCGGATGGAATCATCCGGAGTGATCCCCAGTTTCAGCAATGCTTCCCTCTCTGGAATGTAGGCCTCTTTACAATGCGGACAGATAATGCGAACCAGGCGTTGGGCGAGGATCGCGTTAATTGAGGAGGAGAGGAGGAAAGGTTCGACTCCCATGTCAATGAGCCGTGTAATGGCGCTGGCGGCATCATTAGTGTGCAGAGTGGAAAAGACCAGATGGCCGGTGAGGGCTGACTGGATGGCAATCTCGGCGGTTTCGGTATCCCGGATCTCGCCCACCAGGATGACATCGGGGTCCTGGCGGACAATGGTGCGCAGGCCGGAGGCAAAGGTGAGATTGATCTTGGGGTTGACCTGCACCTGGCCAATGCCGCTAATCCGATATTCTACCGGGTCTTCGATGGTGATGATGTTGATGTCGGTATTATTGATGGAGGTCAGGGCCGCGTAGAGGGTGGTGGTCTTGCCGCTGCCGGTGGGTCCGGTGACGAGTACTATGCCGTTGGCCGCCTTGATCTGCTCGGTGAAAGGGATGAAGCGATCATCGGGCATGCCCAGTTCGGTTAAGGTCATCAGGACCGAAGACTTGTCGAGCAGACGCAGTACCACCCGCTCCCCAAAGGAGGTGGGCAGGGTGGAGACGCGGAGATCCACATCCTTGTTGCCGACTTTGAGCTCGATGCGCCCATCCTGAGGCAACCGTTTCTCGGCGATATTCAGGTTGGCCATGATCTTGATCCTGGAAATCAGGGCGGACTGCACATGCTTGGGCGGACTGAGCATGTCATAAAGGATGCCATCCAGCCGCTGGCGGATTTTCAGGCTGTTCTGATAGGGTTCGATATGGATATCTGAGGCATTGTCGCGGACGGCCTGCGAGAACATGAGGTTCACCAGGCGGATCACCGGGGCGTCGCTGGTGTCATCTAAAAGATCACCGGTCTCGTGAATCTCCGAGAAAAGGGCCTCCGGATCCTCATCATCAATGTCCTGCATAACCTCTTCGGCTGAATCCTGGGTCATGTCATAGGCGAAATTGATGGCGGTGGTGATGGCCGACAAGGGACAGAGGACGGGCCGGGCCCCCTTCCAACCGAGGATGGCACGCAGATCGTCCAGGGCCTGAAAACTGAAGGGGTCATTGATGGCAATATAGGCGTCATTCAGGGTTGCCACCGGCACCATGCCGCTTTTTTTGAGGAAGCCGATGGCGATCCTGGCAGTGAAATCAGTCTGGATCTCGGGGGGCAGGGTACGGGTGACCTCCATGTGCAAATGTTTTCCCATTGCCTCAAGGAGATCGATCTCATCCAGATTGTATTGTTTAATCAGAATACGAATCAGGTGGCCGCCTTTCTCGGCCTGGGTTTCCAGTGCTTGATCCAGGGCGGTAGGCGGAAGGTTAAAGTGTTCGGTGAGGATGTTTGGAAACCAGTTCATAACTGTTTGCTATGGAAAAATAGAAGGGAATCCCGGTGAAGGGGTGAACCGCATTGTGTCTCTAGCCTCCCTTGACAGTGGTGCTCACCGGGGATCATTATATCTTTTGCAGTCGGGAGATATTTTCCTGACAGGCCGTGATCAGTCCTTCATCAATCCGGGTGGGGCTTGAATCATTGGTCGCAGCCTGAGCCTTGGCGTTGTCGAGGATCATCTGATAGTATTTGATCGCCTGGGCCGGGTTGTTTTCCCGTTCGCTGATGACCCCTAAGTTGAACAGGGCATAGGGGTTCTGCGGGGCAATTTTCAAGGCCTTGTTTAAGGATTCTTTGGCTTCTGCGTATTTTTCCTGCTGCATCTGTTCAAATCCCTGATCAATGAGAGCCATGACGTGGTTGGTATCCATCGGGTTCTCCAGCAGCTGTTTGACCTCGGGGAGGAACTTTTCGACGGAATCGGTCTTCATGGCCGTCACCCCTTCCATGTCGCCGGGATTTTTAATAATCCTGGGGGTGATAAAGATAAACATATTGGTCTTCAGCTGTTTCGTGCTTTTTTCCTTGAAAAGCCAGCCAACGCCGGGAATGTCGCCAAGAAGGGGAACCTTGTTCTCGCTTTCCGTTTCATCCTGGCCAATGATTCCGCCAATGACAATGGTGTTGTTGTCTTTGACCAGCACCGTGGTGGTTGCCGTCCGCTTGAAGGTGGTCGGTTTGTCTGCTTCAGAGCCGTCCTTGAGTTTACTGACCTCTGTGGCGATCTCAAGACGGAGGATATCGGCCTGATTGATTTGAGGGGTAATTGTCAGCTTGGTGGCAATATCCTTGTACTCATAATTCTGGTAGCCGATGGAGCCGGTATCTGTTGTGCCCGTGGTGGTGGTGTCGATGGCGGCCTGGGTGCGGGTGAGGTAGGGCGTGTTCTCACCGATACTGATCTCGGCCTTTTTGTTGTCCGTGGTCAGGATCTGGGGGGTAGCGATAACATTAACATGGGAATCTCCCTTGTAGGCCTTTAAAATAGCCGCAATATTGGGAAAGGTGACTCCTCCGATCTCGATGCCCTGTTTGAGCACGCCAAGGGAAAAACCCTTATTGATAACAGGATTAGTGCCATTTACCGGTAAAATGTTTCCAGAGATGGAGGTTCCAGAAGCGCCACCAAATCCGGTCAGAATATGGCCGTCACCCCCGTCAAAATTCCCGACGCCCAACCAGTTGACTCCCACGTTGAAGGAGGAATCCGCATCCACCTCCATGATTAACGCCTCGAGATAGACCATTCGCCTGGGGATGTCGAGTTTCTTGATCACATTCTCCAGCTCTTTGAATTCGGAGCGCGAGGCGGTAATGATCAGAGAGTTGGTTTCGATGTCAGGCATGATCTTGACATCCTTGGAGATGGTGGGAGTCTCACCTTTTTTGGCCGGATCGCTACTCTGCTGTCCGGGAAGGGCGGTCAGGACCGTTGACAGCTCCTTGGCCGTTGCGTGCTGAAGGTACACCACATGAATGTTGCCTTCGTTCAACTTCATCTCGGTGTCCATCATCGCAATCAGGCGTTTCACCCGGGCGGCATGCATGGGTGAGGCCACCAGAATGATGCTGTTGATCGGTTCATAGGGCACAACCTTGACGCCGGAACCTGGCGCTCCTTTTGCACCGCCGGTTTGCGGGAAAAGGGCATTGATGGATGTGGCGGCCACGGTGGCAGAGGCATGGCTCAGGGGAATTACGGCGATCTCTTCGTCGGAGAGCGGGACATCCAGGGAGTCAATGATGGTCAGAAGCTTCTGGATGTTGGACAGGGTCTCGGTGACAATCAGCATCCCTGACTGGGTGTGGGCAATGACCACAGAGGTTTTCGACACCAGCGGGGCCAGGACCTTTTTCATCTCTTCAGGGGTGGTGTAGCGCAGAGGAATCAACTGGGTGACGATTTTATCCTCCGGCAGAGAGGCATTGCCATGGCTGATGGTGCTGGTGTTCTGGGTAAGGGCACGTGCTGCCGGCATGATTTTTGTGATCGAACCGGCGGGCACGGTGGCATAGCCATTGACCTCGAGGACCGATTCAAAGAGCTGGTAGGCCTCATTTTCAGAGATCTTGGTGGGAGAGATAATGGTGACGTTTCCCTGGACGGCCTTGTCGACGACAAAATTTTTCCCGGTGAGCTCACTGATATATTTTATAAAGAGGTGGATATCCACGTTGTTGAAATCAATGGTGATAAAGCGCTCGGCTCCCTGATCCCGCGATGGCGCAGGGCCTGCCGGCGGAGCGGCATGGAGTGAAGGGATGAAGAAAGAGCTAAACGAGAACTGCATGGCGAGAAAGAAAACCATGCCAAGGATTCTGCGGGTGCATACGAGCTGGGGAGGATGCATCAAATTCATGGTTTTCCCTGAGTATTTTTTTGAAAAGATGATTTGTCTTGATTGCGACGAACAGGCGGAAGGTTGCCCGCTTTTTTTTCTATGGGCTCCCCTGTCACCTCTGGAGTTGATTCAGCTTGTTCCATGGGGTTTTCCGGCTCCATGGGAGGCTCCCCGGCTTCAGGCTCATTGGGTAGCACTGACAGGGTGTCAGGATTGTCCTCCTCCACCGGCGCTTCCATGGCACTCCGTTGTTGGGGCGGCAAGATTCTTGCGGCTCCAGGAGCGGGATTTTTTCGGGGTATTTCCGGCAGCAGCACCTCATCCTTGCCGTTGACGGTGAGGATGATCTTGTCACGCAGAATCTCTTTGATCAGGCTGCCCTGCACTGTGTCGCCCTGACCATAAAGCTCCTGGGCCTTCTTTTTTTTGTCAAGGATGACGGCCCGGCGCTTATCGGGGTGGCCGGTAATGGTGCCAAGCAGGCTTAAATCCAGTGAAGTGGCGGTCAGGGGAACGGCGGCGGCCTGGTCGGTGCCGGTTTTTTTGCTATCTTGGGACTTACCGAAAAGATGACGTTTGAGAATGACCTGAAAGTCCTGTTGTTTCTTTTTTGCAATTGTTCCCGGCTTCACTCCTTGTGCCTGGCCAATGACGCTTTCCCCGGCTTCAGGCACATCGCCCGTGGGCATGGGACTATGGGCGGACAGAGTGGGGAAAATTCTGGCCAGTTGCGGCTGCAATGCAATGCTGTCCCAGAAGAAACTGAGAGCTATCCCGCCTGCGGCCAGTAAGGCGATGACGATAAGCAGAATTCTATTTCTTAGAATTTTTGCCATTATATCAACACCCTCTGGGGCAGAGGAAGACACGGGATCGCAGCCGATCGTTTAGGTTGGCAGGGAGAAAAGGCAGAATGGTCTGCCTGCGCCATCACGGTGCTCCGTCCCGGTGCCTTGACCAGAGGGGACTGACAAAGAGTCAAGCCTGCCGGCTGGCTAGCCAAAGGGGCATGGAATGGGGTGGTGGAAAAGGTCATGGTCAGGATTTTTTGGTATAGGTTATGATCTGCATCACGGCATCAAGGGCTCCGTCTTCTTTGCTGTTATCCTGGATTGAAATGCGCTTGACCACCACAATATTCTCTGTAGATTCGATTTCCTTTAAAAAATCAACAAGTTGCTGTGTAGAGATGCGCTCCAGCTTGAGGTCAACCCGAGACTCCTGGAGGGTGCCTTCTCCCTCTGAGGTGGAAGGGGTCATCGAGTTGATCTGCTGTTTGACCTTGGCCTTGGTGGCCTTTTCTTCCACGAAGGAAAAGAGGGAAAACGCGGGGTTTCTCTTCTGGAGCCTGTCCTCGACATTCGCCGAATGGTTCTGGAGTTTGCGATAGTCAGCCTGGAGCTGATGGATTTTCTGGAGATCCTCTTTTTTGTGAATCAGGGCCTTGTGTGTCTGCTGTCGGGCCTGGAGCAGGGGGGAGACGATAAAGTGGAAAAGGGCGAAACAGACGAGAAAGATGACGCCGGCCACAACAATCTGCTTTTCTCGTTTTTCGAGTTTATTCAGTCCGCTCTTGTCCAGAAATGTCTGGAGGGTGTTTTTGAGGGTCAGGTCGGTCATGGATCAGCTGCCTTTCATGGTCAGTTTCAGCTCAAATCGAACCTTTGAGCTCTTGGGGTCAAGATTGGCGGCGCTGATCTCGACATTGCTGAATACAGCCGATTGTTCTAGACCCTTCTTGATGGCATCCACCGTATTGAAGGTGTCAGTGCTGCCTTTCAGGCGCAGTCCGTTATCATCCACCACGAAACGGTTCAGCCGGACATCCAGCGGTTCCGGAATGTTGGCGGACACCTCGGCCAAAAGGGTGAGAATGTTTATTGGGGGCAGGGAGCCATCCTTGCCTGCGGAGGTCTGGCCGGTCTCCTGAATCTTGACCCGGAGTTGCTGAACGGGATCTACGATGCGGGTGACATCCGGCAGGGTTTCAATAAAGACCGCTTGAATCTGGGCATCCAGCCCCTTTTTTTCCTTGAGGAGCTGGGCGTAATCGTACCAGAGATAGAAGATTGCCAGCATGGCCGCCGTGAGGAGGGGCAGGGTGATGGCAATGGCCTGGTTTCTGGTGCCGTTGAAAGATTTTTTGGTGGCAAAGGCCTCTTTTCGGAGGTTAAAGCCTTTCCAGTTCTTAATGACCTGCCAGCCAAGGTTGACGGCATCTGCCATGACACCGGGGTGCCAGGTTCCCTCTGCTGGGGGGGGTACGAGTTGGCATGAGGGCCGATCCGGCGCCATCTTTGGCAGCTCTGAGGCGCCGCCTTCCATGGTCGTCGGGTCAGAGGCAGCCAGGGAACAACTGAGGCAAAGATCACCGAGTCCGGCTTCGATACGTTCGGCAGTTCCCGCTAAGGAGCCAACTGATCCACTCAGGTAGACCGCGAGTCCGCTAGGCTCATGGGCCGTATCGGAGGATTGCAGGGCCTGGAAAATAGCCGTACAGAATGTCTGAAAGGTTGTATCGATATTTTCCGGCCGCAAGGCCGCGACGGTATTCTCCGGACTGATCTGGAATCCAGCCGCAAGGCCGGGATCAAAGGCCAGCGGACGAATCAGGCAGATGTGTCCCGAACGAACCAGGATGCAGGTTGCTTCCTGTAAATCAATATCGAGGAGCAGGAAATCGGCTGGACGGTCAGGAGTGTTGAGCAGGCAAAGGGCCGTGGGGATCCCGGAAATGGTTACGGTTTCCGGATCAACGCCCAGGGCCTGCAGGGCTGTCAGCCGGCCAGTCAGAAGCTCCCGGTCAATCATGGCGGCGATGATTTGACTATGAGGCTTGTTTTCTTGGGAGACGATAAAGTCAATGAGCAGCCGGTCAATTTTTACCGGGGTATTTTCTTCGAGTTCCAGGGGCAGGATTTTGTTAATGGTTTTACTGTCGGTGAAGGGGACTGAGAGATTGCGATAAAAAAACGACTCGGCGGCCAGGGCAACATGGCAAGTGGCATCGTGAAAATCGATCTTCCGGCTCAGCTCAGTCAGGGCCTCCTCCATGGGGCGGGCCGCAACCTGCACCACGGCATGACCTGTGACGTGCATGACTCTCGCGTCCACGGTGAAGGCAATGGCGGTGAGCAGGCCGTTTTTCAGATCAATGGCAAGAATTTTGCTGCTCATTGGCTAATCAACTTTCCACTGAAGGAGGGTAGTCTTTTGGGAGTCTCGTTGCATGGTTGCCATAATTTTCTTTTGCGATGAATCGAGTCGGGCCTCTGCCAGCACAGTATACGAGCTGCTTTTCACTGTAATATTCTTTACCCCATTTTGTCCGCTCAGGGAAGGAAGGACCTCCGAGATCCATTTTATTGAGGCCAAAGTGTCTTTATTGTTGGCATCTTCCCTAAAGGCCAGCATATCATCCGCCATTTGTTTGGTCAAATCTTCATGCAGGGCTTGAAGAAGTAATGGGTCGGCGGTGTTGATGTTAATCTTTCCATCAGTCCCCTGGGTGGTCAGGAGCCTGGCCAGTCCGGGATGATCTTTTGTGCCATAGAAGAGTTCCGGGGTGATCCCTTTCACCAGCAGGAGTTCTTCGATAAACTCTATGGGGCCGTTTTTGCAGGGATAGGGTGTCTTTAACGACTGGTAATAGCTGGATTCGGCGCCAAGCTCCTGCTCCCAGTCACCGTCATCGGCATCAATCCAGTCGATCAGTGAATCGATAATGGTTCTTGCCTCGCTGTCTTCCAAGGCAAATGGCTCATTCCGGAGCAAGCGCAACAAAACATTACGGGTAGCCCGCTCGAGGGTATTTGCCTGTTGCGGGCTTTGATTCGTCTGTTCACTGGTCTTGCTCTGGACGAGACTGTTGATCTGGAATCTGCCGTTGTTGTCAGTGATTTCAACGGTGAGCAGTCCGCCATCAAAGAGCGGTGACAGATTCTCCTGTGCCAGAACCGCCCAGGAATCCTGGAGAGAATCGTATTCATTTTCTTTGGCATCTTTGTCGAGCACGGCCATGGCCAGGTTGATTCCCGACCTGGCCATGGCCTCAAGTTTGACAGCGTTGCCGGCAAGACCTGAGGTGATAAGGTTTTGCCGCATATTTTTATTGAACTGGATGGTCAGGACGACAATCAGGCTGACGACGGACAGGACAATCAACAGGGCCATGCCATGTCGGTTTCCAAGGGGCCTTTGCCAGGCGGCGATTGCATTCGTGGTCATCTTATTGGCTCTTTTCCGAAGAAGCTGCAGGCTTGCCGGTCGGAAACGTAACCCCCGTGCTAAAACGAATCGGCTTGCCGCCTGCGACCGGATCAGCAAAGAGGAGGCTGACCTCAATTCTCTCTGGAAGCGCCTTGGCATTGGTATCTGCTTTTTCAATCTCTTTACTGTCCCAGCTGTCTTTCTGCTCGCCCTTGGTATCATAATAGACAAGCCTTACTTCTTGCAGCCCCTCACAGAGAAGCAGCCCTTTACCTAAGACCGGTTCTTCATTTTCACTGGGACGAAAGGCCTGATCGTGACGCAGAAGGCTTAATTCCCGGGTATCGGGATCTTCTACGACGGTATAGCTGATCGTCGCAAGTCCAGCAGCCTGTTCTTCCCGGTTCAGGACAAGATGAGCGGTGGAGGTGAACTGGATGGTGTCGGCCTGTTTGTTACCAAGGGTCTGTGCCTTACCCTGGAGAGAGCCCTTGCTTCCCAGGTACAGGGAGCCGAGGTCGTTGCTGATTCGGTCCATGGCGATGCGGGCCTGATTGTAGATCTCGGTCTGTGATTCTGTGTGGTCGATGATGCGAAAGGTGGATCGGTATGCGCCATAGGCCAGGGAGATGACGATGGCGAAGATCGAAATCGCCATCAGGATCTCAAGCAGGGTAAAGCCGTGGTTTGGATGAGGTCTTGACTGCATCACGGCTCCGGCTTTTTGAGCACATAGCTTTCCAGCTGATAGGAATACTGTCCTTTCTCGCCCCAGGAGACAGTCAGGATCAGGCGCTGCAGTGAATCAGACAGCTTGTTTACGATCTTGGATGTTGCGAGCAGTACCTCTTTTGACTCTAACTGCCACTGAAAGCCTGGGAAGTCCTCGCCGAAATCACCACTGTCGGCGGCAGGCCGGTCAGCACTTCCAGTTAATTCCGCCATTTTCAGCTGGGCAAGAAGGGGTGCCTGGGTGTTGAATCTGACCGTTGCGGCGAGTGAAACGCTCTGGGCCTGTGAGCCAAACAGGGTGGTCAGGGCAATGGCAAGCAGGGCAATGGCAATCATCACCTCAAGAAGGGTGAAACCCCCTTGCCGTGGAAGTTGCGGCGATGGACGGTTGGAAAGGAAACACGCTTGAGGCAGAGCGCCCTGGCCCTTAATCCAGGCTGATATAGCTGTCATTGGCTTTTATGGTGCTGAGAAAGGGCGAAATGACCAGGCTGATGATGTTGTCCTGGTCATCGGCCAGATGGAGAATGGTCTGCTCCATGTATCCCTGTCTGTTGATCCACAGGGCGAGTTCACCGGATTGCTTTTTCTCCGTTGTGCCGCTTTGAATATCCTTGAAATGAACGGATGGGGGAAACTGGATGCCTGGTTGCGAGTCCGGATGTTGTTGCTCTTCTTTTGGGGTGGCGACATCGGCGCGGTACCATATCTTTTTTTTATCAAGATCGAAGTGGATCAGATAGGGTTGTTGCTCCTGAGTGGCGAGCAGTCGGACCTCTCTGATCAGGGCGATGACCTTGCGGGAGTTTGCGGCAAGCTGGTCAATCACCAGGGTCTGTCGGAGCGCGGGCACACTGAAGGCCAGGCTGATCGTGATCAGCAGGCAGACAATGATAAGCTCCAGCAGAGTGAATCCCTGCCGGTTTCTAAGTCGTGCTGAAAAAGGTGGACGCTTGGCACAGAGAGAACAGGAGTTGGAGAGTTTCTGAGCTTGCTTGACGATCCCGTCGCTATGTTTCATGGTGTTGCCGCACATGGCGCAAGACGATCCGCTTATTCATTGGCCCAGTTATTGACATCTGCGTCATCCCCTTCACCGCCGGCCTGACCATCATTGCCATAGGAGGTGATATCAAAGTCGCTGTGCGTTCCCGGGCAGAGATAAACGAAATCGTTGCCCCAAGGGTCTTTGGGGAGTTTTCCTTTCGTGAGATAGCCCCCTGTCCGCCATTTTTTCGGAAGTCTTCCAGTGGTGGGTGCTTCTATTAAGGCCTGCAGTCCCTGTTCCGTGGAGGGATAGGCCCCATTGTCAAGCTTATAGGTTTCCAGGGCTGTTTCCAGGCTGGTGATCTGCACCGTCGCCATGGTTCGCTTGGCCTCTTCCGGATGTCCCATGATCTTCGGGCCAACATAACCGGCGAGAATGCCGATAATAATAAGGACAACCAGCAGTTCGATAAGGGTGAAGCCAGCCTCTGAAAGACGGCGCCGAACACCATTTGGGGAGGGGGCTGGGGGCTGGGGTGGATTTTTGGATGAAAAGTTCATAATTATTTATGGTTTTGTCTGTGAGAGAGAATGGAAGAAAAAGGTAACTAGCCAGTAGCACTCCCCATCTGCTTTGTCATTGGCCTGCTCATATACGAACCAGTACACTTCGCAAGCCTCTTTCTCGCATATGGGGCACTACTGATTAGTTACAATACCTGGTTTTACTTCCTTTCCGGCAATAAGCTGGATAGTTACAGAAAAAGAAACGTAGAAGTATTAACGAGCTAAGAATACACATTGTCAAGACATTTTGGTATCCGAAAAAGGCGCTTATTTATTATTTTTTCGTTAAAGAGGATGGCGGCGGCTCTCTCTCCTGTAACCCCGAGAACGTCTGGGGTGGGGGTATCTCTTTGGATGGCGGAATTACCTGTTGAGAAGGTGATGCTTGAGAACATTGTCAAGACAGTATATATAGGATGAAACATGTTTGTTGTTGTTTCTGTGAGGACCGGGAAAATGCAGTCCGATCCATCATTTTTATTAACTGTACTGATTTTCTGGTATTTTTTGTTACTTAGTAAGGAGTAAGAAAATTATGAGTATTCGCGAGGACGCACGCAATGGTGTCGTCACCCCTCTGTTTGAAGCCTGTGCGCGCTATGAATCCCTTCCGGTTGACCAACTGATGGCTGGTGTGGCCCTGGGAACCATTGCCATTACCAAAAATCGTCATCATGATTTTGAGAAAATTATTGGCATTGGCAAGAATACCTCTACCAAGGTGAATGCCAACATTGGCTCTTCCAGGGACATTGCCAGCCTTGAGGAAGAGCTGGAAAAATTGCGGGTGGCGGTCAAGGCGGGAGCTGATACGGTGATGGATCTATCCATGGGCGGTGATCTGGATGCCGTGCGCCGGGGTATCCTCGCCAACTGTCCGGTGCCGCTGGGCACTGTCCCGATCTATCAGGCCGTGGCCGAGGTCGTGGAGCGGCAGAAAAAAGATATTGTAGATGTCACCGTCGATGAGATGTTCAAGGTCATTGAAAAACAGGCCATGGATGGGGTTGATTTCATGACCATCCACTGCGGCATTAATCGTGATCTGCAGAAACGCCTGAGCCGGCAGAAGCGGGTCATGGGAGTGGTCAGCCGTGGTGGTTCCTTTACCCTTGAGTGGATGAGCCATCACAATAAAGAGAATCCGATGTTTGAGTATTTTGATGATCTGCTGGCAATTCTTAAGGAGCATGAGGTGACCTTGAGTCTGGGGGACGGGGTGCGACCCGGCTGCCTGGCCGATGCCACTGATCGCAATCAGATCCAGGAGCTGATCCATCTGGGCGAGCTTACTGAGCGGGCTTGGGATGCCGGGGTGCAGGTGATCATCGAGGGGCCTGGTCATATGCCCATGGATCAGATTGCCGCCAATGTCCTGCTCCAGAAGAAGATCTGCAAGAACGCCCCTTTTTATGTCCTTGGGCCCCTTGTGACTGATATCGCGCCCGGTTATGATCATATAACCGGTGCCATTGGCGGGGCCATTGCTGCTGCTGCCGGAGCCGACTATCTTTGTTATGTGACCCCTGCCGAGCACCTGAAACTGCCCAGTATCGATGATGTGCATGAAGGGGTAATTGCCTCGAAGATCGCGGCCCACGCTGCTGATCTGGTGAAGGGAGTGCCGGGGGCTATGGAGCGTGACCGGATGATGGCTGAGCGGCGCAATAAATTGGACTGGAAAGGACAGATTGATCTGTCGCTGGATCCGGAAAAAGCGGCCCGCTTTCGCCATGAAGGGGGCAGCGATAAAACCCCGGCCTGTTCCATGTGCGGTTCCTATTGTGCCATCCAGGTGTTCAACCGCTCCCAGGTCAATATAGAGAAGATGGAAAAAAAGGAAACGGAAAAGGGGTGTAAAACAAATGGCTGATTTTGTAAACAGCATCCTGGCCTGGGTTGAATCCACCCATCTCCAGCAGCAGGTCAAGGACGTGGACTACCAGGGACTCTTTACCAATCCCTGGTTTCTTGTGCCGTTCGTCGCCCTTGTTGTGTATCTTCTCTACAAGCAGTCTTTCAAAGATCTGGTTATCATCGGCCTTTTTGTGGGGGTGTGGTGGGTCAGTGGTCTTGACTATATGCAGACCATGGTGGTGGATGGTCATCTGCAGATGAACAAGGTCCTGCCGGTGCTCTTTGGTGGTGCCGGTGTTCTGGCCCTTATCATTTATATGTTGTTTGGCCGCTCTGACTGATCATGGCGTTGCCGAAAGGGCCAGATATTCTGCTGTGCCGCCTTTTTTTCATAGGCTCTGTTTTCTTTCCCGGTCAGGAATACAATGCGACTTCGTAACGGTGTTTTTGTAATTACCGAAGAACGGAACTGTCCGCTTTACAATGTGGGAGAGGAAATCTACGTCGATGGTGGGGTGATGCGGCTGCCGGCGGGGAAGTCCACCTGTTTGATTCTTGCCCAGGACATTATCCATCTGGTTTCTGAGGATGTGGCCTATGAACATTATCTGCAGGGAACACGAAAGAAAAACCAGTTTGACTGTGGTGGCTGTGACGGTCGGATCAGTTTTGAATACAAGCAGGAGAAGGAATTTGCCACTGTCCAGATGAAGCTGCTGGCGGCAGCCGACCGGAAAGAAAAATTAAAAGATATCTCCCAGTTTGCCAGCCTGCTCCGGGGAATCCAGATCTTTCAGCCCCTGAGTGATGAGGATCTGCAGGATCTCGCGACCTTGCTGAAGCTTGAAAAGTGTCCCTGGGGCTTCCCGATCCTGCAAAAAGGGGATGTCGGGGATCATCTCTATATCATCCTTTCCGGACGGGTGGAGGTCATGGATGAAGATGGGGTGACCCTGGCTGAGATGGGCAAGGGCGCGGTCTTTGGCGAGATGAGTCTGCTCTCAGGGGAAACCGTGACCACCACCATCATGGCCGCCGAACCCACGGAGCTTGCGACCCTGAGTAAAAAGAACTTTCGCCATATGCAGGTCCGATTTCCCGGCCTCCAGGTCTTTTTCTATAAGCTGCTGGTGAACAGAATTACAACGATTAACCAGCAGCGGGCGGAAGAGCTTTCCTCCGGTATGGTTGGCCAGTTCTCTGATATCCCGCCGGTTGAGCTGTTGCAGATGATTAACTCGAATCAGAAAACCGGCTATTTGAAGATCGAGATCGGCACCAGCAAGGGGCAGCTGCTGTTTAAGGAGGGCGAGTTGGTGTATGCCGCCATCGATGGCAAGGATGGCCAGGAGGCTTTTTACCGGGTGCTTGCCCTCAAAGACGGTCGGTTCAAGTTTATCCAGGGGCTCTCTCGGGCGGATTTGCGCTACGAAGCCATTGGCGGGTTTATGGGGATGTTGATGGAGGGCATGAAGCGGCTTGATGATCTGAACTCCTGAGCAAGCCGGAGATCCCATGTTTTTGCTGTGTTTGCAACACCCCTTCTGGCCTGGAGTATCTCAATAGAGAATCTTGTCCTCCAGATCCAGCCAGCGCGAAAGCCCCTGTCGTGCCTCCTGAGCCATGAGTTGCTGCGTTACCAGCTTTCTGTCAGTTGGTTGCAGAGCCAACTCCTGGTAAATAAAGGCATCGGCAAAACCAATGGTGGCCGCGTCATTATGGTCGGCTCCATAGACGATGCGGCTCAGCCGGGCCCAGTACGCCGCTGCCAGGCACATGGGACAGGGCTCACAGTTTACAAAGAGCTCACATCCGCTCAAGTCAAAGGACTGCATAGTGCTGCAGGCGTTGCGGATGGCGACGATTTCGGCATGGGCGGTGGGATCGTTGCTGCTGGTAACCTTGTTCCAGCCTCGGGCGATGATGGCTCCGTCCCGCACTATCAGAGCACCAAAGGGGCCGCCTTCTCCTGCCGCCATTTTCTCTCCTGCCAGACGGATTGCCTCTGCTATGAATTGTCGATCGATCATCTTTTTCTTCCTCCTTTCGGTTGCCATTGCCTGAACCGGTATTATTTTCTCATAACTGTTTTGCTATTCCACGAATGCGTTGGAGATGTCGTTCGAGTATCAATGGATAACAAGCCCCGATGAAAAGCACTAATAAAAATGGCCAACGGAAAGGCCGGAATGATCCCTGCCGGAAACCCTCAAATTTTACAAGGAGATTCAAACAATGAAAAAGGAAATGGAAAAGGCCTTTAACAAGCAGGTGAATGCCGAGTTGTATTCCAGTTATCTCTATCTGTCCATGGAATCCTATTTCCAGTCCATCAGTCTGTCCGGTTTTGCCGCCTGGATGCGGGCTCAGGTGCAGGAAGAGATGTTTCATGGTATCAAGATGTATAATTATATCCATGAACGCGGGGGAAAGGCAAAGCTTGAGGCCATTGCCAAGCCGGAAGAAAAGTGGGAAAGCCCTCTGCTTGCCTTTGAACATATCCTTGCCCATGAGCAGCATGTGACCTCCCTGATCAACAATCTCATCGATGTAGCCCAGGATACCCGGGATCATGCCGCCAAGGCCTTCCTTGACTGGTTTATCACTGAGCAGGTTGAGGAGGAGGCATCGGTGGGGCAGATTGTTGACCGTCTTCGGCTTATCGGCAAGGACTCCAGCGGCCTGTTCTTCCTGGACAGCGAGCTCGGGAAGCGGGTTTTTGTCATGCCGGTTAAACAATAACAAAAAAAAACAGGGTGATGGGCGGAAGGCTGAAGGGAAATCGTTGCTCAGTGAGCAGGTGAGTCGGTTCTGACAACCCTTTCAGTCTTAAGCCTTCAGCCTTCAGTCTCGACACCCATGAGCAGCAGAGCAATCAAACAGGAGGTACTGGGTCTTCTTGCCTTGCCCGATCTTGAGCGGATAGGCGATGCAATGCGCAGGTATCCTGAGAAAGACCTGGTGAATCCTCTTTTCTCCGGCCTGTCGCGGCCTGAGGAGCTGGTGCGCTGGCATGCGATCAGTCTCTTTGGGCAGGTGGTGCCACGTCTGGCTGATCAGGACATGGAGGCGGCGAGGATTGTCATGCGGCGCTTTCTCTGGAGCCTCAATGACGAGTCCGGCGGTATCGGCTGGGGCGCACCCGAGGCGATGGCAGAGATCATGCTGCACCATGAGCGGCTGGCCGGGGAGTATCTGCACATGCTGATTTCTTATCTCCGTCCTGATGGCCCCCTTGCCCATCAGGACGGAAACTATATCGAGCTGCCTGCCCTGCAACGGGGTGTGGTGTGGGGAATCGGCAGGCTGGCGGCGGGTCGGGCGAAGGAACTGGTGGCCCGCGGCGTCGTGGCTGATCTGCTGCCTTGTCTGCAATCCGAGGATGTGGGCGTGCGGGGGCTGGCCGGTTGGGCCCTTGCTCGTCTGCAGGACGCCATGGTTGATGGTGCCGTGAGCCTGAAGACGGCATTGCTTCCCCTGGCCACAGACACTGGTCTGGTCCGGCTTTATGAACAGGGACAGATCAGGCTTGCCACCGTGGCGGAACTGTCCCAAGGAGCCCCGGCCGGTTTGACTTCCCCTTCTGCTGTGTGAGGAATATCTCTTGAATCCTGAATTGCCCTTCTTTTCATCGGCTGGTTTTTTCCAGTCTGCCATTACCCCCGCCGCACCGGCAGTAAACCTTGCCCGTTTGCGGGCAATCTTGCATCATTCTCCCCCCGCACCGGGAACGCTCCTGGTTTTGCCGGAGCTGTGGGCAACCGGCTTTGTCTATTCTCAACTGGCCGAACTGAGCCGCCAAACCCCTTCGATTCTGGAGCAACTCAGCGAGCTTGCCGCCCTCTATCAGATGGTTATCGCCGGAACCCTGGTGGAAAGGGTTGAGGATGAGCGCGGCCTTTCTCTCTATAACACCCTGTTTTTCAACAGCAGCCATGGCCTGGCCGGACGGATTCGTAAACAGCATCTTTTTTCTTATTGGCACGAGGATGATTGGCTGACTGCAGGCGACAGCCCCCGACCGGTGGACACCGCCTTTGGGCGGGTCGGTGGGCTGGTCTGTTATGATCTGCGTTTCCCCGAGATTGCCAAGGTTCAAAGTCAGCAGGGGGCCTCTCTGCTGGTGGTCTCAGCGCAATGGCCGCTGACCCGTATTGACCAGTGGCGGACCCTGCTCCAGGCCCGGGCCATCGAGAACCAGACCTTTGTCATTGCCGCCAACGGCTGCGGTGCAGGCAATGATGGCAACGATCTCAGGCTGGGTGGTCACTCGATGCTTATAGATCCAAGTGGGGCAATTCTTGCGGAAGCGGGAGAGGAGGAACAGTTGCGGTCAATCCCCCTCGACCTGCCGGCGCAACAGCTCCTGCGTCAGAAGTTCAGTACCGTTGCCCCGGCCTGCTATGCCTTTGATGACAAGGACAAGATTGTCAGCCTGGCCGAATGCGTGCGAATGGTGGAATGCCGGAAAAAACTGGGCCAGCGCATCGTCTTTACCAATGGCTGCTTCGACATTCTCCATGCCGGGCACGTGGAGTATCTGCAAGAGGCGAGAAAACAGGGTGACTTTCTGGTGGTTGGATTGAACAGTGATCATTCCATCCGTTCAATCAAGGGGGAAACCCGGCCGATTAATCAGGAGCTGCAGCGGGCGCGGGTGCTGGCTGCGTTGGGTTGTGTCGATGCCGTGGTTGTTTTCAGCGAGGAAACACCGCTGAATTTGATAACGGCCCTGCTGCCGCAGGTGTTGGTAAAGGGCGCGGACTGGCCGGAAGAGGCGATTGTCGGCGCCGGAGAGGTCAAGGCCGCCGGCGGCAAGGTCGTGCGCATCGTCTTTACCACCAAAACCTCCACCACCGGAATCATAGCAAAAATCCAAAAGCAGAACTGACCGACCCCCTAACCCGTCCTTCAAGTCGCCAGAATGCAGACATCTCCCCGCCAGCCCAAAAAAAGTAGCGACAACGCAGCAGGAATGTTGTGCTTGAAAACATGAATCGAGGGGGCTGAAATTATTTTGTCCCTCGATATTCAAAGATCCTTCCGGATAAAAAAAGGGACGAACAGGAATAAAAGCCCTCAGGCCTTTTGATTCCCATACGTCCCCATACTTCTCACTTTTTTCTTTTCCGCTTTTCGCGAAAAGCCTTATGGCTGTTCGGTTCCTTCTGCCTTCACAAGGGTTTCTGCGGGCAGTCCATAGCCCAATCTGACCTTCTTCTCAATATCGGTAAACATCTCCGGGTGATCGGCAAGGAATTTTTTAGCGTTTTCGCGGCCCTGGCCAATGCGTTCATCCAGGTATGAGTACCAGGAACCGCTTTTATTGACGATGTCGTTCTCAACGGCCAGATCGAGAAGATCCCCGGTCTTGGAGATGCCTTCTCCGTAGATGATGTCAAATTCGGCGGTCTTGAATGGTGGGGCGACCTTGTTTTTGACCACCTTCACCTTGGTGCGATTGCCGATGACATTGTCCTGTCCCTCTTTGATGGTTGCAATCTTGCGGATATCAAGGCGCAGAGTGGAGTAAAATTTCAGGGCATTGCCGCCGGTGGTGGTCTCCGGGTTGCCGAACATCACCCCGATCTTCATCCGGATCTGGTTGATGAAGATGAGGATGGTGTTGCTGCGATTAATGACAGCGGTAAATTTGCGCATCGCCTGGGACATGAGCCGTGCCTGCAGACCCATATGGGAATCACCGACATTGCCGTCAATTTCGGCCTTGGGCACCAGGGCGGCGACGGAGTCAATGACGATCACGTCGATGCCGCCGGAGCGGATCAGAATCTCGGCGATTTCCAGGGCCTGTTCGCCGAAATCCGGCTGGGACACCAGGAGGTTGTCTATATCCACTCCCAGACGACCGGCATAGGCGGTGTCCAGGGCATGCTCTGCATCGATAAAGGCGGCGTTGCCCCCCCGTTTCTGGGCCTCGGCCACCACGTGCAGGGCAAGGGTTGTTTTCCCTGAGGACTCAGGGCCGTAGATTTCGGAGATCCGTCCTTTGGGAAAGCCGCCGACTCCGAGGGCAATGTCCAGGCTCATCACCCCGGTGGGGATGACCGGGATGGGTTCGGTCTCATGGCTGCCCAGGCGCATGATCGAGCCTTTGCCGAATTGGCGTTGAATCTGGCTGATGGCATTGTCAACGCTGTCTGTTTTGTTTTTTGCTGGGTCCGGTGCGGCCATAAAGAGTCTCCTTGGATTATTTTGAAGGAATGTCGTTGTATGCAGTGTCGATAATGATGAAAGGGAGGTTGTTATATACGGCTTTGTTGTAGCAGGTATCGCCTGATCAGGTCAAGGGCTGTTTTGGCGGTGATCTCCTGAATCTGTTGACGGCTGCCGATAAAATGAAAGGGATGGGCTGTTGTCTTTTCTTCTGTTGCCATGCCGATAAAGACGGTGCCCACCGGTTTAGTGATGGTCCCGCCGTCAGGGCCTGCAATGCCGGTGACGCTGATGGCAATATCCGCCTTGCTTCTGTGGCGTATCCCCGTCGCCATGGCCTCGGCTGCTTCCCTGCTGACTGCGCCCTGGGTGGCCAGCAGGGTCTCTTCGACCCCTAAAAAATTCGTTTTTAAGCTGTTTGCATAGGCGATGACACCGCCCAGATAATACTGTGAGCTGCCGGCCACCTGGGTCAGCAGGTGGCCGATCATCCCTCCTGTACAGGATTCTGCCGTGGCCAGGCGCAGACCTGCGGTCTTGAGCAGGCGGCCGGTAATCTCGGCCAGGCTGTCCTGGTCCTGTCCGTAAATGACGTCTCCCAGGACGCCTTCTACGTTGCGGCACGCGGCCTCAAAGAGGGAGGCGGCACTGGTTGCCATGGGGCTGCGCAGGGTCAGGCTGACATGGACTTCCGGAAAGACCGGGTAGTATCCGATATTGATGCTGTGATCCAGCTTGAGATTGACAATCAGGTGGTTGATGGCGGCCTCTTCCATGCCGAAGGTCTTGAATATCCGCTGAAAGGTGACCAGATGACGGCCATGGTTCCAGAGGGCAAGCCTGGGGAGAACCTGATCGAGCAACAGGGATTCCATCTGGTAGGGCACGCCGGGCAGAAAGAAGATGGGTTTATTGGCATGGATAAGCTGATAGCCCGACATCCTTGCCTGGAGGGTCAGGGCCTCTGCCCCTTGCGGCAGCCAGGCCAGTTTCTCCAGGGGGCTGACCGGTGAGGCGGAAATGGCATCGAGGTGGTTGCGGATCTGGGAAAGAAGCTCCAGGTTGGGGATGGTGGGCCGGTCAAGGGCGCAGGCCACTGCCTCGGTGGTGAGGTCGTCATCGGTTGCACCCAGGCCCCCGGTGACGACGACAAAGTCAACCCGGTTGATGGCGGCCTTCAGGACCTCGCCGATCAGGCTCGGGGAATCACCGATGGTGTGCATGGCATGGATCTCGTAGCCGGAGCCGAAGAGATGGCGGGCGGCAAAGCCGCTGGTGGTGTTGGCAATCCTTCCCGAGGTCAGTTCGTTGCCGATGGCGATTATTTCACCCAGCATGGTTCCCCTCCGCAATGGTGCCGTGCACCTGGGTTGCCGAGACGGTGGTGATGGTGACCGTGGCAATGGTGTTCATCAAGGTTGTGTCTCCTGGAAAGCTGACCGGGATATAATTATCGGTAAATCCCCGCAGATTGCCGTCTGCATCCCGCTTGTGTTCCACCAGCACTGGCCGGCTGGTGCCAAGGTATCGCTGATAAAAAAGCGCTTTTTTCTCGCCATCGAGTTGCTTTAAGCGAGCAGCCCGACTGTCCTTGACAGCTTGGGGGACCTGCTGATCAAAGCTTGCGGCCAGGGTCCCGGGCCGTTGGGAATAGGGGAAGACGTGGAGGGAGGTGCAGTCGCAGTCTTCCAGAAGAGCGAGCGTGCCTGCAAAATGCTCCTCCGTCTCGCCGGGAAACCCGACAAGGACGTCAATGCCGATGGCTGCATCGGGCACCATTTTCCGGCATAAGGAAAGAGTTTCGATAAACTCCCGGCTGGTATAGCCCCGGCGCATGCGGCTGAGAATGGTGTCATCGCCGCTTTGCAGGGGGATATGGAGATGGGGCAGGAAGTTTTGCTGTTCGGCCATGAGGGAGAGCAGCTCCCGGCTGATCTCTTTGGGTTCGATGGAGCTGAGGCGAAAGCGGATGTCCGGATGGGTGCGGCAGAGCCTGCGCATCAGCTCCACGCAATCAGTTTTTTCCTGAACATTAGGGCTCAGATCCTGTCCATAGAGCCCGACATGGATGCCGGTGACCACCATCTCGCGGTGTCCTTCGGACTCAAAGATGGCCGCTTGATCGAGAATTTTTTCAATGGGCAGGCTGCAACTGGGGCCGCGGGTATAGGGGACGATGCAGTAGGTGCAGAAATTATTGCAGCCGTCCTGAACCCGCAGGCAGGCGCGGGTCCGGCCCCCGAAGTGACGTACCGGCAGATGGCAGATCTCTTTTTTCTGCAAGATAGGGCTCATGAGCATGGTTGGGTCGCAAGGAGTGGCACGGAGGGCGGTCTGCACCAGCTGATCCTTGTGAGCGTTGCCGACAATGCAGACGGCCGTATTGATCATCTGTGCCAGTTCCTCGCCGGCCATCTGGGCATAACAGCCGGTGATAACGATTCTGGCATCGGGATGTCGGCGCATCAGCTGCCGGATGGCGTGCCGCGACTGAGCCCCGGCCTTGGCGGTAACGGTGCAGGTGTTGATCACAATGATATCAGCCGTCTCTTTCGCCAGGGCCATCCGGCAGCCGGCCGCCTCAAATCCGCTTTGAAAGGCCGCCGATTCATACTGGTTTACCTTGCAGCCAAGGGTGCTGATGGCTATTTTCTTCATTTTTCAGGAGTCATTGTTGCTTATTGAATTTCGCCGCAGCCGATTACCCGGTCCTGCGCATAGATAACGGCAAACTGACCGGGGGTAATGGCCCGTTGCGGCGTGTCAAAGCGAATTTCCCAGCAGGCATCATCGATTTGCTGCACCCGGGCATCCGCGCCCTGGTGCCGGTAGCGGATTTTGACCTGATAGCTTTGCTCCGGGTCAGGACAATCCTGCAGCCAATGGGGAGTATGGATACGCAGCCGGTCATGGTACAGATCTTCTTCCTTGCCGATGATAACATGATTGTTTTGGGGGTCAAGGGCTACGACATACCAGGGCGTGATATCGGCCAGGCCAAGGCCGCGACGCTGGCCGATGGTGTAATGAAACAGCCCCTTATGGCTGCCCAGTATCTGACCGTCACTGGTGACAATACTGCCTGGCTTTTCTGCCTGGGCAAGACGTTCTTGTAAAAACTGTCCCACCGTTATGGGGCCTAAAAAGCAGATATCCTGACTCTCCTGGCCACGGAATCCAGTCAAGCCCTGTTCTTCCACGACTTGATAGCTGGCCTCTTTTGTCATCTCCCCGAGCGGGAAAAGGCAGTGGCGTAACTGCTGTTGATTGAGCCGGGCGAGAAAATAAGATTGATCTTTGGCCGTGTCTTTACCCCTGCACAGCTGAACAAGATCGCCAGTTCGCTCAATGCGGGCGTAATGTCCGGTGGCCATGGCGTCCATGCCGCGTTCCAGGATGGCTTCCTGGAACAGGCCGAATTTGATGGTCTGGTTGCAGAGCATGCAGGGATTCGGAGTTCGTCCCTGGGCGTAGGTTGCAGTAAAGGAGTGGAGGATGGTGCGGTTGAAGGCAAGGCTTAAGTCGATGACCTCAAGCTCTATCCCGAGCTTTGCCGCAACAGTCCGGGCCCGTTGCTCCTGAGCCGCCAGCAGGGCCGGATCGGGGCCAGTGAGCCGCATGAAAAAGCCATGCACCTCATGATGCTTACGGAGGAGCAGGGCGCAGGCGGTGGAATCCACGCCACCGCTCAAGGCGATACCGATCTTTCTTTTCTTCACCGAACTCCTTGCATTCCCGCTCTGCGTACAGTAATCAAATTGAAAATAAGGCTGAAGACTGAAGTGAGAAGGGGGGTGGCTTTATGGGCTCTTTGTTCGCTATGGTTCAACTGGAAATCGAATACGCAGCCTGCCCTGTTTTTTGGGGGACATTTCGCCACGAGATAGCCGGATTTTAAGCTGTCAGTCTTGAGTGCTTTACAGATTGTTGTCTTGTTTTTTGCAAGAAAATAATCTGCGAAAGGTGCTTGTCCCGTTCATCGGGGTTAGGTCTCAAAACCCCTCAATACTACCTTACCATGGATAAAAAAGAAAGCGGCAATGGGGCGTCTCCGGTTATGCCGGAGCTGCTCGCCCCGGCTGGAACCTTTGAAAAATTGGTGACCGCCATCCATTATGGTGCCGATGCCGTCTACCTTGGCGGCCCGCAGTTCAGTCTGCGTGCCCGTGCCGGCAACTTTACCCCGGAGGCCATGGCCTGCGCCATTGCCTATGCCCATGCCCGAGGGGTGAAGGTCTATGTGACCTTGAATATCCTGGCCCATAATCAGGATCTCGCCGGGCTTGATGCGTACCTGCTTTCATTGCGGGACCTCTCGGCCGATGGTCTGATCATCGCCGATCCCGGTCTTCTGATGCGGGCTCGTCAGCTGGTGCCGGAGCTTGCCGTGCATCTCTCCACCCAGGCCAACGTCACCAATTATGCATCGGCGGCCTTCTGGCTGTCACAGGGGGCGTCCCGCCTCAACCTTGCCCGTGAGCTGTCGCTCTTGGAGATCAGCGAAATCAGAAGGGAGGTCGAGGGCGAGTTAGAGGTCTTTGTCCATGGCTCTCTCTGCATCTCCTATTCCGGCCGCTGTATGTTGTCTAATTATATGACCGGCCGGGATGCCAATCAGGGCGACTGTGCCCATCCCTGCCGTTACAGTTATGCCCTCACCGAAGAAAAACGGCCAGGCCAGTATTTTCCGGTGGAGGAGGATGAGCGCGGGACCTATATCTTCAACTCCAAGGATCTTTGCCTCCTTGAGCGCCTGCCCCAGTTGGTGGCGGCTGGAGTCAATTCTCTGAAGATTGAAGGGCGGATGAAGTCCATCTTTTATGTGGGCGGAGTGGTGCGCATCTATCGGGCCGCCCTGGATTATCTGGCCGCCCTGCCGGCTGAGGCTTGGCATGATCCTGCCGCCATTGTTCTGCCCGTGATCTTCAGAACCGAGATTGCCAAGATCGGCACCCGGGGTGCCACCGAGAACTTTATCGATGAGCGCCCGGGCGGCGGCGAGATGATCTATCAAGCGTCCCGCGAGCCGCAGAACGTACTGCCGGTGGCGGTGATCAGAGAGGCCGGCGAGCACCCCCTGGTGGAGGCCAGAAATGTGTTGAAGACCGGCGACCTGATTGAGTATATGCTGCCGGGCATTGAAGTGCTGGTGGTCACGGTTGTGGCCATGCGCACTGAAAAGGGAGAGGAGATCACCCGGGCCAATCCGGGCAACCGGGTGTTTCTGACGACGGAGCCTTCTCTGTCCGCTGGAGCAGTGAACGGAATGCTGAGACGGCAGGAGTTTGACGGCTGAAGGGGAACCTGGAGAGAAAGAGCGGGGTTTCTTTGGTGTGCGGATAAGCAGGACTTGGGACGTTTTATGATTATGCAGGGGGGAGTGTATGGCGTCAATATTATTTAATAAATTTCGAAACCCTGGAGATTTATGGGGCGGTTTGGCCTCGATGCTGGTGGCCCTGCCGGCGGCCATGGCCTTTGGGGTTACGGTGTATTCGACACTCGGGCCGCAATACGCGCCCTTCGGCGCCCTGGCAGGAATGCTCGGCGCAGCGGCGCTGGGCCTGATTGCTCCCATCTTTGGCGGTACTGATCGACTGATCAGCGCTCCCTGCGCGCCGGCGGCAGCGGTGTTGTCTGTCTTTGCCCTTGAGCTGACACGACAGGACGTTTCTGCTGGAAACATTATCCTGCTGCTCATCGTGCTGGGTATTTTAACCGGTCTGGTGCAGATCCTGCTTGGTTTTCTGGGAGCCGGCCGGATGATCAAATACATCCCCTATACCGTGGTCAGCGGGTATCTCACCGGTGTCGGCATCATTATCATTAGCGGCCAGATCCGTAATTTTATGGGTGCAGCCGTTGGCACGCCTTGGTGGCAGGTGATTGTGTCGCCTGCTATGTGGGATATGCGCAGCATGGGTATTGGCCTGGCCACTGTGATCGGTGCCCTGCTGGGCCCCCGCTTGATCAAGAGGATTCCCGGCACCATCATCGGCATCGCCGCCGGCCTGGTCACCTATTTTGCCCTTGCCGCCAATGACCCCTCAATGATGATCCTTGCTGACAACCAACTGGTCCTCGGCCCCCTTGGAATAGTGGAGGCCGGCTATCTGCAAACCCTCACCTCCCGATGGCATGATCTGGGGGAGCTCAAGCTTTGGCAGGTTGGCGCTCTCTGCGGCAACGCCCTGACCCTGGCGGCCCTGCTCTCCATCGACACCCTGAAGACCTGCGTGGTTATGGACCAGAAAACGCGCACCCGGCATGAGCCCAATCGTGAACTCTGTGCCCAGGGGCTTGCCAATGTCGCTTCATCGCTGATCTGCGGCATGCCTGGCTCCGGTACCATGGGGGCCTCCATGGTGAATCTCAACAGCGGTGCCCAGACAAGGCTTTCCGGGGTCATGGAGGGGGTGCTGGTGCTGGTGGCGGCGCTGGCGCTTAATTCAGTCATGGCCTGGCTGCCCATCGCCACTCTGGCCGGGATTCTAATTGTCATTGGTTTGCGCATGATCGATCTTGAACCCCTCAAGTTTCTTGAAGCACGGGGGACGGTGTTTGATTTTGCGGTGGTGGCAACGGTAGTGGTTGTCGCCCTCACCGTTGGCCTTATTGCGGCGTCCGGGGCCGGTGTGGCCATGGCCATCATGCTTTTTGTCCGTGAGCAGGTGGGGGGCTCGGTGGTACGCCACAAATCCTTTATTCATCAGCGTTCATCCACCTGGACCCGGTCGGAGGAAGACCGGCGGATTATTGCCCAGAAGGGTGAAAAAGTTGTCATTTTTGAATTGCAGGGGAGTCTTTTCTTCGGCACCACCTATGAGCTTTATTCCATCCTTGAGCCGGAAACGAGAAACCGGAATTACCTGATTCTTGATATGCGGCTGGTGCAATCGGTTGATATTACTGCCGTCCATATGCTGATCCAGGTACGGGACATGCTGGCGGAGCGCAATGCCGCCATGCTGCTCAGTAATGTCCATGAGCAGCTTCCCAATGGACGGAATCTCCCCGAGTTTTTTGCCCAGATTGGACTTACCGAAAAATGTAACAATGTCCTTGATTTTCCCACCCTTGAAGCTGCCATTGAATGGGTGGAGGAGGAATTGATCGGCAATATCAAGGCGCCGGTGGATAAACAGGTGCTCCTTCGCTTACAGGAGATGGAGCTTTTTCATGGACGCAAGGATGATACGCTTATTGACCTGGAGAAGAGTATGGAGGAGCGATCCTGTAAGGCCGGGGAGACGATTTACTCCATCGGCGATCCGGGACTGGCAATCTATCTCGTTCGTCGCGGTGAAATCAGGATCATGGCACCCATCGGCGGCAGCCGGCAGCATCATCATGTCGCCACCATCGGTAGGGGCAATTTTTTCGGCGGCCTCGCCTTTCTTGATGGCCGGCCCCGCAGTGACAGCGCCATCTCTTATACCGATTCCGATCTGTATGTGCTCAGCCTGGAGAGCTTTAACCAGCTTGCC
Source organism: Desulfobulbaceae bacterium (assembly GCA_019163335.1). Taxonomy (GTDB): domain Bacteria; phylum Desulfobacterota; class Desulfobulbia; order Desulfobulbales; family Desulfocapsaceae; genus UBA2270. Next base: position 27,695 of record JAFLKM010000028.1, on the reverse strand, counting down.
GAAGAGCATAAGCGACTAGCCCTTATCCTGATCTCGGCCATCTCCCGAACCCTGGCCCATCGTCTGCGGCAGGCCAATGGTGAGCGGGCCTTACTGAATAAATAAGAGCCTCTCGGAGTTTCGCGGGCTCGCTTACCTGCAAAATGAGGATGTATGTCCACCAGCCGTCATTCCCCTCGCAGGCGGGAATCCATACCACACTGAATTTACGAACCGTCATTCCCGATAAAAGCACTCGGGAATGACGGTGTGGCACTTTCGGAGTCCTCGCTTACCTGCAAGAGCTCATACGAATATTTCAACGAAAACAGAAGATTGCGGGGGCAGGTTTTTTCGTGGCTGTTGCGCGAGATAACATCAGTCCCCGATTTTTTTAAATCATCAAGGAGTCAATAAAAATGAATACCCACGCGAAAAGATTCAAGCTGATCCTGGAATTTGATGGCAGCCGCTACAGTGGTTGGCAGAAACAGGACGACGCGGTAACGCTGCAGGGCACTTTGCTCGATGCCGCTGAAAAAATGTTTGGTGGCCAGGTGGATGTGCAGGGCAGCGGCCGTACCGATGCCGGTGTGCATGCCCTGCACTATGCGGCGCATCTTGAGGCGTTGACGGATCTCTCGCCGCAGGACATCCAGAAGAAATTAAACGCGGCATTGCCGCAGGATATCGTTATTCGGGCATGTAAACGAGCCGGCCCCCGCTTTCATGCCCGGCTGAACTGCATTGGCCGGAGCTATTGCTATCAGGTCGCCAGGCAGAAATCCGCCCTGACCCGCAATCATGTCTGGCAGGTGACGGCAGCGGTGGACATGGTGCGGATGCGGGAGGCTGCCGCCCTGCTTGAGGGAATGCACGACTTTTCCTCCTTTACCGATCGCCAGGTGGTCAAGAAGAAATCACCACTGGTGATGATCAATCAATGTCAGGTGGTGCCGGCAGGAGACCTGGTCCTGTTTCGGGTTGTCGGTTCGCATTTCCTCTGGAAGATGGTCCGCCGCATCGTCGGTGTGCTGATGGCGGTGGGCAAAGGGGAGTTGAAGGTGTCGGATCTGCGCCGATTCCTGCAGGAGCCGGTGCTTCTCACCCAGTACACCGCCCCGGCCCAAGGGCTTTTCTTTGAACGAGCCTTTTATGACCAGGAAGAGCTGGACAACTTTCTTGCCACCGATGAGTTGAAGCCGGTGTTTTTTCGATAGAAAGGTGTCCAAGGCGAAAAATGGTTTTGTGGCCATTTTTTAAGTCGAGCCACCTTTTCCGGATTACGGGATTTCCGGATGGATTTTTGCGAATTTCCGGAAATCGTTCGCTCGGAGCACAGGGAGAGAATAGTGAAAATGCATGTAACCGTATGTTGTCACAATGAATTTTAAATACCGGCTGGATTCTTATTGGTAGAATGGTTTTTGCATGAATTATGACTCGCTGCATGAAAATGGCGAAATGTTTTTGGAAGGGGAATTCCAAGGCCATTTTTATGCGGGGCAACAAGATAGGCGGTGGTCGCCAGCTTGAAACAAATAAGGATAAAAAGGGTAGGGAATGAAGAAGACAATTTTGACAGGGGCGTTGTTGGCAATGGCTGGGGTTGGGTTGATGGCAGGGAGTGCGATGGCGACACCTGTCCAGTTTGAAATGGGTAGCTCATCCTCTATTGATGTTACTAAAACTAATGCTGGTCTGATTATGTGGGCTAATGTTTACAACTCTGTCCAAAACGAATCTTTTTATCTCGAAGTAGGGGAGTCGCACTCCTTTCTTTTTTCCAAGTTGGGTACGACAGAAGACGCTGTTAACAGTGATGACAAATTTCCTCAAAACATCACGGCATATTTAGACTTTGACATCCCAACCAACAACTATAAAGATGTTGATGGTCAAACCGTTGGTTATAGCAGCAATGGATGGTGGTTTATTCCTGAGGGTAAGACTCAAGGCTGGACAGTTACCTGGGAAGATCCGGTTACGGTGGTCTTGGGCGATGGTACCGTATTTAACATCGAACTTACCGACACAGGTTTCAGTAGTGGTTGGTGGTCTGGCCCAGATGGCTTTTGCGGTAATGCTTACGCGGATGTATATGCTAAGGTTACTCTGACTGCTGCCCCCGTGCCTGAGCCAGCCACCATGCTCCTGTTCGGAACTGGTCTTGCTGGTTTGATTGGTGCAGGGCGTCGCCGGAAGAAATAGTCAAACTCAGAACGGGGCATGATGCCCCAGTTCTGTTTTCAGTATGCTCCGGCTTCTTGCCAGTGGGCAGTTCTAGTTGAGGCGGAATCCCAAGGATTCCGCCTCTTTTGTTTTTGGTACCCATCATGGACCATTCTTGCAAAAAGAATACTACTTCTTGTCAGTTGAAAAAAATTGGCAGTCTTCAATCCTTCAAGGCCGACAAGAAAGACTCTGGTCTTGTATGCCCATTGAAAAAAATCCTCTTCCATTCCCGGTTTCTAATTGGCTGATGCGATTTCTTATAAACGATTTTTATGACTCAGCTCAAATTGTCGGCGTAGCTCCTCCATCCTGGCCCTATTCTTACCCAGATCAGAGTAGCCAAGGCGCGAAGCTGACCGGACTTGAATGACTTGGTGCTCCCTGTCCAGCAGGAATTCGCCGTCATCTACAAAGAGGGTGGTGCGGAACTCCACCCGCAGGTACTCAGGCGTAGACTCGATAAGCGTCGTATCCTTGCGGCCTGCAAGGGTCTGCTGTAATCGGGAAAATGCGGCCGTAGGATCGCCGGTAAAGGAGAGAGGTGCAATACGCTGTTGCTGATTCTCGGTCTGGCTGGCAATGCAATTTGGTGATGCTGGACATCCCATAAGCATTCCGTTATGCACGCCAAGATTGGCAGGCGCTGTGCCGGAGCATCCCAGCAACCCAAGAAGTCCAACGGTCATGGCGATACTCCTTCGAATTTCCTTTATCATTATGTTCTTTCTCCTTATAGTGCCTTATAGATTATCACCTTGTTTTTTCACAAGAAAATAATATTCAGGGCGCTAGTCCCGTTCATCGGGGTTAGTGTAAGTTTAGCTTTAAAGGGTAGGTCTTTTTTTCAATGATACAAGTGGCTGCATGGGAGAAACGTCAGCCCTCTTTCGCAAGGGAACCATTTCTTCTCCGTACCTTCCATTGCCGTGCCGCCGTCTGGAGCAGTCATTGATTTCGGCAGGCACCCTTGTCCTCCCCTATTTTTCCTGGAATCTCACCGGATACGTATCCGGAAGAAGAATATGCAATTTGCGCCTTGTATTTTTTCGAGGCACCATTAGTTTGTATCAAAATTCAAAAAATAGGAATTTTTCTCAAAAAAAATGCGGCGTCCAACGGGGCGTTATTTTTCTTTTTTCCTCTATGCAGGAGGTATTAGTATGAGTCTGACATTCTGGTTAAAACTCTATCTGCTGACCATTCCAGTTTTCTTTGTCATAGATATGATCTGGCTTGGCTATGTGGCCAAAAGCTTTTACGCTGAACAGCTTCATTCCCTGCTCAGTCCGCAGGTGAACTGGATCGCTGCCTTCTGTTTCTATGCCATCTATATTGCCGGAATTCTCTTCTTTGCCGTTCATCCCGGCCTTGAGGCCGCCTCCCTTGTCAAGGCCTGCCTTTATGGAGCCCTGTTCGGCCTTGTCACCTATGCGACCTATGATCTCACCAATCTGGCCACCCTGCGAGACTGGCCGATTCTGGTCAGCGTGGTTGATATCGCCTGGGGTACCTTCCTGTGTACCCTGGTGGCCGGCGGCAGTTATCTTATCGGTTCCTGGCTCAGATAAGGTGCATGCCATGGGACCGATATTCTTCAGCGCCGCATTTCTCCTGCTTCTTTTTATGAGTGTCATGTTTGTGGTCGGGTTGAAGGCAAAAGATAACAGCCTCATTGATATAGCCTATGGCCCCGCTTTTATTTTTTCCTGCTGGGGTGCCTGGGTATACAGCCCGCCTGTGATGGAGAACACCCGTATCTATCTCCTTCTTTTCTGGATCACCCTCTGGGGGGGGCGGCTAGGGCTGCATATCGGCCTGCGCCATCGGGGCAGGGGAGAGGATTTCCGCTACCGTCAGTTTCGGGAAGATTGGGGGACAACCATTATCTGGCGCAGTTTCCTGCAGATTTATATGCTCCAGGGGCTGGTGGTGTTTATGGTGTCCATGCCGGTGCTGCTGGTGCTGGCTGCTCCCGGCGCCAGTCTGCAGTGGACGGATTTTCTTGGCGCTCTGTTCTGTGCCCTGGGATTTTTCTTTGAGGCCGTGGCGGATTGGCAGCTGGCCCGCTTTAAACGTCGTCCCGGCACGAAGGGCCGGATTATTACCGAAGGGCTGTGGAGCACGACCCGGCATCCCAATTATTTCGGCGAAGCCCTCTTCTGGTGGGGAATTTTTCTCGTTGGACTGGCCTCGTCGCTGGGCATCTATGGGCTGATAAGCCCCCTTACGATCACCTTTCTTCTTCTCAAAGTTTCAGGTATTCCGATGCTTGAGGAGAAGTATAAGGGCAATCCCGAATTTGAAATCTACAAGGCGCGAACCAGCGCCTTTTTCCCCTGGTTCCCCCGTGGCAGCCAACATTCTCCAACTCAGGATTCTAAAAGATAATGGAACAGATACATGACACTTTGACCAGGAAAGTCGCCGTCATCGGAGGGGGTGTCGCCGGTATTGTTGCCGCTCATCTGCTGCAGAAAACCCATCAGGTAACCCTGTTTGAGCAGGGCGATTATTTGGGGGGGCACACCCATACCATTGCCATTCCCGATGGTCCGGATGCGGGCATTCCTGTGGATACCGGCTTTATCGTCTTTAATGAGGCAACCTACCCTTATTTTATTGGTTTTCTCAAAGAGTTGAAGGTCCGATCACGCCTGGCGGAGATGTCCTTTGGCTTTCACTGCGAGCAGACCGGTCTGGTCTATGCCGGCAATACGCTCAATGGCCTGTTCGCCCAACGGGCCAATCTGTTTCGGCCGCAATTCTATCACTTTCTTGCCGAGATCTATCGTTTTTCTGGGCAGGCCCTGGCCGATCTTCAGAAACAGGAGGAACTTGGCACCCTGCAAGAGTATATTGTGCGAAACCGGTTTATGCCCTTTATGGTGGACAATTACCTCAAACCCATGGCTGCGGCGATCTGGTCGGCGCCCACCGGTCAGGTCACTGATTTTCCGGCCCGTTCTTTCCTCAGCTTTTTCAAGAACCACGGGCTTCTCGCCTTCCGCAATCGACCCCCGTGGAGGACGGTTATCGCCGGCAGCAGCAGTTACGTCAAGGCTTTCGAAGCCGGGTTCACCGGCTCCGTCCATTTAAACTCAGCAATCCGCAAGATCTTCCGCGAGGGTGAGGGGATCCGGCTGGAGTTCTCCGATGGCCACCATGAGCGCTTTGATGAGGTGGTTATCGCCACCCATGCCGACCAGGCCCTCGGTCTGCTTGGTGATCCGACACCACAGGAGACCAGGCTGCTGGGTCCTTGGCAGTATGAGCGCAACGACACCGTCCTCCATACCGATATTGCGGTGCTGCCCCCTGTCTCCAGGGCCTGGTCCTGCTGGAATTTCAAGCGGGATGGCAGGGCTGAGGCCAATCAACCGGCCTATGTCACCTATTCAATGAATATTCTCCAAGGGCTGAAGACCCGCCGGCATTATCTGGTCACCCTGAACAGACCGGGCGAATATGATGAAAAACAGGTGATTGCCCGAATGGTCTACCATCATCCCATCTACACCAGCAGTTCCATGGCCACCCAGCCCCTGCTGCCATCCCTGAACGGGGTTAACGGCACCTTTTTCTGCGGCAACTATTTCGGCTATGGGTTCCATGAAGACGCGGTCCGATCAAGTTATCAGGCCGTGGCTAAACTGACGAAACTGACGGAGGGCCGGGAATGAACTCTCAGCTCTACAGCGGCCAGTTGCGTCATCGCCGAACCCATACGGCCGAGCATCATTTTAACTACAGTCTACACCTCTATCTCCTGGATCTCGATGAGCTGGAGATGCTGCAGCGCGACTCCGTCTGCTTTGGCCACAACTTCCTGCGACCGCTGACCCTCAATGACCGCGACTATCTCTACCCAGGCGAGGCGCCTCTTCGGCAGAAAGTCGAGCGGGCCTTGATTGAGAACGGCATTGATCAGCCCCTTGGCCGAATCATGCTCCTCACTGCCCTGCGCCAGTGGAATTATGTCTTTAATCCGGCCAGTTTTTTCTACTGTTACGATAAAGACAACCGCCTGATCTGCAATCTTGTGCAGGTGAACAACACCTTTGGCGAGATGCATCTCTACGTGCTGAAAGCAGGGGATGCGGGCCAGGCCGTGCAGGCGGAAAAGATGTTTCATGTTTCGCCATTTTTCCCACGCACCGGATACTACCAGTTTGACATTGGCCAGCCGGGCCGGGAAGTGTCGGTCAAGCTCACCTACTTTCTCGACGACAAGGCAGCCATCGAGGCCTCTTTTACCGGTACCGGTGAAGCTCTGAGCGGCCAGGTCCTGGCCCGTACCGTCATCCTCCATCCCTTCCGGGCGGCGATGACCTTTCCCCGTATTCTCTGGCAGGCAGCCCGACTGTTCCTGCAGAAAAAGTTGAAGGTTTACAGCAAACCCGATCCCTGTTCACCCTTGACCATCCGCGAGGCGCCAACGCCCCTGCTTGAGCGCCTCGGCAAAAAAGTGGTGACCGCCTTTTTTAGACGCCTTGACCATGGACAGTTAACCATGCACCTTCCCGATGGAGAGGATGCGCTGGTCTTCGGCAGTGCGGCAAGTTTGCCCCAGGTAACCCTCACGGTGCATCATCCCCGATTCTTCCAGCGGGTTATGCTTGCCGCGGACATTGGCTTTGGCGAGGCCTTTGTGGACGGGGACTGGAGCAGTCCGGATCTGGTGGAACTGCTTACCCTCCTTTCCCTCAGGGAAGAGGCCATCGATGATCGAAGTCTATGGTCGGCTGTCCCTGCAAGGATCGGCAATCTGATATCGCACGTGCGGCGCAGCAATACGCCGTCCGGCAGTCGCAGGAATATCAGGGAACATTATGACCTGAGCAATGAACTCTATAGTCTTTTCCTTGATCCGAGCATGTCCTATTCCAGCGGCATCTTCCTCCAGGCGGATGACAGCCTTGAACAGGCGCAGAAGAACAAGGTGCAGGCCATCATTGCCAAGGCCGATATCGGGCCGGAAGATCATGTCCTAGAGATTGGCTGCGGCTGGGGAGGATTGGCCCTCGAGGTGGTTAAACAGAGCGGATGCCGTCTGCTTGGCATCACCATCTCCAAAGAGCAGTTTGACTGGGCAACCCGTCGGGTCAGAGAAGAGGGGTTGGAGGACCGGATCGAGATCCGGCTCAGCGATTATCGTCATGTGCAGGGCCGATTCAGCCGGATTATCTCCATCGAGATGCTGGAGGCGGTGGGGCATCGGCATATGCCCGGATATTTTAAGGTTATCGATGACCTGCTTGCTCCCCGTGGAAGGGTTGTCCTCCAGGTGATCACCATGCCCGACCAGAAATATCTGCAGTACCGCCTTGGCTCGGACTGGCTTCGCAAGCATATTTTTCCAGGCGGCCATCTTCCCTCCGTTGGGGCGATGGTATCCGCCATGGCCAGCCGTACCCGCCTGAATATCTGCAATATGGAGGATATCGGCCACCATTATGTCCCCACTCTCGAGATCTGGCGAAATGCCCTGCTGGCGAAACGCGAGCGGGTGATGGCGTTGGGATTTGACGACACCTTTCTGAGGAAATGGGAGTATTATTTCTGTTACTGCGAGGCCGGTTTTCGTACTAGGCTGGTGCGGAACTACCAGCTGGTTTTAAACCGGATGGGGGAGATGGAATAGTGTGGACGCAAGGCCTGGCAAATTGACCTGGACGAATGGCATCAATTATGCGCTTTTTCAGGCGGGCTGGTTTGTCTGTGTACTGGGGGCGGCCTCTGGTCATCCGTGGTTGGCCAGTGCGGTAGGTTTGTGCTTGGTTCTGGCGCATCTGTTTCTGGTGCGCGATTTTCTGCGGGAAGGGGCATTACTTTTGTTCAGCTTGATTACAGGGCTTTGTATTGACAGCTTTCATATCTGGACGGGAGTATTGTCATTCCCCCATGGATCTTTCCACCCAGCCCTGCCACCTCTGTGGATTCTTGTTCTCTGGATGCAGTTTGCCATGACCCTGCACTATTCCCTTGGCTGGCTTGCCGGTCGCTACCTCATCGGGGCACTTCTCGGCGGGGTTTCCGGAGCCTTGGCCTATTGGGGCGGGGTACGCTTTGGCGCCGCCTATTTTAATGACCATCTTGTTGCCTGCCTCTTTCAGATCGGCCTGAGCTGGGCACTTGTTCTGCCCATTTTTCTCAAGGCTGCCGAAAAGACGTCCGTCCCTTCTTCTCCTCATCGCTATCATTTTCATTGAATGCAGCAGTTTTTTTAAACAGTCGGCAGTCCATGGGACTCATGGGAATTCCACTGGTGTAAGGGTACCGGAAGGATGATTGTGAGTGAACTGTTTCCTGCTGAATCGCTTAAGGCTTGGGGACTTTAGACCGAAGGCCGAAGGGGAGAACCCTTCGGCCTTTTTCTTTTCTCAGCTACTCCACACGGTTGCGGAATGTCCCCAGTGAACCTGGATGGTGCAGTTCTTCTTCCATCTCCACGGTGTGGCAGACGGCGCATCCCCGGTCGGCGCTGATGGGATAGAGGTTGTTTTGATATTGCAGGGGCTGGAGGTTGCCGGCTTTCCTGCTGTAGGGGGTGTTGGCCGGATAGAGGGAGTGCGGCGCGCTGTGGCAGGAGCTGCAGAGCAGCAGGCCTTCCTCACTGTGGCGGTGGGCAAATAATTTTTGTTTGTCGGAGGTCCAGGTGTTAAAGGCAGTATCGGCCTCAGGCGGCTGAAACCCTTTGTGACAGCTCAGGCAGTCCGGTTCCATGACCCACGGCAGTCGCCCTTTGATGGTGTTCGCCGGCACGCTTCCTTTGGTGGCTATCTGGCGCAGTAATGGTGCGTTTGATGGCTTTATGGCCTGTTCTTCATGCTTGAGTAGACTCATGGCGTGGTCTGCCAGGGTGCCGTGGCAGTTGGCACATTCCAGGCCAAGGCCTGCGTGCAGGTCTTCCAGTCCACCTGTTGCGCCGTGAGGATTTCCGCCGTGACAGAAATTGCAGTTGTTGCTGTCCTGATCGATGTAGGCGGCATGAAAGCCATGGATGGAGGCAGACAGATGCAGATGTTCAGGCAGTCCTTTTGCGTCCCGGCTGCTGTCGGCGTGACAATCGCGGCAGGCCACGATGGAGCCGTTGGCAAAGGCGGTGCTGAGTCTTGTTTTGCTGCGTTTGTCATGGGTGGCGAGGATATTGGCCGCTGTTTCCCGGGACAGTCCTGTAAGGCCCTGCTGCCGCCAAGGTCCCCCGTGGCAGTTGCGGCAGCCGATGGTTGTTGAGATGCCGATTTTGAGGTTTGTCGTCGCGATGACTTTGCCGTTTTTCATGGCCGTAACCTCGGCCAAAAGATAAGGGCGGAAGTCTTTGCTGACAGCAGGCATGTGCGCTAAGGCTGCCTCAAAGGCGGAACCAACGGGGGACATGTTGCCGGTGAGAGTTCCTGTGTCGGTTGCAATCCGGTAACTGACCTGGATCTCTTTACCGAGGACGGCAGGCGCTTCGCCCCGTTCGATAACCTGGGCCCGCAGGGTGGGCGGGGCAAAGGAGAAGTCTATCCCCGATTGTTCCGGCTCGGAAGAAAGAACCATGCCCATGTCAGTGCTGGCAAGGATGAGATATTCGGCAGTTTCCGGGTTGAATGGCGCAGGCGTCGTGCTCTTTTGAGGGATCTTCAGAGGAGCGTCCCCAGTGCCCTGAACAAGGCGGGTGGTGAGGTAGTCAGCAAGGATATCCATCTCTTCCTTATTACCCGCAAAAGGCGGCATGTAGGGGCTGGCGTGGCCCATGGTGGCGAGATATGAGCGCATCCCGGCAGGTGAAAATTGTTTGGCGATGGGCACGATATCGTTCAGGAGGCCGCCCACCGAGTGACAGGGCAGGCAGAGCATTGTGAACAGCTCCTTGCCGGCATCCATGCGGTTTTCCGGGGTGACAGTGCGGTTTTTAATCCAGCGGGCAGAGGTAAGTAGGCCAGTCTCCTGGGTCTTGGCCATTTCAGATTTTAAAATCGAGGTGGAATACATATAATCGTGGATAATATAGGGTCGCCTGCCACCTTCACGGACAAATTCAAAACAGCCGAGGTAGACAAAGCCAAGGAGCAGGAGCAGCCAGGCGAGAGGCCGTTGGACGCTCTGGGGTCGAAGGATGGCCATGCCGAAACCACCTGCAAAGATCAGCGGTGAGAGCCAGATGAAAACGCTGAGAAAGGGTTTCATCTCGGGGGCAACAAAAAAGATCATCTCCTGCTGGGCTGGGGGCAGTGCGGCCTTGTACCACAGAGCGGAACCAATGAGTAATACCAGTGGAGCAAGGAGCCAGATGCCGCAGTAGCGCACCATGGTGCGGCGCAGGGCGGCATCTTTGAGATTGACACTGGTCAGAAATCCAAAAAGTCCAGCGATCATCAGCGCCATGAAGGTGCGGAAGAAGAGGGCCGGCCAGAAGGTGGGGTTGAAGAAGCCCGACCAGAAATTGTTGTTGGTCAGCCAGTCCCCGGGGGTGAGCATGAAGTCGATGATGCCGTTGATAAGAAAGAGCGACATCCAGGCGCAGGCAAAATAGATCCAGCCCAGGATAAGATGTTTCTTTGGTTCCAGCCGGTCAAAGGTGTAGTAGTAGAAGAGCAGGGAGACGATTTCGGCAAGGAAAAAGACCCACTCCATGGCCCAGCCGAAGACAAAGATGTGGATCAGGGAAGAGGTGGCACCTGGACTGAGCAGCGCGATGATGAACCAGATGCCGACCCCGGTCAGGCCACCGAAGACCATGGTCAACAGGAGGAAAAACTTGGTGTGTTTTTTGGTATAGGCAAGGATCTCTGCGGAGCCTTCGCGCAGGCCTTTCATCTCGGTCAGGACAAGAAAGAGTCCTCCGCCCACGGCAAAATGGGACACATAAACATGGATGATAGCGATGATGGCAATGAGCAGTCCGCCGCCAAAGGCGTCCAGCTGCCAGATGGGATAGTTCATGATTGCACCTCGGAATCAGCAGGAGTCGCAGCAGGATTATCAGCGGGCAGGACGAGTTTGATCATATACCAGATAAGGGCAAGCCCGGCTGCAAAGACCACGAGAAACAAAAGCAGGGGCGAGTATTGGGGCACCACGACCAGATCCGAGGTGGAAAACCAGGGAGCCAGGGTCTGCCGGCGCACCAGTTCACGGACGACGACCATACAGATGATGGCGGCAAGGGCGGCAAACGCCGTCCTCCGAACACGGCGCTGGAGGCCATAAATCACAGACAGGATGGCGGCCCCGATCCCGGCTATCAGGAAAAACAGGGTAAAGGCGCTGGCAGCCCCGGTTACCGTGCGAATGGTTAAGGGCAGTCCGCCAAAGTACCAGGTGCCGATGCCGAAATTGAGGATGGTGGCATAGGAAAACCAGTTCATGGCAGACGGGATCTGGGCGGCGGCGGCCATGTCGCCGTGTCGTTTTTTCCAGTCATAATAAAGCCCTAAGGCCAGCCCGCCGACGGCCACAGAGGCAAAGACGGAGTGCAGGTAGCGAGGGATCAGAGTGGGGTCGGCAAAGTTTAAAAGCAGTCCGTCCGGATGATCAAAGTAACGGGGCCAGCTCTCAGGGCTGACCATCAGGCTGGTGTTATTGGTAAAGAAAAAGGCGATGGCAAGAAACAGGACGGCAATAAAAGAGGTGAGCAGGCTGTGCAGTCCGGGAAGTCGGACAAATTGCAGATTATAGATATAGGCGCCATAATAGGCGAGAATAAGCAAGAGGACGATGGAGAGCCAGAAAACAGCCATGAGCACCGAGCTTGTGTACATGAAGTGGCCATAGAGGACCTGGAGAAAGAGCAGGGGGGCAACCCCGAAGTTGACGGTAAAGGCGATGGTAAAGGGCAGCTTTTTCGAGATCAGGCGGTTTTCAGCGGCCTTGGATTGCTTGAAAATATGATTGATGCTTGCAATGATCGACCAGCCAAGCATGATATTCATCACGACAAGATGCAACAGAAAGGTGATGGAAAGCAGAATCTGAAACCAGCCCCAGGGGACTTGCAGGGGATCTGGGGCGGGAATAAGGGATGCCGGATTCATGATGTCTCCATGGGAAGGTTGAGTCTGAAATCGTCAGCTCTAAACGTCGACGGGGGCTCAAGATAGGCCATGCCGAAGAGCTGAATGGTTACGGTATTTTTGCTGCACGTCAAACTTGGTCAACCGGTCATGGCTTTGTAGTCATGTGTTGAGCAAGTTGTCTCGGCGTGAATCTTAAAAATGGGGCTTGTCACGAGATTGTCAAGGCTTGCAGTCGGAGGTGCCCTGGTCTTGGCTCGCGCTGACTTGTATTGAAGTTCTTGAAGTATAGGCCATCGAGAAAAAAATGTAAAACAAAGGATAGATGAAAAAAATCTTGTTGACATGATTTGCCGCAAAAGATATAAGATTGAAAATATCTTATAAGTCATGTTATTTTCAGGGGTGGTCATGAGGTTAACGCGGGCAGCTGAATATGCCATTCGTTGTATGGTGTACCTGGCCTTCAAGGGCAAGGGAGTACTGGTGGTCAAGCAGGAAATTGCTGATCAGGCAGATATACCTGGGCCTTTTTTGGCCAAGATCGTGCAGGATCTTGCTCGTGCCAATCTCATCGAGATTCGCCAGGGGCCTAAAGGGGGCTATGTCCTGATCCGTGACCCTGAGCAGATTACTCTGCTGGAGGTGGTCGAGGTGATGATCGGCAAGATTCAGCTGAATGACTGCGTGGGCCGGCCTGCGGCCTGCAGCGCCAGTGACTGCTGCCGAGTGCACAAAATTTGGGAAGAGGCCAGCGCGCAATTACGAAGCTATCTCGGCGGCATCACCTTTGCCGAGTTATGTGCGGATGAATCTTGCCTTCCTGTTTTCTCTGTGCATACTATTAATACCTGAAGAAATTTTTAGTGTCTTACAGGTCCTTTTCTTGTTTTTTCTTTGCAAGAAAAAAATCTGCAAGGCACTTATCCCCCGTTCATCGGGGTTGGATAAGATGCTATCGCATGATTTCACAGGACAAAGGGGGATAAACATGGCCGGGCCATTCACCAGCGTATATACCTTTTATCGGAACGGATTCAAGACCATGACCGTGGGCAAGACCCTGTGGAAGATCATTTTGATCAAGCTTCTTGTCATGTTTGCTGTTTTTAAGTTGTTTTTCTTCCCCAATTATCTCAAGACGAATTTTCAGACCGACGAACAACGGGCCGATCATGTCCTGGAGCAGCTTTCCAGGCCTGCGGTTCCAAACCATTAATGCCGTAAAATGTAGGAGGGATGATCAATGGTAGATATAGATCTTAGTCTGGTGAACTGGTCCAGGGCTCAATTTGCCCTGACGGCCATGTATCACTGGATCTTTGTGCCCCTGACCCTGGGGCTGTCTTTTTTGTGCGCCATGTTTGAGTCCATTTATGTACGGACGGGGAATGAGAAGTGGAAAGCGATCACCCGGTTCTGGATGACCCTGTTCGGAATCAACTTTGCCATCGGGGTGGCCACGGGTATTATTCTTGAGTTTGAGTTCGGCACCAACTGGTCCAACTATTCCTGGATGGTGGGCGATATCTTTGGCGCACCCCTTGCTGTGGAAGGGATCTTTGCCTTCTTTCTTGAGGCAACCTTTTTTGCGGTCATGTTTTTCGGCTGGAACCGGGTATCCAAAGGCTTTCATCTCTTTTCCACCTGGATGGTAGCCATTGGCTCCAACCTTTCAGCCTTGTGGATTCTTGTAGCCAACGCCTGGATGCAGTATCCCACCGGTATGGCATTCAATCCGGAGACGGCTCGTTTTGAGATGGAGAATTTCTGGGCCGTTCTCTTTTCCCCGGTGGCCATGTCAAAATTTACCCATGCCACGAGTTCAGGATTTGTCCTGGCCTCTCTTTTTGTGGTGACGGTTTCTTCCTGGTATCTGCTGAAGGGTCGACATCTGGAGATGGCCAAAAAGTCGATTATTGTGGCCTCGGTGTTTGGGTTGCTGGGCTCTGTCTATGTTGCCTTTACCGGTGACGAGGCGGCCTTTGAGGATGCCCAGCATCAGCCGATGAAGCTTGCCGCCTATGAGGGCCTGTACAAAGGCGAGAAAAATGCTGGTCTTGTTGCCCTGGGGATGATTAACAGCGACAAGAAACCCGGCGATGCGCAAAGTCCTTTCCTCTTTGAAATCAAGGTTCCCGGTCTTCTCTCCCTGCTTGCCAATCGGGAGCCGGGCTCATTTGTGCCCGGCATTGATGATCTGGTCTACGGCAACAAGGAGCAGAAGGTGATGGGCGTTGCCGAGAAGATGAAGATCGGTCAGCAGGCAGTAGCTGATCTTGCCGCCTTTAAGCAGGCCCGCAAGGATAAGAATGACGTTGCGGCCAGTGCCGCCCTGACTAGGTTCACCGCCAACAAGGAATATCTCGGGTATGGCTATCTGAGTACCCCGGAAGAGGCGGTCCCCCCGGTGAGTACATCCTTCTATTCCTTCCATATCATGGTGATGCTTGGCACCCTGTTTCCGGTTATGTTTATTGCCTATCTGTTTTTTACGGTCAAAGGAAATATTGCTGAACAGCGATGGCTTCTCCCTCTTGGAGTTATCTCCTTCTTCCTGGGTCAAGTGGCTGGGCAGATGGGCTGGGCTGTGGCGGAGGTTGGCCGCCAGCCTTGGGCCATTCAGGGCTTGATGCCGGTGAAGGTGGCGACCACCAATATTGCGGTTGGCCATGTGCAGGCGACCTTTTTTATGTTTCTCGGAGTTTTCACCCTGCTGCTGATTGCCGAGATTAAAATCATGTTGAAACAGATTTCCATCGGACCGGAGGGCATGTAAAATGATAGCTAATCTCGAGTATGCAACCTTGCAGCAGATCTGGTGGATCCTCTGCAGCGTTGTCGGTTCACTCTTTCTGTTCTTGACCTTTGTCCAGGGCGGCAATACCCTGCTCTGGCAGGTGGCGAAAAATGATGTGGAGAATTCTCTGGTGATCAACTCCCTGGGCCGCAAATGGGAGCTGACCTTTACCACTCTGGTTCTCTTTGGCGGAGCCCTGTTTGCTGCCTTCCCGAAATTTTATGCCACCAGTTTCGGTGGCGCCTACTGGGTGTGGATGTTGATCCTCTTCACCTTTATTGTCCAGGCAGTCAGTTACGAATACCGGAAAAAGCCCAATAATTTTCTCGGCGCAAAGGTCTATGAGACGTTTTTGCTGATTAACGGGACGGTGGGCGTCCTTTTGATCGGTGCGGCGGTGGGCACCTTTTTTACCGGCTCAAATTTTATCCTCGACGACTACAGTCGGGTGACCTGGACCAATCCCCTGCGGGGACTTGAGGCCGCCTTTTCACTGTTCAACCTCTCCCTTGGACTTTTTCTGGTCTTTAATGCGAGGGTGCTTGGCGGCATGTATCTGCTGAACAACATTGATTTCTCAGCCATGGATGATTTTCAGGCACGGCTCCGCAAGGCGGTCTTGATTAATTTCCTCTGCGCTCTGCCGTTCCTGCTCTATGTGCTGGTATCACTGCTTTTGATGAAGGGATTCAGTGTGGATACAGCCGGAGTGGTTTCAATGGTTGCCAATAAGTATTTCCTCAACCTGCTTGCCATGCCCCTGGTGTTGGGACTGCTCCTGGCGGGTCTGGTGCTCGTGATTCTGGCGGTGTTTATCACCGCCTTCAAGGGAAGCACAAAAGGGATCTGGCTGGCTGGTTTGGGCACAGTGCTTGTTGGTCTTGCTGTCTTTTTCACCGCTGGATTTAATAATACGCCTTTTTATCCGTCGAAGGCTGATCTTCAGTCCAGCCTGACCATTATCAACGCCTCCTCAAGCCGGTATACGTTGACCGCCATGACCTATGTGGCCCTGGGAATTCCTTTTGTCCTGGCTTATATAGCCTATGTGTGGATGAAAATGGATGCGAAGAAACTGGCAGCGCATGAAGTTATGGATCACGAGGTTTATTAGGTACCGTTATTAAAAGAGCAAAGCTTCTCTTGCTCTTTTAATTTACGGTACCTTATGCCGCTTCCCAGGAACAGCGATCTTTCCGGCTGTTCCTGGGAGCGGCTGGTGGATGAACCGTTAAGGTGGATGGAACCATCAAACATTGCTAATAATCGAGTTGTTAGGAGGTAAATATTATGACCGTAGTACTTCTTGTTTCCTGGGCAGTTCTGATTTTTGTGTCTTATAAAGGGGCGATTATGGCTCTGGATAAGGCTGGTCTGCTGTAACCGGCAGGGGTTGGAGAATACTGAAAACAGGAAGGATGTCTCCTTCCTGTTTTCTTTTTCAATGGATATTTTTTAAGATGCGCTGAGGCTGCTATGGACGGACAAACACAGAAAATCACCCTGCTGGGCTCTAACGTCAAGATCCGCAATCTTCCCATCAAGCAGGTCAGCTTGTTGGAAGAGGGGAGTTTGCCTGCCTATGGCTATAATCCCGGAGATCATATCGAGTTGATGGCAGGTCCTGTCTCCATTGAGTATGGCCGTCTGGAGCAGTGCCTGACCTGGCTTGCCGCCTATATTGCCGAGTCGGATATGAATCCCCGGGTTCATTCCCTCTCCTATGGGGAGCAGAAAGATGTCTTTCAGATATTCCGAAAATATGGCGGTGCTGAACCGGAGCGGGGCGATCATGGCTGGTTTATGGTCAATCAGTATCTGCCTGCCGGTGCCAGGGTCAACAATGCCGAACCCTTTCGGGTCGATGAAAGTAACATAGATCTCTTCAGCAACAACAATGGACTGATTGTGATTGATGATTGCGGCTGTCCACCGCATTTGACCAGGGAGGATTTTGCCCGTAATCCTGATGCCTGGGTGATCGCCTTAGGGATCAGTGTCGCCCATTGGCGAGGATGGGCTGAGATGTGCGGGGCCAGGATTACCCTGTTCTGCCGTTTGGCCGACCTTGAAACCACGCGTATGGAGATGGACTGCTCGGTAAACTGGGAAACCATTGTTGCCATGTGTCTGAGAGCCTTGCGCACGGAAGAGGTGGGCCTCTGGGACAGCATGACCAAGAAATTCCGCTGTCATATCATAGTTGAAATGTTCCCGCACGGGATCCTCTATATTGGCCCGGATGCCATTTTCTTCCGTCATCGCAAGGGTTGTTTGCCCGAAAAAAGTTCACCTCGACAACGGGGCTCCGTGCCTTGTTATGACACCCTGATTCTTGCCATGCTGGCCATGGACGCCCTGCGTTTCGGCAGTTTTGCCTTTAGCCGCAACTATTTTTATGATTTCTCGCAACGGGTAATGCATAACTGGCAGAGTCTCTATCAGCATGGGTATTATTTCCGTGAGACCCTGGAGTTTCCCAATCTTGATTTCACCAGAAGTTATCCGGGCGGGTATGCCTGCTCCTATGTGGATAACGGCCCGGACCCCTCTTTCTTTGAGCTTCCCGCCCTTTCCGCTGACTTTGAGACCGTGCTTGATCTGGTCTCCAGTCAGATCTGGTCAGTGCAGAAAAAAGCAGCCCTGCGCAAGTTTTTCTATCTGGGCAAAGCCTCACCCATGACCCAAAATGCACCCTTGGCAGGGGCCTATGGGTATCTGGATGAGATCGTCGCCGTCCTTCATGATCTGAAGGAAGAAGTCAATCGCAAGACCGGGTTTCATAATCTGCCGATTTTCAATGTCGGGCACCTGCGCACCACGGATCCGGCCGAGATTGATCCGGTGATGACCTTGCAGAATGTCATGGATTCCTACGTTTCCAAGGAAAGTGTGCAACGGCCGCTCTGTATAGGGGTCTTTGGCCCGCCAGGATCGGGAAAGTCCTTTGCCGTGCGTCAGGTAGCCAAGGTGATTGCCCAAAAATTTCAGGGTGACCCCTTTGATCTTTTTGAATTTAACATGACCCAGTTTTCCTCACCCGATGAGATTAACTCGGCCATTGAGCCTGTCCGCGCGGCCGTGGCTCGGGGCAAGGTGCCCATTGTCTTCTGGGATGAATTTGACTGCCGCTACGAGGGGCATGAGTTTGGGTATCTGCGCTATTTCCTCCCATCCATGCAGGACGGGGTCACCTATGTCAACGGGATTCCCCATTATATCGGCCGGGCAATTTTTGTTTTTGCCGGCGGGGTGAAGGCCAGTTGGGAAGGGATGGAAAAGCTGCTCGATGCAGGACAGCCGGAGATGCTGGAGAAGATGAAGACGCTCAAGATTCCGGATTTCATGAGCCGATTGCGGGTGGTGCTGGATATCGACGGCATCGAAATCCCTGACAAGCTGCTGCGTGATTCAGCCAATGTCGATGAACTGGAAGAGTTGCGGCGGGTGCTGTTGAAACGGGCCTTTATCATAGCCCATCAGATGGATACCCATTGGAAGAAGGCGGCTCGTAAGACCTCCGGCCTGCTCCTGCGGCTGCTCCTTGGGCGCTATAAATTCGGCGCCCGTTCCATCGAGGCCGTGATTGAGGCCAGCCGGGCCTCGGATCGCATCGTCTATGGTCTGCCCGAACTCATTGCCCCGTCTGCTGCCCGCATCCATGCCGAATGGCGGGTGGATCTGGAACGCCGTATCGATCAGCTCAGGAAAAACAAGGGGTTGCGGGCGGTGTGGTAGGGCGGGAGCCGGGGTTAGCGGTGCTGAAGTAAATCTTCAAGCGTAAGGCCGATATCTTTGGCAATTTACCGGAGAAGTATTGGGGAAATATCACGGCCTTGATGAAATGGAACTGTTGTGCAGCGGCCCGAGGCATCGCGAAATTGTTTGTGTGAGCCACGTTGGCGGATTTCGATAAAGCCAAGCTTGGTGAGAATGGTGATGACTTCGGTGGGTTTAAGGACAGGAATATTTCCCATGTCTTACGCGACGGCAACGTTTTGAACGCCAATAAACTCGGACTCCAGCACAGGCTCCCCATCTTCTAAAAGCATTTCAAGAACTTCATGCAGGTTGTGGTTGAGTTCGTCCAACGTTTCTCCTTGCGAATGAGCGCCGGGAAACCCGGGAACAAAACCGATAAACAGCCCGGTTTGTGGACATCGTCAATGACTGCTGAATAGACTTTCATGGCTGATTCCAGATATTTTTAAGGATAAAAAGAGAATAGGGGACAACAACAGAAAAAAGAGTACCTTTGTTGAGGTTTCATTTCCACATTATTTTTATGCGGAATTGAGCTTTTGGTTTTCTTAAAACCTGCGGTACTGTCATTGAACGTTCCATGGCCATCTTTGAAAAGATCGAGAAGAAACCGTTCGAGCTTCCCTTGTGGCATTACTCAATTCTAGCGATACGGCGGATCATGCCGGTGAAAATGATCTGATGGACAGGCACCAGTGAATACCAGTAAAGCCGCCCCCAGAGTCCCCGGGGCCGGAAAGTGGCCTTCTGGTGAAGGATATTTTTCTCATCAATGTGAAATTCGAGCCAGGCTTCTCCCGGGACTTTCATCTCGGCATAGAGCAAGAGCTTTCGTCCTATCTTGTCAACCAGCAAAACCCGCCAGAAATCAAGAACATCGCCAGGCTGCAGAGTATCAGCGTTTGTTCTGCCCCGTTTGAGTCCTACCCCGCCAACGAGCTTGTCAAGAAAACCACGGACTCGCCAAAGCCAGGTCATGTAAAACCACCCCTTGTTTCCCCCTATTTCCAGAATTCTTTGCATGATCGCTTCAGGATCAGTGACCGGGATCGACCGTTCATCGGTCAGGCAGCCGAATTGGGGAACCTGGATGTAGTCGACAATGTTGCCTTTGAATCGCCCGTTGACCATAGAGTCTTTCCAGCTTGAGACAAGGGAGTTCTGCTCAATGGAATTAAAGGCTGCCCGGAGCGCCAGATCATAGGACATAGGCTTCAGGTCGAGTATCTCCATGATCTCATTGTCGCGACAAACCACCTCAACCTTCATGCTGTTGACCAGGTTGCGGGCCAGGGTGAAGGTCGTCGAGGTAATGAAATAGAGCCAATACGAAGACAGCCGTGGGGTCATTACCGGTACGGTTATAATGGCTCGCTTCAATCCTCTGACCTTGGCAAAACCAAGCAGCATCTCTTTGTAAGTGAGGACATCAGGCCCGCCGATGTCGAAACTGCGCTTATAGGTTTCTTTTTTTAGCAGACAGCGCAGGAGGAGTTCAATAACATCCACAATGCCGATGGGCTGGCAGCGGGTATTGAGCCAGGCAGGAGCAATCATCACCGGCAGTTTTTCCACCAGATCCCTGACGATTTCAAATGAAGCGCTGCCCGATCCGACTATAATGCCGGCCCTCAGCGTTGTCAGGCTGAACTGCCCGGCAGCAAGGGTATCTTCGACATCCTTGCGCGAAGCAAGATGGCGGGAGAGGCTGGGATCATTAACGATTCCACTCAGATAAATAACCTGCTGCACCTTCAGCGCGTTCATTCTTTCACGGAAATTGACCGCAGAGAGATGTTCCAACCGGTCAAATTCCTCCGACGAGGACATGGAGTGCACCAGATAGTATGCACAGTCAATGCCTTCAGGAATTACTGCCAACGATCCACGATCAAGCAAGTCAACCTCGATGCAACTTACCTGCGCCTTCATGGCCGGTGGAATCATAAATCTGTTCCGATCTCTGACGGCACAGATTACATCATGCCCCCTTGCGACAAGTCCCGGCAGTAATCGTTTGCCAATATAGCCGGTGGCTCCGGTCAATAAGATCTTCATCCTGTTTCCTTTATTCCTGTCAGGGGGATAAGCACGTTTGTCCCTGACACAGTGAATGTTTTAGATACCCCGGAGGGTCGGTGTCTGTTGGGTTGATGCTTGAATTTATGAGAAAGTATGATTTTTTTACTTATCAAGGTCGGCGGTAAAATGGGTGTTGTGGGAACTGTGCTCCGATAATCGCGCCCTGATAAACAAGAATAGTTATCATACACCGTCAATCCGATTTGTACAGGGAATGTGTTTGAGCGCTATGATGGAAGGAGTTAGGGCTGTCGAGAATGGGGGAAGGGCCTGCTGAGACGTTTTTCCCAAAAGGAACGGAATTTTTGAAAGTAACTGAATTTCTGAGCTTGCTGATGTAGTCAATATGCTCAATCATAGACCAAGAAAATAGCCCAACTACCGGACTTCTTTTGAGGAGTTTAACTCCGTAACGAACAAGGTTAGATTGTGAGAGCAAAGCGATTCACAATCTAACCTTGTTCGTTAACCCATTCTTTCATCTTTCGTATCCTGCACCCGCAGGCATATTCTCGAATACTTTTAGCGCATCTGTTCTGGTGATGACTGTGTCGTAAAGGCCGATGTCTTCGCCTTCGTGCTTGTTGATCCCGGTGTAGTTCAGGCTGGCATCCTCGTAACGTTTGAACTTGTAAACCGCGTCGTTCATCAGGGCGCTGTTGAACACCCCCAGGCTCACTAATAACTCGAAATCTTTCACGCTCAACCCCGTCACCTTCTTGAACAAACCCGGCTCCAATTGCGTGATCACATCCTTCAGGCAGCGTTCCCGATAATCAGTCAGGTACATGAAGATCGGAACACGGGTGGAGAACTTGATGAGCTTCTCCTGTATCTGCTTGCGTTTGCTTTTATATTCCTTTTCCTCTTTTGTCAGTTCTTTCTTTTCCTGCGGCGTCAGATCTTCGTCGTTCTTGTCCTTGCGCGCCTTTTTCACCGCCTCGGACTTGTTGATGATCGTTTCGATCTCTTGATTCAGATTGCGGAAGCCCTCAATGCTCATCAACGCATTCATGGCGGTCTCGTCCGCCATGAGTCGCTTCAACGTGTCGTTATCCACATTGACCAGCAACGCACTTTCCCAGCGTCGCGCCAGCAGCGTCGCGGTGGTCCCGCTCATCGCCATATCAAGAACCCCGGCGGCGTCGATCTGCTTCATCGAACTTCCGTCATAGGCGAGCACTGGCAGAAAACTGATGAACTCCTCGACTTTTTTTTCCGGGTTGGATTCATCTATATTCAACCGGCAACTGTAATCGGCAATCTGGCGCAAGGCCCGATCCGGCGCGAAGTCGAAGACATAGCATTCCTTCTTGATGATCTCTTCTTCGTTGGGCATTATACCGTCCGGGTTCCGCACCGTCCAAGGTGATTGTACGCGAAACGCCGCCTGAAAGTAGGTTTCCGGCGTGGACGCGTTGCGTAGCATGAATATTCCCGTCCATGGCCTCACTGTTACGCCAGTCGTTAATTTGCCGCATGACAAGGTGATTGTTTTTGATTCCAATGGGTTTTCCATGGCGTCCAGCACCGGCGGCAACGCGGCAACGCCGATTCCTGCGGCACTCCCCGCCGCCACAATGATTGTGTAATCGTGATAGAAGCGGTTCTGCCGCATCGCCTGAAGGTTGCGCATCGCGTGGCATGCCGCCACGCTGGGAAGGAACCAGAAGGAGTGCGATAGGACATTCAACAGCCGCGCATCGGAATAGGGCATCGGGGGCTTCTTCGCGCCCAGCTTCAGGTTGTCCACCGTCGCTGCCTGAAACGCGCCCCGGATCAGGTCTAGCCACTTCTGCACTTCGTCCTCATACTTGAACTTCGCATTGTCGCCGACGCCCTCGGCTGAGAAGAACACGTTTAGGTCAAATTCGTCGAACTCGCCCAGCATCGCGATCTCTCGGATCGCATCAGGGAGTTGGTAAGTCATCAACACCATGCGCGGCAGGCAGGCGTATGGATTGTGTGGTCCCGGCCATTGCGCCTTGGCCCGTTGCTCGTCCGAATAGGTCCAGTTGAATATCTGCTCCTCGATGAACTCTCCCGAGGCGATGGCACGGAACGGCGTGCCCGACAGATACAGGTAATGATCCGTCGTGATCGGTATGATCTCCTCATCGAAATCCAGCAACCCCTCGCCCTCAAAGAACTCGGCCTCTTTCTTGTCCTCTGCCTCGAAAAGTTCCTTGGCGTTCTCGCGCCAGGCACCATAATGATATTCGTCGAAGATCACACAGTCCCAGTTCGTCGCGTGAACCCATTCGTTCTTGGTTTTGATTCCGCCCGTGCTCTTGTTCTTTCCCAGATAATCCTGAAACGAACCGAAGCAGACGAAGGGCTTCTTTTTGTCGGCCTCTTCGTGGGTCAGGCCGCCGGGTTTGATGAACTGCCAGCCACCGAAATCGACATGTTGCTTCAGGTCATCTTCCCAGGCGCTTTGCACCGCCGGTTTGAACGTTAGTACCAGAACCTTGCGCCAGTTCATCTTTTTTGCCAACTGGTAGGCGGCGAAGGTCTTGCCGAAGCGCATCTTGGCGTTCCAGAGGAAATGCGGCGGTTTGTCGCGGTTCTCCTTACGGAAACTCCTGAAGTAGGCCGCAGTCTTCTCCACCGCCGCTTTCTGCTCCGGGCGCATCTTGAAATCGAGCGACCGGTTTTCGTCGTTCAATTGGCCGGTGCGCATAGCAATAATTGCCGCCTTCACCTGATCGACCGTGCAGCGGAACCATTCGCCTTCCGGGTTCTTGACGCCGTTGATCCGCAGTTTCCGGTGGACCTCATGATCCGTGAAGACGGTCCCGTCGTTGCGCATCGCCGCCTCTTCCAGCACAATCCGGTAAGGCGGCTTGCCGGGGCGCAAGGTCGGATACTGTTGCGCCACGCGGCTATGCGCGTCTACGGTCGTATAGCCCACTTTCAGCAGCCCGGCGTATTGCGGGTTCGTGTCTTCGTATGCGTAGATCGTCGGTCTCGCTTCGGGTCGTGGGGGGAAGAATTTCGTATTCATAAAGCTCTGCACCATATCTCGTCAATTGAAGCCCAGCCGGAAATCAAATTCTTCGACGAGTTCCCACCAGAGATCGACATTATTGATTCTATACTGATAATTGTCATGGTAGGGTCGTCCACCTTCGACGTGAATTTCTTTTGAGCTGGCTTGTTTTGCAGCATCGTCCGAATTGAAATATATGCGACATTCAGCGCCCCATTTATTTGGCTGCCTCTGAAATTCCGGTGGATTTCCGGGTGTGATATTTATGCCGGTGGCTTTGTAATAGCGAGCTTGGAAAGCTGCCTGCACAGTGGGAGCAACTTCGGCTTCAAACAGCACATTACCTATTGAAAAACCGTAAGGATCTTGTTTTGGCATTTCTTTTCTCCTTGATGATAGAGCTTTGGTCAATGACGGTGATTCCGTTGATTCATACTTTAGTGTCCATTGGCCTAATCTTCGATTCGATGAATGCGATTTCGTCCTCAGTTATGCCATATCGTTTGTAAAGCTTTTCGTCTGTCCATTGGTTCGACATGTCAAGAATGGGCACCAACGAGTATGAATCCTTCGTGATATGGTGCGAATACATAAACTGGCTCACCAAAAAACGAAACAGACGAGATTTCATGTAATCTACAAGATTCAGGGCCTGTGTCTCTTCTTCACAACTCCCGACCACAAGATAAGTTTCGGTACATATTGTCCCCGGCGGAAGAATATCTATCTTTGAAAAAACGCGTCTTCTGCCATCTTTGCCAGGATTCCCGGCATGGTCATATCCCACATACGATGTGATGACCTTCCATTTATCGATCATTTCAACACCGACGAAAATATCTGATCTCTTGTAAGGCCCTTCTCCTTTCTGCCATCGAAGGATGAGTTCCCCCATTTTCATAGGCCGGACATTGGTCGCCAGTCCGAATGGTTTTCGGCTTGTGACCTGTTCACTCATGTTCCTTTCTCTTTTCGCAAGTACCTTGCGAATAATGGGCACGGCCTGACTGTGACGGATGAATGTCCTAAATTCATTCAAGGGCCGTTTTGAGGTTGCTTCGATGCCACCGTGCATGTTGACAACCTCGCACTGTCCCTTTGAGTCGCGCTCCCACAGGAAATAGCAGATGCCTCCCGCAATATCGACGCCAGGGAAGACTTCATTGGCATCCTCGAAGTCTACGATCCTGCGGATGCGGTTGTCGTTCAACATTACAGCGCGAAACTCGTCCAAGCCTTTTCCTCCGCCGAACCAGCGCGAGGGAATAATCATGGTTAGATAGCGGGGTTTGAGTTTCCTGGCCTGCTGGACGAACTTGTGGTAAATCGGCGAAGCGCTACGGCCAAAGCCCCCGTCGCTCAACTGGTAGGGCGGATTGCCGATGATGACGTCGAATTTCATCTTGAATATCTCCTCGGGATGCTCGGTGTGGATGAACTCGTAGGCGTGGGTTTCGAGTTCCTCGCCGCGATTGTAGTTTTCCTCGTTGGCGCCGCAGTATACGCAACGGCCCTTTTCCCAGGCGTGTTCGATGCGCTCGAAGCGGATGTTGCCTTCAGGGGTGTCGAAGGTCTCGCAGACGGAATACTTGCCGTTGGCGGTCTTGGAGCAGTAGACTGAGCGGCGCGACAGCTGCGCGGTCAGTTCCGTGATCGATAGGCCGTAGAGTTGGTTTTTGAAAATATGATTCATTCGTTTCTGGCGGTCAGGGATCTGGTCTTCAAGCCCCTTGTCCAGCCGCTTCGCGATCTCGCGCAGGAAAACGCCGGACTTGCATCCGGGATCAAGAAACGTGGTCTTCCTGCCGTTCCATATTTCCTTGGGGAGCATATCCAGTATTTGATTCACCAGCTGCGGCGGCGTGAACACCTCGTCACTGCTCAAGTTCGCAATGCATGACAGCACATCCGGGTTGTAGTTAGTGCTTGTCAACATCGGCTACCTCCAGAAAGTGAACCGGCGGGTACTCTTTGACTGGTTCGTTTAAGTTAACTTCCTGATTCTCATCGTTGAAGAGGGAGAGTTGATGCTGCTTATTGAGCAGGAAAGAAAGAAAGAAATCTCTCCGTTTCAGCATGCTCCCATTGAGCGGCGACCATTCGGAAAAGACAATTGGAACCCTTGGTTCATTCTTGGTCTTCAGGTCGAGGGCATCGCCCCAAATGATGTTGCGGTCAAGTATGAACCGGACGGACTCGCGACAGTTGTCATTTGTCCTGTTCTTAAACAAGCGCAGATAAATCAGATTAAATATTTCAAAGAGCCGGCGACGACACTGCTGTACGTTATCTTCTTGAATATCAATTCCGTAAATGGATGACACAGCCAAGATGGCGTACCGTTCGAAATCCAACTGTGACTTGCCGTAGCGCTTTTCCACAACAGCCAGTTTACGTTCCAGAATTGGGGCAAGAAAGTTCCCATTGCCGCAAGCGGGTTCTAGGAAACGCGATTCGATACGCTCTGTTTCCTGCTTTACAAGATCGAGCATGGCGTTGACCTCCCGCTTACCGGTCAACACCTCGCCATGTTCGGCTACCCGTTCCTTTGATTTGACTTGTTCTTCCATCAGCTCCTTGTCTGTCAACTTTTTTGGGCTAACTGATTGCTCACCGGACCCGCCCTGTTTGCGGGGTCCGGTGTAGCTGGTGGTTAGCTGATTTTATTACTCATTTTTTGCCAGAAGTAGGCTTTGGAGCAGCAGGGGGTTTGGTTGGTGGCTTTGGTGTTGAAGTGGTTGTAACTGGTAAGCTCCGGCCATTATTTATGCTCTTTGAACCAGATTTGTTTTTTGACATGATTTACACCTCACAATGGTAAGTATTTTGCAAATATATATCTGCCTCTGTTTCTGCTATTTTTAGAATTTTTTCGTTTTTGGGTAAAATTATATTTTTTAAGTACTGTCTTTCCGCATCAAGAGAATCATTTTTTATTCTGATATACAGATCGTGAATTTCTTCCTCTGTTAATTGTCCCTCAGCAACTGCAAACCAATTTCTTTCACAATTTAAGGATACCTCTTGCAGCTTGTCGTTTAACTCACTTATGGCTTTTATTCTTTGTTTGTAGGGGAGAAAAGGTTTAATAGCAGTAATAACTTGAGATAATGCAATAATAATGGCCCATATTATTTGATATTTTTGCCATATCGCCCAGGCAGCAATACTTGATGATGAGGTAATTGCTAAGAAAATGTTAATGGACTTATCCCACCATTCAGATTGTGCTGCATATTTATGTAAATATATAACATGTGTTTTGGTCTCTCTTAATTGTGACCAATATCTATTTTGATATGCACTCATATTTTTATTCTGAAAGCTAACAGTGGGTTAGAGAGAGTTGCCCTACTTGGATAATTCTGCCTATTGATTTCATTTTTGTTCTGTACAATATTTTTTATCGTTAGATCTTGTTGCCAAGGCGTTTGAGACAGAACAGGGTCAAAGTTGAAAAAGGCAGATTTTTTCCCTTCCTTGTTTTCTTTTTCTGCGTTTGTTATCCGGCATAATCTCAAAACTGTTTGAAGCATATCAAAGCGGGCGAGGGAATGCAATGTTCGGGGCGAGAAAGAGGTTTTTGGTGATACCGTGAGGCCTGTGTGGTGGGAAGACGCCACGCCAAGAACCAGCTGAAAAGATTGCTGGTTCTTGGACGCGGCATAAGGGTCCGGTCGCTCCTGCGCCGTCCTTGGCGCCCGCGACACTGGGCCATCCCTGGCCTGCGTAGCTCTCCAAGCAACTAGGAGCCGTTGCTCGGAGAGCAAGGGCCTCTAAAAAACCAACTCATCAAAGGTAACAATGGAGGGGTATTCATGGGAGAAGCGCACGGGTTGGCGTGAGC
>JAFLKM010000002.1 GCA_019163335.1 Desulfobulbaceae bacterium | reverse complement strand
GGCTGGCAAGGCTGGAAATAATGATGTCTGAGCGGTCACCCGGGGTGATGATCAGGCTGCCCTCTTTAATGTAATCGAGAAAATTGCCGATCTGCATGGCGGCCACCAGGTAATTGCTCACCAGGTTCGACATGCTCGATTCGCCGTAGAGGGTCTCGGCCCCCAGCCAGCGTTTGACGTCGTCAATGGTCGGATTGCCGAGGGAGGGGTTCTCGGGAATCACATAGAGCGGAAAGTCGCAGCCAAACTGCTCGCGGCACTTGGTGTTGGTGGCTGTATCCCGAAGGAAAGTATGCGGGGCGCGATTGATAATACAGCCGGCAATATCAACCCGTTTTTCCTTCAGGGTCTCGATGATGATCGCGGTGTGGGTGCAGATTTCCTCGGTGCCTTTTTCCCGTCCTGAGGCAACGATCAGGACCAGGGCCCCGATATTGGCGGCAATGTTGGCGTTGAGATCGAACTCAAACCCAGGATCCTTGCCCATAAAATCGGTGCCTTCACAGAGGACAAAATCGTAGTTGGCCTCCAGTTGCTTGTATTTTTTCAGAATGTTCTCGTAGAGGATCTCCTCCTGGCCGCTGGTGATCAGCTGCCGGGCCTGACTGAGCGTGTAGGCGTGGGTTTCGCTGTACTCCATGTCAAGACTGAAGTACTTGAGGACAAGCTCAATATCGTGGTCCAGACGGCCGAAGACATGGTCGTTGATAATCGGGCGAAAAAAGGCAATGCGGCTGATCTCCTTGAGGATCACCTGCATCACGCCAAGAATAATCGCCGATTTCCCGCTCCGTTCCTCTGCCGCGGTGACATAGAGTTTATTTGCCATGGATAGTGCACCTTAATATTTTTGCCTCAGGCGAGACAGGTAAGCGCCGGAACATGAAGCCCTTTCCAGCTGGAACAGGACTGCTGCACCAGCTGGAAAGGGCCGTTTTTGAGTATCGCATACCAGCTTGCCCGGTAAATGCCCCCCTTGCTGCCTGTAACCAAGCCGCAAGGAAGACACGCTCAGGCCGTCAACTTTTCAGTTGAGCGGCGAGTAGCTCGACGGTGTGCTGCACCCGGACGGGCGCCCCGCCCGCAAGCTGATCCATGCCGCCGCGAATCTGCATCACGCAGCCGGGGCAGTCCATGGCGACGATGGGCGCGCCGGTATCCTTGATATTTTTCAGTTTGCGCTGCAGAATCGGTGCTGAAATCTCCGGCAGCTTGAGCGAATACGAGCCGCCCATGCCGCAACAGATATCACACTCAAACATCTCACTGAGCTCATAGCCGGCCTTTTGCAGTAACTGGCGCGGCGGCTGATCGGCGTGCAGAGTCCGCTTGAGATGGCAGGAATCGTGGTAGGTGATTTTACCCAGATGCTGGCCTTCCTTGAAACTCAACCGCCCCTCATCCACCAGTTTTTTCACAAGCGTTGAAAAATCGATGGTCTTGGCTGCCAGCTCACGGGCCTGGGGCAGGTATTTTTTCCGGTCCAGACTCTCAAACGTGGCAATAAACTCATGATCCAGGGCCACGGTGCAGGTTGGACAGGCGGAAACAACATAATCCGCCTTTTCCGCCAGCAGGGCCTGGATATTGTCCTCGGCATTCTGGGCCGCCACTTCGTAGGCGCCGTTGTAGCGAGCCGGGGCCCCGCAACAGGTCTGGCCTTCGGGGAAAAGGACCTCGATGCCTGCCTTGTTGAGGATCTTCACCAGGGCCTCACCCATCTCGGGGTAGGCAAAGTCAATGAGGCAGCCGCCATAGAAGACGGCCTTTTCTTTGAGGTTTTTGGGCTGATCGATGGTCTTGAAGACATCACGGAAGGGCTTGACGGCAATGGCCGGCAGGCTGCGGCCGTCGGTAAGATCAGCAAGGAACATGGGCAGATGGCGGATAAACTTGGTTCCCTTGGAAAAGGGCTTGCCGGCAATGGAAGCGGCACGCAACATGCCATGAAACAGGCGCCGGTTGTTGACCACCGCATAGATCGATTTCTGCAGCATCGGCACGCCCTGCTTTTGCACCAGCCGCCGCCGGATCTCCATGATCAGGGCGGGGATATCAATCTTGGCCGGACAGACATCCTTGCAGGCACCGCACTGGATGCACAGCCCCTGGATATCCTCCGAACTTTTCAGCTCGTCATACCAGGCGGTGAGGATGGTGCCGATGCCGCCGGTGTACACCTTGCCGAAGACATGGCCGCCGACCAGACGGAAGATCGGACAGACGTTGAGACAGGAGGCACAGCGAATGCACTGCATTGCTTCCTTGAAGATCGGATCGGCCGCCATCTCGCTGCGCCGGTTGTCCATGAGGATGATATGCAGATCCTTCATTGAGCCGTCGGTGTTAGGTGTCGGGCCGGTTATGATACTCACATAGCTCGTCAGCAGCTGGGCCGTGGCACTGCGCGGCAGGGCCTTGAGAATGGGGGCGATATCGCTGAAATGGGCCACCAGTTTCTCGATGCCGACGAGGGCGATATGAATCTTCGGCAGACTGGTGACCAGGCGGGCGTTGCCCTCGTTGGTGACGAGCACAATGCTGCCGGTCTCGGCACAGGCGATATTGCCGCCGGAGATGCCCATGTCCGCCTTGAGAAATTTGGGCCGCAGTTCGTTGCGCGCCACCTTGACCAGACGGGGAATGTCAGAAGACAGACGCTCGTCGATCTCCTTGGAAAAGAGATCGGACACCTCCTCCTTGGTCATGTGGATGGCGGGCATAACCATGTGCGAGGGTGTCTGCCCGGCCAGCTGAATAATCCACTCGCCAAGATCTGTCTCGCCGACCTCAATACCAGCCTTCTCGAGATAGGCGTTGAGATGAATCTCCTCAGTGGCCATGGACTTGGATTTAACGATGGACTTGACGCCGGCGTCCCGGGCAACCTTGAGGATATACTCGCGCACCTGGGCCGGGTCTTTGGTGCAGAAAACCTTGGCGCCTTTGGCCTCGGCTTTTTCCTTAAACTGCCGGGTCAGCTCTTCGAGATGGGAGGCGGCATAGCCTTTCACTGTGGCGATGGTGCTCCGCAGCTCCTCAAAATCGATCCCCTCGTAGGCCTTGGCCCGATTGATCTTATAGGCCTCGGAAAACTTGCCCAGCGCCCCAGTGAGGTTGGCGTTATTGAGCGCGCGGTCAATGGATTGCTTGAAATCCTGTTCCATCAGTTGGTCCCTCCCATTTGATCAACGAAAACAATGACGAGCCGCTCCGGCCCATGGACGCCAATGGTGAGCACCCGCTCAATATCGGCAGTTCGGCTCGGACCGGTGATCATGGCAAGGTAGCCGGCAGTGTCCGGCCGGGCCTCGCTCAGCCAGGTGGGCATGTCGGGCCGCAAGCCCGAGGTGGCGATCAGGGCAACATGAATAATCGGCAGGGACGAGACCAGTCGTTTGTCAACGGCACTGGCGTCCTGGACAAGGGTACCGGTATCGGCCAGGGCCCAATCCATCTGACTGATGCCGACCTTTGCTCCGGCCGCCCGCTCACGGGTAACCTCAAGCCACAGGCCGCCCACCTCCTTCAGTTGCTGCCGATCAATACCCTGCAGAAAGGGACAGTCAGCGAAAACAGCATATTGCCCGGGGGCATCGGCGACACCCTCGGTACGCAAAAATCCAACGAGAAAAGCAAGCGCCTCTGCCTCCGTTGTAAAACGATGCACTTCGGCACTGACCCCTTCAGCCCTGGTTTTGAATTGCTCGAACATTGCCCCTCCCTTTTCCCGGCTCTCGTCCGGGCGAAGTTTGACCAGCCATGCCGTTGGCCTTTTTTAGATCCGCCCCTCAGCACTGGTCCTGTTATCGGATGCTATAACATCCCTTGTGAAACTATATAGCAAGTTGTAAAACCAAATGATGAATTATCATATTGCAAATCATAAGTCCTTG
The DNA here is from genome assembly GCA_019163335.1 of Desulfobulbaceae bacterium. GTDB lineage: Bacteria > Desulfobacterota > Desulfobulbia > Desulfobulbales > Desulfocapsaceae > UBA2270. The sequence goes on along the minus strand of JAFLKM010000002.1, from coordinate 125,401 downwards.
TCAACATGCTTTTTTTATGCATAATAAAAATATTATTGACAACTTTTGCAGAATACTATAACTGGTATTACCAATATTTGAATCCAGAAAGGAATGCGCGTCCTTTCTGAAAACCCCTCACCACCCCAACCCTTGAGGTGGTAATTCTACGTTGTATTCAGAACAAGGCCAAGACGACAGGCGAGCGGCGACAAAGCGTTACAGGAAGTACGCTAAAGGAGTCGGTGCAGTCGACGAAGGTTTGGTTTGAAGACGACTTAGAATAAGCTAACCATCCAACAGTAAGGAGAGATCATTATGCCCTGGATACAAAATTACACCCCCTTAGGGGGAAGCCTCGGAATGTCAGCGCTTGTTGCCGCTGTACCGTTGGTCATCATCTTCGTGTGCCTTGCGGTACTGAAGATGAAGGCTCACAAGGCGGCCATGCTGGCGGTTGCCTCCGCCTTTGCCATTGCCGTCACCGTCTGGGGAATGCCCGCGAAACTTACCGGACTGGCTTTTGGTCAGGGCGCAGCCTTTGGTCTCTTTCCTGTTTTCTACATCGTTCTCACCACCCTGTTCCTCTACAACATCACCGTGAAAGGCGGGCAGTTCGAGATTATCCGCGCCTCTCTGGCCGGGCTCACCGCTGATCGCCGCATCCAGGCCCTGCTCATCGCCTTCTGCTTTGGCGCCTTCATCGAGGGCGCGGCAGGATTCGGCACACCTGTTGCCATCGCCGGTGCCACCCTGGTCGGCCTTGGTTTCCGGCCGCTCTATGCCGCCGGCGTCTGCCTGGTTGCCAATACCGCGCCGGTGGCCTTCGGGGCCATTGGAATTCCCATCGTCGCCCTTTCTGCGGTCATGGGCTATGACGATGTGGGCATGATGAAACTTTCCAAGATGGTGGGCCATCAATTACCCTTTATTTCAATTCTGATCCCCTTCTATGTAATCGTACTTATTGCCGGATTCAAAAAGGCCCTCGAAGTTATGCCGGCCATTCTCGTCTGCGGGGTCACCTTCGCCGTGGCCCAGTACCTGACAGCCAGTTTTGTCGGCCCCTACCTGCCGGACATCACTGCATCCCTGAGCTCCATGGCTGCCCTGGTTCTTCTTCTGCGCGTCTGGCAACCCAAGACAAACTTTGTCTTTGACCACGAAGAGGCCGCCACCAAAGAACAGCACAACTACACCAGCGGTCAGATCTTCCGCGCCTGGACCCCGTATCTTTTTCTCACCCTGATGGTTCTGCTCTGGGGCATCCCCTCGATCAAAACCATGCTTAACAAGAGTATGGTCGTCATTCCCGTCACCGGCCTTGACAATATGATCATCAAAAAAGTCACCACCCCTGAGGTCGGCCTGCAGAAGATCACCGTGATCACCTCCGAGATCGACAAGCTGACTGCCGCCCTTCCCAAGGCCGACGAAAAGATGACTAAGGCAATCACCGTCCTCGGTGAACTCAAGGCGCTTGAGGCCGGGATGGCCACGGTTGAGCAGCAACTCGCCGGCAAGGGTGCAATCATGCCGGAGGAACGATTCAAGGCCCTTGAACCGATCTTCAAGAAATCCGACGAACTGAAAAAACTGAGCGATGGCCTGATCAAGGACAAACTGGTGGAAAAGGATCAGTTCAAGGCCTTGACCAAGGCAATAGCCGACCAACTGCCGATCAAGATCGCCGCAAAATATAACTTTAACTTCATGTCCGCTGCCGGTACCGCCATCCTCATTGCCGCCTTCCTGTCCGCCATGATCTGCGGCGTAGGTTTCGGCGATGTTGCTAAAATCGCCGGCAAGACCCTGTTTGACATGCGCTTTCCGGCCCTGACCGTTGCCTCGGTTCTTGGCCTGGCCTATATCATGAACTCCTCCGGCATGACCAACTGTCTGGGTCTGGTCTTCACCAAAACCGGCCACTGGTTCCCGTTTCTTGCCCCAATCCTCGGTTGGCTCGGCGTTTTTCTTACCGGCTCCGACACCTCGAGCAACGTTCTCTTTGGCGGCTTGCAAAAGGCTACCGCTGAACAACTGGGCATCAACCCGATTCTCACCGGTGCGGCCAACACCAGCGGTGGCGTCATGGGCAAGATGATTTCTCCCCAGTCCCTGGCAGTGGCCACCGCCGCCTGCGGCATGGTCGGCGAGGAAGGCACCCTGTTCCGTTTTACCCTGAAGCACTCACTGTTCCTGACCTTCCTGGTTTGTATTATTGTCTATCTCCAGGCCTATTATTTTCAGTGGATGATTCCATAATCCCTGCTCGTCACCCGGCCCTTCTTAGTGCCTTGCAGGTTCTTTTCCTGTTTTTTGCAAGAAAAGAACCTGCGAAAGGCACTTATCCCGTTCATCGGGGTCAGGGCATGATCTTCGCAGTTGCCGGATGATGCCCTCAGAAGCAGGGGAAAAGGCATCGGACGACCTTCTTGTCGTCCGATGCCTTTTTTGAGCTTTAAACCTGACCCTTCAAACAAGGGTTGCAGAGCATGATCGACACTATTGTTACCCTGGACCAGGCGGTCACAAAAAAATTCGCGAATTCAATCCATGGATAAACCGTTGCATTTTCAGAGGTTCTATGCTATTGACCTGACATAATTGTTAACATTTCTTTTTTTTTTACAGGAAGCCCATGCGATTCCAGCCGATCAAGCCCAAGAAAATTTCCAACCAGATTGCCGACCAGATCCGCGAGTCGATTCTTGCGGGTGATTTCACCCCCGGCGAAAAATTACCGCCCGAGCGGGAACTCTCCCAGATGTTCGGCGTTTCCCGGCCTTCGGTTCGTGAGGCTTTGAACATCCTCTCCTCAGCCGGCCTGGTCATGTCCTATCAGGGTGGCGGCACGGTGGTGCTCTCCCTGGTCGATCCCAATCAGGGCAATTCCCTCAGGGAGCTGATCCGGAACGAGCAGGAGCGAGCCCTGGAGGTGATTGAGGTTCGTAAATGCATGGAATCCTGGACCGCCTTCTATGCTGCCCAGCGCGCCCTGCCCGAAGATCTGCGCCGCCTTGAGGAAATCGTCACAGGCATGGACAAAAACCTGAAAGGACATCTTCCCCCTGAAGATTTCGATGCCAACTTCCACATTACCATTGCCCGGGCCACCCACAATATCGTCTGGATGCACCTGATGCATTCCATCTTTGACGCGATGAAGGAGTTTCAGCGCGGTGTCTGGCGGGCGGTGTACAATACCGAGGAAGATCACAACCTGCTTTACAACCATCATTTTGCCATCCTCGATGCCATTCGTGCTAAAGATGCTGAAGGCGCCCGCAATGCGATGATGCAGCATCTCACCTTTGCTGAAAAACGCAGCATGGCTTACGTGGCTGGCATTCCTGCCTGACCCTGTCCTCCGCAACCCCTTCGGGAAGTTTTTTTTCCCGGCAATCTTTTTTCCCCCTCACAAGGACAACGCCTTCCCCTGGCCTGCCTGCCGTCTTACCTTCACGTCCCTCAATTGTCACCCTTCATTTCCCAAGTCCCCGTTGCTCGTTTTTGTAGCAGGGCTTTTTACCTTCGGCATGAGCATTTCAAGAACTGTATTCTTCCTATCGAAATGAAATAAGAGGGCGACCCCCTGTCTTTTTTATTTGACAGAATAGTTCTTAAGTGATAATTGGTATTACAACAATACCGCCGCTCAATGAGCAACCAGCATCAGGTGATTGCGGCGCACAGGCTAACCCATTATGGGCAATCCAGAGGAGGACAGTCGTATGCTTGACAAAATCATTATTGAACAGCTCGAGACTTTGGCAGGAAAAAACAATGTACTGACCAGCAAGGTCGATATGGTGGCCTACAGCTACGATGCCACCGCCGATCTCCCCCGACAGTCTCCAGACATCGTCGTGTTCCCAACCAGCGCCGAAATGGTCCAGGAAATTGTAAATCTGGCCCGCCGACATAAAATTGCCATTTATCCGCGCGGCGCCGGCACCAACCTGAGCGGCGGCGCGGTGCCCCTGAAAAAGGGCATCGTCCTCTCCTTCCAGAAGATGGACAAGATCCTTGAGGTCGACGCCGCCAACCTCACCGCTGTCGTCCAACCCGGCGTGATCATCGCCGCCCTCAATGCCGCCGTTTCCCCCCATGGACTGATCTATCCGCCCGATCCCGGCACGGTGGCCACCGCCACCATGGGCGGCTCGGCCGCAGAAAACTCCGGCGGCCTGCGTGGTCTCAAATACGGCGTCACCAAGAACTACATCATGGGCATGGAGGTGGTGCTGGCCAATGGTGAGAAGGTGCGCTTCGGCGGCAAGACCGTGAAGAACGTCACCGCCTACGATTTTTCCAATCTCTTTGTCGGCTCCGAGGGAACTCTGGGCATTATTACCGAGCTCACCGCAAAACTGATCCCGGCCCCCAAATACCGCCGCACCATGATGGGTATTTTCAAGACCCTCACCGATGCGGGCAACGCCGTGGCCGGCATCATCGCAGCCCATGTCATTCCGGCCACCCTCGAGATCATGGACCGAATGACCATCCGCACCGTCGAGGATTTCGCCCACATCGGTCTGCCCGTGGAAGCCGAGGCCCTGCTACTGATCGAGGTTGACGGCATGTCTGAGGATCTTGTGCACACCGAGGCCGAGGCCGTCATGCAGGTTGTCAAGGACAACAACGGCGATTTGAAAGCGGCTGAAACCGACCAGGAGCGGGACCAGCTCTGGCTTGCCCGCCGTAACGCCCTGCCTGCTCTGGCCTCCCTCAACAACACCGTTGTCCTTGAAGACGCCACGGTACCGCGCTCACGCATCACCGATATGCTGATCGCCTGCGAGGGCATCGGCAAAAAATACAACCTGACCCTGGGCACCTTCGGTCATGCCGGTGACGGCAATCTCCATCCCACCATCCTCTGTGACAAACACAACCTGGAAGAAATAGGGCGGGTGCATCAGGCCGTGGATGAAATCTTCAAGGTGGCCCTCAGTTTCGGCGGCACCCTGTCGGGTGAGCATGGCATTGGGGTTGCCAAGATGAAGTATCTGGGCGACGAACTCGGTCAAAGCGGGCTCAACCTGATGCGCAGCATCAAGGAATCCCTTGATCCCGAATATATTCTTAATCCGGGAAAAATGGTCCCCCTGCAGGAGAACTGATCATGACAACCACAGAAAAGTCTCCGGTGACTCCGGGCGGAAAAACCTACCACGACGACCTTGCCATTGTCCGTGAAGAACTCGACAAGTGCATGAAGTGCGGCAACTGCATGTCCGTTTGCCCGGTGTATGGTGCCGAGAAACTAGAAACCTCGGTCACCCGCTCAAAAATAGCGGTGGCCGAAGCAGTCCTGGATGGGGAACTGGAGCTCGACGATCCGCAGGTGTACGACATGCTGTTCAACTGCCTGGTCTGCAAGTCCTGCATGACCGGTTGCCCCACCAAGGTCGATTTTGGGAGGATCATCGTCGCCTTGCGGGCAGCCCTGGTGCGGAAAAACGGCCTACCCTGGCTGAAAAAGATGATCTTCTCCACCATGAAACACCCCAAACTCTTTGACGCCGGTCTGCGTATCGGTGCTGCCATGCAATCGCTGGCTTTCAAGAGTGACAAAACAGGCAAGGCGATCTCGCCCCGCTCCCCCTTTGCCCTCGTGGGCGGGGGCATCGGCTTCGATGGGGATCGCCAGATGCCTGCTCTCAACATCACCCCCCTGCGCGAACGGGTGCCAGAGGTTGTCAATGCCGACAACGCATGGATGAAGGTGGCATTTTTCACCGGCGACTCCCTCAACTACTTCTATCCGGATGCGGGCATGGATCTGATCGAGGTCTTGACCGCCAACAATATCGAGATTCATATCCCTAAGGCCCAGAACTGCTGTGGCGTGCCGGTCCTGGTGCATGGCGACATCGAAACGGTGCGGACCCTTGCCCGCAACAACATCGACGCCTTTGACAAAACCGGCTGCGAGTATCTGATCACCGGCTGCGGTTCCTGCGGCGGTGCCTGGCAGCACGACTATAGCGATATTCTGGCAGCGGATCCGGTCTACGCTCCCAGGGCCGAATACTGGGCGAAACGAACCTATGATATCTCCACCTTTCTCACCAGGGTAATCACTCTGCGGCAGCCCAAAGGCCGGGTGGAACGGGTGGTGACCTACCACGACTCCTGTCATCTCAAAAAATCGATGAAGGTCTTTGCCGAACCGCGTGAGATTCTCAAAAGCATTCCCGGCATTACCTTCAAGGAGATGTCGGCTCCCGACGCCTGCTGCGGCAGCGGCGGATCCTATGTCCTGTCGCACTATGAAACATCTTCCATCATCGGTCGCAAAAAGATAGAAGATATCAACCGGACCAAGGCAGACACGGTCTCCGTTGGGTGCCCTGCCTGCATGATGCAGCTTCTCGACAATGTCCACCGCGGCGGCGAAGAGCAAGCGGTGGTTCACTATATTTCCCTGCTCGCAGAATCCTACCGAAAGGAAAAAAACTAAACATGAGAGCGATTGCTCTCTGTTGACAAACAGGCTCCGGAATTAAGGTTCGGAACAATACTCACCCTTTCCTGCTTGGCAGTCTCTGGCTTTGGGTAAGATTTTAGTGCCTTACAGAAAAACTTCTTGTTTTTTAAATGAATTTTTTCTGATAAGGCACTTATCCCGTTCACCGGGGTTAGAATAAATCATTTGCCTGATCTCTAAACACCTGCACTGCCTAAAGGATCTTGCCTATGAACAGCAGCACCCTCTGTTCACCGGGCTGTGTGCAAAGAGCTCTTTACACACACCTTGGCCGGGGCATTAAATCCATGGATTTTACCTCAATCTACACACCATCCCCCTCCGTATTCGTTAGTCTCCGGGAAGCCCCCTAATTCCCGGAGACTAACCTCTCTATGCCATCCACCATCACCCTGCTCCTCCCCTGGCTCCCATAAAAAACAGCCCTGAACAAATGGCGCACCACTCCGTCATGATACAACCCGTCTGTGAACCTCCCTACTTATCCCAACACCATCGCCAACCTCCCGCGTCTTACTTCTCGGCAAGACTTCCATTCACCATTCCAGTGTGCGTTATGTGCCTACTGTGCATATTTTTTTAAATTAAAAAGCCTAAGAAACCCCTTGGCGCAATCAGATGGACAACGTCATCAACAATTCATGATGAACTAAACAATTAATTTAAAACAACTAATCACGACAAAAAGCCATCCACAAACCTTCCTGTTATTCAAACAACCAATTCTTGCACACGAAGTCATAGATAATACAAATTTGACTTATGGAAAATATCAATTAAGCATGCACAACTTGAACAAAAGGCATGGTTAAGTAGGGAAAACGATAGGGTTATTGACAGCAGTTCCTGAAGGATTGCTGGTCATAATTCTGCGGGGTTGCAGTTGGTCCAAACGGTAGTTCATTATTAATGTCAACGGAGGCAAAAATGGCAAAAGTTGGGGTGTATGTCTGTCATTGTGGTTCAAATATTGCGGGCGTCATCGACGTCTCGGCGGTGCGCGATTTTGCAGAATCGCTGCCGGACGTGGTGATCGCCCGTAAAGATCTTTTCATGTGTTCGGATTCCGGACAGGAAATGGTCAAACAGGATGTCCGCGACGGACTGGTCGATAGGGTTGTTGTGGCGGCCTGTACGCCAAGAACCCACGAACCGATCTTCCGGGCCGCCATTGAAAAGGCCGGATTAAACAAATACCTGTTCGAAATGGCGAACATTCGTGACCAGGCAAGCTGGGTGCACGGAAACGACCACGAGGGAGCCACCGAAAAAGCAAAACTCGCGGTTGCTTCAGCCGTGGGAAAGGCCCGCTACCTTCACCCCCTGCACGACAAGTTTGTCGATGTGACCAATGCGGCCCTCGTGATTGGTGCCGGCATCGGCGGTATCAGTGCCGCCCTGGAACTCGCCAATATGGGCCACAAAACCTACCTGGTAGAAAAAGAGCCATCAATCGGCGGAATCATGGCCCAGCTCGACAAGACCTTCCCCACCAACGACTGCTCAGCTTGTATCCTTACACCGATGATGGTTCAGGCGTTCAATCATCCGAATATCGAGACCCTGGCCTACTCCGAGGTCGCCGACGTTGATGGCTATATCGGCAATTTTAATGTCAAGGTTCGGCAGAAACAGACCTATGTTGACTGGAAAAAATGCACCGGTTGTGGCGACTGCGCCGACAAATGCCCATCCAAGACCCCCGATCTCTTCAACGGCGGCCTCTCCGACAGAAGGGCAGCCTATATTATGTTTCCCCAGGCTGTGCCAAAGAAGGCCGTTGTTGATATCGAACATTGCATCAACTGTGCCGGTCGAACCATCGGTACCCAGCCAAAAATCAACGAAAAAACCGGCAAAGCAATCCTTGCCCCCTGCGAACGGGCCTGCCGGGCTGGAGCCATCGATCGCTCCCTTCCCCTTGATCCAGGCGGCACCATCAAGGAAATCAAGGTCGGCTCCATTGTCGTTGCCACCGGCTATCAGGTCATGGACAAGGGCTGGTTCAAAGAAATGGCTCCGGCGTCACCAAATGTCATCACCGCTCTGCAACTCGAACGCCTCATCTCGGCAACCGGCCCCACCGGCGGCAAGCTGCTGCGCCCCTCCGACAACGAGAAACCACATACCATGACCTTTGTCTCCTGTGTGGGCTCGCGCGATGTCAATTTCCATACCCACTGTTCGCGTTTCTGCTGCATGTACATGATCAAGCAGGCCCGGCTCCTAAAAGAAAAATATCCGGATCTGGTCATTAACATGCATTTCATTGATGTCCGCTCCGCCGGCAAGGGCTACGACGAGTACTACACCGGCGCCCGCGAGATGGGCATCAACTTCTTCAAAGGCAAGGTTGGCGGCCTAGAGATGCTGCCCGGTGATCAACTGCGAGTTCTGGCCTACGACATGGAGGCCGGTCAAAGCATCGAATACAACTCCGATCTGGTTATTCTGGCCACTGCCGTCGAACTGCCGCCCGATGCCACGTCCCTTGCCCAAAAGCTTGGTCTGCAGTTCTGCGGCAACGATTTCTTCCGTGAACTCCACCCCAAACTCGGGCCAGTGGAGACCGCTGTAGCCGGACTCTTCATCGCCGGTTGCTGCCAGGGACCAAAGGATATTCCAGATACCGTTTCCCAGGCCAAAGGTGCCGCCGCTGCTGCTGCCGTCCCCCTTGCCCAGGGAAGAGTGAAAATCGAGGCAACCATCTCCGAGATTGATTCGCAAAAATGCAGCGGTTGCGGGATCTGTGAGCCGCTCTGTCCGTATCATGCCATCAGTATGCGGGATTATACCGACCGGGCACGCGGTGTCATCGAACGCCACGCCGTTATTGAAATGTCATCGTGTAAAGGTTGCGGTGTCTGCACATCCGCCTGTCCGTCTGCCGCCATCAAACTGCACGGTTATGAAGATGAGCAGATCTATGCACAGATCGCTGCCCTGACAGCATAAGGAGAAAAACATGATTATCGACCAGAAAAAAATTGATGAAACCATCAAGATCATCAAGGCTAACGGTGGGCACGGCATTCAGAAGTGTGTCCAGTGCGGTGCTTGTTCAGCAATCTGTCCAGGCGTCAAGGCCGGTTTCCCCTTGCTCTGCAGGGCACTGATAAAAGACCTGCTGAATGGCCAGCTCGAGGAAAATATCGAAAATTCTTCAAGCTGGGGCTGCCAAGCCTGTAATCGCTGCACCGAGGTCTGTCCCCAGGGTGTTCGTCCGCAGGAGGTTGTCTTTGCCTTCCGGCGCTATCAGGCCAATGAGCTGGCATTCTCGACCTCATCCGTCACCAGTCAGATGAATCTGTATGAGACCGGTCACGCCGTCTTCACCGATCCGAAGGAGGCCCGCAGAAAGGTCGGCCTGCCTGAAGAGACCCCCACTTCTGCCTTTAACGAGGCAGCCCAACAAGAGATTCGGACTCTCATGGACAATAGTCCCATGGGTGAACTGGGATTATTTTAACCTTAGGAGATAGAAAATAATGGAACAAATTGGATTATATCTCGGATGCAATATTCCGCTCAAGAATCCAGATATAGAGCAGTCATTCAGGAAGATATTCCCAGCTCTGGGTGTTCAGCCGGTGGATCTTGAAGGTGCGGGCTGCTGTCCCGCCTGGGGCACTGCCCCGTCTTTTGATCTGAACACCTGGTGCGCCATCTCCAGCCGGAATATCACCATCGCGGAGGGGAAAAATGTCGACATCATGACCGGCTGCAACTCCTGCTTCGGGGTGCTCTCCGAGGCCAAGCATTTTCTGGAAACCCCCGCGACCCGAACTGCTGTCAACAATAGTCTGGCCAAGATCAACCGCGAATACAAGGGAACGTCCGATATCTATCATGTGGGCCATGTACTCCACAAGAAAATCGGCCTCACGAAAATACGGGAGAACCTCAAATATAAGCTGGATGGTTTGAAGATAGCCGTCCAGACCGGCTGTCACACCCTCTGGCCCTCTGATGTCTATAAGGTTAAAGAGGACAATCCCTACTACCCGACGATGTTAAAAGAGTTGTGTGAGGTGACAGGCGCGACGGTATGTCATTACTCCCGTCTCGAAGGCTGCTGCGGCATGGGCGGGATGCGCTCCACCGATGCGGAGAAATCCCTCAAGCTCTTTAAAGAAAAACTGCTCTCGATCAAAGAAGAAACCGATGCCGACATGATCGTCACCACCTGCTCCTCCTGTTTTATGCAGTTTGATATGTCGCAACCGATTTTAAAAGGGCGTGGGGAGATTGATTTCGAGCCTATCCCCACCTTTTATTACACCCAGTTACTGGCCCTGGCCATGGGCTTTGAACCCCAGCAGGTGGCCAGTATTTCCCAAATCGACCGTAATCCGATCATAGCTGAGATTCAAAGCGACAACCGTCGCATCAAGGAGGGAATGTAATTATGTCATTTAGTCCAAATATCGTTGGATTTGCCTGTCAATGGTGCACCTATGCGGGTGCAGATCTTGCCGGCAATCTGCGCTGCAAATATCCCCCCACCGTGAAACTGATCAAGGTTCCCTGTTCGGGTCGGGTAAAGCCCGAGTATGTCCTCCAGGCTCTTGCCCAAGGCGCTGACGGCGTTCTTGTCGGCGGGTGCCATTTTGGTGACTGTCACTATAAAGATGGCAATTACAAGACAAAAAATCGTATGGATCTGCTCTCTAAACTTATTGCGGATATGGGATTTGATCCCCGTCGTCTCAGGCTTGAGTGGATCTCCGGGGCAGAGGGACAGAAATTTGCCAAGGTTATCACCGAGTTCACCGAAGAACTAATTGCCCTTGGTCCCAATCCCTTGAAAAAAGAGGAGGAATTGATAAATGAGTGAAAAATTAAAAGTTGGTTTTCTGCTGCTGGGTGGTTGTGCCGGCTGTGAAATGGCCGTTGTTGACCTCTCAGAAAAGCTAGTCGATGCCCTGGCCCATCTTGAGGTAGTTTTCTGGGCTCCCACCGTGGCCGATGTGAAATACCATGACCTTGAAGCGATGGACGACGGGTATATCGATGTCGCCTTTATCGACGGCATGATTCGTCTTGATGAACATATTCATATGGCCAAGGTCATGCGTAAAAAAGCCAAGACCTTGATCGCCTTCGGGGTCTGTGCAGCCCTTGGCGGCACCGCCGGAATGGGCAGTCTGCATACCAAAGAGGAACTCTTCTCCAAGGCATTTAAAAATACCACCACCACCGACAACCCGGACAATGTTTATCCTTCTCCCCATTGTCTGGTGGACGGCAAGTATGACCTGACCCTGCCGGCTTACGAGGATAAGGTCCGAACCCTCAACCAGATTGTCGATGTGGACTACTATATCGGCGGCTGCCCTCCGCATCATTCCCACGTGGAAGTTGCTATAGGCGCGCTGGTCACAAAACAGCTGCCTCCCAAAGGCTCCTGGATCACCAACGGCAAGGCCGTCTGCGATGTGTGCAAGCGCAATCCTACCCGCAATGGAAACGGCGGCCGGATCATGGTGGACAAGGTCCTGCGCATGGTGGACGGGATTCCCGATGATAACGTCTGTCTTCTGCAGCAGGGCTATCTCTGTTTTGGACCGATCACCCAAGGGGATTGCGGCGGCTCCTGCCTCAACGTGAACATCCCCTGCCGGGGCTGCGGCGGGCCGATCCCCGGCAACGAGGATTACGGCGCCCAGGCCCTCACCAGCATCGCTTCCATTCTCGGCAGCGAGGACGCTACGGCGAGCCTCATGGAAAAATATCCAAATCTGGCTAAGTTCTTTTACCGTTATGCCCTTCCATCAGGCACTCTTCCCCGGAAGATGTAGTCTCAATCAGGGCTTTTTAAAGGAGGTTTTACATGAAAAAAATAGAAATAAACCCGCTCACCCGACTTGAGGGACATGGCAAGATCGCCATTTTCCTTGATGAAAACGGCAATGTCGATGAGGCCTTTTTCCAGGTCGTTGAGTTTCGCGGTTTTGAGAAGTTCCTCGTCGGCCTGCCCATTGAAGAAATTCCTCGAACCGTTTCAACCATCTGCGGCGTCTGTCGTGGTGTTCATTTTACCGCCGCCATGAAGGCCTCTGACGGGGTCTATGGGGTGGTGCCGACACCGACGGCCATCAAACTTCGTGAGCTCTACTTCAATGCCCATTATGTAGAGGACCATGCGGTTGTTCTTTATGCCTTAGGGCTTCCTGATTTTGTTGTCGGGCCATCAGCACCTGCCGCACAACGGAATGTGATCGGCTTGATCAATGCCGTTGGCGCTGATCTTGGCCGTGAAGTGCTGCGTAAACGGGGTTTGGCGGTTAAAATCTTTGAACTGCTTGGGGGCAAGCCAATCCATCCGGTCGCCGCCATCCCCGGCGGTTGGTCCAAGACTCTCAATGAGGAAGAGCGGAAAGATATCGAGGCATGGTCGGAAGAACTCGTGGAACTCGGTCAGCTGACCTTGAAGGTTTTCGACGATGTCGTGCTCAAGAATCCTGCCTATATGGAACTTGTCACCGGCGAGATGTACAAGGTGCCGGTGAACTATATGGGCTCCGTTGACGAAAATGGGTATATCGCCTTGTATGACGGAACCCAGAAAGTTATTGATATGCACGGCAAGGAACTCTACTCCTTCTCCGGGATGGAGTATATGGACTACATTTCCGAGCGAGTGCTGCCCTGGACCTATCTGAAGATGCCCTATCAGAAGAAGATCGGTTGGAAAGGTATTGTCGAAGGAGAGGGAACCAGCCTGTACAGCGTGGGCCCACTGGCCCGCTTTAATGTGGGCAAGGGGCTGACCACGCCACTTGCGAACGAGGCCTTTCAGCAGTTTTTTGCCACCTTTGGCGGCAAGCCGGTCCACAATATCCTCGGATATCATTGGGCCAGAGCCATCGAGCTGCTCCACTGCGCGGAAAGGATTCGCATGCTGGCCAAGGATCCCGAAATCACCAGTAAGGATGCGCGGGCGCCACTCGGTGCAGTGACCGGGGAGGGCGTCGGAATCATTGAGGCTCCACGCGGAACCCTGATTCACCACTACACCACGGATCAAAACGGGATCGTCACCGATGCCAATATCGTCGTTGCCACCACCCATAACAAGGGGCCCATCAACCTGGCGGTCCGCAAGGCAGCGAAACACTTCATCAGAAACGGCAAGGTTGACGAGGGCATTCTCAATCATATCGAGATGGCCTACCGGCCCTACGACCTCTGTCTTGGCTGCGCTACCCATGCTGTCCGTCCAGGCTCCTCACCGGTTGAAATAAAGATCTACAACGACCGGAAGGAATTAACGCAAACCTTGAAGAATTTCTAAATCTCTTTTTCCTTTGCTGGGCAGCCCTAAGAGGGCTGCCCAGCACCTCTGTGAGTTTTCTTATGAAACACAAATCGCTTGTCTGTGGAATCGGTAATCCCATGTTGAAAGACGACAGGGCGGGTATCGAGGTAGCCGAACGTATCTCGCGCTCGGGCCTGGCCGTTGATGTGGAAATAATTTTTGGTGTCGGGTTTGAGGTCAACGACAAGATCATGGGGTATGAAGATGTCATCATCATTGATGCCGCCATGGTCGGCTATCCAGGAGGGACTATCACTGAGGTGACGATTGACGACATCTTTGCGAATCACCTTCTGGCATCCTCCCATGCTGTTACCCTTGGCTCTACCCTGAAGGTCGGCTATGATCTCTTTCCAGAGGAAATGCCTCCCCGACTGAGGATTCTGCTCATTGAGGCAGAGGACTATTTTGAATTCACCCGCGACTGCAGCCCCTCGGTGGAAAAGGCCATTGGTGAGGTTGTAGACATGATCCACTCTCACTTTGCCGAGACAAGCCTGCCTGATCCACCACTTGCCCCCTTATATCTTTAGGTGGACATGTGCAATTTGTTCCTGCTGTGCGCTTTAGGTTCAACACCAGCGGCAAGAAAACATTCGGGGCCTTTCGCTGTACAAAGTTTCCGCAACGATGTTGCCATAAAGTAACTATTTGATTTAAGTGGCTTTAATCATAAATACTCGCCATCGCGAGCAGATATTTACTATCTATAGAACCAATTCCTGTCTCTGTAATCATAGAAAATATAAATTTGACATATAGATAATAAAGATCGATTATGTGCCGGTAGCAAGGACATGATTGAATCCGGAAAACGATAGTGTTGCCGCTAGCTATTGCTGAAGGATTACGAATCATCATTCTGCGAAGAACAATTGCTTCAGAGAGTAGTTCATTATTCATGGCATCCGAGACAATAAAGGCCAATGATCCGAATCACCAGTCCATTGACCACCCCATCCATTCCGACGAAAAAGGAGAAAAACATGCTTGAAATTTCAGAATCTGCCGTTCAAAATCTCAAAGAGTATATGAGTAAAAACAACATCAGCTCAGCCATCCGAGTGCTCATGCAGAGCAGTTGTTCGGGAACGAACCTCGGCCTTGGACTGGATGATGACAAGAAAATCTCCGATCAGGTTTTTGAACAGGATGGCGTCATGTTTCTTGTGGACAAGTCCCTGTTTACAACCACCGGGGCCATCAAGATCGATTATGTCGAGCCCTCCGGCTGCGGGTGTGGCGGGAGCAGCGGCTTCTCGGTCAGTTCCGAAAACAAACTTGCAGCAGGGTCCTGCTCCAGCGGTTCCTGTTCCAGTGGTTCCTGCGGCTGCTAATCTCGGGGTTGCGGAGCTCTTTATCCTGGCTCCGCAACCATGAACATTCTTCCTGTACGCTAAAACAATACATTATGGAAAATATTGCCCTGGAGATTCATCAGACCCGTCGATTTGCCAAACGACTGATTTTCATGTCCAAGGCCGGCAAGAACGAACGTATTGTGGCTGAAAGGACCAGACAGATTATCGCCAAACTCCAAGCCAACCCCCTGCACGAGGAAGCGGAATGCAAACGCACCCGCCATGGCGAAGTGCGGCTCAATGACTGTCGTAAATACGATCTTTCCTGCGGATTCCGCTCGATCGCCCTGAAACGCGATCAGTTCTTGATCTTCACCTATATTGGCAGCCATGACGACTGCCAGCGTTGGATCGAGAACAACCGCTACTACCTGGATCAGATTGATTCTGAACCCATTCCCCATACACCGCTGGAGGCACTCTCCATTCCGCTTGTCATTGACCAGTACGAGGAAGAACAGGACGAGTACGAAGAGCAGCTCAAGACCGCCATTGACGAACAGACTCTACGCACCATCTTTTGCGCCCTCTGCAAAGCCCCCTGAGAATCAGGCTTGCCCTTTCAGCCTTCAGCTTCTTCTGTCCACCCACGCCTAACTCTTCCAGACTTTCCCCTCTATCCCCCGATGACCATATACCTCGCTGAACCAGCCCCCCGCCCACCCAATTAAACCGCATAAGCAACATATTTGCCGGCAGAGTTGTTGCTTTTCTGCATGCAGTCCCTATAGGTATTTCTCTAAGAGAGCTTACTATCTTTGTAGGGGAGAAAAAGCACCAGCTTCGTGTTGCTCCCCTCACGTTACCCACGGATATAATTGTATCCCGCTAAAATCTTAATCCTACTCCCACCATTTAGCCCAATCTTCTCATTGTCTGTATTGGTTAGTACTGGTTCGTTCTTAGCTTTGTCGTTGACATGCTAAAAAGATCGTTTATAAAGTAACCCATACGCTGTTATTGAGACATGATGATTCGTTTTTTGAACCCTTGATTTTTTCTTGTTTTGAACTAATTTCTCAACCTGAAAAATGCTTTTACCTCTTTTTACAGAGCGTTAACCCATCCATCGCCCTTCCCCATCCCCTCCATGTAGGTTTATTCCTTACATATATATCAGCAATCTCCTTACATAAAAAAAAGGAATATACTGATGTATTTTCTATCTCCCTGTTATATATAATTTCCTTAGATTTGATTAGGAAATCATCCCCCTTGCTATCTACATGGTGTGGCTTCCTTTCATTTCCGTGTTATGGACAGAATAATTTTTCTACGTCCATGGCAGGGTCGCTCGATCCAGTTTCCTTATGTTTGGCAAGAAAGGAACTGGAAGACGCGATAAGATATGGGATACGGTCCGGTGCAGGTGTGCCGGGCTTCACACTTCTTACCTCACTTGTGATACACAAGAAAGGAGTCTTCAATGGGAGTATCAAGGCGGGATTTTCTAAAACTGTCAGGCGGCACCGTGCTGGTCGCATCGCTTGGCGTCAACCTCAACCCTGCAAAGGCCTATGCCCAGGACTTGAGGATCAAGAACGCCAAGCAAACGACGACTGTCTGTCCTTATTGTTCCGTAGGATGCGGCATCATCGTCTACCAGGAAAATGGCAAGATTATCAATACCGAGGGCGATCCTGATCATCCAATCAATGAAGGTGCTCTCTGCGCCAAGGGTTCTTCGGTGATCCAACTTGTCAACAACGAGACGCGGGTACCTAAACCGTTGTATCGCGAGCCCGGTGCAACGGCGTGGAAACAAGTGGAGTGGGACTGGGCACTGGACAGAATTGCCCGTCTGGTCAAGGACTCCCGGGACAAGAACTTCAAGACAGTCAAGAAGGCCAAGGTCAAGGAAAAGCAACCCGATGGCACCGAGATCATGGTCGAGAAGGAATTTGTGGTCAACCGGATGGACAGTATCGCCCACATCGGCAGCGCCGCCCTTGACAATGAGGAGTGCTACCTGCTGCAAAAACTTGTCCGGTCCTGGGGCCTGGTGTATGTAGAACACCAGGCGCGTATCTGACACAGCGCAACTGTTGCGGCTCTGGCAGAGTCGTTCGGACGCGGTGCAATGACAAATCACTGGATTGACCTGAAAAACGCCAACGTTATCCTGGCGATGGGAAGCAATCCTGCCTCAAATCATCCCATTTCAATGAAGTGGATTAAGCGCGCCCAGGATAAGGGTGCGAAACTCATCTGTGTAGACCCACGGTTCACCCAGACTGCCGCAAAAGCAGATCTGTATGCGCCCCTCCGTTCCGGAACAGACCTCGCTTTCCTTGGCGGCATGATCAAATACATTCTTGACAACAACCTCTACTTCAAAGAATACGTTGTTGACTATACCAATGCCTCCTTTCTGGTCAACCCGGACTTCAAAGGCCCGGCGGATCTGGATGGCCTGTTCTCCGGGTTCAACGCGGAGACGAAAAAATATGACAAGGCAACCTGGTCCTTCCAGAAGGATGAAAATGGCATTGCCCTGAAAGATCCCACCCTGGAAAACCCGAACTGCGTATTCCAGCTGTTGAAAAAACAATACGCCCGCTACACTCCGGAAAAAGTCGTCAATATCACCGGAACCCCCATGGATAAGCTTATGGCGGTCTACAAGCTGTTCGGAGCAACTGGCAAACCAGACCAGGCCGGCACCGAGTGCTATGCCATGGGCTGGACCCAGCATACCGTCGGCACCCAGAATATCAGGGCCATGACCATCATTCAGGTTCTGCTCGGTAACATGGGCATCGCCGGCGGCGGCATCAACGCCCTGCGTGGTGAGGCCAACGTCCAAGGCTCCACCGACCAGGGACTTCTGTTCCATATCCTGCCCGGCTACAACCCAGTACCAAATGCAGCCCAGGTAGACCTTGCGACCTATATCAAGGACAACACCCCCACGACCAAAGAACCAAAGAGCGTTAACTGGTGGGGCAATCGCAATAAATACATCACAAGCTATCTCAAGGCCACTTACGGTGCCGCAGGGACCAAGGAGAATGATTTTGGTTATTCCTGGATGCCGAAGCTGGATGTGGGAATGAACGCTTCATGGCTGACGATTTTCGACAAGATGTACAAGGGAGAATTTGAGGGTTTCTTCGCCTGGGGCCAGAATCCTGCCTGTTCAGGGGCGAACTCCAACAAGACCCGCCAGGCCATGACCAAGCTCAAGTGGCTGGTGAATGTCAACCTTTTCGACAATGAGACCGGCTCCTTCTGGCGTGGGCCCGGGATGAATCCCAAGGACATCCAGACCGAGGTGTTCATGCTGCCGTGCTGCTCATCGATGGAAAAAGAAGGAAGTATTTCCAACTCGGGACGTTGGGCCCAGTGGCGCTACAAGGCCATAGAACCCATCGGCCACTCCTTGCCCGATGCCGAGATTATCAACGAGCTCTTTTTCAAGGTCAAAGAACTTTATAAAAAAGAAGGCGGTGCTTACTCCGATCCGATCATGAACCTGACCTGGAACTACGGGGAAAAGGATGCTGCCGGCAAGGTCAAGCATGTCGACATTCATAGCATTGCCAAAGAAATTAATGGCTACTGGCTTGAAGATGTCTATGACACCAAGGTTGATCCACCGAAACTCATCGGCAAGAAAGGGGATCTGGTCACAAGCTTCCCCTCTCTGCAGGCGGACGGAACCACCTCTTGCGGCAACTGGATATACTGCAATTCCTATATCCAGAAGGATGGAAAAGCCGTCAACATGATGCAACGACGGGGCAAGGAAGATCCCACCGGGCTTGGCCTCTACCCCGGATGGACCTGGGCATGGCCGGTAAACCGGCGGATCATCTATAACCGCGCCTCAGTGGACCAGCAGGGTAAACCATGGGATGCAACCCGGCAGCTCCTCAAATGGAATGCCACCAAGCTTGCGCCAACCGGCAAGCCAGGAGTCTGGGAAGGCGATATCCCCGATGGACCAGCTCCTCCCATGGCCGAAGCCGGCGGAAAGTTTCCTTTTATCATGAAGCCGGACGGTGTCGCCTCAATTTTCGGGCCCGGCCTCGTGGAGGGTCCGTTTCCGGAACATTATGAGGCTCTGGAATGTCCACTCGAGGAAAATGCCATGTCCAAGCAGCGGATCAATCCGACCATCAAGATCTTTGGTGACAAGATAGATGTCTCTTACTCCTGCGACGCCCGTTTTCCGTTTGTCGGGACCACTTATCGAGTATCAGAGCATTGGCAGACCGGCTGTATGACGCGACACTGTTCGTGGTTACTGGAAATGCAGCCACAGAACTTCGTGGAAATGAGTATCGAGCTTGCCAAGGAGTTGAAACTCACCAATGGAGAGACGGTTATCGTCTCCTCCGGACGCGGCGAAGTCAAGGCCGTCGCAATGGTATCCGAACGTTTCAAACCCTTTAAGATCATGAACTCCACCGTTCATCAGGTCGGTATTCCCTGGCATTTCGGCTGGCAGTTTCCCGAGGATGGCAGCGGCTATGACAGCGCCAACCTGCTTACGCCGAACGTGGGCGACGCTAATACAATGATACCCGAGTCGAAGGCCTTCATGGTCAACGTCCGGAAGGCATAAGGGGGACATCATGACAAACGATACCACAAAAAAACGCAAGGCGATCCTTGTAACACCGGAGAACTGCATCGGCTGCAGGGCCTGCCAGGTCGCCTGCAAGTCCTGGAACCAGCTCGACCCGATCAAGACCAAGAACAACGGTACCTACCAGAACCCACCGGATCTGGCCGGTACCGCCTTTAATATCATTCAGTTCAGTGAAGTCCCATCACAGATAGATCCAGTGCGCTGGCTCTTTCTGAGCAGGCGGTGCATGCACTGCGACGATGCCGGCTGTATGACAATCTGTCCCTCTCCTGGTGCTTTATTCAGAACACCGGAAGGCGCCGTGGCCTTTGACCACAAAAAGTGCATCGGGTGCAAACTCTGCTCCAGCGCCTGCCCCTTTGATGTCCCCCGCTACGGTGCAGATGGCAAGATGTCCAAATGTAATCTCTGTGCCGATCGTATAGCAGCTGACATGACACCGTCCTGTGTGAAGACCTGCCCCACCGGTGCCTTAAAGTTTGGGGATCGGGATGAACTGATCAGTGCTGCCCAAAAAGAGGGCTTCAAAACAATTTACGGCGAAAAAGACTTGGGTGGCCTGGGCACGATCTACGCATTCAAGGATGAACCAAAACTTTACGGGATGCTTGAGAATCCAACCATCCCAACCAGCGTGGTCTTCTGGCACACGTATTTAAAACCACTCTCGTTAATCGGTCTGGGCGGTGTAGTTGCAGCAGCAGCGATTCACTATCTGGCCATTGGCCCCCACAAGGAAGAGGAAAAGGAAGAGGAGGTGTGATATGGTAGAGATGATAAGAAAATCAAGTACCGACGAGATCGTGAACCACTTAATACTGGCCGGCTCCTGTATCCTGCTGATGTTGACGGGATTTGGCTTTTTGTTCCATGTCGACGCCATCGGTTCCGTGTTCGGCGGGTTCAATACCATGAAAACAGTGCATAATTGGTTGGGAATAGCCTTTGCGCTCTCCCTTCTTTATTCACTGCATCATTATCTCATTGAATCCCTTGAATACGATGCCGATGACCTGCAATGGTTCAAGGTGGCAGGCGGCTACCTCTCCCACAAGGTAAAGGTTCCACCCATGGGGAAATACAATCCCGGCCAGAAGCTCTATTATTTAGCCGTTGTCGCGTTCGGATTTGCCATCATCATTTCTGGAATCGGCTTATGGTTCTTTCAAGATAATAGGACCGTAATGCTCCTTTCCCATATTATTCATAATGTGTCATTCGTCGTTTTGGTGATCGCAGTTCCGGTTCATATGTATCTTGGGACCCTGGCAAATCCAGGGACCTTGCAGATTATGGTGAACGGGATGATGCCTCTTAAGGATGCCCGGAAGAAACATCCAAAATGGATAAAAGCGATCGGGAAGATGTAGCCCCTGGCTCATTATAACTCTATTCAATTATGAGGAAAAAAGGGGATACCATTCATTGTATCCCCTTTTTTATTTGATATGATAAAAAGACTACTGATCTTTGTATGTGCGTTGCTGCTCTTTGGGGTAGCGCAGGCGGCAGAGGAGAAGGGAATTGAAATCCCGATAGGTAACTCACCATCCAAGGGGCCAGTCGACGCCCCGGTGACAATCATTGAGTTTATCGATTTCCAGTGAGCCCACTGTGTGGCGGCCGGTCCGACCGTCAAACAGATATTCCAGGCCTACCCCAACAAGATCCGGCTGGTGGTTAAAAATTATCCCTACAAATACCGTGATTTCGCAAGAATCGCCGCTGAGGCATCCCTGGCCGCAAAAGATCAGGGCAAGTATTGGGAGATGCACGACATTCTCATCACCCGTTCGCCGAAGCTGGATCGAGCCAGCCTGATTGCCTATGCCGGAGAACTGGGCCTTGACCTCAAGAAGTTTACCGAGTCCATTGACAAAGGGGCCCATGCGAAGGATATTGACACTGACCTGAAGCTTGCCGAGTCCATTGATCTCTACAACACACCAACGTTCTATATCAACGGCCGACAGGTGGTTGGTGACCGACCTTTCGAATATTTCAAAAAGATCATCGATGAGCAGCTGAACAAAACACAGAGGTGACGGTATGAGAGTATTATTGTGGATATTGCTGGCGGGCCTGTGTCTTCCCACAGGCCTTCTGGCAGGCAAACTGGAACCATTCAGGGATGTCCCCGTCCCGGAGCAGAATCCGCAGACACCGGCTAAGATTGAGCTGGGCAAGAAGCTCTTTTTCGATCGGCGCCTGTCCGGCGATGGGACCATGAACTGTGGAACCTGCCATGATCCCGAGCAGGGCTTCAGCGACGGCATCGATATCTCGCTGAACTATCCCACAACCCGCAACTGGCGTAACTCTCCCACGCTCATAGGCGTGGCGTTTCAGCGGTCTCTCTTCCATGACGGACGAGCAGCAAGCCTTGAGGAACAGGCCCTGTTTCCAATGATGTCGGCGTTTGAGATGAACCAGAACCTCGATTTCATGGAGGAAGAGATCCGTACCGTGCCGGAATATGTTGCAGAATTCACTAAAGTGTTCGGCGACGGCGATGTAACCCGGGAGCGTGTTGCCATGGCCATCGCCGCCTTTGAGCGAACCCTTGTCTCCCGAGATACGCCCCTTGACCGCTTCTTGAGCGGAGACACCAAAGCATTCTCACCAAAGGCGTTGAAAGGATACGAACTCTTCATCGGCAAAGGGAAGTGCACCGAATGTCATTACGGTGTTAGTCTGGCGGACGACCGTTTTCATGTGCTCAACGTCCCCGAAAACCCTGAGCACTTGAAAGATCCACGGATCGCAGCAACACGTCGGTTTGTCGCCAAGATCTCCCATTTCGAGGAATTCCGGACCCTCTCTGAAGATCCTGGAAGATACCTTATCACCAAAGACCAGAAGGACTGGAAGGCATTCAGGACTCCCACACTCAGAGAGATCGCCAAAACGGCTCCCTACATGCACAACGGAATCTACGCGACCCTTGATGAAGTCATCGAATTCTTCCACGCTGGAGGCGGCAAGGGAAACTCCGCGCTGAATGCCCTGCAGCTTACCTCTCTGGAAAAAGAAGAACTGCGGATTTTCCTCGAAGAAGGGCTGACCGGTGCGCCGATCGCCTTTACCCCCCCCAAAATTCCATAACCCCGATGAACGGGATAAGCGCCTTACAGATTGTTTTTATGAAAAAACAAGAAAACAATCTGTAAGGTATTAAGGAGAACCATGACCATAGATACCCAGGCGTTGATCGAACAACGGCCGCACCTCAAAGAGCCGCTTGAGCTCTACGCCAAATGGCAGCAATTTCACCGCGAGATCGGTGAACTTCTTCCCCAATCGAGATCTGCCATATCACCCATGGATGCCAAGGGCTATCCCCAGGAAAGTGCGGGTGCTGTTTTTCGCTTGTTTGCCTCCATTTTCGATTTGCCTGTTGAGGATTTTGACCCGATATGTCAAGCCCTGGAAAACGGTGCCATTGACTTTATGCGGTTTCCCCTCGACGAATTTCCTGATTTTCCCACTGTTCCTTGCAGCAAAGAGGAACTGACCTCGATCCTGTTCCTGCTGAGCAGGCCCTATTTCATCGCATTGCGAGAGGCCTACCCGCTGGACGGCAAGCAGTGGGAGAATGGCCGTTGTCCCCTCTGTTCGGCACAGTCAGCCCTCACCTCCATCCTGGAGGGCCCTTTGCGCCGCTTACACTGTTCCTTCTGCGGAACCTCCGGCCCGTATCGATTCATCGGCTGTCCAAACTGTGAGAGCGTGGATGCAGAAAAGCTCAACACCATCATGTCGGAAGATGAACCAGGGTACCGGATTGCCACCTGTGATGCATGCCACACCTACGTCAAGGTACTGGAAGGCCCGGCTCTGAAGGAAATGTCATTGGACCTTGCAGATATGGCAAGCCTTCCCCTCGACATCGTGGCTCAGGAAAAGGGGTACATGCGCACGGCGCCAAATCCGATCAGCTTGAAAAAGATGGCCTAAAAAAAATCAGACCAGTTTAACTGCATTTGCGCTCAGGGTGATCTTCGTTTTTCACTCTTGCAGGGTGGAATGAGAGACAAAGGGCTGTTCATTTTGAACAGCCCTTTTTTTTTAGAAACCCATGGCCTTCAATTTTTCAATAAGACCAAGGGGCATTCTATGGCGGAGAAATCAAAGGAAACAGATGAGAAACCCTTTATCGACGATAAAGGGTGATCTACAAGGGAACCTTCTCCAGACTAAAGCACAACCCGCTCAGGATGGGTAAAGGCATTGAGCCTTTCCGGCCGTGCATAGCCAATGAGGGTGGCCCCTGCCCGATCGGCGATGGCCAGTCCCAAAGAAGAAGGTGCGGTTCGTGACATGATAATCGGGATCCCTATGCGGGCGCATTTTAAAACCATATCCGACGTCAACCTTCCTGTTGTATAGACAGCGGCACGGCTTGGAGCCCTGCCCAGCAGAATAGCGCCCATGATCTTATCCACTGCATTGTGGCGCCCGACATCCTCAAAAAAGGCCCTCAGTTTTCCATCCGCCCAGAGCCCGCAGCCATGGACACAATGGGTATCCTGGTTGAGGGTGGAGGCGCGAAGAACCTGATGGATAAAGTCTCTAATCTCGGGGAAGCTGATCGTGCATTCCGAAAGTGGCTCAAAGGCCCCGGTAAACATCTCCTTCGAGATCTTGCCCGTGCCTCCGCAGCCCGAGGTAATGATAACCTCCTTGGGCTCCATGCTTTCCACATCAGCGTAAACCGAGATCCGTCCTTCAGGACAGACGATGACCTCCTTCACTTCTCCCACTGACTTTATATATCCCTGCCCGAACAGGAACCCCACCCCAAACTCCTCCAGGCCCACCGGCAGAACCATGGATGCGCCAATCGTGACATCGTTGAGGGCAACCGTGTAAGGGGTCTCAATGGCCAGTGTTTCTTCTTGCTGTACGTATCCCTCCGGTGAAATCAGGGTTGAAGTGTGCGGAAGTGTTATTTTGCTGGTCATGATGGGTTAAAAATTTCTCTTTAATAGAATATGGCGTCAAAGCGCGGAATGACAGCAGTCAGATAATTTTCCCTGCTGTCAGTGCTGATGAATAGAAATTACTGACGGTACATGATCTTGCCGCAGTCCCTGAGATCATAGCCGCCAAGCGAGAGGATCTCGCCATGGAAGGCCTGGCTAGACACCATCAGTTCAAGGACCGCCATCACCTTCTGATCGGAGATGAATTGCTCCGGGATGATAAGATCGTAGCGCTCTTCGGCCACCGGAATAAAATCAAGATCCAGTGCCTTGGCAGCAGCCAGGATTCCCAATCCAGTGTCAGCACTGCCACTGGCAACCGCCGCAGCGACACTCATGTGGGTATATTCTTCATGGGTATATCCCTGAATCTCCGCTGGCCTAATATTTGCCTCTTTCAGGATTTTGTCGGTGAGAAGACGGGTTCCGGCACCGGCCTGGCGGTTGATAAAAATCAGTTGATTCTCGGCAATGTCCCGGAAGCTATGGACATTTTTCGGGTTATTTTTTCGGACGATAAAGCCCTGCTGGCGATAACAGAGATTGATAAGCCGAAGGGACAGGGCGGGCAAAAAGCGTTGAAGAAAGGGAATATTATATTCACCGCTCTCCTCATCAAGCAGATGACAACCAGCAAGATGGGCCTCGCCCCGCCGAATGGCCATGATGCCACCCATGGACCCGACATGGGCTGAAGAAATTCGAATGCTGGGTCGATGTCGGTGTAATTGATTGGCGATCAGATCGAGAATATTATCATGGCTGCCGATGAAGACCAGGGTGGAATCGACTTCCACCTTTGGCCTGACCAGTTCAATGGCCACCTTTTCGCCAGCCCCGACGCCTTCACTACCGGCGGGGATGGTCAAGATCCCATCGGCCCGGACAAGGGACATCACGGCACCCGCACCTTTGCCGGATGGAGTGGCCATCAATGTTCCGCCAACATTGCCAAGCGTTACCCGGACGAACTGATCAACCCCCATTGACGAATGGAAGGGCCGGGAGATCGTGGCCTCGATGATCTGCGGGGCGGGATCTTCCATGCCCAGAAAGCCCGCAATCATCTCGCGGACGAAGAGGCGCATGGTCAGGAATGCGGAAACCGGATAGCCGGGCAGGCCAATCACCGGCGTGTCGTTGACGATGGCCAGAATCACCGGTTTTCCCGGTTTGATGGCAACCCCATGGACAATGATTCTGCCCAAATCGGCGAGTACCATGGAGGTGAAATCCTTGGTGCCGGCCGAGGCACCAGCGTTCAGAATGACTATATCATTCTCCTGGGTGGCAGCCAGGATCACCTTCCGCAGCCTCTCCGGATCATCGTCTACAGGGGCGGCCCGCCGGGCATCAGCCCCCCATTCCTGGAGGGAGCCTGCTAAAATGCGGGAATTGAATTCGATAATCTGGCCGGGCTTGGCAGGCTCACCAGGCTGAATCAGTTCACTGCCGGTGGGAATCACCACTGCCTTGGGAATCTGTTTCACCTTGATCTCGGTGACACCGGCGGCAAGCATCGCTCCTTGATCGATGGGGCGGATCCTGTGACCCTCGGGCAGGATGAGTTCAGTGGCAACGATGTCCTCGCCGATGGTGCGGACATGCTGCCATGGTGGGGCCGACATGGCAAGCTCGACCTCGGTATCACTCGCCTGATGAACATCCTCGATCATCACCACCGCGTTAAAACCCGGGGGCAGCGCATTGCCGGTGTTCACTGGCTGGTATCGATCCCGCGACAGACAGACCGGTGCGCTCTCACTTGCGCCAGCCAGATCTTCGAAGTGAACAGCTATCCCGTCCATCGCGGCGGCATTGTAGGAGGGAGATGAGGTCGCCGCAAAGACCGGCTCAGCAGTGAGCCTGCCCAGACTGTCGTCAACTCTGATCGATTCAACCGGGAAGCGGCCATAGAAATTCGTTTCAGTCAGGGCCTGCCGCCAGATGCGTTTCGCTTCATCCAGGGGTTTGTTGGAAACATAGATTGTTCTATTCATAGATAAAGGACTACCTTCACTTCGCTGTCTTGGGTGAGGCCCTGGCTGTCTTCATCGATGAGAAAATAGCCATGGGCACGGGAAATAGTCGTTATTGCACCTGATTTTCCTAAGACCGGTTCGGCAACCCATCCGCTGTCCTGTTTCGACAATCGAACGCGGATCAAGTCACGCCTCCCCGGCGCGGAATTGATGTTTCTTCCCAGCCGGGCAAGAACCACAGGTTGGGGCAACACCTCTCGGACAGCAAGTCCGGAGAGGTGCCGGATGGTCGGCTCGACAAACAATTCAAAACAGACCATGGCCGAGACAGGATGACCGGGCAGGCCGAATATCGGCGTTGTTCCGGTGAGACCAATAATAATCGGCTTCCCCGGCTTAAGGGCAACCCCATGCACCAGGATGCCTGGGTTGCCAAGGGACGAGATGGCCTCCTCGCCCAGATCACGCATCCCCACCGAGCTGCCGCCCGAGAAGAGGACGATATCATTTTCGGCCACCGCTTTTTCCACAGCCGGAAAAAAAACGTCTTTCCGGTCAGACACAATTCCATACAGGTTTGCCGTAGCCCCAGCCCTCTGAATCAGGCTGGAGAGGGTGATGCCGTTGATGTCCCGAACCTTCCCCGGCGGCGGCACCTCAGTGTACGGCACAATTTCATCGCCGGTGGACAAAACGCCCACCCTGAGCTCACGATAGACCTCAATCCGGTCCATGCCCAGCCCGGCCAGCAGCCCAATATCCTGGGGCCGCAAACAATAACCGGCCGGCAGGGCCGGAGTGCCTTTCCCAATGTCTTCCCCCGGGGCAATCAGGTTTGTGCCCACCCCGACGGCCTTGACGACCTCAATCATTGATTCGTCAATGGGCACGGTATTTTCCAGCATGACCACGGCATCGGTTCCGGCTGGCAGCAGCCCGCCAGTGGGAATGCGAACACAGCATCCGCGGTCAACGACAAGAGAGGACTGCTCGCCCATGACCACCTCGCCAATAATCCGCAGGTAGCCGGGCATGGACTCACTGGCCCCGAAGGTATCCACCGCCTGGACGGCAAATCCATCCATCGTTGATCTGGTATGGGCGGGCAGGTCTTCCAGGGAGATGATCTGCCTTGCCGTGATCCGTCCCAGAGCCGCCGAGAGCGACACCGTCTCCGTCTCTGGGGTGACTGTTTCCAATCGGGAGAGCAGGATCTCCAGGGCCTCATCCACACGGGTGAGCCCCTGACGGCCGAGCATGTCGCGTGTGATTTCAGACATTAGCAGTTTTACTCCTCCAGCGGAAAGAGCCCTGAATAACCAAATTAATATTGACTTGCTTAATATTCAGCCCCAAAGAGGCCTCCTTTGCCACGCCTTGCTCAACACACCAGGCCGGCATCAAAATCATGGTGTTCCGGCTGGACGGTCAAGCTTAATCCTGAGATCGATTTCCGTCGCACCGTCAGCAAATTTCAACGAATCGATAAACCCGACAATGGTTCCGGCCAGCACTTCCTGAACAAAGGGCTTCAGGGGAATATTCTTGCCATCCACCAGGAGTGAAAGACTGTTTTCAGGCCTTCTCCCGGCCAGCAAAAATCTCTTTCGGATAAAATAGGCCAGTTCTTCCGCCTGGTCCATTCGAAAAATATGTTCGGCGGCAATATCAAGGTCGGTGACCACAGCAATTACGCCATGAACCTCGCTGCGCAACATCTGATTCTTGTCATGCACCACCTCAATTTTTGAAACGCGCCGAGCCCCTTTAAACCCCACCCCGATAATGATATCGGCGTCGGGAAAAAAGCGATGGACCAAGGTGTTTAAGGAAAGATTGCTGCCCTTTGTCTGCAATACCATCTGATCCGGGGCGACAAAAAGAATCGAATCAGCACCGGCCTGCCGATGTTTGTCAGTATCCGTCCCGGGGGTATCGAAAAGAATCCCTGATTCATTGCTCGACTTGATCACCGCCACCTTATACCCAAAGGCCTTCAAGTGACCGACCACCTGGACGGCAAGACTGTTTTTTCCACTGTCATGCCAGCCGATAAATGTAATGATTGGAGCCATTGTCATTCCCGTTGAATAAAAACGGGCTCCCTTGTTGGAGCCCGTCATTGGTTGTCACCAATTTTCAGACTTTATACCCAATAGATACAAAAACCACAATCGCATACCCAGAAATCCGTAAAAACTTTGGTGAATTAACAACTTCAGTCCAACCTCAGATGCGGGTAAAAGGTCTGCAAATGTACTCATTCGTCCATGGGCAGGCCGATGACGAAGCAGATCGGATATTCATGAAAAATTCAGGAAAAAATAACATTTTATAACACACAAGGCCAATGCTTTTATTGCCGCCTCTATTTTAGTATCAATCTGGAAAGATTCACTAAAATATCCGCGTCTATCGTCAAGACTAGCGATGAGAAATCTCGTGCAAAGTCCTTCCTCCGCGAACCCTAAAGGTCATTCCAAGGGCCAGCAATCTGACAAATACCCTCAACAAACGAAAGGTAACTGCAATGCGGAAAACAAGATGCGCTAAGATGCACTATTGTAAGTAAAAATGTTTCGCCGATAATAACGACCGCATGTTTTATTGTTTGACATTTATTCAATTATCATTAAACACAAAGAGTGGTATTTATTAATACTAATGAAAACTAACAGTTTATGCACTCTCAATGGAGGTTCATCCAGATGCTTAAAAAGATGAAGTTACAAAAACGCCTGCTTTTGATCGGCATAACCTTAACCGTCATCCCGCTCCTGTCTGCCATGGCCCTGGTTCTTCTCCAGAATAACCAGAGTACGGAAACCGCCCGGGTAGAGAGTATGAAGCTCGCCGATGCCGATTTTACTCACCTGGTACAGGGGGTCTCTACCCTGGCAATCACCCAGCAGGAACTCCTCGAAAAGCAGATTGCCGCATCCCTCAATGTGGCTGAAGACCAGGCTCGCTTCAAAGGAGGACTCAACCTGGGAGAGGAATCCATTGCCTGGAAGGCGGTCAATCAGCTGAGCAAGGAGGCCGTCTCCGTTACCTTGCCGAAAATGCAGGTCGGATCGGAGTGGCTGGGCCAGGTGAAGGAGAAGGGAACCGCTGTGCCGGTGGTGGATGAGATCCAAAAACTGTTGCAGACCACCTGTACCATCTTTCAAAAAATGAATGACGGCGGTGATATGCTGCGGGTGGCAACAAACGTGATGAACACCGAAGGTCAACGGGCCATAGGCACCTTTATCCCCCATCTCGGCACCGATGGAACGGCCAATCCGGTGCTCCAGGCCGTGATGAAAGGGGAAACCTTTGTCGGACGTGCTTTTGTCGTGAACGCCTGGTATATCACCGCCTATAAACCAATAAAAGATAGCGACCAAAAAATTATCGGCATGCTCTTTGTTGGTGTGCCGCAAGAGAGTACCGTCTCTCTGCGCAAGGCCATCCAGGCGATGGTGGTAGGCAAGACGGGCCACGTTCAGGTCGTCGACAGCAAAGGGACTTTTGTTATCTCAAAGGAGGGCAAGGAGGACGGCAAGGTAATCCTTGATCGGAAGGATGCCGCAGGTCTTCCATATATGGAGGAGATCATAAAAAAAGCCACCACTCTTGCGCCTGGGGAAGTGGCCGAATTACAGACGTCCTGGAAAGTAGATGGTGAGAAGGACGAGCAGGTGAAGATCTTCAAATATACCTATTTCAAAAAATGGGACTGGATCATTATTGCCGAAACCTTTCAGTCCGAGATACTCGGCTCAGTCAAACTCATCGAGCAAAAGGCCCGGCAAGGCCTGATCTGGATGGTCAGCCTGATTCTTATCTCCATCGCGGTAGCGAGTATTATCTGGTATTTTGTGGCCGGAAGTATCGCCCGCCCAGTCCAGAACGCAGCAAACAGGTTGCGGGACATTGCTGAAGGTGAAGGAGATTTGACCATGCGCCTGGAATGCACCAGCAGTGACGAGATTGGCGAGATGGCCCGCTGGTTCAACGTCTTTATTGAGAAACTGCAGGGCATCATCACCAATATTTCCACCAACACCGCAGCGGTCGCGCAATCATCCCAGGATCTGCGGGGAATCTCATTCGAGATGGCTGAACAATCCAACGACACCTCCAGTCGGGCAAGGAATGTGGCCACCGCCGCCGAGGAGATGAGCTCGAACCTGAATGCCGTAGCAGCAGCCATGGAGGAGTCCTCCACCAATGCCTCCATGGTGTCCAATGCTGCTGAACAGATGGCCGCAACCTTTGGCAATATTGTAAGCAATGTTGAAAATGCCACGGCCATTTCCGGCAAGGCCGTTGACCAGACAGCGGGAACAGCCAGCAAGATGGCTGTCCTCGGACGGGCGGCCATCTCCATTGGCCAGGTCACCGAGACGATCACCGAGATTTCCGAACAGACCAATCTCCTCGCTCTCAACGCAACCATCGAAGCCGCCAGGGCCGGTGAAGCAGGCAAGGGCTTTGCCGTTGTCGCCAATGAGATTAAAGATCTGGCGCGCCAGACAGCTACGGCAACTCTGGACATCAAGAGGCAGATTGAAGAGATCCAGTCGACAACCTCAGAGACCGTCAAGGAGATCGATCTGATTGCTGATGTCATCACCAAAGTCAACGATATCGTCGCCAATATTTCCGCAGATGTCGAGGCACAGTCCTCATCAACCCAGGAGATCGCAGAAAACATCGCTCAGGCCTCCATCGGAATCCAGGAGGTGAATGAGAATGTCGGCCAGAGCTCGAAGGTCGCCACGGACATCGCCAAGGATATTTCCATGGTCAACTCCGCCGCCGAATCAATTTCCGGAAGCAGCAACAAAATCAAGGAAAGCGCCGATGGCCTGCAGAACATGGCCGCGGAACTGAACCAGTTGTTGGGCAGCTTTAAGGTATAAAAAAACATGGCGGAAACTGTTCCGTTACTGAACAGTTTCCGCCATCGCCTGCGATGAACAGCGTTTGAAGTAAAACCTGAAACCTCTTGGTGATTTGGATCTTTGAGCACCATGAAGTTTTGCTCATGTTACCGTTCTCTCCTCCCGCACAAGAACGCTGCATCTTCCTTCATGCAACGCTTCAAGCAACACGGCTTCGTCATCCTTTATCTTCTTTTCAGGCCCATGTCGGCACATTCCAGCCTCTCAAACCCATCTTAGACATGGGGGAACAGGGGACTTCATTTCAGGCTGGCACGAGGATTTGCAGGCATAAAAATGCAGTCAGAGGTTCCTTATCTTCTGCATATGCAACAATAAAATAGCGGTGCATTTTTTTTATTGCATATTTAGAAATCCATATTGTCGTATTTCACTCGTTTTCCCGCTGAGAATATTCAATAAACATTATAAATTCAACATGATACAAAAAAACACTTATCATCACAGAAAATTGGCGCCATTATTGCTAGTACGATACAACATTATAGCAAGCGCCAACCTTGTGACAAAAGTTTGCGTTCGCTGGTCAATGAATAATCAGTAAAATTCCACGAAGGAGGTCAAATGGTACCGCAGAAGGAAATCGCAACAATGCCGTCTTTTTATCAAGACATTTTCATTTCAGACAGGAGGTGGACTAAATGAACATCAAGTTTCGTGTTTTGCCGATAATCGCCCTGGCGATGGCCTTACTTTTCGCGCCAAGGGTGCAGGCCGAACAACCTGCCGCTGCACCTGCCGCTGTTGCCAGTTCTGCTGGAGTAACGATCAATGTTGACAAAACATCCTTAGATGATGGCGGTGAGCTCACCGTCAGCGGCAAGGCTCCGGCCGGAGCACAAGTCTACGTGGAGGTCTTTTCTTCCGACAAAAAAGTCCGGGCCAACCGTTTTGACGGCAAAAAAGATGAAAAAACAGGGAAGATCCCCTACAAGTTTTATATCACCACCGATATGCCCGCCTACTATAAAATTTTTGTGCCCAAAGCAATGGCCGGCGAACTTGAAAAGGCCAAGGATGAAGGCAAGAAATGGAAATATTCTGAAGTCCTGAAAAAAGTTGGCGCCGATGCCGCTTACAGCGCTCCTTCTAAAATCAAAATTGATAACTATCAGGCCACCATTATGGCCAGTATCATTGGCTCCCGAGGCACCCTGCTGCCGGAAATGGATGAAAAAGCCACTAAAAGTGAATCCATGAAACTTGCCAAGGGACGTTTTGGCAGTGTGGGTAAACTGTTGGGTGCAACCGTAGAGAGCCAACCCGATGGATCGTACACCGCCAAGATCAATCTTCCCGCAAGTCAGGCCCCTGGGAAATACAACGTCACCGTCACTGCGGTCACAGAGCGCATCAAGGAAGGGGACAAAGAAACCGTCAAGAAAGTTAAGAGTGAAGTGGCTTCCTTTGAGAACAAGATCAGCTTCCCCACCGTGTACCTGAATAACGCAGGAACCAGCATCAACCTGCTCTGGCCGTTCCTTCTTTGTCTGGTTATTTCCATTTTCGGTATTCTCATGGGAGCAGGTGGTGGCTTTATTCTCAACCCCATTCTGGTTACTCTCTTCCCACTGCCCCACACCATCGTTGCCGGTACGGTTATGCCCACCGTTCTTTTTGCCCAGGCAACCGGTATTATGAACTACAACAAGGTTAAATTCATCAACTGGAAACTGGGTATCGGTATTGGCTCTGCCATGCTGGTAGGCGGATTTATCGGCCCGAAACTGACTGAGATGATCACCTTGGATCAGTTCAAGTTTCTCTTTGGCTGGGTTCTCCTGGTACTGGCGGCCCTGATGTTCTGGCAGACGACCCCTGGCTATCTTGCCAACAATAAAAAAGAACAGGCCATCATGAAAGAGTTCAAAAAACGGGCCGAAGAAGCTGCCAAGGCAAAAGGCTAAACAGTAACCTATCTGGAGGAATCCATTATGAAAGTAGAATTTTGGGGTCAGGAATTTCAAGTCAACATGTTTGTTGGCTGTGTTGGCGGCTTTCTCATCGCCATTATGTCATCGATGTTCGGATTTGGCGGTGGGCCCTTTATGGTGCCACTGATGACCGTCGCTCTCCGACTGCCCATGTATATTGTTGTCGGCAGCTCGCTGCTGGCCATCTTCTTCAACACCGCCATGGGTACGGCGCGCCACATCCAGTTCGGCAACTTTGACATGGTCCTTTTCCTGGCCATGTTCCCGGCAGCGATTATCGGCGGCTATATCGGGCCCATGATTGCCAAAAAAGTCAGTCCGACCGTTGTAAAACGTATTGCCTGTGCCGGCTTGCTCCTGCTTGGTCTGAACCTGCTGGGAGTCTATTAAGCTGTCCCTCCAGATTCGGTTTCTGCGGCGCCCTCCTTGTTGCGGGAACCGGGTCTGTTTTTTTTACCTCTAAAAAAAGGGATTTTTCCCTCTCATTCCAGTTTCTGTGTTGCCCCCCAGCCCCGGATTCTGGAATGAGTTTTTTTATCTCTTACGACCAGTTCCCCTTAGTATTCCATAGGTAACCGCTTCACCTGGGCACGGGTAAACACCGGCCCATCCTTGCAGACCAGCGTCGGGCCAACGTTACAATGGCAACAGAGTCCCTGCCCGCATTTCATTCTATTCTCCAGAGAAAGATAGACCTGCTCATCCTTCCAGCCGATGGCCTCCAGGGGCGGCATGGTAAACTTGATCATGATCGGCGGCCCGCAAATCAGGGCCACACTGTTCTCCGGTGAGGGTGCTACCTGAGCGGCTATGGTCGGAACAAAGCCAACCAGCCCAGCCCAGCCCGGTGCTTCCCGGTCAATGGTGACATAAAGATCAATGTCGCCCCGCTGCGCCCACTGCCTCAACTCCTGCTGATACAACAGCATGCCAGGGCTGCGGGCACCATAAATAAAGGTCACCCTGCCATAGTCCTGACGACGGGCCAGCACTGCCATCAGGGCTGCCCGCAGAATCGTCACCGCAAACCCACCGGCAATCATCACGATGTTCTTGCCCTTCATCTCCCCATCCAAAGGAAAACCATTGCCGAGCGGGCCACGCAAGCCCAAACGGTCGCCGACCTTCAACTGGTGCAGGGCGGTGGTCACCATTCCGGCCCGATTGACCGTACAGAGCAGGGTCTCTTCTGTGGGCGAAGAGGCAAGCCCCACAGGAGCCTCTCCGGCACCGGCCACCGACAGCATGACAAACTGGCCCGGCACATGCTGCCAGCCCTTTCGGTGGCGCTCCTGTTCAAAGGCAAGGGTAAAGGTCTTGAGGCTTCCGTCTTCCGTCTCAACCACAATGTCTTCAATCCGGACAGGATAGGGCATAAAGGAAATCATCGCTTACTCCAGCTCCGTGCAGCGCACCAGATCGCTGAGAACCTCACGGATATCAATGTTGACGGGGCAGTCCCCGATACAGCGTCCGCAGCCCACACAGGAGAACGGGCCGAATCGATCGGGAAAATATTTCAATTTATGGAGAAAGCGGTTGCGCGTGCGTTGCAGTTTTTTGCCTCGGGGATTATGTCCTGAGGTGTGCTGACTGTAGAGCGGAAACATGCAGGAATCCCAATAGCGGATGCGCCGGCCCTGGCCCTGCACCACCTCATCCTGTATATCAAAACAGAAGCAGGTGGGACAGATAAAGGTGCAGGCCCCGCAGTTGATGCACGCCTCCCCAAGGGCCTGCCACATTGGCGCCTCATAGAGCCGGTTCAGCGCACATGATCTCAGTAGCTGAAGCTGGACGGAATCGCCGGGTGCCGCCCCTTGACGTCGGGCGGTAAGGCCTGCCATATCACTTGCCGATGCCGGAACCAGATTGCAGCCAGCCACCAGAATTTCGCCTTTTTCGCTGAGCACCTCAAGGATAAATCCGTCCTCCAGAGAAGAAAGGGCCAAATCCAGCCCAGCGGAGTGGAGCGGCGAGCCTCCCATCTCGGTACAGAAGCAGGTGGAGAGCCTTGAAGTACAGGTAAATCCGACCAGGGCCGTGCGCTGACAATTCGCCATATACAAAGGATCTTCAATAAACGGCAGCTGGTTGAGGAGAACGCTTGCGGCATCACAGGGCCGCACCCCTAGCACCACCTGCATTCCCTGGGATTTCACGGGTTCCCGCATTGCCCCCTTGTCGGGGTGATTCTCTTCCAGGCTAAAGCTCAGAAGGGTTTCCGGCTGGGGGAAATAAAATGTCTTCACCGAAGCCGGTGTGGGCCCCACCGGCAGGATCAATGGCTCGCCTTCTACGAATCTTCGCCAGCCAGGGGCCCAATCCGTGGTGGCTGCAGCCGGTTTGGCCAGTGCCGGGACATAGACGGCATAGTATGTCTGCCATTTCTCGATCAGTGCGTCCAGTTCGGCAGGAGAAATCATCACGGTTTGCATGATGTATCTCCCTCTGCTGATGGTATTCCTGCAGACTCAAATGGTTTCCGGGATGGAACTGGCACAGGGGCAAGGTCGGTCACAATAAACTCAGGACTGGCAGAGGGGTACATCGTTAGTTGCAGGGGGGCCTCTGGCTCCATGCCCGCCTCAATCCCGAAAAGCTCCAGGACATCCTTATTCAGCTTTTTAGTCAGCATCCGCATATTAATTCCCATGGGGCAGACCGATTCACAAGCCCCGCAGTCGGTGCAGCGCCCGGCACAGTGATGGGCCCGCAGAATATGGAACAGGCCGGTATCCACGGCATCCAGACTCTTCCCCAACCACTGGGGTTTGGCATCATCGACGAAACAGGTGGGACAGTAACAGAGCGGACAAACATTGCGGCAGGCATAGCAGCGAATACAGGTGGCAAACTCAGCGGTAAACCAGGCCCAGCGCTCATCAACTGATCTCTGCTCTATGAGTTCCACCTGCTTATAAGGATGAGGATTCTTCCGCTCGGAGACTGGCTCACCAATGCGGATATCCACCAGCACCGGATCAGGATGAGCGCAGGTCTGACAATTATCCCGCACCACCGACCACCGATTGATGGTCTCGGTAAAATCAAGGCCCTGCACAACGAGGTCATGATCGCCCTCTTCCACTGTCAAAATTTCCTGTCCAGGAAAAAGCGCCTTGACCTTGGCCCGACTCACCATGCCACGACTGCCGACGCCAACGACCACCACCCGTTCCCGGGCCACCCGTTTCTCCTGGATCTGGACCACGATATTACGAGACCAGCAGCCGGTGGCAAGAATCGCCACCTTGGCCTGGGGTTCCTCCGGCTTGGGGTCACGCAGGTCGCGTGGTATTTCCACTGAGCTCAACACCTCCGGGAGATAGGTCGCCAGATTCAAGACGCAGAAGGTGTTCCAGACCAGCCGATCACACTCTTCCGGCCGCCGCACAACCAGAGGCTTAACCGTCATCGGCAGCGACCCGGCAGCATAGCCGATAAGCGCTGCCACCTCCCCTGTCTCGAGAAGTTTCCGAGCCTGAGCCCGGATTGCATCCGTTATCTTGTCGTTAATTGTCGCCATACGCTTCTTTTACTCCTCACCTTGCAGGGGTTCGAGTTGTTTCACCAACCTGCGTGCCGGCCCGAGCGCCTTCACCTTTTCGATCAGATCCTGGACAAGACCCATTACCTGTTCACCTGTCCAGGCAGACTCCCAGGCAATATGGACCCGCCCCGGCTCAATCCCAATGAACTCAAGAAGATTGCCCAGCAGAACAAATCGGCGTCGGTCTCCCTCTTGTCCCCTTGCAGACTGACAGTCGCCAGCAGCGCCGCCGACCACAAGAATCCCATCGGCCCCGGAGCGGAGCGCCGACATGATCATATACTCACTGACCAGGCTGGCACAGGGAACCCGGACAATTCTGACCGTGGGGGGGGACGGAAAACTGACTCCAGAAGCATGGGACTCCCCTGCACAACAGCTCGCGTTGCAGCAAAAGACAACA
Organism: Desulfobulbaceae bacterium; assembly: GCA_019163335.1. Classification (GTDB taxonomy): domain Bacteria; phylum Desulfobacterota; class Desulfobulbia; order Desulfobulbales; family Desulfocapsaceae; genus UBA2270. Next base: position 87,835 of record JAFLKM010000002.1, on the reverse strand, counting down.
ATCCCTGGTTCCCAACTCATTGGCCACTCCGGTATCTTTCCATTATTTTCCAATGCTGCCACCTCCAACAATACACCGTTATTCCTGCAATATTCTAACCCTAATAATCAGTAAGGCACTAAAATTCACTGAAGTTATTACCAGAACTTGTAGCCCCAAATAAAAAAGGAGACCCGATAAAGGATCTCCTTCATTTTATCAGTGGCACCCCCCGCCCAAATCAGACAGGCCAGCCGCTGGACTTCAGACTGCGCCCATGGCCATCGAGGATAAAACATTCATACCCAGGCCGGGAATTAATATAGGCAAGCCCGGCTTCGGGCTCCATGACATAGACTGCGGTTGACAGAATATCCGCATCCATCGCGGTCGGAGCCATCACCGTGACGCTTGCCGACAGGTGAGGCGAATGTCCGGTCTTGCTGTTGACGATGTGATGAAACAATTTCTCCCGATCATAGAAGACCTCATAATTACCAGAGGTGGAGATAGCCCCCTCGCCCAGCTTAATCACGTCCGGAAAGTTCTTATTTTTGTTAGGATCCTGGATCGCCACCGTCCAGGACTGTTCCTTGGCAGCAGAACCACTCACCCGAATCTCCCCTCCACCATTGACCAGGTGATTGGTGATCCCGTTTTTGGTCAGTATCTCCGATGCCCGGTCGGCAATATATCCAGGGGCCAATCCATCCAGGGTTATGCCCATACCGGCCTCGGGCAATAACAGACCCTCTTGCTGAAAGCGTAGCTTCTCAACACCAACTATGGATAAGACAGCATCAATATCGGTGTCGTTGGGCTGAACCCCTGAGGCAAATCGATCTTGATAGAGATCAATGAGCGGTTTGACGGTGATGTCAAAGGCGCCCTGGGTGTCGCGATGGAAATACAACGAGCGGGCGATCAGTTCCTGGATTTCTGCTGTCGGCTGCTCCAGTCTCCTGAGGGCATTCAACTCGGCAACCGGCGACTTGTTATCAAACCGGGTCAACATCGCACAGAGACGATCCACCTCGGCAAAGGCCTTGCCGATGGCATCCTCTGCCTCGTCCCGTGAATGGTGAATGGCGGTCATGTCAACAAAGGTGCCCATCGCCAGACGAGTACTGCTGACCTTGTATTCATTTCTGCGCAAGAGTAGACTTTCTGCCTTTTCAAGGGGCAACAGGGCAGCGGAGGCCACACCCAAGCCAAGAAGGCCGGATAACTTCAAAAACGATCGTCTTTTCTGATCACATGCAGTCAAGGAAGTTTTCATATCGATTCCCAATCAGTGTTAATGTTAAGCAGCCATTTTCAGACCATCCGCGACATTGCGGGCGATGATCTTTCGTCCTTCATATTTCCTGAAAATATCGCGTGGGCATTTTGCAACACACACCTCTTCACAGGAAGGGCCATAGGCAATGCAGGCCTTATGATCGATCACAATCAGCCCACCCACATACGTCACCGCCTGGGCCGGACAAACCTTGACGCACAGCTTACAGCCGATACAACCAACCTCACACACCGCCTTGACATCCTTGCCAAGATCTTTGGATGAACAAGGCACATAGACTCTGGCCTTCAGGGTCTGCAACTCTATGATCTTCTTTGGGCAGGTCCGGACACAGACTCCGCAGCTGACACATTTGTCCGGATTGATGATGGGGAAATTATCCACCATCTCGATGGCACCAAAGGGACAGGCCTGTGCGCACTCACCAAGGCCGATGCAGGCATACTGGCATTGAGATGGTCCGCCAAAGGCAAGATTCGCCGCCGTGCAGGAAGGAAAGCCAATATAGTGATGCTTGTGACTGACCCGTCCTTCCACCCGCGAACATCGCACAACGGCAATCTGATCCTCGACCTCGACCATTTTCTTACCGGTCAACTCGGCGACAACTGCCGCCACTGCCTCTTTACCGGGAAAACAGAGATTCGGCGGCACATCAGGGTTCGTCACCACCGCAATGGCATATCCCTCACAACCAGCGTACCCGCAACCACCGCACTGGGCCAGGGGCAGGGAATGGAGCACCTTTTCAATCAGAGGATTGCTCTCCACCGCAAATTTATTGGCTGCTATGGCAAGACCAATCCCGAAAAAGAGGCCAATGCAACCCAGTAGGACCAAACCACCTAATGCAATTTTAAATAATTCCGGTTCCATTTCACCACTCTCACATAAATCCGTTAAAAATTTCAGCTCTTTCCGAACTAGAACAGTTTCAGACCGGAAAACCCAAGAAAAGCCATGGCAAACTGTCCGGCAACGATAAAGGCAATGGGCAAGCCTTTGAAAGATGACGGAATCTTTGCAATTTCAAGCCGCTCGCGCACCGAGCTCATCAAGTAGAGAGCCAGCAGGAAGCCGCCGCCGGCCCCCAGGGCCAGCATGAAGGTTTCGAGATAGTTGTAGTTATTGTTTGCCAGAATAAGTGGCACCGCAATGATGATGCAGTTGGCGATAACCAGCACGAGAAACACGCCAAAAGAGTTGAAAAGCACCGGATTCACCTTGCGAAGAATGGTATCCACGGCCTGCACGGTAAGCGACACCAGACCGATAAAGACAACGATCTGAAGGAAGTTAAGATTATAGGGAATGAGGATGTACTGGTAAAAAAACCAACTCATACTGGCCGACACCAGCATGACGATGGTGAACACCACGCCCATCCCCTTGGCCGTGCTTTTCCGCTTGGAGGTGCCGAAGAATACGCACAGGCCGAGATACTTGGTAAAGACAAAGTTGTTAATGAGCATCGCCGAGATCAAGATCGACAACAGATAGCCGAGGTAGGACTTGGACACCTTGAAATCAATGGCACCCTCACCTTTCAGATCGCGGATCGAGACCACATGGGTGTTTGCCGAGTTTAACGGTTCCGCGAATTTCAGGGTAACTCCCCGGCCCTCGTCCGTGATCGTTGCCGCTGTAAGGGCTAACTTGATGTCGGGATCGTTTTCCTCATAGACGGTATAGCGGGACATATCCCCGGCAATGGCCGTGTTCACCTTGGCGGCAAACAGCACCTTGATCTCATTGGTACCGGAAAAGGACTTCTCGGCTATCATATCCGTCTCCGCAGCTTGGAGAACTCCGGGAAACAGCAGCACGAAGGCAAGGAGGATCACCTGACGCAATTTGATTCTCATGACCTGACTCCTCTTTTTTGCTTATAAACCACCTCGATCCAATTAAAGAAGGCCATCATCAGACCCACCACAAAGAAGCCGGCACAGGGCAGAATGAAGAACAGCAAGGGTTTAAACCCAAGGACGTCATAGCCGAGAATGGTACCGGAACCAAGAAGTTCACGGACAAAGCCAATCGCCACCATCCCGACCAGAAACCCTAAGCCCATGCCGACGCCATCCCAGAAAGAGTCCTTGACCTTTTCCTTGCAGGCGAACATCTCGAGGCGCATCGTAATGATTGCGAAGGCGACAATCAGTTTCACAAAAATTCCCATCTTGGCATAGGCCCCTGGCATATAGGCCGCCAGTACCAGATCAATCACGGTCACCCAGGTGGCAATCGTCAGGGTATAGGAGGGAATCCGAATGCGCGGGTGAATCTGGTCTTTAAACAGGGAGATGGTCACACTGGAGAAGACCTGCACAAAAAACACGGCCACCCCCAGCATGACACCGTTCATAACCGTGGTTGAAATTCCCACCGCCGGACACATGGAAAGGGCCAGCTTGAAAATCGGGTTTTCGCTCAGGATACCTCGACTCAGCAACTGCCCGATGGATTTAGTATTCGTCACGTTGTTTCCTCAGGTTAAGGTTAAAACGAGACAGCAATCTGCTGTTCTTTCAGTACTTTATCAAGGCTATCGAGCCGATAGGCAAATTTCTTGACCATCCCCTTGACGCCATCAGTCACCGATTTCGAGGAAATGGTAGCTCCAGTCAAGGCATAAATATCCTTTTCCTTATACTGTTCCATGACCTTGGCCATATCCGCCTCAGCGAGTCCACCTTCCAGGGCCTGCTGATAGTCAGCCGGCAAAGGCTCTTTGACGACCTTCAAGCCTTTCAGGGTAGTAAAGGCCTTTCCCTGAAACTGGTTTTTAAAATAATCCTGCTCAATCTCCGCACCTAGTCCCGGATCTTCTTCATGTTCAAGGATCTCCATGCCAACCATGGTATATTGAGGATCGAGAGCCAGCATCACGCCAATAAATGTTTTAAACCCGGGGAATTTCCCCCCCAGCAGGTAGGCAATCCTCTTCCCGTTGTCGGTGACAATGATGGTATGGTCGGCAAAACGTACCTCCTTGCCGGGACCAGCCACCGCGATAACCGCCTTGTCCCGATCCTCCCGCTCACGAATCTTCTCCCCATCGATGGCAACGGGTTTCTGATCGACCATCTTCCCCTGAAGATCAAGGGAAACCAGGGAATAGGCATCTGCTGCGCCGGATTTACCGGATCCCGTCGGGATCAGATAGCTGACAAACTGCACTTCCCCTTCGGTGATGATATAGCGGTAAATCTGATGCAGGACGATGGAGACCGGTGCCGGTTTTGACTCACTGTATCCGAGCAGCGCATACATGGTTCGCTCTTCACGGACATGCTCATTATGTTTTTTTGCCTTGTTGGTGATGATAAAAGCGGCTCCCATAACCGTCGCTGCCATCAGGCAGGTCAGGGTCAGACGGAAGACAATACTCATGATATCTTTCATTTGTCACCTCCAACCGGGGGCGCAAAGCGTTTCGGCTTAAAGAAGCTGTCCAGCACTGAGCTGAGAGGATTCATCAGCAGGATGGCATAACAAATTCCTTCCGGATACCCGCCTTTCAGCCGGATCAGCACGGTCAAGCCTCCAATCCCAACGCCATAGATAAGCTGTGATGTCTTGTTGGTGGGCGAAGTAACGTAGTCATTGGCCATATAGAACGCACCCAGGATCGCCCCTCCTGACAGAATTGCCAGCAGGGGATCACCGCTGCACAGCGCCTCTCCCCCGAAAATCCAGGACAGAAGGGCGATGGTCCCCAGAACCGAAGCCGGGATATGCCAGGTAATATATCCACGGTACAGCATATAGAACCCGCCCAGCACGAGCATAAATCCGGAGGTCTCTCCTATGCAACCGGGACGCCAGCCAAGGAAGAAGGAGGTGTAAAGACTGGTACCGGAGCCAAAGGCCTGGGTAAAGGCCGCCATCCCTTGCTCCTTCATTACTGCCAGGGGAGTAGCGGCGGTCACCGCATCAACACCGGAGCCGAGATAGCTGAAGATCGACAGATCATCCAGGGGCGGCAGCCAGGCGGAGGTCATTGCCACCGGAAATGTCGCCAGAAGAAAGGCGCGCCCCAAAAGGGCAGGATTGAAAATATTGTAGCCGATCCCCCCCAGCAGATGTTTGCCGATATAGATCGCCATAACCGCGCCCAGCACCGGCAGCAGATAGGAAACTCCAGGGGGAATGACGAAGGCGATCAGCACCCCGGTTAAAGCGGCACTGCCGTCCCTGATGGTGATTGGCCGACCAAGGGCCTTCTGGCTTACGGCCTCTACCAGCATGCAGCTGATGACCGAGACAGCGGTAATGATCAGGGTCTGGATTCCAAAAATAAAGACCGACAGGATCAATGGCGGCATCAGGCAGGCCAACACGGTCCACATGATTTTTTCAACCGATTCATTACTCTTCACATGGGGAGAAACTGAGACGATCCAGTTCTTCTGTGAGGAAAATGATTGGTCTTCCGGCGCTTGCGTTTCGATGGCGATTCTCCTTCCGAACAAGTTACATCGTCTGTGTGAGGGCAGATTCACCTCACCCTTCCAACTACCCGTTTGTAAAAACTATCTCTTTGCCTTCATCTTGGCCAGGCGGATAAACTGTACCAAGGGCCGTTTAGCAGGGCAGATAAAGGCACAGCTGCCACATTCAAAACAATCGAAGACCCCGAACGGGGCCGTATCTTCGGCCCGATTCGCTTCCACAAACACACCGATCTCTTTTGGTTCAAGCCCCATGGGACAGGCCTCAAGGCACCAGCCGCAGCGAATACACTGGGAATAAGGTCGGATATCAATCTCTTTTTCGGTCAAAAACAAGATCGACGAGGTGGTTTTCGTCACCGGAACATCAAGATTGGAGACAGCAAAACCCATCATCGGCCCACCCATGATGACCTTGGCAAGCTCCGGCTTAACGCCGCCAAGATAGGCAACAATATCAGAGGCCTTGGTCCCGACCTTGACCAGCAGATTGGCAGGCCGTGTGATACCGCCACCGGAAATGGTCATGACTTTTTCATACAGCGGCTTGCCACAAACAACCGCATCACAGATGGCTCGCGCCGTGGACACATTATGAACCACCACGCCCACTGTGGAAGGCAGGGCCATGGAAGGCACCTTGCGGCCGGTCAGCGCTTGAATCAGTTGCTTTTCCGACCCTTGCGGATATTTCACCTCCAAGCCCTGAACGCTGATCGAACAGCCGGCACTGCTTCCAGCCCGGGCAGCCTCGGTCATGACCTGGATGGCATCCGGCTTATTTCGCTCAATGCCGATGATGCATTCCTGTATGCCCAGGATTTTAACGATAATTTTAGCTCCTTCCACAATATCAGCAGCCATTTCAAGCATCTGCCGATGATCAGCGGTGATGTAAGGCTCGCATTCAGCGCCATTCAGGAGCAGCTTGTCAATTTTGGCGTCAGGCGGCGGCTTGAGCTTCACATGGGAGGGAAAGCCTGCACCGCCAATCCCGATAATACCGGCATCGTGAACCCTGCCCAGCAGTTCTGCCGCCGTCAAGGCGCTCCAGTCGTTGCGGGGATAGATCGCCGGGTCGGCAGTGTGATCGACAGTAATGGTAATGGAGGGCGACGTGACCCGCATCGGATGGGCAGACATGCCGAAATCCTTGATCGTCCCGGCAACGGGTGAATGCAAGGGCACTCCCAATCCCTTCTGGACTTCGCCGATCATCGCACCTTCCACCACCACATCACGTTTTTTCACGGTTGGTGTGCAAGGTGCTCCAATATGCTGACCAAGAATAATCTCAAGTTCATCGGGGACCGGCATGCGCTCTATGGCCAGACCAGCAGTCTGCCCCTTTGCTTCCGGTGGATGAACACCGCCTTTGGGGAAAGTCAGAAAGGAATTCATAATATTGGATGCTGCCTGGAAGAATCTGCGACGCCGAAACCTGATAGCCCCCTGGAAAAGCCTTGTTGCGTAACCTTTTTCCAAAAGGAGCGGATCTCGATTGTCTGGGTTGAAGGTATCATGATCAGTTGTACAACCTCGTAAACCTTAAAAACTAAAGCTCTTTTTTACTTCGTTAAAACCATTTCGCTCTTGTATGGTCGCGCGCAAGCTGAAAAAATCAGGCAATACCACCAAACTGCTTCATAAACTGAATGCGCTCAAAGGCCGCCGGATTTTCCGCATTTCGGTAGCTCAAAAAACCACGAAAATCAGCAAGCCGGTCAAAACCCTTCTCATCCATCCAGTTTTCCAAGCCCTGCAACATGGTGGAAATATATCCGGGTCCGTTTTTGTACACAGCGGTCACCACCTGAGCGGCCGCCGCACCAACCAGCAGATGCTTAATCAGTCCCTCACTGTCGTGCACACCCGTGGACGCAGCAAAATCCCTTTCAACCTGACCGGAAAGCAGGGCTATCCAGCGCAAAGATTCCGTCATTTCCGATGGTGTGCTGAAGATATCCGCTTTGGTCACCTTCATCTTCTGAATATCAACATCCGGACGATAATAGCGGTTAAATAGAACAAATCCCGCCACCTTGTTGGTCCAGCTTAAACGGGTAATCAGATTGGCAAGGGCCGACGAGTAACTGCTCATTTTCAAAGACAGGGGAATACTGATAATGGTGCTGACCTTTTCGACGATATCAAAATAATGTCTCTCACTCTCCTGACTATTCATCCGGGGGTCACTCGGCAGCAGTGACACATTCAGCTCTATGGCATCGGCACCGGCCTTTTCAAGGGATTTGGCAAAGGCAACCCATTCGCTGCCCGAGATACAGTTGATACTGGCTATAATGGGGATATCCACTGCTTTCTTGGCATCGGCAATGAGATCAAGATACTCCGACAGGGCATTTTCCCTAGTATAGCTTCGGATATAGTCAAAGGCGTCAGGATAATCGGCCTGATAGCTTTCCAGATTTTGGGAGAGCTCAGCCTCAATCTGCTCTTCAAAGAGCGACTTGAGGACAACGGCTCCAGCTTTATTTTCTGCCAGGAGCTTAATGGACTCAACCGTCTTTGTCAGCCCGCAACTCCCGACAATAAGGGGAGACTGTAATTCCAACCCAAGATATTTGGTGGAGAGATCTTTCATAGTCCTCATTCCGGCTGTAAATATTCGTTTTGGACTTCCAGGTGATATTTGCAAGCCCTGTACCCTGGAAACACGATTTTAACCCGCTTCATCTCGTGTTACCCTGATCAAGCGGCACAAGAAAAAACATTTCATCTAATCCCGATGAACGAGATAAGTGCCTTTCATAGATTATTTTCTTACAAAAAAACAAGAAAAGGATCTGCAAGTCACTAAGACAATGGATTTCCGTAACAAAATCCGGTCAGGAAAGCAAGGATATTTGATTGACTCCTTCCTGCTTCAATGCTGACAGCCTGGAATTTCTCACAAAAATTGCCGGGCACCATTGTATAATGTGCCAATTTTTTTAAGCAATATATGTGCCAACAATATAACAACCTGTTATTATTAGAAATTAGATGGTATTCTCCTCGCAGCAAAGAGGACAATATGACTCAACAAAAAAAAGCCAAATGGGGCCCAGGAAAAAAAATTGCCCGTTACCCCTCTGTGCATCGTCGATGAAAATACCTTATAGTCCCTTAGGACAAAATGAAACAGCTCTCTTTGACAGGCGAGTCATTTTGTCTGGTTATTTCGTGGTTTCTCAACTGAAAAGGATTCATCGGACAACTGTACAGCGACGTTTTACCGAAAGAGTTGAGTTGGAACCAAAAGTATGCTTTTATACAATGGCGTTCATACTGTTCTGCCAAATCAAAGGAGCAGGTCCGGGAACTCTTCCTTCATTTCCGATATGAATTCCATTCAAAATCAGGATATAATCCGATATGGCCTGTCCCGTGATGGGACGGAGACTGGATTGGGCAAAGAGTAAACTGCCTGTTATCCCTCTAACTTATACCATTTCTAACAATCCCCATGGAAATCCTTCACATCCTCCTCGCTTTTTTCGTTCTTCTCCTGCTTGCCCTGTGCTGGTTTGGTTTTCATTATCTCACCAATAAACAAATCGAAGCCCCGGACGGCAGCGCCAGAATTACCGGCAACTGTGGCGACACCATGGAAATCGCTCTGCAATTCAAGGATGGCCGGGTCTGCAATACCTCCACCTGGACCAATGGCTGCTCGTTCAGCAAGGCATGCCTCGAGGCAGCGGCGATGCTCTCCCGCAACAAGGAGATTGATCAACTCCGAAAAATCAATATGATCACCATCATGGAGGAGGTGGGTCAATTGCCTGAGACCCATCTTCACTGCGCGCAACTTGCTGAAACGACACTACAAATGGCAATAAAAAATTATCTTACCAAACAGGGCCCCGTCTGCTGCCACCGTCCTTGAACCTTTTTCGGAGCAATGAGTAGGTGCGGAAAATCAACATCTCTCGGGGCTCATCCTTGTTCACACAAAAAAACCGGATGAAGCCTTATTGGCCTCATCCGGTTCTCACTGTTTTTTTCTATGAAGTTGAACTGTCGAGATTGGCGAGATCAGCTGAAATGACAGCAGACCGCCAACCAAAAACAATCAGGGCTTGTCTTCCGCCGCATTCTTCATCGCAATATAATGATCCGACTCAGTGACTTTCTCACTGTTCAATTTGTCTATTTCCGCCTGAGTCAGATGAAATAATCCACAGGCCGGGCACGTCGCGTCAAAATCTTCGCTTACCGCACGTGCTCTCAATTGATCAATAGTCATGTGCTCAATATGGCCACATGCTCCGGACGGATTCTCTGCACGTACTTGATGACGTGCTGCTTTTTCTGGTGTATCTGACATTTTTTTCTCCTTATCTCGAACATTCGCTGTTCCGAAAGATGAGTCAGCAAAAAATAGCGTCTCCTTCGCAGGATATTCTTCGCATTCTTCAGCTCAATAATAAATAAAAAAAATCTCTTACGAAGAGGCCCTCAACTGCTGACCAGAAAAACAGGGAGACCCAGGAGCGGGTCTCCCTGTTTTTTTACATCAATTGGTAATGTGATCGATCTCTTTACCTTTTGCATTGACGATGCTTACTGACATTGGGATGCCGCCATCCAGGCGGTGGGTTGCGCAGGACATTCAGGGGTCGTAGGCCCTGACGGCCATCTCCACCCGATTCAGCAGTCCCTGATCATACTTACCATCTTTAATCAACATCGTTGCGGCCTGTTTTACGCTCATATTCATGGGCGCGATATTATGAGTGGTCCCGACGATCAGGTTGGCACTTTCAATGCATCCATTGGCATCCGTTACATAATCATGAATCAGAGTGCCACGCGGTGCTTCGACAATACCTACGCCACGTCCGGCCTTAGGCTCAACCTTAGCGCGGACATTGGTATCAGTGATGCCTTCCCATTCGAGCAGTTCGATCGTCCGCTCACAGGAATAGATCAATTCGATCAGACGGGCATAATGATACAGAAGCGTCGCTTGGGCTGGACGGCCAAACGTTGCCCGGAACTCTTCCAAAGCAGCCTGGGCTTTGGGGGTCGACATCTTATCACAGACGTTGATCCTGGCCAGGGTATTGGCACGGTAGATCCCTTTCGGGGCATCCAGATTCAGATCAAATCCTTCATTCCAGGATTTGGCATAAGGCATTTTTGAATAGGCCCAAGGCTCAACATGTTCACCCAGATAATTGCCGTAGTCCTCACCCTCAAAGTCGACATACGTACCATCGGCCTTCATCAGGCGCTGCTTACCGTCATACAACCGCATGGAACCATCCACACGATCAACGGTGCCAAGGAAGCCGGTAGTAATCACCCCAAGACTGCAGATAACATCAAGGTATTTGGAGAAAACGTTCGCCTTGGCGAAATCCAGGGTATAACAGGCGAAATCGAGCAATGTTCTGCAATCAGTCAATAAATCCAATCGCTCCTGCTCCAGCAATGGCTTAGCAAAACCACCTACCACACCAGCGATCGGATGAATTGCCTTACCGGCAAAGCGCTCGAGCATCATCTGCCCGAGCTGACGCATCTTTACCACCTGGGTTGCCAATTCCGGTGCAGCCTTGACGATACCGATAACGTTCCGCACCGAATAATCCGCATCCGGCCCCAGCACGAAATCCGGGGCAGCGAGGAAAAAGAAATGTAGGATCTTGTCATTGATATGGGCCAAGACCTGACACATTTCCCTCAGCTTATGACCTGTGGGAGTCGGAGTAACCCCAAAGCATCCATCAACCGCCTTGTTTGAGGCAAGATGATGCATCCACGGGCAGATGCCGCAGATCCGGTTGACAATCCGCGGAACTTCCTCAGCCGGACGTCCCTCGATAAATTTTTCAAACCCGCGCAAAGACTGGATATGAAGGAATGCATCCTCCACATTGCCGGCATCATCGAGATGTATGGCAATTTTGGCATGTCCTTCAATGCGGGAAACCGGCGCAATATTTAATACAGTTCCCATTTTTATTCCTCCTCAACTTCTTTTTTTATTAACGGCTTTAGCAATCCGTGGGCTCCCGAGAAGCGAAGCAGGGAGCGACGGTCAATAACAGAATTATAGTCAATGCCATTGCTCGCCAGGGCATTCATCATATCAAGCAACTGATTCCCCTCCCTGCGAACCGGGCCAAAACAGCCCCGACAAGGCACCCGCGCCGAAATACAACTTGGCGCACCGCGTTTAGCACAGCCAGCGGCGGTGACCGGCCCCATACAAAGATACCCCTGTTCAAGAAGACAGCGCATTTCACTGATCGGCTCGGTGGGATTGAACTCTGCATTGGTAAGAAAACGTTTTAACATGTGCACTTCGCCCTTGCCTTCCCGTCTGGTCGGACAGGTATCGCAAACACTCTTGGTTGGCAGTACCGCCGGACGATTTTCCAAAAGCGAAATAATAGCCTCAGCAATATGAGCAGGGTTCGGCGGACAACCGGGAACGTGCATATCTATCTTCACCTTCTCGTCGCAGGCGTACACCCGATCAAGGGGAGCAGGCACCTCGATGGTGGGAACTTGGGCGCCAGGATCGGTACCTCTGGTCTTATAAATCCCTTCCCAGCTCTCCTTCCGGTTCTGACCATTCATCAATGCCGGAATCCCGCCATGAGTTGCACAAGTCCCAAGGGCAATCAGCACTGTACATTTTCGCCGCATCTCTTCCAACACTTCCAGATGCTCGTGATTGGACACGCCGCCAGTCACAATTCCCACCGTTGCCTCGGGGATAGTCAGCACAGTCCCTTCACCGGTCTGACCAAAATACTTGTGGTCCATCAAAACCGGAGCATGAACAATATCAAGTGCTTCGGTAATGATCGGGATAAGATCTTCGCCAATGTTGAGGATCGAAATCTCGCAGCCGGAACATGAACTCAACCATTCCAAAGCGGTAGTTACACCCATATCGTCCTCCTTTATGCCGCATCGGCATTCTGACTGTTAATCGGCCCCAAGCGCTTAATACGGTTTGTCATGTCTGTAACTGCCTTGACAAACTTATCCGGCTCAGCGGATGAAACCCAGGATATTTCAAACCTGTCACTTTCATATCCAAAATCCTCCAACAATTCTACGATCATGTTGGAGCGACTCATTGCTTTATAATTACCATCCAGGTAATGACATTCTCCGAGGTGTCAGCCAAGTATCATGACCCCATCGGCACCCTGCCCTAAAGCATCCATGACGAGCTCGGGATGAACCATCCCGGAACACATCACACGTATAATCCGCACATTATGCGGGTACTGCATCCTGGATATACCAGCCAGATCAGCGGCGGCATACGAGCACCAGTTGCAGCAAAATGCAATGATTTTCGGCTCAAAACTCATAGTATCAACTCCTTATTCTATTCACAGTTTGTTTCAGTAGTCTGATCATGGAACATCAGACCGCCAAGGCTGCCTCAATCTGACTGCTGATCTGCTGCATGGTAAACCCGCCGACATACACGCCACGTTTCGGACAGGTTCCCTGACACAGACCACAGCCCTTGCACTTCGCCTTGTTAACACTGATCAGTTTTCCAACTTTCCCATCCACTTCCTTCGTTACCAGAGTGATGGCATGGAAAGGACAGACATCAATACAGAGCGCACAGCCATCACAGAAATCCGGATCGACTGTTGCCTTGATCGCATCGAGGGACACTTCCTTCTTCGACAAAAGGGTCGCGGCCCGTGCCGAAGCGGCCAGCGCTTGCGCTACTGCCTCCTCAATGGGTTTAGGATAATGGGCCAGGCCGGCAACGTACATACCGTCTGTGGAGAAATCAACCGGCCGCAGCTTAGCATGGGCCTCGAGGAAGAAACCATCGCCATCGACCGGAACCTTAAAGAGGTTGGCCAAATCTTTGGCATCTGTTTGAGGCCGGATTGCAGTGGCAAGGATCACAATATCAGCCTCGATCTTCAATGGCCTATGAAGAATATGGTCATGAACCATAACCTCCATTTTGTCTCCCTTATCAATGACCTGGGGTTTCCCGTGCAGCTCGTAATTGATAAAGATAATCCCCATCTGACGAGCCTGACGGTAGAGCTTTTCACGCTGGCCATAGGTCCGCATGTCACGATAAAGAATGTAAACATTGCGTGACGGATCTTCTTCCTTTATCTCGATGGCCGACTGGACCGAATGGGTACAACAGACCTTGGAGCAGTACATTGCATCGCCCTCGCGGGAACCAACACACTGAATGAAGACAAAACTATTGGCAGCTCGGACATGCTTTTCCTTCAACTCATGCAGCCTGTCGAACTCCACGGAAGTAACAACCCGCTTACTGGTCTGATAACAATACTCATCAGGAGTCATAATCCCAGCCCCGGTGGCAATAATGCCGATACCGTGTGCAATGACTTTTGTTCCTCCGTCTCTGTTTTTGATGGTGGTCTCGAAATTACCAACAAAACCTTCAACCTTACTGATTTCAGACTCTTTATGAATGATGACCTTGTCATTGCTCATAACGTTATCAATAAGTTTTTTCACCTGAGTGGGAATATGCTCCCCTGACCAGGTATGCTTCAGATACAGGGCATTGCCGCCGAGGGTGTCGGTCCGTTCAACCAAATGGACCTCAAATCCCTGTTCGGCAAGATTCAGCGCTGCGGTCATGCCAGCCACCCCGCCACCAATCACCAAACCTTTCTGAGTAATTGGCACTGAAATTGGTTTCAGTGCGGTACAGAAAGTGACCTTGGCAGCAGCCATCCGCACCAGATCTTTGGCCTTGGCGGTGGCATGGACTGGATCTTTGGTATGAACCCAGGAGTTGTGATTCCTGATATTTGCCATCTCCACCAGATACTCGTTGAGTCCTGCCGCCTTCAGGGTTTCACGGAACAAGGGTTCGTGGGTCCTTGGGGTACAGGCCGCAATAACTATACGGTTGAGATTCTGCTCCTGAATACGTTTAACAATCATATCCTGGGTGTCCTGCGAACAGGAGAACAGGTTGCGCTCAACATATGTAACATGGGGCAGGGTCGCGGCATACTCTTCAACCTTGGCAACATCAACGACACTGGCAATGTTGGAGCCGCAATGACAGATAAAGACACCCACACGCGGTTCGTCAGTGGAGATATCTTTTTCCGTAGGAAAGGTCGCCTCCGTTGACAACTGATGCCGGACAGGGGCCAAAAGATCGGCGACTGCAGCAGCAGCGGCTGAACCTTCCACCACTGATTGCGGAATATCCTTCGGACCGGCAAAGGCACCGCAGGTAAAAATACCTTCCCGCGAAGTCTGGACAGGAGCAAAATCAGAAGTTGCCGCAAATTTATCTGCGGTCATCTGAATACCGGCAGTCTCTGCCAGGGCCAAGACATGCTTCGGAGTCTGGAGTCCGACGGACAAGACAACCATATCAAAAAACTCTTCAATCTGACGACCCTGCTCATTAACATAGCGGATACGCAGATCGTTCGTATTGCCTTCGGATTCCACGCCGTTCACCCGACAACGGACAAACCGCACACCTGAATCGGATTTTGCCCGTTCCAGATAGCGCTCAAATTCCTTGCCATGAGTCCGCATATCCATATAGAAAATGGTCGCAGACAGGCCGGGAACATGGTCTTTGGCGATAACCGCTTCCTTGATGGCGTACATACAGCAGACCGAAGAACAATAGCCGTTGCCGCAGAGATTTTCATCGCGGGAACCGACACACTGCAGAAAAGCGACTTTATTGACCGCCTTATGATCAGAAGGACGGACCAGATGTCCTTCCGTTGGACCGGAAGCCGACAAATAGCGCTCCAGCTGCATAGCCGTGATGACATTGGGTTGAACACCGTAACCCCAAACCTTGGCTTCCGTGGGATCAAACGATTCAAAGCCTGGCGCCAGAACTACTGCGCCAACGTTGATTTCGTGGATTTTCTCGGTATCATTGAAATTAATGGCACCAGCGTCACACACTGTTTGACAAAACCCACAGGCACCAGGCTTCTTGAGCCAGATACAGGCCTCAGGATCAATCTGATACTTCAGCGGAACAGCCTGGGCGTACTTGACATAAATTGCTTTTCTTTTTCCAGTGCCTGCATTGTATTCGCTATCCACCTTTTTCGGGCATTTTTCCGTACAAGCCCCACAGGCAATACATTTTTCCACATCCACGTAACGTGGAGCTTCCTTCACCGTGACCTGAAAATTACCGGCATTTCCAGCGATATTGGTAACTTCGCTGAGGGTCATAAGCTTAATATTTAAGTGCCGACCGCACTCAACCAACTTTGGCGCGATAATTCACATCGAGCAATCATTCGTGGGAAAGGTCTTATCCAGTTGAGCCATGGCGCCACCAATGGCACCCGATTTTTCAACGAGATACACATAGTATCCGGAATCAGCAAGATCCAGGGCTGCCTGCATTCCCGTGACTCCCCCCCCCACAATCATCACCGATCCAACTTTTTTATTGTCCAGCATGAATTGTCTCCTCTTTATTATTTCTTCAATACTTTATAAAAAAAACAGCAGGTTTCGTCGCGATTCAATGCAACAGCTCGAATCGCCCGAAACCATCTGTACTGGCTCTACTCCTTTTCAGGCATGATCAGTGAATCCGCAACCAGCTCCCAGAGATACTTAACTTCGACATTCAGATCATATTCCTTGTTCAAGGACTTCATGATCGTATCGCGGCAATTATGACAGGGGGCAACAATCAAATGGGCGCCGGATTCTGAAATCTGTCTGGCCTTGATCCGACCATAATAGACCCGCTCATCGGAATAGGGCAATGCCCAGGCTCCGCCACCGCCACCGCAGCAGTATGCTCCGTTGCGATTGGGGTTGAGTTCACGCACATCTTCAACACAATTTTTCGTTATTTCACGACCTTCTTCAAAATAGGCCTGACCAAAGGCCTTCAGGGACTTCCGGCCATAATTACAGGGATCATGATAGGCGGCAGTCATCGAATGGATACTTTTATCCAGCTTGATTCTGCCTTCATGGATGTATTCGAGCAGAAGATCGAATACGGAATAGACTTTGAACTCTTTGAAAACTTCAGGAAACCATCGGTTCAACCCGGACCGGGTTGCAAAATAGGCATGGCCTCACTCGGGTAAGAGAAGAGCCTTGCATTGCAACCTCCGCAGGTTGTCTACAATCCGACCAACAATGATCTTCATGGAGACGTCATCACCGGAGAAAAGACCCCAGTTGACCCCTTCCCAATGTTCGGAAGGGATGGTCCAGGATTCGCCGGCAGCGTAGAAAATCTTCCACCACCACTTCATGTCATCCGGCTCGGCAAAGGGCTCCTTTGAGTTCACCGTAATCATAATTCGAGCCCCATGGACATCGATGGGTGTGACAAATCCGGGACATTCGGCTTCGGCCAGTTCCTGCCCAAGCTCTTCACAGAGAAAAACGAAGTCATCCTTGGGAATCCCAAGATTGTTCCCTCGCTCCAGACACATCTGCACCCCTTTATGGATCGGGCCCGGCACCTTACTTCTTTCGCGGGTTCCACGGATTTTCCGCATCAAGGCGATGATCTTAATATTGGCTGGACAGGCTTCTTCACACTTGGCACACATCGTGCATTTCCACGCCCAGTTTGATTCCACCAACTCCTTGTCCATGCCCAAAACCGCCATACGGACAATTTTACGCGGATCAAGACCGTCAACCCCTGCTATCGGGCAGGCGCTGGCGCAGGTACCACAGGTCAAACAAGCGTCAGCCCATGAAGCATCGGCTGTCAGTGTGCCGGCGTTGTTCTTGAGAAGATACGGCTCAACAGCCGCCTTTACCAGAGGCTTAACCTTTGCCTGATCAATGGTACTGTTTGGTCGGAAATGGGGTTCACGACCAAACTTCTCACAAAGGATTTGGTAATCCTGGAATTTCATAAGATACTTACGCCCTGGACCTTCCTTGGCAGGAAGGGTACCGGCGTTAATCCAGTTTCTTATGGTATTCCGATGTACACCAAATTCCTCTGCCATTTCGTTGACTTTAAATTCATACATCATAAATTGTCACCTCATTTAGCTTTTTCAGAAAGAATTTGTACAACCTTCGCACATGCAACAGAGACCGCAGCAGACATGGCATCAGTGAGTCCCGGAGTAATTTCGGCCGGAATATACTCAACTTGGGCGGCAAGTATAATCACTCGTACGCCGGTATGCTGTTCAAGCTCTAACAACAGATTAACGGTGGGGAACTGATGAAGAGAAAAATCGTGAATTTTTTTAGGGGGTATAGACGAAGGGTCAATCTCAAACACTTCGCCCGGTTTACGGTCAGGGAAATCAACAGCATCAAGGATGATTATCGTCTCCGGCCTGCCCTCGTCGGTGAGCAGATAATCAAAAAGGTATTCCCTGACACATGTTCCGGCATCAACGGCCTGGACGTCTTTAGGCAGGGTGTGCTGACTGTTCAGCATATCGACCACTGCCGGCCCATAACCATCGTCACCCATCACTACATTACCACAACCAAAAATCATTGTTGAATACTTTACTGGTTCCATTATGCAAACTATGCCTCTTAGTCAAAATTTTTTTCACGTTACCACCAGCCCTTATAGTGGTCAATACAAAATTTATTAGCATTGAAATTTCCTATGAACAAATTTTGCAATTTAACAAATTGTACTGCTGGACACTCCTTGTTTGTAATAACTCCTGCTGCAATTCCAAATTGATACCCATGCCCCCTCGCCGTTAATCTTCTCAGGGAAATTAGCCTAAACTTGCAGCCCTTATAACGAAGGCAGATCCTGCCCGGGATGGGGCTAGGCTACCCCATACCTCCCTGCTGATCCTGTTAAGACGATGCGGAAATCCTGCGTCCACAGCAAAAGAATCAATCCAGGTCGAAGAGCTTAGCTTTAGGACACACTTGGGCACACGACACTGGTTACTAGTATCCATGGTACATGGGGAGGATGTTCAAGGCGTGACCAAGTTGTTTTCCAGGAATTCCAGGTGCAGGCGGCGAGAAATCGATTCTTTTACATGCCATCGGGCATTCTTCAAGAACAGATTTCCAGAATTTTGATCAATATGAGGTTAAAATTGAGGACGGGATCAAAGCAGAACAGATACTATATTGGAACTTGAATCTAACTTTTATGGGTATAGCGAATCACGGTGGTTTTTTCGAGGGTGATCATACCCCCACTCATCATTTCGTCAATCCGCGGCATAAGGGCATCAATCTTTTCCTGACTCTCGACAACCTCCACGATTATGGGAAGATCAAGGGACAGCCGTAGAATCTTGTCGGTATGAAAAACACTGTGAGCACCAAACCCGCCAATGCCGCGCAATACCGTAGTTCCGGCAAACCCCTCAGTTTTGAACAACTCCACCAGGACCTCATAGAGGGGACGATGCCCAACCTTGTCGCTTTCGCCCAGGAAAATCCGCATCAATATCTTTTCACCAATGAATCGCGTCATAATTTTCCTCGCACGTAAAAGGTGAGAAATCAGCTTTACAGCATCCGTGCCGCATGGATACCAAGCCAGGTAAAAAAAAGACAAAGGATAACGCTTGCCAGAACATTTATGGCGGCCACAAAAAAATTCCCCTCTTCCAGAAGTCGGAAAGTCTCATAACTGAAGGTGGAAAAGGTCGTCAGGCCACCAAGAAACCCGATGGCAATCCCCGCACGCAGACTGACGGGCAGCAATGTGCTGCGCATGCCGAACTCCATAATCAGGCCAATGAGAAATGCCCCCGCAATATTCACGGCTAAGGTTCCATAAGGGAAATTCCGGCCAAACAGATCATAGACCCAACCAGAGATATAATAGCGGGCAACACAGCCAAACGCCCCAAATCCGGCAATCACTAACGGCAACAAGAGGATAGATTTATTTTCCATTCCCCTCACCTCTCAGCTTTCGGGGACGACCCGGACCGCGAAATTCAAGCCGCCTGCCAAATTTTTCCGACACCTCACGTGCAAAAGAGCTGCCTCCGGTCAGCTGCCCCCTCTGAATGGCCTCCCGCACCTGCCTCAACTCCTGTTCCGGTACTGTTTCATGGAGCAACTGTTCATACTTTTCGACGCGCTCAAGGGCTGCGTCACCAAGGCTCAAATAAAAGGGATCAAGGTCCAGAATCGATTGCCTTGCAGCCCCCATTCTCTCCGAATAACTCGACCATCGGTATTGACCCGGCAAATCCACCAAACCAGCTCGCACCGGATTGAGTTCGATATAGCGGCAACAGGCGAGGAGATACTCATCCGCTTGAATGGGGCTGGATTTATAACGCCCCTCCCAGAGAGAGCCCGTTCTTCCCTCCAATCTGTTGATATATCGAGTCTGCCGGCCGGCAATACGCTTCATCAACAAGCCAAGATTCTCAGGCTTCTCGCCCGGATCAATGATCAGATGCACATGGTTGGACATCATGCAGTACGCATAGACCTTACAGCCAAGTTTGGTTTTCCACTGGCCCAGATTGTCGAGATAATAAAGATAGTCCTCATCACCGGTAAAGATTACATCCCGGTTGTGACCGCGCTGAATAATATGATGGGGGTAGTCTGGAAGGACTATTCTTGATTGTCGTGGCATCGTGACTGACTAACAAATTCTTGCACCATTGTCAAAAATAAATCTGTCCCCTTTTTCATTCTGTGGTAAAATATTTCGAATTTACAGACGAGCCGGTTTCGTCTTTTTCTTTTCTCGTCCGCCCCCCTTTCTGCAATCCATGCATATAGAATGGCTCCGCATGACCTTTTCCTACATCTTTCTGGTGATAGGCGAGGTCTTTTTTGTCAGCGCCCTCCTGCATATGATGTATCAGCGGCGAAGCCCCACCAGCATGATCTCCTGGCTGCTGGCCATCATCCTGCTGCCCCATCTGGCGGTGCCGCTCTACTTTATCCTTGGTTCCCGCAAACGCGTCAGCTCCAAAACGAAATCCATGTTCAGCCTCCAGTCGGTAACCGATCTTCCCCTGGAAAAGGCCAACCCCATTGACGGCGTCCTCCGGGCCAACGGCATCCCGGGCGGCACCCGGGGCAACCGCTTCGCCCTGTACACGGATGGCACAGAGGCCTATCGCGCCCTTATGGAGCAGATCCGCAATGCCCGGGAAAGCATCTTTATCAGCACCTATGTCTTCAACAATGACGACGTCACTGCTGAAATTCTGCAGGCCCTGATCCAGAAGGCACAGGAAGGCGTCAAGGTCAGGCTGCTTATAGATTCCTTGGGCTCTCTTTTGCTCTACTGCTTCCAGCGGCCTCTCTCGCAGCTTCGCCAGGCCGGGGGCACGGTCTCATTCTTTATGCCCATCCTGCAAATGCCGCTGCGAAACTATATCAATCTGCGCAATCATCGCAAAATCTATCTTTTTGACCGCCGCATTGTTCTCACCGGCGGTATGAACCTCTCCCACGATTATCTGGGGCCATCTCCGGACCTGCTCCGCTGGCATGACCTGCTCTTTCTCATTGAAGGGCCGGCGGTCTTTCATTATCTTGAGATCTTTGCCTCAGACTGGGCCTATGCCTCCGGATACTCCATCCCGATCACCCTGGACGTGGTTCCCCCGGGTCTTGGTGACGCCTATATCCAGGTGGTCCCGTCCGGCCCTGATATTGCCCGGGATGCCCTCTTTGAAACCCTGCTCTGCGCCATCTACAGCGCCAGAAAACGGATATGGATTGTCACCCCCTACTTTGTTCCGGTCACCTCGTTACAGGAGGCCCTGATCATTGCCCATCATCGGGGTGTTGATGTCAGGCTGATTACCCCCTATGAATCCAACCATCTTCTGGCTGATCTGGTGCGCAGCAGTTACATGCGGGAACTGATGGACGCAGGGGTGGAAGTTGCCCTGTATAAGGGAAGTATGCTCCACGCCAAGGCCATTCTCTTTGATGATGACAGCACCATGCTGGGCTCGGTCAATATTGATAATCGCAGCCTGCTGCTGAACTACGAGGTGGTCAGTTTCGCCTATTCGGTCTCGATCATCTCCGAGATGAATGACTGGATGCTGAAACTGCAGGAGGAGAGCCATCATACCATGAAACCATCGGGCACGATGCGGCGAATAGCTGAAAACATGATGCGCATTGTCGCACCGCAGTTGTAAAACCGGCTGGAATTGGGTAGCCTGACCAGCGATCAATGTAGAATGTGCATCAACTGACTTTTTTCATCCGGAGATCAGCCCATTTTCAGCCAACCATCCCACAACCCGCCAGAGCCAGGCAGTAGAGAACCGCTTTCCATCCGCATCGTCTTTTTGATCTACGGCTGGCTCTGGAGCCTCGCCATTCCCTTCCTTCGTCGCAACCA
This sequence comes from Desulfobulbaceae bacterium, assembly GCA_019163335.1. Lineage (GTDB taxonomy): Bacteria > Desulfobacterota > Desulfobulbia > Desulfobulbales > Desulfocapsaceae > UBA2270. The sequence continues at coordinate 65,772 of JAFLKM010000002.1, read as the reverse complement.
AAGACTGCGGCAGGGCTTTGACCAGCGCACCCTGCAAAAACTCCCGGCAGAGGCAGAGCTCTGGATCCAGGCGGCATCGGTGGGTGAATCATTCCTCGCCGCAGAACTCCTGAAAAAGCTCGACCCACCTGCCCCTTTACGGATCCTGCTCACCACCTATACCAGTCAAGGAATGGAGATCCTGGAAAAGTGCAAAAGCTACGCCATGCAGCAAAACAGCAGGCTCATGATTCATACCGCCTACCTCCCCTTTGACCGGCCGGCCCTGATGGAAAAGGCCCTGACCGCCGTCCGTCCCCGGCTCATGCTGTTGCTGGAAAGCGAACTCTGGCCGGGACTGCTGCGGGCCTGCAAAAAGCACGATGTGAAGATCCTCGTCGCCAATGCCAGGATGACCGCTCGCAGCTTGAGCCGCTATTGCATTTGGCCCGCACTGTGGCAATCTCTGCGGCCGAACAGGATTCTTGCCATCTCCCCCGAGAATGCCGCCCATTTCGCCGCCCTCTTCGGCAAGGAAGGGGTGGAGACCATATCCAATATCAAATTTGACCGCATCGATCATCAGGATACCCAGACAACAAGGGAGAATCCTCTCGCCCGGCTCTTTCCAGCCAACGCCAGGCTCATCATCCTGGGCTCAATCAGAGAGCAGGAAGAGGACGATATTACAAAACTGATATGCACCATCCTCGATGGCAGCCGGGTAAAAAACCAACCGGTCATCATCGCCCTCTTCCCCCGCCACATGCATCGGATCAAAAAATGGGAAACAATCCTTGAGAACCTTGGATATGAATGGTATTTACGATCACGGATCACCGAGCCCATAGTGTCCCACAGCATTCTCCTTTGGGACACCATGGGTGAAATGTTGTGGGCCTACGAGCTTGCCCGCGCTGCCTTTGTCGGCGGCAGCCTGGCACCCGTGGGGGGGCAGAATTTTCTTGAACCGCTCACCTGTGGACTCAAGCCCGTGATAGGCCCCCACTGGAGCAATTTTTCATGGATCGGTCAGGAAATCATCGATCAGCAATTGGTCTTGCAGGCAAAAGACTGGCAGGAAGCAGCAGAGATCCTGCTCGTGCAAAGTACGGAGACACCCAGACGCGAGCAGACACGACAGGAGCTTCTCGCCTATGTCGAGCGTCGTCGCGGCGGCACCGCCAAGACCTGTGCGATCATCAACCAGCTTCTCAGCGCATCACCTCCATCAATCCAGGAACCGATACAATCGCCATGAAACAACTCCCCCCCTGCTACGGCATCATCCCCACCCGCTATGCCTCATCCCGTTTTGAAGGAAAACCCCTGGCGCTCATCCTTGGGAAACCAATGATCGAACATGTCTACACCCGGGCCTGCCAGTGTCCTCAACTCCAGAGGGTGATCCTGGCCACCGATGATGAGCGTATTTTTGACAAGGCCGAGTCCCTTTCCATTCCTGTGCTCATGACAAGCCCAGACCATACCTGCGGCAGTGAACGGGTCCTCGAAGCGGCCCGCCTGCTGGAGATTCCCGAAGACGGGGTGGTGGTCAACATTCAGGGCGATGAACCGGCCCTCGTCCCTGAGATGCTGAGCGCGCTCATTGCCCCTTTTTTCTCGCCGGATGTCCAGGTCACAACCCTTGCCCGGCAGATAAACGCCAAAGAGGCACAGGATCCCGATCAGGTCAAGGTGGTGATGGGCCAGAACAACCAGGCCCTCTATTTTTCCCGTCTTCCCATCCCTTATCCTCGTGATGGCAAGGAAGAAGGCTATTTTGGCCATATCGGTCTCTACGCCTTCCGGATGAAAACCCTGGCCCGCTTTGTCGGCCTCGACAAGGGTCTTCTGGAACAAAAGGAATGCCTCGAACAATTACGTCTGCTGGAAAATAATATCCCCATCCAAGTGGTCATCACCACCCATAAATGCCACGGCGTTGACCGTCCGGCAGATATTGCCGTGGTGGAGCAGATGCTTATCGGCAACACGCTGGATTGAACCCTGATTCCAACCTAGGCAACACCGGAAAGGCAAAATCAGTCCGGGCAGCGCCGGACATCACTGACAATCTCCTTTATCCCCCTCTCCTGCCCCTCAATGCTCTGCACCAGATGAAACTGGACAAGGGCCCTGTGCAGATTTTCCTCCGTATGGGACACCTTGAAATAAGTGCTGCCAGCCAGATAGTCGGTCAGAAAACGAAGCCCCAGCTCAAAGGCAATCAGTCGCACGGCGTGAAAGATAAGATCGCGCTCATGTTCTAAAAGCAGGGTTTCCGCCTCACTGAAATACCCGGCCAGGATGGCACGGCACATCTCCAGATCAAATTCCACGGCCGCCGCATCTTCGCTCTCCTCGCCATGGACATTGCAGCAGGAACGCAGACAATCGCCGATATCAGAGAGCAGCAGGCCCGGCCCCACGGTATCAAGGTCAATCAGGCTGACTGCCAGATCCGTGGTCGTATCAAAGAGGATATTGGCTGCCTTGGGATCACCGTGGACTACTTGCACCGTGATCTTTCCCTGCCGCCGGGCCCGCTCCAGAAGATCCGCCTCAGCCCGCCTGGCAGCGACAAAGTCGAGACAAAAACGGAGATCCACACTCCTCTTTGTCGCCGCCTGACGCAAGACCTGATCAAAGGATTCCAGATACCGAGGCAAAACGTGAAATCCGGGCAAGGTGTCATGGAGCTTTTCAGCCGGCAGATCAGCCAGCAGATGATGAAAATGGCCCAGGGCCCAGCCAACTTGCCGGGCCTGGGCCGATGTGCTGATGGCCTGATGGGTGATGGTTCCATCAATATAGCTGATTGCCCGCCAGGTATCGCCCTGCCAGTCGGTATAAAAGGGAGCGCCCGATCGGGTCGGCAAGAGACTGCTGTTTTCCCAGCGCTGCCCGCAGGGACTCCCCTTTTCCAGCAGGTGACGGGAAAAGGTGGCCAGATTTGCCATGATCAAGTGGGGATTGGGAAAAACCTGGCTGTTCAGCCGTTGCAGGACAAAGGCACGATCTGACGAACGCACCAGCCAGGTATCGTTGATATTCCCCTGTCCAAGGACGCTGAGCGAAACATCCCCGGACGCAAGGGGGCAGAATTGACGCAGAATCTCTTCCACTCCGGTTCAAATCCTCGAACAGGGGTTGTCGACAGCCCCCTTTAACTGAAAGATCAGTTTGAGCCCTTTGCGCACCGTGGACGAAAAGATCTTGGGGGAGAGATACGAACCCGCCACCCGCTTGTTGATCTCGCTCAAGGTGGGATAGGGGTGGATAGCGCCGGCCAGAGCGGACAGCTTCATCCCGCTGTTCAGCACCGCCACCCATTCCCCCAGAATCTCACCCGCCGAAGGCCCCAGGATCTGCACCCCAAGGGGATTTTCATTCCCATCAAGGAGCAGTTTCAACTTGCCCCGCCCCTCACCTTGGCTAATGGCCCGGTCATTGACCGCAAACTCTTCCGTCCACACGCTATAAGCTATCCCGGCCTCTTTGGCCCGCTTCTCGTTCATGCCGATGGAGGCCAGCTCCGGATCGCAGTAGGTACACCAGGGCATCCAACGGGTATTGACCTTGCGCGGCAAACGGAAAACCGCATTGGCAACCACCACCCCGCCCTCATGACCGGCGGCATGGGTAAACTGAAAGCGACCGTTCACATCGCCCGGGGCATAAATATGCCCATGACTGGTACGCATCCGGTTGTCCACCGTAATCCCGGCGGCGGTATGGGCAACCCCGATTTCCGTAAGCCCCAGCCCCTCGATATTGGGACTGCGGCCCTGGGCCACCAAGACCTGCTCGGCCGGCACGATTTCCTCACCAGCGCCGGTGGCCACCACCAGCTCCTGACCGCGGTCCTTTTTTCGGACTCCAGTCACAGCGGCATTGAGCAAAAATCGTACCCCTTCCGCCTCCATGGCGGCCATCACCGCATCGGCCAGATCCTGATCCTCTTTACTCAGGATTTGACCGGAACGCTGAATCACCGTCACCTGCGAACCAAGCCGGCAAAAAGCCTGGGCCATCTCAACGGCAATGGGCCCGGCCCCGAGGACAACCAGGGAAGCGGGCAGACGATCCAGGGAGAAGATTTCTTTGTTGGTAAGATAGGAAAGATTGGCCAGGGCGGCGCCATACGGTGGGGTTGAAGAAGAACCGGTGGCAATGACCCAGGATCTGGCGGAGATGCGTTTACCATCCAAGTCAATCTGATGTTCATCAACAAAACGGGGAAGACCGAACCGGACATCCACCCCCAGACGGCAGAACCGTTGCACCGAATCATGCTCCTGGATGGTCGCGATCACCGACTTGATGCGATCGGCGATCCGGCTGAAATCAACCGGTCTTCTCTCCACCACGGGCAGGCCGAAATCCGCACAGCTCTTCAGGCTGTGATAGAGCCTGGCGGAGTGAATCAAGGTCTTGGACGGTACACAGCCAAAGTGCAGGCAGTCACCGCCTAAGGAGGGCTCCTTTTCAACGAGCAGGGTTCTGGCCCCCAGTTGCGCCGCCCCGGATGCCACGGTCAACCCCGCCGCTCCCCCGCCGATCACCCCCAGATCATATTCATAGGTCGCCATTTACCTGTCAGCCAACCTGTTCAAAGATATGGCTTTTCGCCCCACAGATCGGGCATTTTTCCGGGGGCGCACCAAACTCGATATACCCGCACACCGGGCAGAGATAGAAGTCGGTCACATCCAGATCGACTCCTTTCTGGACAGCCTCCAGGGCCTTGCTGTAGAGGGCGGCATGAACTGCCTCGGCCTTGACTGCAAACTTGAACATCACCTTGGCCTTATGGCCTTCCTCCTCGGCCTGGGTCACCATAGGCGGGTACATTCCCTGAAACTCATGGGTTTCCCCGGCAATGGCCTCTTGCAGATTCTCAGCCGTGGAACTGATCTTGTCCAGGGCCTTGAGATGCCCCTCGGCGTGAATGCGCTCGGCCTCAGCGGTGGTGCGGAAGAGTTTGGCGACATTGGCAAACCCCTCTTTCTCCGCCTTTTTGGCAAAGGCGCGGTATTTCTGGTTGGCCTGGCTCTCACCGGCAAAGGCGTCTAAAAGATTTTCTGTGGTTGATGGCATACCGTTCTCCTTTTAAAATGGTTGTAATGTGCTGTCTCGCAAGACAGGATGGAATGAAGTGAATTCAAACTCCAGACAATATTACTGCCGTTTTTTTGTTTGTCCCGTTTTTTTTAAATTCCCATGGTAAAACCGGACAGTCCATATGCTGTAAGTCAGGTCAGCCTGCCAGCTTCTTGTACAATCTGTAAATACAATTGACAAATTGTACAATCCTGCCAAGATCATTTCATGACCAAACGAACCGCTTACGATACCATCACGCGCCTTGCCAGGGGGTTTCCGGTAATTGCCATCACCGGTCCACGCCAATCGGGCTAGACGACTCTTGCCAGAAGCGCATTCCCCGACAAACCGTACCTGACCCTGGAGGACCCGGATACCAGGATGCTGGCCGAAAGCGACCCACGTGGACTCCTTGCCGGTTATCCTGACGGGCTGATTCTCGACGAGGCACAACGTTCGACGCAGATATTCTCCTACCTGCAATCTTTTGTGGATGATCACTTGGTTCCGGGGAAATATGTCCTGACCGGCTCACAGCAATTCGGCCTCATGTCGGGAATAACCCAGTCTCTGGCTGGTCGGGCGGGGATGATCCAACTGCTCCCCTTTGCCATGGACGAACTGAAATCTGCTGACAAGCTGCCGGATGCTCTCAACCGGCTCATGTTCTATGGGATGTACCCACCCCTCTACGATCGTGATCTGGCCCCGGCGGACTGGTTTCCAGCCTACGTCAATACCTACATCGAACGCGATGTGCGCCAGCTCATCAATATTCGTGACCTTTCCGCCTTCCAGAGATTCATCAGGATGTGCGCGGCCCGCACCGGACAACTCCTCAATCTCTCCTCTCTGGCCTCGGATTGCGGCATTACGCACAACACAGCGGCGGCCTGGATCTCGGTACTGGAGGCGAGCTACATTATCTTTCTGCTGCGCCCTCACTTCAGCAATTTCAACAAGCGGATGGTCAAAACTCCCAAGCTCTATTTTCTTGATACCGGCCTGGCCGCATGGCTGCTGGGAATTCGGGAACAGGAGCAACTGACATTCCATGCCCAGCGTGGGGCGCTGTTTGAGAATCTGGTGGTGACGGAGTTTCTGAAAGGAAGGTTCAACAAGGGGCAACAGGCCGACCTCTACTTCTGGCGTGACAGTAAAGGGCTAGAGGTGGATCTCGTATTGGATGATGGCAGCAGCCTGAAACCGGTCGAGATAAAATCCGGCCAGACGGTTGCCCCCGATTTTATGACTTCAATACGAAAGTGGTGTGAAATCTCCGGAGCCCCAAATCGCCCGGCATGGCTGGTGTATGGCGGCACAACGGGTCATGCCAACGGGAATATCACTATCGTCCCGTGGAGCGAACTGACACGTTTAGCAACTCTGTAATTCTCAGAGGAAAGAAACCAGAAGTGTGGATATGGGCAACCTTACTTGTTCAGCTTTGCCGTTTGCTTTGTCAAAAATAGATCCGACCCTTTTTTCCAAATTCCATGGCAGACCACGTACCTTTCTGACCCTCCTTTTACTTTTGTCTACCCCGACTCGTCTTCTTGGCTTTCAAGGTTTAATACCGGTCTTTTAAGACCGGTATTAAACCTTGACACGGCAACCTGTGCGGTATATATAGTGTCTATGGGGCTGGTATTAAATTAAAACTAAAAGGAGAAAAAATGGAATACTATCCTGGCAAATTTTCTGATCTTGCATGTCTCACGCTCGGTAAAGATTTATGGAACTTCCTAAATCAACAAGACAACATTATTAGGATGGAAACAGCCATAGACTTGGGTAAACCAGCGGTGGAAGCTGTTGCAAGAGAATTAGTTGAGAAATTTGGTGATGATGTTCGCGTGGATCGTGTCAAACAATTGATTGGACACATGGTGAGACAAATTATGGAAAGTCGAGGATTTCAATTGGATGCTCAGAACGTGAAAGTATTACAAGATAGGCGGCTCTTTAAAAAAGCATCTCGTTATGTAGATGGCGCTGCCAAAACGACCAAGATAGGATATGTGAATAAAAACAATCAAAAGAATCATGGTCATTGTGGGGACGCAGGAACCGACCACAACTCCCGTGCTTATGAGCTCGAATGCCTTGAATGCCAGCATAGATATTGGGCCAATGGCACTGATATCTTTCAGCGTAAATGCCCGAATTGTCAAGGAGGGGCTTTGGGCATTTTAATATAAGTTAAAACGAGCTTACTTCTCTACCACATACAATATTAGATGATATCAAGGGATAGGTAAAAATGAGGCTACACAAAATTAGTGATTGGAATATCTGGTACGGTATGTTTGGTAAATCAGACTATGCCAACCAGATGAGTAACTTCACAGCGTTTCGAGGCATAATTTATCTTTCTATTGTTTTGCCTTTTCAGCTATTTGTAGTTTTGCCTTTTAAAATATTTTTATTGTTAGCTGACTACGTATCAAGAGATATAAAACTAAAAAAGATTGAAGAAATTAAGGAGTCGAACCGTAGTGCAAATATGTACAATGAAATTATTAGCCTTGTTCCAAAAGTTGAAGTTCAGCCGAACAAGTCTTTGAGGAAAAAATATGCAAATAAAATCATAGCGCTGCTTAACGCATTGGAGAATATGGGCAGAAGCTACCTTTTTAGTAATTTTGAAGAATTGAGATGGAAGATGAAAATTGTGTTAAAAACAGCTGATGCTCTTGATTACCTGGACAAGGCTGACAAACAGAATTTTTTTAATAAGAAAAAAATTGAAATAAATTATTTATTTGAAGCTCTGTACTCTTTAAAGAAAGAGAAGGTCACGATTAAAGAATTCAACTCTTTACAAGCAAAAAGCGAAATAACAGGTCAAACATGGACCGTTGATTATATAAAAAGAAGATTACTTTCTGCAGGTTACACTCCTACGAAATAAGAGGAAAAGGGGACAGATTTATTTGTTGGACTTACTGAAAATAAACAAGCTAACACTTAGCTCAAACCTTGAGTTCCGGTTAATGGGTTGAATGCAGGATGGGATTTTGGCCAGGGGTTGATTTTTGTCCGTAGCGGCAAGGCCAATCTTGTAACAAATTGATGCTATGGAGTTTTTATTGCTGAACCCTGCCCCTGCCATGTCCGGCGGCGCCCAGCAGGGCCGCGTCTTTTCGGGTGATCAGGCGAACCGGGATGCTTTGCATCAATGCCTCCATCTTCTCTTTGTGGTTGAAGGCGGCCAGCAGGGGGGCAAAGGAGAGACGGCCGACCAGGCGCGGCATGATGCCGCCACCGATATACAGACCGCCGGTGCTGTAGAGTTTCAGGGCCAGATTGCCGGCCTCGGCCCCAAGGATGGCAAGAAAGGTGTCCATGGTCTTAGTGCATAATGGACAAGGGGTGCGGCTGTCGATGGCTCCACCGACAATGACCGGGGTCTGGTCTACAACAGCCTCTAAGGCCTCCCGGATGGCTGCGGATTCCGGCATCCCCGACGCCTTGAAAAAGGCATACAGCAGGGGAATCGCCATACCGGAGCAAAGCATCTCGTAGCTGATCGGCTCACCGGGATAGCGGCGACGCACCCAGGCCAGCAGTTCATTCTGGGTGCTATCGATGGGGGCGAAATCACAATGCCCACCCTCTGACCCCCGCGCCAGTAGCTGGTCACCGACCTGCACCAGAAAGCCCTCGCCCAGTCCCGTGCCCGGGGCAATCACCGCTCGTACTCCGGCGGGTTCAGGTGCCCCCGTTTGCAACTCCAGATAATCATCACCCTGCAAAAAGGGTACCGAGGCACAGACAGCGGTGAGGTCGTTGATCAGCCAGACCCTTTTGAAGCCAAAACGCCGCGCTATTTCCGATTCACTCATCTCCCATGGCAGATTGGTCATGGCGGCCCGGCCATGACGCACCACCCCGGCGACGGCCAGACAGGCATATTCAGGCTTAACTCCGGCCTGCTGGAGAAAAAACGTTGCCAATGCATCAAGTCCGGAAAAATCACGATTGGCATAGACCGCCTGACAGAGCGGTGCCGCCCGCAGGTCACCTGTCAGGTCAAAAATCGCCAGGACACTCTTGGTGCCGCCGATATCTGCGGCCAGAAGAAGGGTCATATCAGCTCACCGAAAAGATCTCACAAATGAAAGGCTACTCAACCGCCTTGTGCCGAAACTCCCAGCACCGATGGACTCGACTGTTCCGTTCAAAGTCTAAGGGAATGGTCTCTCGACTGATTTCACACACGGCAAAACGCTGTCCCAATGATTCATCAAGGACAAACTTGCGGAAATTGGTGGAAAAGATGAGCAGACCAGCGGGGGCGAGTAGGTGCATGGCAAGCTCAAGAAGCCGGCCGTGATCCTCCTGGACATCAAAAACCCGATTGTCTTTTTTGGTATTGGAAAAAGTGGGGGGATCAACAAAGATCAGGTCATAGCGACTGACCTGCCTCTCACCCTCGCCTCTGTGTTGAGAAAAGGCCGTCTTTTGTCCTTTGACGCCTGTCTTCTGATCAGACCGTGACCGGCCTCCGTTTTCGAGCCATTGCAGACAATCCTCCTGAATGGTCACTTGTGTCGGGCCGCCATAGCCGTTTAAGGCCAGATTCATCCTCGCCCAACTGAGATAGGTGGCGGACAAGTCAACGGTGGTCGTCGATACCGCTCCGCCCCGGGCTGCGTGAATGGTGGCCGCTCCGGTATAGCCAAAGAGATTGAGAAATCGTTTGCCGGCAGCAAGCCGCCCGATACGGCTTCTTGTGATCCGATGGTCAAGAAACAGTCCGGTGTCCAGATAATCGGTGAAATTGACCAGGAAAAAACATTGGCCCTCCCGCACCTCATGCATCTTTTTATGGCTGCCCTGCTTCTGATACTGCTGTTTTCCCTTCTGCTTCTTGCGGGTCTTGATGAAAATCCGGTCCCGGCGCACCCCCAGAACCTCACGAATACTGGCCAGCGCCTGTGAAAACCGCTGTGACGCCAGATCCGGATCAATGGTTGCCGGCGGCGCATACTCCTGCACATGAACCCACTTGCCGTAGAGATCAATGGTCACATTATACTCGGGTAAATCACGATCATAGACGCGAAAACAGGTGATGTCCTCCCGCTCTGCCCATTTCAGCATCTTCTTCAAATTCTTGACCAGACGGTTGGCAAAATCTGAACCCTCACCATCAAAGGTCTGCAAGCCAAGCTGCCACTGAAACAGCGGCTCCGGTTCCACCTCCCCCATCTCCGCGCAGAACAGGCGGCAGGCCAGGGGGCCATTGTAAAGCCGGTGACTGGCCGTCCACGACAGGCCGAAACGGTCACCAAAGTCCGGGGCGGCAATAAAAAATCCCACCTGCCAGCCGGAAAACTCCGCCCGCATCACCCGGCCCAGAGCCCGGTAAAGCTGAACCGCCTCCTCCGCTTCTCCCAGTCGCTCGCCATAGGGCGGATTGCAGATGAGAAAACCTTTATCCGCCGGGCGCTTCAGGGTGGCAAGCTGCCCCTGTTTCACCCGGATCTTCTCGGTCAGCCCGGCCTGTTCGATATTCTTGCGGGCGGCAGCCACCACCACCGGATCGGCATCATAGCCAAGAATCACGGGCCAGGGCCGATCCATCCCGGCTTCTTCCCGCGCGATAGCCTCGTCCACCAGTTGCTGCCAGATATCCTCGTCATGCTGCTTCCAGCCCAGAAAACCAAAATAGCGCCGCCCCAGACCAGGCGCGGAATCGCCAACCATCAGAGCCGCCTCAATAAGTAAAGTGCCCGAACCGCACATGGGATCAAGCAGCATGGTATCCGGGGTGATTGCGTTATTCCATCCGCAGACCGGGGATGGTCCAGTGTCACCGGCGCCAGAAACGGCGCAGGATCGACAAGCCAGGGCGACAATCCCCGCCGCCAGACTTTCCTTCAGGGGGGCAATGGCGCTTTCCACCCGATAGCCCCGCCGGTGCAGGCTCTCGCCGGAAAGATCAAGGGCAAGAATCGCCTGATCGCTATGGATGTGCAAATTAATCTGCAGATCCGGACGCTCCACCTGGACCGACGGACGCTCACCGCTGCGCTCCCGGAACTGATCCACCAGGGCGTCTTTGACCCGCAGGGCGGCAAACTGGTTGTGAGTAATAACGGAATCGCTCAGGGTGCAATTTATGGCAAAGGTAGAACTGTTCTCCATGTGTTCCTGCCAGTCGATGGCGCCGCACTGACGATAAAGCTCGGTATCATCCGGGGCTGGAAAGGCTGCCAGCTGAAGCAGGATACGGGAGGCAAAACGGGACCACAGGCAGGCCCGGTAGCCGCCGGCCAGATCACCCTGCCAGGTTATCACTCCCTTGCCGCTCTCGATCTCTTTGCCGCCAAAGGACGCAATCTCTTCATGCACCAGATCTTCAAGACCGGCGGCACAGGTGGCAATCAGGGTGTACTGCTGTTGGGATTTCATAATAGATTTAAAACTAAAAATTTCTCACTCAAAAACATCTGCTTTACAACTCTACTCATGCTGCACTTTTCCCGTTCTTCAGCATAAAATACAATACCGGAACCGCCATGCGGCTGATCAAAAGCGAGGCGATCTCACCAAACATCAGCGAGATGGCAAGGCCCTGGAAGATGGGATCGGCCAGGATCACCGAGGCCCCCACCACCACCGCCAAGGCGGTGAGCAGCATGGGCCGGAAACGGATGGCCCCTGCCTCGACCACGGCCTCGGCCAGGGGCAGGCCATGACTGATCCGCAACTCGATGAAGTCCACCAGAATAATGGAGTTACGCACCACAATGCCCGCACCGGCCATAAAGCCAATCATAGACGTGGCAGTGAAAAAAGCGCCGAATCCCCAGTGGGCCGGCAAAATGCCGATCAGGGAAAAGGGAATGGCGGCCATGACCACCAGCGGGGTAAAATAGTCTTTAAACCAGCCAATCATCAGCATATAGATCAGGATCATGACCACGGCAAAGGCAAGTCCCAGGTCCCGAAAGACCTCAAGAGTAATATGCCACTCGCCGTCCCACTTCATGGAAGGCTCCATCTCGTTGAAGGGCTGGTTCAGATTGTAGATCTGCACCTTCTCCTGATGCCCGCCGTAATCACTGCCTTTGAGGGCAGCAAGCTTCTTGTTCATATCGAAGATGGCATAAACCGGACTCTCAACTGTGCCGGCCACGTCTCCGGTGACATAGATTACCGGCTTGAGATTTTTCCGGTAGATGGGCTGATCAACCGGAGTCTCTGAGACCCGCACCAGTTCCCGCAGGGGCACCAAAGGGGCCTGCTGGTTCATCGAAGAACGCAGGGAAATATTCAAAATTCCATCCACCCGTGCCCGGAGGGGCCAAGGCAACTCCAGCACCAGATCAATCTCTTCCTTGTCACGCGGCTGATGAAAGAGATCAATGGACATCCCCGCCATGGCAAGCTGGACGGTACGGGTGATCTCTTCCTCGGAGATTCCATGCAAGGCGGCCTTTTCCTTATCCACAGTCAGCACGACCCGGTTGCGATCGGCCTCACGGTACCAATCCACATCCACCACGCCCTCGGTACTCTCGAAGATGCCCTTGACCGCCTCGGCCATACGAACCCGGTCAGCATCGCTGGGACCATAGATCTCCGCCACCAGGGTCTGCAGCACCGGCGGCCCGGGTGGTACCTCCGCCACCGCCACCGCCGCTCCATATTTTTGGGCAATGGCGGAAACTCCTGGGCGGATACGGACGGCGATCCCATGGCTCTGCACATCCCGCTCATGTTTAGGCCGCAGGTTCACTTGGATATCGGCCACCGTCGGTCCGCTGCGCATGAAATAATGGCGGACAAGGCCGTTAAAATTATAGGGGGAGGCGGTGCCCGCATAGATCTGATAGTTGACGACCGCTGGATCCTTGCGGATGGCCTCGGCCATTTCGAGGGCCACCCGGCTGGTCTGCTCCAGGGTTGACCCCTCAGGCATATTGAGAATCACCTGAAACTCACTCTTGTTGTCAAAGGGGAGCATCTTCACCTTGACCAGGCCGAAATAGACCATGGAACATGTAGCAAGGAGCAGGGAAATAATGATCACAAAAAAGAGCAGGCGGGCAGAACTGCTTGCCAGCAGGGGATCCATAATCCGGTGATACAGCCGGGTAAAAAAATCATCGGGGGCATGATCTTCAGCATGAGTATCATCCGCCACGCTGACCTCGTCCGTTTTTTTCCTCTTCAGGATATGGGTTGCAGCCCAGGGCGTCACGGTGAAGGCAATGATCAGGGAAAACAGCATGGCCGCCGATGAACCAATGGGAATGGGCCGCATATAGGGGCCCATCAACCCGCCCACAAAGGCCATGGGCAGGATGGCGGCGATCACCGCCAGGGTGGCCAGAATGGTGGGATTCCCCACCTCGATCACCGCCTCAACCCCCACATCCACCAGTGAACGATTCCGGTTGGCGGGAAGACGCAGGTGACGAACGATATTTTCCACCACCACAATGGCATCATCCACCAGAATACCGATGGAAAAAATGAGGGCGAACAGGGTAATCCGGTTCAGGGTATATCCGTAGAGATAAAACACCAGCAGGGTGAGGGCGAGGGTCGAAGGGATGGCCAGCATGACGATGGTGGACTCCCGCCAGCCCAGGAAAAAAAGGATCAGGATAGCCACGCCAAAGACCGCAATCCCCATATGGAGCAGCAGCTCATTGGACTTTTCCGCCGCCGTGGCCCCGTAATCACGGGTCACCTTCACCTCAAGATCAGCTGGAATCAAGCTCCCCTTCAGGCCCTCCACCTTGGCCAGCACCTCCTGCACCACACTCACGGCATTGGCCCCGGGTCGCTTGGCGATGGAAAGGGTAACCGCCGCCTCGGTACCAGGTTTATCGGTGGTCCCAAAAAGGACATAATTATCCGGCTCTTCAGGGCCGTCAAGGATCTCCGCCACTTCATCGAGATAGATGGGATGGCCGGCATGGACGCCAACCACCAGTCGGCCAATCTCCTGGGCACTGCTCAGGAACTGGCCTGTCTGCAAAAGAGTTTCCTGATTCAGACTCTCCAGGCGACCTGAATAATCCTGGCGGTTGGCCTGCTGGATCCTGGGCACCAGTTCCGCCACGGTCAGATTCCGCGCCGCCAGCAGCAGAGGATCAAAAAGAACCCGGACCTGCCGTCTGGTCCCGCCGATCAGGGTGGTTTCCGCCACCTTATGGATACTCTTGATAACATCATTGACCTGGGCCGCCATGCGGCGCAGGGTATAATGATCATATTTATCACTGTGAAAAGTCAGGGCCAGAACGGGCACATCATCAATAATATGAGGCTTGACCAGCGGCGTTGAAACCCCGTGCGGGATACGGTCAAAGTTGGTGGCCAGCTTCTGGTTCAGGCGGACGATGGAGCTCTCAAAGTCTTCACCCACATAAAACCGCACCACCAGCATCGACTGACCGGCCATCGACGTGGAGTAAATATATTCCACACCGGGCAGTTCATAGAGCAGCTTTTCCATAGGAATTGAAACCCGCTCCTCTACCTCCCTGGGGGTTGCCCCCGGCATCGAAACCATGACATCAATCATGGGTACCTTGATCTGCGGCTCTTCCTCCCGAGGCAGCATGACGATGGCTATCAGCCCCAGCAACAACGAGGCCAGGATGCCCACCGGGGTCAATCGTGAGTTGACAAAGATTGCAGCCAGCCGACCGGCAAACCCGGGGTTCTCGAGGCTGTACCCACTCATGGCCGACCTTTCTCCGTCCCTGGAGCGGTCGGCACTGGGACATCCCTGTCCGGCGGCCCCCCTTTCTCCATTCCTGAGGCAGGCACTTCCCGGCTGGACTCAGCCGCCACGTTGAGGGGTTGTCCGTCCTGTAACTTTTCTGCGCCGCCAACCACCACCTGGTCACCGGATGTCAAGCCAGCCAGAATCTCGACCTGGCCATTATGACGGCTGCCGGTTCGCACCAGACGCAGCCGGGCAATTTTATCCACACCTGCCGTTTTACCACCACCATCCACCAAAAAGACGCGCTCCATTTGACCAAAGGGGAGAACGGCTTTCTCGCTGATCATCAGTGACTTCTCTTCCATGCCAGCCAATGTTACCCTGGCAAACTGGCCCGACCTGAGATCACCAGCCCCCGGCTCCAGATCAATCTTCACCTGGGTGGTTCGCGATACCGGATCTGCCGCCGCGGCCAGCTCTGCCACCGTGCCACTCACCTTCACCCCGGTCGCCGGCACGGTAACGGGGAGGACATCCCCCTTGCAGATCTTCAACATTACCCGCTCCGGCACTTGCGCCACGACCTGCAGAAGCTTGTCATTTTCCAACTCCAGCAACACCGTACCAGGAGAAGCCAACTCTCCGACACTGGCAATCTTTCGGGTTATCGTCCCGGCAAATGGGGCATGCATGGTTGCATACTCCAACATACCTGACGCCTCTTGCAGAGATGCTTCTGCTATCCTCACCTGATCGCGCAGGGATTTGACCGTCTCCGGGGTTGAGGCTTCCTGCTGCTCCAGCCTTTCCTCCCGCGCCAGGTTGCGCTTGACCTGTTCAAGTTGGGCACGGGCCTGTAACACCTGAGCCGAGGTCTCAGCGGCACTAATTTTGACCAGAAGATCTCCCTTCTGTACCCGTGAGCCAAGCACCACCGGCAACTGCACAATCTGCCCACTGACCCGGGGCGATATCAGGGCACGCTCAACCGCCTGCACCGTTCCCACGACTTCGAGTTGTGAGCCGATACTCTTTTCCACCACGTCCTGTACACTTACCAGAACCGTCGGTAGTGCTGGAACGGCCTTCCCCTCATGGCCCCCTTTACATCCGGAAAGAGCGAACAGTAACGCCGCCAAACTATATCCGATCAATACTTTCCCTGATCTCATTGTCTTCCTTCCTGGTTTCTCAATTCTCATCAATTACAGATAATTTCGGACACACCCCACACCTTGCCGTCTTTGGAAATATATCGATTGCCCCGATGCGGCATAAGAGGCCGTTATAAAAAGAGCATGAAAAGCTTTGCTCTTTTTATAACGGCCTCTAAAACTGGGGTAAGCCGGTGGCCCGTCGTAAATCTGCAACTGCCACTCGAAGGGCGGCCCTGGCCACCGTCTGGCGTACTCGAGCCTCGGTCAAGCGAGTCTCAACATCCATAAGCTCTGAGGCAAGAATAACCCCCTCTTTAAACCGCACCCTACTCAAACGAGCACTTTCCTGTGCCTGCTCGTACATTTTGTCCGTTACATGCAACCGTTGCTCCGCTTGACTATAAGCAAGCTCCGCCTGCTTTATCTCAAGCTCCATTGCCAGTTCCAGTTTATTCTTTTCCGCCGCCAATCTGCCAAGTTTTGCACGGGCCTGAGCAATCTCAGCCTCGGTTTTTCCACCGGTGAACAGGGGATAATTGACCCGCACCCCCCCCATCCAGGAATCCCCAGAACCACCAAGAACAAATCCATTATCATATTGATAATGAGCCAGCCCATCAATAGTGGGATACAACCCGCCCCGAGCCATTCGCAGTTCCGCCTCAGCCGCCTCGATCTGTCCCTCGTAACTTTTAAGCTCAGGGCGTTTGCTGTAACTCCGGTCTTCGGGCACCTCCTGTTCATTCTCCTGAACCGTATCAATCAGCACCTGCCCCTCGTGCAGACCAAGAAGGCCAAGAAAGGCCTTCCGGGTAAGCTCGAGATTGTGTTCCGCAAGAATGAGATTCTCCCTGGCCATGGACTCCTGAACCTCAATATTTAACAGATCCGCCTTCAACAGGTCGCCGGCCTTAAAGCGTGTTCTGGCAACCACAAGCGATACACCGATGACTTTAATGGATTCCCGATGCGCCTCGAGCAGTTCCATGGATTGAGCAATGGCATGAAAAGTCCGTACCACCTCGAAAGCAAGCTGGGCAGACACCGTTTGCTGCTGCATCCGGGAAACCGCGACTCCGGCTTCTGCCGCCTTGATTACCGCCTGATCACGGCCACCATTGTAAAGCCTATACTGGAGCGCGGCCCGCAGGTTCAAATCATCCGTGCGACCAGGATCATTAAAATCAATGGATGGCTCAAACTGACCCTGATGGAGAATATTGCCAAACGAGTACATCGGATTATTGGTTTGTGCATACTCGGCACTGAGACCAACCTGAGGATAATAACTGGACCGGGCCTGATTAAGCATGGCCCTGGCCGTCTCTATTCTCTCAATTGCCACTTGACTGTCCGGGCTATGGCTCAATGCAAAATGCACGGCCTGACGAGCAGTCCAGGTCGCCCGCTGCTCTGAAACCGCAGCGGGCGAATTTGTTTCAACTGCTAAAACGGGAGAAGTTCCCACGGAAACAATGAGAAAAAAAATCATCACACCATATATTTTGTGCATATTCATGTTTTTCTCCCTATAAATGGACGTATTTTTTCTTATAATTTATAAAGTTATCTCAAAAAACAGGGCCACAAACTAAAAAATTATTTTACCATATTTTTTTTCACATGGAACGGAAAACCATGACAATCGGTTCTTCACCCCGGAAGACCTGGCAGCAGATCGATGAGGCAAGAGCGCATAAAAAATTAGTAAACATTATCATCTCAACATGTTAACTGTTTATTTGTCTTTCTTTTCTAACCCCTTGCTCTTCAACATAAACATGCAAGTTGACACCGAGAAGGCAAGGAGAATCTGTACGGGAAGTTCAGTGAAGAATCAAGTAGATCGGTAGAAAAAGGCATTAACCGGCAATGAGGTCGATGCGGGGGAGTCTATCATGCAACATGTGTTGCAAATAACGGATGGAAAACAAAAAAAAGGAAATGTTTTTTGGAGAGGGCTTACAATCGTCAGACCATAATCCATGGCTGATTCACCAGACGGAGAAAAAACACGCTTCCGTGAACAGATAAGCGCTTATCTCACCCTGTTCCCGATGGTTTTTCTGCCTTGCCAGCTATTTCCATGGAGCTCAACTCAAGGTTCAATGCCTCAACAGACAGGAGAATTTCCCGAAATGAGATGGCCAGCGAGGAAAGCAGCAAAAGTAAACTGGCCACGAAAACTATTTTCCCGGCTATCTGCCAACTCGCAAAAAGAAACAGCATACAGACCACACACCCGAAAAGACCAGCAACGCCGCAGGCCTGCATATTCCTGATCAGCAAAACCCGGCGCCGCATGATCTCAATCTGGGCCAAAAGGACATCATCGGGATTCACTCGATAACGATCATGAAGATTCCTAATCCTGGAGCCCAAGGCCAGAAATCGATTGGTAAAAGCAATAAGAAGGAAGGTTACAGCCGGAAAAAGCAGGGCTGGTGTAGTCAAGGTGATATCCATCGGATTCTGTCAAAAGTAATCTTAAGGGGGGCTCTTATTTCGTAACAAAAAAAAATGGGTGTATAATTCTGCCGGAATCAAGAAAAGGGATGAACGCAAGTCTGCTCTCAGGGTCTCTCAAAAAAACAAAAGACTAGAAACCCTGAAGAATTACTTGGTCTGGATTAAGATGTCAATATCACCCATTCTTTGAATTTTCTTGACCAAATGTCCTAGAAAGGTCTAGTAAAAAATTAGTACTTGATTTAATATAATTCAGAATATAAATTTTTTTAGAAAAAATGTTATATATATTTGCAATATTCTATAGTTAAAAACAATAACGTTATATATTTTTTCATTTACCTCATCTTTACATCCTATTTTCGCAGTCAAATATTACCCTGGCTGAAACTAACAAACCAACTTTTTGCGTAAAATGAAAATCATGAAAAAAAAGACCATGAACACCTTGCTTCTGCTTACCCTGATCAGTTCACTCACCCTTGTTGGCACAGGTTGCAGCAAAAAACAAATCACCCCTCCAACATCGGGAGAGGGGTCCGGTGGAAACAATATTAACTATCCAGACACCGGGAGCTCTGAAGGCACTCTTGACGACACCACCAATCAGAAGTACGGCAGTTTTGGTGACGATGATAAAAGCGATGCATACAAACGCCAGCATGGTCGATCTTCACCACAGTTTCAACCCGTCTTTTTTGACTTTGACCAGTCAAATATCCGTAAGGATATGATCCAGAACATAGAAGCTAACGCTCAATATATGAAATCGGCATCAGAGTCCATTGTCATCGAGGGAAACTGTGACGCTCGTGGAACCAATGAGTATAATCTGGCACTCGGGGAGCGACGCGCCATCAATGCAAAGAGATATATGGTAGATCTTGGCGTGGATGGTAAACGAATCCGTACCGTCAGTTATGGCGAAGAACGGCCTCTCTTTGAAGGTGCAGATGAATCAAATTATCAGTATAACCGGCGGGATGACTTTGTGATCGAATAATCGTTCTGCTTTTTGAATATAATAAAAAAGGGTGGTAACAGTGCGAATCGCACTGTTACCACCCTTTTTTATTATTCTTTATCCAACAATCACCGTGGATGCCTACACTCCACTCCGTAGCACTTGTCCATCAGTCCTGAATAATCTGTAATATCTTTGCACACACCGCCTGAATATTAAGACAGGTGGTATCAATAATGACAGCATCTTCTGCTTTTTTCAAAGGAGCTAACGTTCGCTCCTGATCATCACGATCACGTTTCAATGTCTGCTTTAATAACTCTTCGAAATCAACTTCCTGACCGGCAGCACGTAACTGCGCCACTCGTCTTCGAGCTCGCTCTTGGGGCTCAGCTTCCAGATAAAATTTCCAGGCAGCAGCCGGAAAAACCACGGTTCCGGTATCTCTACCCTCGGCAACAATCTTTCCAGACCGTCCTATCGCCTGCTGCATTGCTGTCAACTGCGCACGCACCGCTGGAATCGCAGATACCCTTGAAGCGAGCATCCCTAACTCCGGAGTACGTATGGCTTGACTTTCGTCCTGACCATTCACAAGTACTCCCACATCGCCATCCTCCTTTTCCGCCGGAAACAACTGAATATCCAGCCCGGAAAGGGCAAAACAGACAGCCTGCTCATCATCAAGATCTATCTGCTGTCGCTTAAAAAAAAGAGCTACGGCTCGATACATCGCACCAGTATCCAGATAGGTGTACCCCAAAGCAGCCGCAACCTGTCTGCTCAGAGTGGATTTACCCACCCCGGACGGCCCATCAATCGTCACGATCTCCTGCTTTTCAGACATAGGAAAGTTCACGCAAACAATATGCAAGGGCATCTAACAAGCGATTGTTTTCCTCTTCGCTGCCAACAGTGATACGCACCATTTCATTGTATCCATAAGGTTTCATGGAACGAATAATAACCCCTTGATAGAGCATCGACTCATATAAGGCGGTGGCATCACCCTGCACATCTACCAGAAAAAAATTGGTCTGGGATGGATAACTTTTACATCCCAGTTTGGTAATTTCCTGCTGCAAAAAATTCAACCCCTCACGGGTACGTCTCAAGGTTTGCCGATAAAACTCCTCATCCTGCAAAGCGGCCAAGGCACCCACCTGTGCTAATTGGTTGACGTTGAATGGTTGACGAACCCGGTGCAGATTTATGGCTACCTGAGACGGCATTACCCCATACCCAACACGCAATCCCGCCAAACCGTATGCTTTGGAAAAAGTCCGTAAGGCCACTACCCCGCATCGCCCATTGATGTTTCGAATCAAAGAAAAACTGTCAACCTGCAACTCAGGATCCATGAAATCCACATAGGCCTCATCAAGGACCACCAGAACTGATTCCGGAACTTTGCTGAGAAAGCCATACAAGTCGACTGGTTTTATTGGACTGCCGGTTGGATTATTGGGATTATCAAGAAAAATCAAACGGGTTTTGTCAGTGATAACCGCCAGAATAGCGGCCAGATCATGCTGCATCCTGCTCAGGGGAATGACAATATTCGCCCCGCCCCGAACCTGCACAATTTTCTGGTACATAAGAAAAGAGGGATGACTGGTAATCACCTCGTCACCGTTCTGGACATAGGCCTTGACCAGCATCTCAATGATCTCATTGGAACCATTGCCCAGGACAATCTCTTCTGCTGAAAATCCCAGTTTATCAGCCAGAGCATGGGTCAGACGATAACAACTTCCATCGGGATATCGATGCAGATTAACAAGGGACTCCCGTATCGCCTCGATTGCCTTGGGGGAAGGGCCCCATGGGTTTTCATTGGAGGCCATCTTAATGGAACCAGTGACTCCATACTCCCTTTCCAGTTCCTCCAGGGGTTTTCCAGGAGGATACGGTACTATTGATGCAATATTTTCAGGTACCTGAATTTTCATTTCTATCCCTTTCACTCAGAAGCAACAATTGTACTGTCTTTAAATGTCAACTATTCAAGTAACTTTAGGTCGTTGCGGAGACAGGCCAAGCCCTCGTTCCAGGTTATAAGCAACCTTGAATAATGAATCTTCCCGGAAATGTGGCCCCTGGAGTTGTATCCCAATGGGTAATCCATCGCGACTGAATCCGCCAGGAACCGAAATTCCGGGAATACCGGCAAGATTTGCAGAAATCGTAAGCACATCCGATAGATACATGGCAAGCGGATTGTCTGCCTTCTCACCAATTTTCCAGGCAGGAGTCGGGACTACAGGGGAAATAAGAACATCGCACTGTTCAAAAGCCCGATTAAAATCACCCAAAATTAAGGTCCGTACCTGGGAGGCTTTTTTATAGTAGGCGTCATAATATCCAGCAGATAGGGCATAGGTGCCAATCAGAATCCGTCTCTTTACTTCTGCACCAAACCCTTTTGAACGGGTTTCTTTATACATCTCCATGAGCGACCGGGCATCCTGGTCTCGAAATCCATAGGACACACCGTCATAACGAGCAAGATTGGAACTGGCTTCGGCTGTGGCAATGAGATAATAGACCGCAACACAGTAATCCGTCCGGGGCAGTGACACCTGGATAATCTCCGCCCCTGCCTCCCGTAAAACATCTATGCCGTGCATTACGACTGCTCGAACCTCCGGATCTAATCCCTCTCCAAAATATTCATGGGGCACTCCTATCCTCATTCCATGCAAGCCATCCACAAGGGATGTGCAGTAATCAGGCGTCTCCCGCCTGACAGAGGTAGAATCTTTAGGGTCATATCCACTGATCGCATTCAGCATCAAAGCGGAATCTGTGACATCACGAGCAAGCGGACCAATCTGATCCAGGGAGGAAGCAAAGGCCACCAGGCCATAGCGCGACACCAAGCCATACGTTGGTTTTATCCCCACAATCCCACAGAGAGAAGCGGGCTGACGAATAGAGCCACCGGTATCGGATCCGAGAGAACCTGGGCACTCCAAAGCAGCCACCGATGCCGCTGAGCCGCCCGAAGACCCTCCACTCACGTATCCCGGCTTCCATGGATTTTCTGGAACTTTAAAGACACAACTCTCTGACGTTGACCCCATGGCAAATTCATCCATCGCCACTTTCCCAAGAATCACTGCCCCCTGCCCCTTCAATTTTTCCACAACCGTCGCATCATACGGGGGAACAAAATGCTCAAGCATCCTTGAACCACAGGTCGTGGCTACTCCCTTGGTACACAGTAAATCCTTAATAGAAAGTGGAATACCGCACAGATTAGCAACTTCGCCATGAACCCGCATCTTGTCAGCTGCGTCAGCCTGCAGTAATGCCTGTTCAGAGTTTACCACCAAAAAAGCCTTGATCTTGCCATCAACCGCCTCAATCCGATCAAGACAGCTCTGGGTCAACTCACGAGATGAAAGACTGCCGGCAATCAGTTGTCCTTTTGCCTGGGCAATGGTCAATTCATAAGGGTTCATCTATACCTCAAAAAATATTCGCTTAGTCCTTGAAAAAACACTTTTAAACCGTTCCTTTTTCGAGGAACGTCCAGCTCTTTCATTTGATTATAATCAGACAATAGAAAAAAGGGGGGGATAACGAAAAAAATGTAAGGATCTTTTAATAGCGACACTTAAATAATTTTTGGAACCACAAAGGTTTCACCATTCTGACATGGGGAATTTGCCAAGGCCTCTTCCCTGACAAGGGAATCCAAAACATGATCCTCACGAAAGGCATTGGAAACAGAAAAGGCATGGGTCATTGGTTGCACCCCCACAGTATCCAACTCATTAAGTTTAGTCACATAAGACAGGATTGTATCCAATTGACTGGTCATGGTGACAAGTTCTTGTTCACTTAAATGCAACCGGGCCAGATGAGCCACCCGTTCAACTTCTTCTTTTGTTATTGCCACTTCCTGCCAACCTCCACTGTATGACATCCCGCTAAATTATCACGAGACATTATAAGTAAGCACAAAATCCCGGACTGCATGGGAAAAAGCATCTACCGTTTCGCCATCAAACTGTGTTCCGGAATGTAGTTGCAGTTCATCAAGCGCCTCATCCATATTCATATTGCGCCGATAATTACGCCGGGAGGTCATGGCATCATAACTATCCACAACTATAAGAATCTTGGTCAATTGATCCAAATCTTCACCCATCAGACCATCTGGATATCCCTTGCCATCCATCCGTTCATGATGGTGCCTGACAATAAACTGCTCGCGATCCATAAATCCCAGTGGTTGAATAATATTAGCACCAACAACAGGATGTTTTCTGATAAGTGTCCACTCCTCGTCATTTAATTTTCCTGGCTTCTGAATACAGGAAAGATCGATAACCAACTTACCGATATCATGAAACTGAGAAGCTCTTCGCAACACCACCAGTTCTTTTTCCGATAAATTCATGGCAAGGCCAAGCATGAGAGCATATTCCGTTACCCGCATGGTATGACCGGCGGTGTAATAATCTTTCTCCTCCATGGCATTTTGCAGACTGCTCATCAATTGAACCGTGGCATTTTCCAGGCTATGACTATAGGTGAGCAACAGTCTATTCGTCTCTTCCAACTCCTGGGTTTTATCCCGAACCTCCAACTCTAAAGATTTCTTGTAGTTTTTTTCTCGCAGAATAAAAGTTCTTTTCTCGATGGCCCGGCGGATCTTGACATTAAAAATATCAAGATCTTCAATGGGTTTAGTTAAAAAATCATATCCTCCAAGATTTATAGCCTGCACTACATATTCCATGGAACCAATCCCAGTCAAAAATAAAACCGGGATATTATACTGACGGGCATTTAAAACCTTGATCGTTTCAAATCCACCCATATCGACCATATTGATATCAAGAATGATTACATCATAAGAATTATCTACAATATCAAGGACATCTTTACCATCCGCAACTGTTTTAACATTATGGCCAAACATCTCCAGGACTGTAGACACAGTACTTCGAGCTGTTATATCATCATCTGCAAGTAATATTTTTGCCTTCCTGCCTTCCAAGCTCTCCCCCTGTCACGTTTACGAGTAAAATAATTTAGAAGACCTTACATTTTCCAATATTTTTTTGCAACATTCCACGCCTGCTGTATGGCCGGATGAGATGATTTTTTTTGACTTAAAAAAGGAGCTACCTCATTTTTCAAAATAGTGGGATAGCCGGTATCAAAAGACTGACCACAAAGTTCTCCAAGAACAGCCAGAATTCCGTCTTGCTGGCCTTCTTTTGTATATCCACCCTCCAGGGTTATCAGTAAACGTCCATCACAAATTTCTTCAGCCAACTGGACAAGAACCCTTGTTATATAAGCAATGCCTTGTCTTGTTACCTCCATGGTCCCCAGAGGATCCCCCCGGTATATATCAAATCCCGCAGAAACCAAAACAAGCTGAGGTTTATACTCACGTCCAATGGGCAGAACTATCTCATTAAAAATAGTTGCATAATCCATATCCCCCTGATATCCAGGCAAAGGAATATTCACTGTAAACCCTTCTCCCTGCCCTTGACCTGTCTCCCGGAGAGAACCAGTGCCGGGATAATAAGGGTACTGATGGGTCGAAAGATAAAGGACCTTATCACTATCATAAAACGAATGCTGGGTACCATTGCCATGATGCAGATCCCAGTCCACAATCATCACTCTTTCCAACCCAAGGACCTGAAGAGCATAATGGGCCGCTATGGCCACATTATTGAAAAGACAAAACCCCATAGACTTAT
Organism: Desulfobulbaceae bacterium; assembly: GCA_019163335.1. GTDB lineage: Bacteria > Desulfobacterota > Desulfobulbia > Desulfobulbales > Desulfocapsaceae > UBA2270. The sequence goes on along the minus strand of JAFLKM010000002.1, from coordinate 40,659 downwards.
TCTTTTCTGCATGATGTCCAGGAGGACGTACCAGGGCAAAACCATTAGTAATTGTGCCATCCAACACCATATCAACCCCTTTGACCAAAGCACCGACAGCAAGACAAGCCGCGGCATAGGAATCCGGGGAGGTGTTTGTATCAGGGTCCAGATTGTCGAATATTTTACCCGCAGTTTGTGACACCCTTTTAATCAGGATTTGGGAATGATTCAAACCTATGAGTTCATTGGAGGCTGGAGAAAAATCCGGAGTAAGGAAATAATCACGTAACAAATCGTCATCCAGGATCTTATAGATACCCTTTAAACGTTCCGGTGATTCGACATGATCAAATCCGGGATCATGTTTTAAGAAAAGAGAATTTTTGAATATCGCTGTGGTTCCCATATTGCTCCTGCCAGCAAATTTATTGTCCTATTCCTTGAATAAGTCTATTTTCTGTAACAATGAGATCAAGAATCTTATCATGCGCTTGTAGATATAATTTATCAATCACCTGTACCTCAAAAGCCAAGCCAATCCGTCTAGCCAAGGGTGCTTCATAGGCCATAAAACGATCATAAAAGCCTCCCCCATAGCCCATTCTACCCCCCTGTTCATCAAAAACTGCCCCAGGCAAAAAAATAGTATCAATCTGACTGCTCTCTATTACGCTACTCGTTCTTAACTCTAATCGTGGTTCAAGAATGGAGCAATAACCAGGCAAGAGGTCTTTATTCACATCACGAATGACCACAGGGAGAAGTCGCTTCTCTGAAACCAGGGTAACAGGAACCACCACCTTTTTCCCCAGCAGCAGCAATTGTTTAATAAGATTAAGAGTTTCCACCTCAGAACGAAAAGCTACATAAATAAAAAGAGTTTCGCTGGACTTAATCTCATCGAGCAATAAAATCTGTTTAACAATTATATCACTCATGACTTGGCGATCATGAAAAGACAAACTGTCACGGGCAGCCAAGGTTGTTTTTCGTATGAGAGATGGTTTAATCAAAAATTTTTTCCTCATTTTTCCAAAAAAAAATCGCAACTCCTGATTATCTTCGGAGTTGCGATTTCTAGGAACTGTTTTGTGAAAAAAATATCACATAGGTACAATCAATTTATTCGTTTCCTCGTTCCAGGTCACCACCAGATACCAAACCATCATAATAGCGGCGATAAAAAACAAGGTGCCACCGTATCCCATAACATCAGGAAGATACACGTGAGAACCAAGGAGACCGCGACCCTCAAAATCGTTCGCCTTAAACCAGGAGGTCATGATAGAATTAGAAACAGCAAAAAAAGGAACAACCATAATCAGCTTTACCTGTCCTTCACCCACACGCCATAATGTTCCAGATCCACACCCCCCTGCGAGCATGGCGCCCAAACCAAAAATAAAACCACCGACAATAGAACCCCAACCAAAAGTTCCACGCACATAATTGGCAGGATCTAGCACGGCCACACCTTCCGCCCGAAGGGGAACGGAATACTTCAATACTGCGGCACCTACAGCTACGATAAGAATTGAAAGTGCAACAGATTTTGCCAACGTACAATCACCAGTCATATGTGGTTCGCGAAAACCCTGTACCATACACCAGCGACCCCGCTGCATGACATATCCCAGTGCGGCTGCAATAAGGATTACCCCACTGAGAGTTGCCAAGTATTCATCTTCAGTATTTCCAGCAAAAGTATAGGCTCCCCAAAAAATACCTCCCATGGCCCCAATGCCAAGTACATAAAGTAATAAACTTGGTAATTCTATGGTTGCTGAACCACCATCACCCCAGGTAATATACTCCATTTCTATGTATAATAATTTCAAACCCAAAAGAACACCTGCTACCAAACCAATCCACATGGTAAAGCCATTCGCTGCCAAATTACCAATAGCATTGTACATACCTCCAACATTACACCCACCCGCTAATGTTGCACCTATGCCCATTAAAACGCCAGCTATCATCGCTTTAACCATTTCCCTGTAAGGGGGAATTCGAAAAGCAAAATCCTTGCCCAGACAAGCAGAAATAAAAGCACCTGTTACAAATCCAATACCAATGATAGATCCGGAATCCTGAAAAACAGATTTAGGCTCCTTTAAATAATAACTAAAAAAGCCGGATTCAGCTCCCGTAAGACTGGTTATTCCATACATAATCCAGTCTCCCCAATTTCTTATGGCACCCACAGCTCCCCAAGGACGCCACCAGGCCATAATCATTACAGACAAAAAAGCCACCAAAACACCAGTAACAGTAGCATTCCATTCAGATCTACACATTATTTTATAAAAATCCTTAACCTTCTCTGTCATTACATTTTCTTCACTCATCCCCCCCTCCTTTTTTGAAAATACATTTAAAATAATTTAAGGATAAAAAAAATTTTTTACCTCTACAATTATCATTTGTCAAGTATCTAAGAAATTAATTAAACATAAAAATTTTATTTTTAATTAATAAATACAAACTTTTATTAACAAAGTTTAAAATGAATGGTTATTCATTTTAAACTTGACTTTTACTTCTCGTTAAAGTATAGCAAAATAAAATTAAAAGATTAATTTGTGGTTTGTATTATTTTATATATAGTTTATTAAATATGTATTTTTCTGGTATAAAACTATTTATACCTTTTTATTTTATTTTTATAGGAGAAAAAAATGAGTGACATCAAGGTTGCACCAGAAGGATTGTTGATAACAGCTACTCTTGACGCTAAAGGATTAAGTTGCCCAATGCCTCTTTTACGTACAAAAAAAGAGATAGGTAAAATCAAATCAGGTGAAATACTTCAGATTGATGGAACAGATCCAGGCTCGCGAAACGATATACCTGGTTGGTGCGCTCGCGGAGGACATGAGTATTTAGGGGAGAAAGAGCAGTCTGGCTATATGAGCTTTTTTGTTAAAAAAGGTTAATTTTTTTATTTTTTCCCTTAAGGAGGATAAAGCTAATGTCTGCTGATCCAAATAAAATAGCGATTTTTGTAACTTCACCGCAAAACATGCATCATGTTGTAGGAATTGCCAATGCTGCCGAGAAAGCTGGTAAACAACCAATGATTTTCTTTACTTTCAAATCTATTCACCTTACCAAAGATCCTCGTTTCAAAGCTTTAGCTGAAAATTGTGGCGAGGAAAATATAGCTATATGTGCTGATAGTTATACTTGCGAAGGATATGATTCTGCTGCAGATATTCCTGCTGGTTTATCTGCAAAACAAATGCGAACTCAGGCTTTCCATGGTGCTCTGCTGGACGAATGCAGCAAGTACATTGTTTTATAAGGAGTATATTAAATGGAATCTTTAAAAGTATATATTTTAATCGCAAATCGTATGTATAATGATGGTATTCGCTCAGGCCTTGGACTAGCGGTCGAAAATCATTATGCCTTTCCTGTTATTATGAATGGAGAATTCCCCCCTTTTTCTACCTATATGAGTGAAAATATTGCGTGGGTAAAAGATATGGAGGGTCAGGTATATTCTTGTGGTGCTCCAGCCCCTGATAATTGTGTAGACGAAGAAGGTGATAAACTAATAGCTGAAATATCTTTAGAAGAATTAGGAGAAGCTATGCGTGATGCAGATTTTATCATTCCTTATGGTTTACCCAAACAAACCAACGAACCACCACCTGCCTGTGCCGAATAATTAAAGGAGTTATATAATGAAAATTCTGCAAGTATATCGTTCAGAGCCTAATAACGAAGTAAAAACCCTGGTTCAAATATTAAATAGAGACCGAGAGTCTGATGAATTTAATTTAAACGTTGAAAACCCAGATTATGATGTGCTGGTTAATAAAATATTTGCTGCTGATAAAACCGTTTGCTGGTGGTAATGTTTTAATTTTATTAAAATTTCAAAAAAATCCTTTTCTTTGAAAAAAAGAAAAGGATTTTTTTTTAAATTTTAAAAGGAATAAACTGGACCAGTTTACAATTGTTCTATTACTTATTGTAATTTTTATTTATATAAATTATTATAAAAAATATAGAAATATCATAATGTTATTTTTAATTTATGTCTTTTAAACATACGTTTAGTTAATAATTTTTTATAACAATTAATTATTAACTAAAAGAAAAATATAAACAAAATAATTAAGGTTATAAACATAATATTCTGATTCTGATATTCTATGAATATCAGAATATTATGCAACTATTTAACAAAAATTCTTTTTTAATAAAAATAAATAAATATATATACAATAAAGGTTATTTTATATGACTCTTAATTTGAATATTTCAAAAATTGTATTTTTTGAGGGATTAAATGCTCTTCAAAATATAACAAATAAAAGAGGAACACTTGCTATTCTTTCTAATATTCTCATTGAAACAGGTCAAGATGCTATTTTTCTTACAGCAACTGATCTTGAGATTGGTCTTCAAATTAAACTTCCAGCTGAAATAAAGGAATCTGGGAGTTTAACCCTTCCTAGTAAAAAAATTTTTGAAATAGTTAGAGAATCTGGTTCATCGTCAATAAATATTATAGAAAAAGAAAACAGTTGGGTTGAAATTCAGGCAGGACAAAGTATTTATAATCTTGCTGGTATATCAAGTGCTGAATTTCCTGAATTTCCTGAATTTAATAAAGAAACATTTGTATCATTTGAAGCTCATATTTTTTCAGAAATTATTGATAAAATTATTTACTCAATAGCAACTGAACAAGAAAATAATTATGTTTTAACAAGCGTTCTTTTTGAAAAAGAAAATAAAAACAATAAATCTTATGTAAGAATGATTTCATCAGATGGGCATCGTCTTTCTGTTATGGAAAAAGATGTTGCTGCTGATATTAATAATCTTCATCTTAACGAAACAACCCTTATTCCTAAAAAAGGAATCCAAGAATTTAAAAAATTCTGCGAAAATCGAGATAACATACAAGTTAGTTTTGAAGAAAAACAATTAGTAATAAAAGACGAAAATGCAATTATGATTATTCGTCTTAAAGAAGGAGAATTTCCTCCGTATAAAACTATTATTAATGCCATTCAATTAACGAATAAAATTACAATTGATAGAATTCCTTTTTTAGAATCGCTAAAGCGAATAAATTTATTTACCGAAGACATCTTTCACACCATACAATTTGAAATTATTGAAGATAAAATGATATTATCATCTCAAAATGCTGATATAGGTAACGCAAAAGATGTGCAAGAAATAATTTATAAAGGCGAACCTCTTGTTCTTGGTTTCAATTGTCGTTTTTTTATTGAAACCTTACAGGTGATGGAAAGTGATACTGTCGATGCTTACATAAATTATAATAATAGCCCATGTCTTTTAAAATCAGATTTTGATGAAGGATTTTTGAGTATTATTATGCCAATGAAACTTTAAAAAAAATAACACACTGTTATTATTAAAAATATCCATTCATATTTAATGAATGGATATTTTTATTTTAAATAAGAAAAAAGGAATAAAGTGACAGAAGAAAAAAAATCATACGATGCTGAACAAATAAAGGTTCTTGATGGTCTTGAAGCCGTACGCAAAAGACCGTCTATGTATATAGGAAATACCTCAGAATCGGGATTGCATCATCTAATATGGGAAGTAGTGGATAATAGCATTGATGAAGCTTTGGCTGGGTATTGCACACATATCTATATAGTTATCCATGAAGACAATTCTGTTTCTGTTGAAGATAATGGGCGAGGAATTCCTGTTGATATGCATCCGACAGAAAAAATGTCTGCTCTTGAATTAGTAATGACAACGCTTCATGCTGGTGGAAAATTTGATCATTCATCTTATAAAGTTTCTGGTGGACTTCATGGTGTAGGTGTTTCTGTTGTTAATGCTCTTTCCATAAAGGCTAGTGCAGAAATTAAAAGAAATGGAAAAATATATAAACAATCCTATAGCTGTGGAGAAAAAATAGGTGAATTAGAAATAATAGGAAAAAGTGATGTAACCGGAACGCGTATTACTTTTTCCCCTGACCCGGAAATATTCACCGAAACCACAGTATTTAATTATGAAACGGTGAGTAATAGATTACGAGAACTCGCTTATCTAAACAAAGAAATTCAAATTTTTTTGAAAGATGAAAGATCTGGAGCAGAAGATTCCTTTTATGCGGAAGGTGGAATAAAGTCTTATATAAGCTATCTTAACAGGAAAAAAACACCAATTACCTCTGAACCTATTCATATTTTAGGCGAAAAAGATATGGTTCAGGTTGAAATAGCTTTTCAATATGTAGATGGATACACCGAAAGACTTTTTTCATTTGTTAATAATATTAATACTAAAGAAGGCGGAACCCATGTGGCAGGATTTAGGGCTGCATTAACAAAATGTATAAATAGATATGCGACTGATGATATAATCCCTAAAAATTTAAAAGAAAAAATGAGTGGGGACGATATGAGGGAGGGTTTGACCTGTGTAATTTCTGTTCGTGTACCCGACCCTCAATTTGAAGGACAGACGAAAACAAAATTAGGAAATTCTGAGGTTAAATCTATTGTCGAATCAGTATGTTTTGAAAAACTCACTATTTTTTTGGAACAAAATCCCCAGGAAGCTAAAAAAATTCTTATCAAGGTTGTAGAGGCTTCACGAGCAAGAGAAGCGGCTAAGCGGGCTCGTGACCTTTCAAGGAAAAAAGGATCTACCAGCTTACTTCTGGCTGGAAAACTCGCTGAATGTCAGGAAAAAGATCCGAGTAAACGAGAAATATTTATTGTAGAGGGCGATTCAGCAGGCGGTTCAGCTAAACAGGGAAGAGACAGATCTATTCAAGCCATTCTTCCTTTACGTGGTAAAATTATGAACGTAGAAAAGGCTCGTTTTGACCAGATATTAGGAAGTGAAGAAATAAAAAATCTTATTGGTGCATTAGGTTGTGGTATTGGAACAGATGAGTTTGATGTTAAAAAGTTACGATATCATAAAGTAATAATAATGACAGATGCTGACGTAGATGGTGCTCATATTCGTACCCTTCTTCTTACTTTTTTCTACAGGCAAATGTTGCCATTGGTAGAGGGTGGTTTTGTTTATATAGGCCAACCACCATTATATAGATTAGGAAAAGGGAAAAAAGAAAAATATTTTTTAGAGGATGAAGAATTAAACAATCATCTTTATTTAGAAGCAAGTCAGATGATAGAACTTCAAGTAGAAGGAACCATTGAACATAATATTTGTGGTGAAAGTTTGTCGGAAATATTAAAAAAACTTTCTATTTACAAAAAAATTGTTTCCTACCTTGAAAGGATGAACATATGGGAAGATATGCTTTATTTTCTTTTAGAAAATAATATTCATTCAGCTGATCAATTCACCGATGAATCATTTGTCCAAAATCTCATTACTAAATTATCTAGTGAAGAACTTATAATAGGTCCTATTCGATCGTGTCGATGGCGACCAACTTGTTTTGAAGCAAACGTCGCAATAAAAGGTAAAAACCATATTTTTGTAAATCTAGGACCTCAAATACCCCTTATTCTCGAATACAGAAAAGCGCTTACTCTTTTTTCATCTATTCATACCTATCTAAAAAGCAGTTTTACAATAATAAAAAAATCAAACGTTAATCAAGATAGAAGTATTAAGGTAGATAATTGGATAGAAATGATTGAGACTGTGCGAAGTGAAACTTTCAAAGGAAGTCATCTTCAGCGTTATAAAGGTCTTGGAGAGATGAACCCAGAGCAGCTTTGGGACACAACGATGAATCCCGAGAACAGGGTTCTTGTCCAGGTAACCATCAATGATGCCGAACAGGCAGATGATATGTTTACCACCCTTATGGGAGATAAGGTTGAACCAAGAAGAGAGTTTATCCAGAATCATGCCTTAGAGGTAACATCTCTCGATATTTAAAATGGTTTGTATGGTAAAGTAATTTTTTAAAGATTAGTTGCACGATGATAAAAAAAAATATGTATTGTTAATCCTTTAATGCCGGAAAAATGAGTTTTTATGAATAACGAAAATAATCAAGAAAAATCCCCCACTATATCTATCGAAAAGGAGCTACAAAAATCCTATCTTGATTATGCCATGAGTGTAATTATAGGAAGAGCTTTACCAGATATACGAGATGGTCTTAAACCGGTACATCGTCGAGCTCTTTTTGCCATGCGTGAACTTGGGGTTATGTACAACCGGCCGTATGTCAAATCTGCTCGTATTGTGGGTGATGTAATTGGTAAATTTCATCCTCATGGTGATACGGCTGCCTATGACACTATCGTTAGGATGGCCCAGAATTTTTCCATGCGCTATCCCTTGGTAGATGGTCAAGGTAACTTTGGCTCTATGGATGGTGATTCACCTGCCGCCATGCGATATACAGAAGCCCGGATGACCAAAATTGATAAAGAGATTGTAGCAGATTTAGAGAAAGAAACTGTTGATTTTGTTCCAACGTATGATAACTCCATGACAGAACCCTCTGTCATGCCCAGTAAAATTCCTACACTACTAATAAACGGTTCATCTGGCATTGCTGTAGGTATGGCAACAAATATTCCACCTCATAACTTAACTGAGGTTATGGATGGTTTAATAGCCTTGATTGATAATCCTCAAATTACTATTCATGAATTAATTACTTATATTACCGGGCCAGATTTTCCCACCGGAGCACTTATTTGTGGTCGTTCCGGTATTAGAGAAGCTTATGAAACTGGTCGGGGAAGCGTTTTGATGCGTTCGCTTACTCATGTTGAAAAAATGAAGGACGGGAAACACGAGTCTATTATTATTAGTGAAATTCCTTATCAACAGAACAAAGCTACCCTTGTTGCAAAAATTGCATTGTTGGTCAAAGAAAAAAAAATCAGCTCTATATCCGAAGTACGGGATGAGTCCGATCGGCATGGAATGCGCATCGTTCTTGAGCTGAAAAAAGATGAAATAGCTGAAATAGTTATAAATCAGCTCTATAAAATGACTCCATTGCAGCGCTCCTTTGGCATTATTTTTTTAGCAATTGTCAATAATCGTCCAGAGGTCTTGAATCTTAAGCAGATACTTGAACACTTTGTCCTTCATCGAAAGGTAATCGTTTACCGTCGTGCTGTTTTTGAGTTGAAGAAAGCGAAAGAGAGGGCTCACTTATTAGAAGCTCTTAAAGTTGCTATTAGTAATTTGGACGATGTGGTCCTGTTAATCCGTGCTTCCAAAACCCCTGTTGAGGCGAAGGAAGAGTTAATAAAACGATTTGATTTTTCAGAGATACAAGCTCAATCAATACTTGATATGCGTTTACAACGTCTCACGGGGTTAGAGCGAGAGAAAATCATTAGTGATTATAATGAGGTTGTTCTGGAAATAGAGACACTGGTGAAAATATTAGGGGATGAATCTCTGGTCATGCAGATTATCCGGGATGAATTTTCTGAGATTAAAGAACTCTATGGAGATGAAAGGCGAACAGAAATCATAGATGCTGTGGATGAAATTTTGCCGGAAGATTTGATTTTACCCGAAGATATGGCAGTTACTGTAACCCATTCTGGGTATATTAAACGAAATCCTCTGAATTTATATCGTTCACAGCGTCGTGGTGGAAAAGGTATCCGTGGGGTAACAAATATTGATGAAGACTTTGTTACAAATCTATATGTAGCATCTACTCTTGACACTTTTCTTTTTTTCACTAATCATGGAAAAATATTTTGGCGTAAAGTGTATCAGTTACCATTGGCTAGTCGTATTGCCCGTGGAAAGGCCATCGTAAATCTCCTTGATTTAGCAGAAGGAGAGAAGGTTGCGGCAATTCTTCCAATATCTGATATTGCTAATAATCAAGAAGATAGAACTATTTTAATGGTAACACGTTCGGGGCGGGTAAAAAAAACCAGCCTTCAGGAATTTATTAAACCCCTTAAGAGAGGTAAACGAGCTTTAACGATTAATGAAGGCGATGAGATTATAGCTGCCCATATCCTTAATGGAAATGACATGATTCTTCTTATTTCTTCTAAGGGTATGTCTATTCGTTTTCATGAATCAGATATACGTATAATGGGTCGAACTGCCGCCGGTGTGAATGGTATTCATCTGGCAGAAGGAGATTTTGTTGTTGGGGCTATTGTTCTTTCATCGGAGACATCGATACTAACGGTTACTGAAAACGGATATGGAAAAAGAAGTCCTGTGGACGAATATCGTATTCAAAAAAGGGGTGGAAAAGGAATATTTGCCATTAAAGCCAGCGATCGTAATGGCGCTATTATTGGTGCCATGCAAGTGGATAACGAGAGTGAGGTTATTCTTATAGCAAACTCTGGAAAAATGATTCGAATGCCCCTTGAAAATATTCGAATTATTGGGCGTACCACCCAAGGAGTTCGACTCATTAACCTGGAAGAAGGTGAAAAAGTTGTAGCTATGGATATTGTAGCTCGGGAAGAAGCTGGGGACCCTGACTCTTTAGAGAATGATCCCTGTGATGAATAAGATTGGTAAAATAGCTGTTATCGGTGCCGGTTCGTGGGGTACCGCCATAGCTGGGATGCTTGCTACAAAGGGCCTTCAAACTGTTTTATGGGGGCACAATTCAGGATATGTAGCTGCACTAACCAGAGATCGGGAAAATATTAAATATCTTCCCGGGTATCACCTTGTAGATTCTTTACAATTTACTTCTGACCTTCGTTCTGCTGTCAAAGGGTGTGAAATAGTCTGCATGGTCGTTCCTTCTCATGGTTTTCGTAAGGTTTTCGAGAACATTGTTCCTTTTTTGGAAAAGCATTGTATTATTGTTTCTGCAGTAAAGGGCATTGAAAACGAAACCCTGATGACAATGACTCAAGTAATGATAGAGGTTTTAGGCACTGAGCTGCAGAAAAAAGAAGTTGAGTTGGCTGTTCTTTCTGGTCCTTCTTTTGCCAAGGAAGTCGCACTTGGCATGCCTACAGCTGTGACGATAGGATGTTCTCACATTGAAAAGGCACAAAAATTACAGCATATTTTTGGCACGGAAAGGTTTCGAGTTTATGCGAGTAATGATATAATAGGACTTGAAATAAGTGCTGCGTTAAAAAATATAATAGCCATTGCTGCTGGAATCAGTGATGGCTTAGGGTATGGACATAATAGCCGAGCAGCACTTATTACCAGAGGTTTATCGGAAATAAAAAGATTAGGCGTTCTTATGGGCGCAGATCCCCTTACTTTTTTTGGATTAAGTGGACTTGGAGATTTGGTACTTACCTGTACTGGTGATTTAAGTCGAAATCGTACTGTGGGTTTAAAACTGGGACAGGGGAAAAAACTTTCTGCCATTTTACAAGAAATGGAAATGGTTGCAGAAGGTGTTAAAACAACTCAATCGGTTTATGAACTTGCCCAGAGGTTTAAGGTTGATATGCCGATCCTTGAGCAGGTTTATTTAATCCTATACAAGAACAAAGATTGTTCCGCTGCAGTTATGGATCTTTTGACTAGAGAGATGAGAATTGAATAACGGAACGAAGATTAACGTGACCAATCATTATCCTTGAATTCATCGTGATCAGGTTTTGGCGGTTTTTCCTCAAGTAATCGTTGGGTTAGCCATTTAAGTATTTGGGGAAACTCTTCTTTTAGCTCAGCTAATGCTTTCCCGCGATGGCTAACCGTGTTTTTCTCTTCCATTGAACATTCTGCAAAGGTTTTCTTTAAATCTTCGAAATAAAAGATTGGATCATACCCAAATCCACTTTTACCACATCGCTTTTCCAGAAGAACCCCCTCACAACTCCCTTCATAGGTTAAAGCAGGTCCAGAGGGAACTGCAATAGAAAGGACACATTGAAAAGCAGCTTTTCGATTTTTCACTCCTTTCATATCATGGAGTAGCTTTTCTACATTATCGCTATCTGTAGCTCCTTCCCCTGCATATCTAGCAGAATAAACACCAGGTGCTCCATTTAAGGCCTCAACAACAAGACCTGAGTCGTCGGCTATTGAAGGTAATCCAAGTATTTTGGCTGTATGGATAGCTTTTTTATATGCATTATCATCAAAAGTATCTCCATCTTCAATGGCTTCAGGGAGTGTGCCAAAATCAGAAAGTGTCCGGATTTCGATAGGAAAATCTTTTAGAATTTCTTGAAATTCCAGAATTTTATTTTTATTTTTAGTGGCCAGGACGAGTATGGTAACCATAATCAGCTTATTTAATTAAGAATTTTTAATTTTTTGCTTTTTCTTAGTAAAAGCTTTGTCGTAACGCTCTTGTTCGCTGTATATACATCCACAGTATGCTTGTCTATATAAATTTATTTCAATAGCTTTTTCAATACCTTCTTGCCATCCACTGCGAAAATCCTGGTAGTAAAATTCAATTTGATACTTTTCTCCAATTTCCATACCCATTTTTCTTATGCACTCATGTTTTTGGTATTTGCTATACAGTAGAGTGGTTGAAAAGGCATCAAACCCCTTTTTTTTTGCTTTTTGAGCAACTTCTTCTAGTCGCATTCTGTAACAGAGGGAGCATCTTTCATGTTCGCGAAAAACAACTTTTCTTAAATATTCAGTAAGTCCATATTCCAAATCAATCTCTATCTCTAATTGGATCATATTGGCAAATTGTTGGACTCCTTGAATTCGTTGTTTGAATTCACGATATGGGTGAATATTAGGGTTGTAAAAAAAGCCGGTTACCCTCATTCCAGCATTGAGCATTTGTGCTACGGGGTAGATTGCGCATGGTCCACAACAGATATGAAGAAGAATGTTCATTTTTTAGAAATTTTATATTTTTTTGGATCAATATTATATTGGTGAATTTTATAGTTAATAATTCTCAAGCTGGTGTTTAGTGATTCTGCGGTTTTTGTTTGATTGCCATTATGGTGTTTCAGGTTTTCAATGATAAGTTCTTTCTCGAAATTTTCTACCGATCCTGCAAGAGAAGGAAGGTTGGTGGATTTACTTGCGTCTGATACTTGCAGAGTTGGTGGCAGATGAATCCCTTTAATGGATTCATCATCACAGATAAGCACCGCCCTCTCCATGCAGTTTTGCAGTTCTCGAACATTACCGGGCCAGTGATATTGAATTAGCATATCAATAGCCTGGGTTGAAATTCGGGTTATTATTTTCTTATTTTCTCGTGCGTATTTGTCTAAGAAATATTCTGCTAGAAGAAGGATGTCTGTACGTCGTTCTCTTAAAGGGGGCATGTATACGGGAAAGACATTCAATCGATAGTAAAGATCTTCTCTAAAGACTCCTTCCTTTACAGCTCGTTCCAGGTCTTTATTGGTGGCAGCGACGAGTCTAACATTGCATTGTATCGTGAGGGTGGAACCTAATCTTTGAAAGTTTCGCTCTTGTACTACGTGTAGAAGTTTTATCTGTACAGATGGGCTTATTTCTCCAATTTCGTCTAGAAAAAGTGTTCCTCCTTCTGCCTGTTCAAAGCGCCCTATTCTTCGCTCTGTTGCCCCAGTAAAAGCCCCTTTCTCGTGACCGAACAATTCACTTTCAAGTAGTGTTTCCGGCAAAGCGGAGCAGTTTACCACTAAAAAAGGTTTGTTCTTCCGATGGCTGTTATAGTGCAAAGATTTGGCAACCAGAGTTTTTCCTGTCCCCGATTCACCACGAAGGAGTACGGTAGCGTTAGAATCAACTACCCGATGTACCATTTCGTAGACATCTTGCATGCGGCTTGAGTTGCCTATGATGTCATTAATTTGGTTTTTTTCCGATAGTTCGCGCTTGAGCTTTAAATTTTCTAATCGTAACCCTTCTTGTTCCCTATTTACTATTTGAATTCTTCTCGTGGTTTGAGCTATAAGACCACTCAGGACCGTCAAGAACCTCAGGTCTGCGTCTGCTTGATGATCTAGGCCATTTTCATATACGCGATCAACGCTGAGCGATCCAATAACTTGGTGTTCATCTCTAATCGGAACACAGAGAAATGATTTATTCTGAAAGTTTGTATTTCCTCTAGCGCCTGTTTTGTTTAGAAATAGAGGTTCATCAGCAATACTAGGTACAATTATCGGTTCTCCTGACGCAACTACACGTCCTGTTATCCCCTCACCCAGCATATATTTCCCACGTTTTATGTTTTCCGGGCTCAATCCATGCGCAACCTCAATTTCTAATTTCCCGGTGAAGGGTTTTAAGATTGTTATAGTACCATTTTCCATAAATTTTAGATCAGCCAAGGTCTCCATGATTTGCTCGAGACAATCACTTAAGTTAACTGCTGAAGCGAGGGCTTTTGTTATTTCGTAGAGGCAGGTTAAGTCTTGTAATTCTTTTGAGATATTTTTAGGTTCCTGCATAATAGATTTATTTTCTTAAATTGATGTCAAATTGTAAAAATATGTTTCATATGTATGTATTATTAACAGAAAATGGCGTGTTTGCCGATTAGATATTACATATTTGTTTTTATAATCTGTAGTAGCATTTTTTGCAGATATTGACAGTTTCTGGTTCTGATGGTAAAAGGCTTTCTGATTGGGGAGGAATGGCCGAGTGGTTTAAGGCGGCGGTCTTGAAAACCGTTGTACGAAAGTACCGTGGGTTCGAATCCTACTTCCTCCGCCATCTATTGGAGAGGTGACCGAGAGGCCGATGGTGCTCGCCTGCTAAGCGAGTGTGGGGGTTAAACTCCACCGAGGGTTCGAATCCCTCCTTCTCCGCCAATGTTAAGCCCCATTTTTAAAGGATTGCACTTTAAAAATGGGGCTTTTTTTTATTTTTAATATGTAATGGGGCCTTTTCGCTATTGTGTATGGTGAACTCGAGGGTGCCCCACCCAATATAGGAATTGTTTGGGTTGTTTTTGCTTATCAAGGGCAAGATAGCCTATACTTTCTTCAATATTCGTGTAAGTGGTACACCTGCACATTGTATCGAGATTGCATTAAATTTACATGCTACCGTCATGCAACGCAGGCAATAAATACACTCACTGCTATTAACGTTCCTATTAAACTGGATATTCATGGGACATACGTGCAGGCAAGCACCACAATCAGTGCAATTAGACTCGTGAAGGTGAAGTTGAAAAATACTTCTTTTGTTAAACAATCCATAAAATGCCCCTAAGGGGCACGTTGTTTTACAGAATGGGCGGCTGGATATAGTGCTCCAGAGTAGGAACACAATCATCCAGAATAATTTGTTGTAAAAGAGGTATCCCAGTGTTCCCCTCAGATCAGGTTGGAGGATAATTAGTGGTATCCCTGCCTCCAGGGTTCCGGCTGGACATAGAAACTTGCAAAACCACGGCTTCCCCATCCCCCACTCGTCAGTAAGTATTAATGGGAAAGCTATTACAAAAAGAACAAGTACGAAATATTTTATATATTTTAGTTGGTTAGGGATTATTCGTTTTTTTCCAGAAGGTATTTTATACAATAATTCCTGTAGCAGTCCAAATGGACATAGCCATCCGCAGGTTATTCTACCGGTTAAGGCTCCAATAATTCCTATGGAGCCAAAAACGTATGACCCTATATAGTATGAGCCAGTTTCAATTGAAAAGCGGATTCCGAGTAATAACTGTTGAATCGCTCCGATGGGACAATAGGTTGTTGAAGCTGGGCATGAGTAACAATTTAAGCCAGGTGAGCAAAGTGTTTTAAGGGGCCCTTGGTATATATTCTTCGTCCACGGGAAAAGCGTGTATGCATTAGTGATTATTGCTACAAAAAATTGTAAGTATTTTCTGACGGTTTCCATATTCTTAGTGAGCAATAATAATATTTTCAATGACGGGTAAGATGCTCTGTAATGGTACCTACTACCCTATTCCCATGCAGTCCAAGCAAATTTGCCAAGCCTGCTCCAGCACTCTTTGTGGTTCATTAAGGGCGATTCCGGTTATAAATAGAATGACAAAGAATGTCAGCGGAATAAATTTAGCAACCATCGGCTTTTTTTTTATGTTCATCACTGATTGACCTTCAGGGTATTAATCTTTGTTGATTTATCCCCTATTTCTATATTTTGTCTGTTCTGTCGTCGATAGTGACTTGTGTCATCAACCCTACAGTACCTTGCTCGAATGGTCTTTTGTAGAGTGAAATTGCAATTTGAAGGAGATCCACAGCTTTTACCGCAATAAGGGTGCCTCTGTTGTCCAGAACAAAAGTTGTTTCCATATCGGATAATCGTTTTTGTATTGTACGATGTAATCGCCAGTGTTTGGTACCTATGGACATATTACGGTTACGGTAAGTGGTAGTAGAGTTATTTCATTTTTAGTTTGCAGTTATGATTTACGGGTTATCAGATTTACTACTCTTTCGAGATCATCAAGCGAGTAATATTCTATTTCAATTTTACCACGATTGCCGTTTTGAGTAAGAGCTATTCGCGACTGAAGAGTATTGGTTAATTGTGTAACCAGTGTGGTCGTGTATTCTTGTGAGATTTCGACTTGTGGAGAGCTACGTAGTTTTGTAGAAATAGCTGGATTTTGAGGATGGTTGGTTTTGCGAGCGGTATTTTCTGTTTGGCGAACTGATAGGTTTTTTTTAATTATCTGATCACGTAATAGTTGAAGTTCTGTGGGGCTGTCAATAAATTTGAGGAGCACCCTCGCGTGTCCTTCGGTTAAACTACCTTGTTCCAGATCCTTTTTTATGTATTCAGGTAATTGTAGTAATCTCAGTATGTTAGTTATTGTTGAGCGTTTTTTCCCTACCCTTTGAGCTGTTTGTTCCTGAGTATATTTAAATTTTATTATGAGTTTATTGTAAGCTTCTGCTTCTTCAATGACATTAAGGTCTTTTCGTTGAATATTCTCAATGAGGGCTAATTCTAATAGTGACTCATCGCTGGCCATGTCACGAATGACGACAGGAATTTTTTGTAATCCTGCGCGTTGAGAGGCTCTTAATCTTCGCTCTCCTGCAATTAACTGGTAGGTTCCGTCCTTTTGAGCCAGCACGACAAGGGGTTGAATGACCCCATGCTCCTTAATTGATTGTGCAAGTTCTTCCAGTCCTTCTTCATCGAAATAACTGCGTGGTTGTTGCTGATTCGGAGAAATTTTTTCAATTTCACATTCGAAATATTTCTCATTTTCCTCATCTTGCGGGAAAAGGATGTTGACACCTTGTCCTAGGCCATTTTTTTTACCTGACATCTTCCATTACCTCTGATGTTTAAGAAATTCACTGGCCAAATCCATATATGCAGTAGCTCCACTGCAACGGCTGTCATATTTAATAATGCTCTGTCCATGACTAGGGCACTCGCTAAGCCTAACATTCCTTGGAATTACTGTTTTAAAAACCTGATTTCCAAAGTGTTTGTTGACCTCATCGGCAACTTGAAAGGTAAGTTTGTTCCGTTTATCATACATAGTGAGCAAAAGTCCTTCAATAAAAAGGTCTTTATTGAAGGACTTTTTAACAGATCTGATTGTTTTAACGAGTTGCGCTAATCCTTCTAAGGCGTAATATTCACACTGCATGGGAATGAGCACCGCATGAGCAGCAGTGAGCGCATTTATGGTGAGAAGACCTAGTGAGGGGGGACAGTCAATCAGGATGTAATCAAAGCAGCACTTTAACGGAAGAATTAGTTTTTGTAGGGTGAATTCTCTATTTTCAAGGGTTACAAGCTCGATCTCGGCTGCCACTAGATCTATGCTAGTTGGTGCAATTGTGAGATTGCTCTCATTTGTTACATGGAGGATGTCACTCATGGGAACTCCACCCGTATAGCTGTGATAGAGGTGACGGTTAAGCGTAAGTGATTTGACCCCTAATCCGCTGGATGCATTTCCCTGTGGGTCAGAATCAATTAAGAGTATTTTTTTTCTTTTTTTAGCCAGCGCAGCAGCCAGGTTGACAGCCGAAGTGGTTTTTCCTACCCCCCCCTTTTGGTTGGCGACAGCTATTATCTTTGCTTCTTTTTTTGATTCCATTCGCTTCCTTACTAGTTGAGTGTTTTTTTATCGATTTTGCTATTTTTATATCAATTTTCTGTTTAGGACAATCAAAAAAAGGTTCTACCTAACTTGAAGCACCTTTATATGTTTTTTAGTATGTTTTTATATCAATTGTTCTTGTTTTTGCAAATTGACGCTGAGTTTCTGGATCTAGATATAGTGCAAGGCAATAGTTATGGGTGTATATTGATAAAAATTTAAGCTCCCTTGATCTGGTAAGTCTTTTATTCTGGTTTCAAATTTTTTAATGTTTCACGTGAAACATATGGGTGCAATTATGTTGAACACGACGTGCGATTTTTTGATCATTGGAAGTGGAATTGCTGGGCTCTCATTTGCTTTGCGAGTTGCACAGCTGGGATCTGTTATTGTAATAACTAAAAAAAATGAGATTGACAGTGCTACGAATCTCGCACAAGGGGGGATCGCTGCTGTCATGTCTGCAAGTGATTCGAAACAGAATCATACCCAAGATACCCTTGTTAGTGGGGCTGGGTTGTGCAATGAAGAAGTTGTTCGCATGGTGGTTGACAAGGGGCCAGAAAGGGTGAGGGATTTGATCGCGCTGGGGGTTGGATTTGTAAAAAACAGTAAGGATTCATCAGGGTTAGATCTTGGTCGAGAAGGTGGCCATTCAAAGCGACGTGTTGCCCATGCGCACGACTTTACAGGGAAAGAGATTGAGCGTACATTGTTGGAAAAAGTTAAAGGAACTGCTTCTATACAAGTTTTAGAAAATCATAGAGCTGTTGATCTTATATTGATGACTGAAAATAAGGAAAATGAAAAAAAGCTAGGGGGATGCTGTGCCGGTGCGTATGTTCTTAACGAGAAAGGTGAGGTTGAGGTATACAGGGCGAAGGTTACAACCTTATGCACTGGTGGTACTGGGAAAGTGTATCTGTATACTACTAATCCGGACATAGCGACAGGTGATGGATTAGCAATGGCGTTCAGGGCAGGAGCAATAATGGCGAATATGGAATTTGTTCAATTCCATCCAACATGCCTGTACCATCCTAAAGCTAAAAATTTTTTGATTTCTGAAGCAGTCCGGGGAGAAGGTGGCATTCTGGTGGATCAAGATGGTCATCCATTTATGGAGAAATATGACAGTCGTAAGGATCTTGCAACGAGGGATGCTGTAGCGCGAGCAATAGACAGAGAGATGAAAGAGCGGGGAGCGGATTGTGTCTTTTTGGATATTACCCATAAAGATAAAGAGTTTGTAAAAGAAAGATTCCCTACGATTTATAAGCGTTGTCTGGAGTATGGCATTGATATTACTTGTGAATTAATTCCTGTCGTGCCCGCTGCACATTATATGTGTGGCGGGGTTGAGACGGATATATGGGGAAGAACCTCAATTGATGGTTTATTAGCGCTGGGCGAGACTGCGTGTACTGGATTGCATGGCGCAAATCGTCTCGCGAGCAACTCTTTGCTGGAAGCTGTAGTCTTCGCAGAGAGGGCGTATGAATATTGTGCAGATCATTGGGACTCAATTTCGTGCAAGGCCTTTCCGGAGGTTGAATCATGGAAGGTTGGTGATGCCCAAGCCCTCAGTGAAGAGATTTTGATTCACCATAATTGGGATCTTATCCGCCGGATTATGTGGAATTATGTTGGGATTGTGAGGAATATCAAGCGATTACAGTTGGCTAAAAAACATGTAAAAGCTCTTTTCCAAGAGATAGAGCAACACTACAAAGATTACTTTGTTTCCCAGGATATGATCGAATTGCGGAATATAGCCCTGGTTTCCTTGTTGATCATCGAGTCTGCTTTGCACCGTAAAGAGTCCCGAGGACTTCATTATCTTGTTGATTATCCAGAATCTCAGGAGAAGTTAGCTAAGAATACACGATTTAGGAAAAAAAGCGGAGAATGGCCAGGTGAAGTTGAGTTTGTATAGAAATTTTTTTTTAAAAGTAGATTTTTTGAGGTAATCTGGATGTGAAAAACCTATTCCCAAAGGGGGACAGATTGGCTGCCCCCCTGCCCTTTAACTTTCTTAGACAGGAGCTTTTTTATGGAAAAGGAAACAGGCGTTGGGTGTGCCCGCCCGACTGGCGGACCTGTTGGTGAAGAAAAGAGAACCGAGTCGGAAGCTATACAAAAACCTTTCAAGGAGGAGCAAACCATGATCAAGGTAGGACAAAAAGCGCCGGACTTTATCGCCCCAGGGTATCATAAGGGAGCATTTGTGAATGTGAAACTTTCAGATTACCTCGGGAAATGGGTCTTGCTTTGTTTTTATCCAGGAGATTTTACCTTTGTCTGAGCAACGGAAATTTCAGCAGTTGCTGAAAAATACTCGGAATTTCAAAACTTGGGCGCAGAAGTCTTGTCTATGTCAATAGATTCAATGTTTGTTCATAAAATGTGGAATGATGTTGAGTTGGAACACATGGTGAAAGGAGGGATCCCCTACCCCATGCTTTCCGATGGCGGGGGGAAGGTTGGTACGGTTTACGGGGTCTATGATGAGGTCTCAGGTGTTGAAACGCGTGGACGTTTTATCATCGATCCAGACGGTGTAATCCAGGGGTTTGAGGTTCTCTCGCCTCCTGTTGGGAGGAATATAAATGAAACTTTTCGACAACTGCAAGCCTTTCAACTGGTTCGGGAAACGAAGGGGGCAGAGGCAACACCTTCCGGTTGGCGTCCAGGTAAAAAAACCCTTGAGCCTGGAATAAATTTGGTGGGCAAGGTTTGGAAAAAATGGAAAACGAAAGAGGCTTTTGAGTAAATACATATCTTTATCCAAATAAATGAGCAGGCTGGCTAGATGAAACAATCTGGCCGGCCTGTTGCATTCTCATCACTTCAATAGATATTCCGCAGTATTTCAAGTTGAATGCCGTTGTAAAAGTCTTGCGGCGTTTTCTCCAGTAACACTATTCAAAAGGTCTTCGCTTATTGGGAGTTTTCTTAATCGTTGCAAAGCTGTTGATTGATCATCCCAAGGGGAATCGCTGCCAAAGAGAAGGTAGTTGTCGGGATGATTGTTGAACATTCGCAATGCCTGATGAGCTGAAAGATAGGCAAGGGCAAAGGAAATTTCCATAAAGATTTCTTTCCCGATCAGTGTTTCTTCTACTTCATCCCAAATATCCCATCCGCCAAAATGAGTAGTAATCAGCTTGAGATCCGGGAAACGTAGTTGCAGGGCCAGAATTTGAGCAGGATCAGAGCGACGAGTCCGGGGGAAGGCGATGTCATATCCGCAATGGACGACCAGAAATAATCCAGCCTCAGTCAAGGCTTTATAGAGGGGGGTGAGTCGTTCTTCACCAAGGAAAAAATCCTGGTAATAGGGATGCATTTTAATCCCTGAAAACCCTGCTTCCTTAACTTGAATGACTCTCGTGACAATATCAGGATCAGCCGGATGAATTGAGGGCAGGGGGATAAGACGTGATGATTGAATGGATGCAGACCATTTGAGAATGGGATCAAATTGAGAAGGACGCGTCGCGATGGAACAAATTACACTGGCATTGATTCCAGCCCTGTCCATGGATGCCAGTAAGGACTCTGTCGTTCCTTGAGTATGTGCGGTAATGTTCCCTTCCTTGGCAAGGGCCGGGATAGCCTTGGCTGCAATGGCATCCGGGAAGGCGTGGGTGTGGAAATCAATGATCATTTTGCGTCCGTGTCGTTTAAGGGAAGAAAAAGGGTTGTTAGCGATAAGCCAGCCATTTATACTGTCGCACTGGAACATTTGGCAAATAAAAAATACCAGTTTAGTTGAGGGTTGTCCGGTAGTGACGAGTCAACGAAGTAATTAATTGATGATGGCTGAAAAAAGCCGGGTAACAGGATCTACGCATGCATTATTCTAATGTTTGTCTTCATACCTTTGGATATGTACTCCCACCAAGGATCGTAACCTCAGAAGAACTGGAACATCGATTGGCAAAGGTTTATGAACGGCTTAAATTACCGGTGGGCAGACTGGAAATGATGAGCGGGATCCGAGAAAGGCGATTCTGGAATCCTGGAACCAGGCCAAGTGAAGGGGGGATTTTGGCCGGACGCCAAGTCATGGAGCAGGCCGATCTAGCTCCAGAGCAGATAGAATGTTTGATCTTTACGTCCGTTTCAAGGGATATGATGGAGCCGGCTACCGCCTCATTTGTGCATGCTGGTCTTGAGTTATCTGAAAATTGTCTTTTGTTTGATCTTTCAAACGCCTGTCTCGGATTTCTGGACGGTATGGTGGTTCTGGCCAATATGATAGAGTTGGGACAGGTTAAAAATGGTTTGCTGGTGGCAGGGGAAACCGCAGAGGAGTTAGTGGAATCTACTATTGAGTCTTTGCTGGTAGATATGTCCCTGACCCGCAAGTCAATTAAGCCCGCCTTTGCTTCATTGACTATTGGTTCCGGGGCTGTTGCCCTGTATATGTGCCAGGCAGAAGGACAAGAGGACCGCCCGCGTTTGGTGCATGGCTCCTGGCAGGCTAATACAGCACATTCCGGTTTGTGTCAGGGAAGTCAGTCGGGAAGCGCCATAACGCTTATGAACACCAACTCTGAAGAATTGCTTCAGCGTGGAGTTGAGACAGCACATCTTACCTGGCAGTCATTCTCTGCAAAGCCTGGGTGGCAGGCGGCAGATATTGACAGGTTTTTCTGTCATCAAGTAGGGTCTGCCCACGCAAGATTGCTTTTTGATTCTCTTGGCCTGGAGATGGAAAAGAATTTTGAAACCCTGGCCATCTTAGGGAATGTGGGATCTGTCTCTGCCCCTGTCACCTTGGCCATGGCTATTGACCAGAAAGTTTTTCAGCCAGGTCAAAAAGGGGCGTTGTTGGGAATTGGAAGCGGCATAAACTGTTTAATGTTAGGTGTCGACTGGGAGAAGCACTGAAGAATTTCTATTTGCATAATTTTTATGATCCCACAGGATGGGGAAAATGGAGGAAATATGCAAGAATTTTTATCCGAAGAACAAGGGCGACGGTTGCTGAGATTGGCTCGCGGAACCATCGCCGATAAATTGGCAGGACCAACAAGTCCAATCGAGAATGAAAAAGCTGAGAATCAAGATCCAGCTCTGTTGGCCCGCTGTGGAACCTTTGTGACCCTGAAGATTGGTGGCCAGTTGCGAGGCTGTATAGGCAACCTTGAGGCCGTGAGCTCTATTTATGAGGGCATTCAGAGGAATGCCCTCAATGCTGCCTTTCATGATTCTCGATTTACGAAGCTTACGGCCAAGGAGTTGGAGCAGGTTCACATCGACATCTCTATTTTAACCCGTCCGCAACCTTTGACCTATCGAGATGGGGAAGACCTTGTTGCCAGACTGCGGCCCGGGATTGATGGGGTAATTCTGGGGCTGGGGCATTACAGCGCTACTTTTTTGCCCCAGGTATGGGAACAGCTGCCCCGAGCCGATGATTTTTTGGGCCATCTGTGCCGGAAGGCGGGATTATCGCCTACGGCCTGGAAGGATTCCCATCCGGAAGTGGCAATTTATCAGGTCCAATGTTTTGAAGAAGGGAAATGAAATGAAGGAAGTGGTGCTTGCTCCTGATCTGGTCGAAAGGATTCGGCGGGTGTATGAAGACATGGAAAGAGGGTATTCACAGGTGGCTGGCCAACTCGATTTCAGTTGTGACGGTTGTCCGGATAACTGTTGCGACTCCTGGTTTCAGCATCATACCTTTGTGGAGTGGGGATATCTCTGGGTGGGTTTTTGTCAGCTTCCCCCGGCGCAGCAGGCGGAGATCCTTCAGCGCAGCCGATTGTATGTTGTCGTCAGTGAAGAAGCTTTGGCCAGAAATGAGCGACCTCAGGTGATGTGTCCGTTGAATGACAATGGCCGCTGCGTGCTTTATGCCCATCGTCTTATGGTTTGCAGGACGCACGGGGTGCCTGCCACCATGCAGAGACCGGATGGACAGAGGCTTGATTTTCCTGGTTGTTTTCGATGTCAGGATTTGGTCAAAAAGACGTTTTCTGATTCACAAATGGCTCAAGTGCCGCGTATGGAACGAACTCTGTTGCTGCGTGAACTAGTGACTCTGGAAAAAGAACTGATGGATGGTAAAAGGCATCTTTATCCCCGATTAAAACTCACCATTGCCCAAATGTTAGTGGCAGGACCGCCAAAAATTGCCACCCCCCATTGTGAAAGGTAATTGCAGGAAAAAAAGTGGAAGATAATATGGGGAGTTAAAAGAGCATTTCTGTAAAACGATGGTGAAAGGCTGTCAAATCCTCTTCGCACTCACCGCAGATAAGCCGAACCGGGCCAAGAATCTGGGAGTTGTCTTCACCCGGGGTAAAACTGCCATCTGGATTTTGGACATAATGAGTTGTAATGATAACATTCTCAGCTACTTCAATAAAGTCTTCATTGTTTCCACAGGCGGGACAGGAAAGCAGGCTGACGGCTGGACGATCTTTCATGGACATGATGTCTATACGATTGTTTGAGGATGGCGGTGAGCCTTTGCTACACAAATAAGTTATGGCGGATTATTCATTACTGATGAGAGAAATATCAGCCAAAAGCCTAAAACTTACGTATTACTTGGCTTTGAAGATAGGGGCCTTTCTTTATTGAAAGTGATGTTGGGATAGAGATTAGTTCGCAGAGGGGGATGCTTTCTTTTTCGTCTTGACACTTGCCACCGTCAATTTTTTTACGTTCATTTTAGATGTTTTTGGGGTTGTGACTTGTTTTAATTTGCCGCTGGAAGCTATCTTTTTTTTGGGCGTTCTTGCTTGAATCTCTTCGCTGGCTAGAATTTTCGAGAGATTGGTGGTTTGCATAAATGGTGCTGGATTGATTGGTTTTCCGTTGAGACAAAGTTCGTAATGCAGGTGAGCTCCTGTGGACCGGCCACTATTCCCAACCAGACCGATGAGTTGTCCGCGTTTAACCTTGTCACCAACTTTTACCTTATAGCTTTGAAGATGAGCAAATCTGGAGGTAAAACCGTTGCCGTTTTTTATTTCAACCAAATGGCCATAATCGCCATTATAACTTGCCTCAACAACTGTTCCGGTAGCCGTTGCCTTGATCGGTTCCCCTCGTCTGGCTTTGATATCTACGCCGGTATGGAAGGCATTTTCACCGGTAAAGGGATCATCTCGGTTTCCAAAAGGGGAGCTGATTGCCCCTGCCAGTGGACGTCCCAAGGGGGTGTAGAGCAGCATATTAAGATTTTTATCGGTACGGAGAAGCAAGTCAGCTGGCAGGGATTGCGAGGTAGGGAGATAGGGACCGCCGCTGTTGGCTGTTGGTGTATGTTTTTGTATTTTGACACCAAGGCTTTTCATAATGTTTTCAATAAGCTGATTTCGCTCATTAAATTCTGCAAGGGTCTGATTGACCAAGACTTCTTTTTCTGAGTCAAAGGTGGCCGTTTGAGAGGAGTTCTGAGTCAAAAGGTCATCTACACGGTCAGCGTAATTTTGACTTTCCTGAGTGGTTTCAATCAGTTTGAGATTCATGGCGGCAACCTGTGCGTTCAGGTTGTTGTTTTCCTCAAGAAGCCGGGTGGAAACAACGATAGCAATAATTATGCAGGCGCAGACCAAACCAACAGCAGCGGCTACCCCAATTTTTATTTTTTTCCTGGAGAGAAGGATGGTTTTGGCCTTTTCCTTGGCCCAGGTAATATTAATATGGATGTGGTCATTCATTGCAGTTTATCCAGTTTGTTTGTATAAAATGAGGTTGTGACAAATTGAAACTATCGAGAATAATTCCCTTTTTTACAATTATTACTTACTCATAATCGAGTTGTTATAATCGTAGCAGTCTGAATAATCAATAAAAAAAGCCCCATTCCTGACCATTTTGATGGTTCTATCATTTTTTTAATCCCACGAAATTAGAGGCTTAGCGTCTCAAAGTAGTTATTTTTTATGGCCAATCTTTTGAGTTGTCAGTCTCTGAGCAAGTCTTTTGGCGCTCAAAGACTGTTTGAAAATATTTTTCTGTCGATCAACGATAATGACCGGATCGGTTTGATCGGCCCCAATGGCAGCGGTAAATCAACGCTGCTCAAGATTATCTGCAATAAAGTCGATGCCGATGAGGGGAAGATTCTGACTCAGCGGCATGTGCGCACATCGTATCTTGCCCAGACGGACATCTTTGATGAGGATAAGAGTGTTGCTGAAAACTTGCAGCTAGCCCTTGCAGGTCTCGATCTTGAAGAAAGCGAGAAGTATAATCGGGTGCACGCTCTGTTGAGCCGAGCCGAATTTCCTGATACGGCAGTGCCGGTGGGTGTTTTATCCGGGGGCTGGCGGAAACGGCTTTCCATCTGTCGTGCCTTTGTCGTGCAGCCGGATATCCTGGTGATGGATGAGCCCACCAATCATCTTGATATCGAGGGGATTCTGTGGCTTGAAAAGATGTTGTCGGGATCCTCTCCTGACCGGCCATCGGCGGTTCTGCTGGTAAGCCATGATCGTCGTTTTCTGGAGAATACCGTGACCCGGGTGGTGGAATTATCGACCCTGTATCCTGAGGGTTCGTTTCAGGTGCAGGGAGGCTATACCCGGTTCCTTGAAGATCGTGAGGCCTTTTTAAGTCAGCAGCTGCAGCAGGAAGAACGTTTGTCGAACAAGGTCCGGCGTGAGACCGAGTGGCTGCGTCGTGGGCCCAAGGCCAGGGCCACCAAGGCTCGAGCCCGTATTGATGAGGCGTATCGGCTGCAGGACGATCTGGCTCAGGTCAAGGGGCGTAATCGTTCGATTTCCAGTGTCCAGATAGCCTTTAATGGCACCGGTCGAAAAACCCGCAAACTTCTGGAGGCGCATGGGATTGCTAAAAGCCATGGGGGACAACTGTTGTTTTCTGGCCTTGATATGGTCCTTTCGCCAGGAGTCCGGCTTGGGCTTTTGGGCCGCAATGGTTGCGGAAAGTCGAGCCTGATGCAGTTGCTGGCCGCCTCCGGGGGCGGGAACGCAGGGCTCATAGCTCCGGATAATGGAGACATTCGCGTGGCGGATGGGGTGCGGATTGTCAGTTTTGATCAACGGCGGGAAAAGATCAACCCGGCCCTGACCCTGCGCCGGGCCCTTGCGCCGGATGGCGACGCCGTTGTCTGTCAGGGGCGCTCCATGCATGTGATTTCCTGGGGTAAGCGCTTTCTTTTTCAGCCTGAACAGATGGAAATGCCGGTGGGCCAACTCTCGGGAGGAGAGCAGGCCCGGATTCTTATTGCTGATTTGATGCGGCAGCCTGCGGATATTCTGCTCCTTGATGAACCCACCAATGACCTTGATATTCCTTCCCTTGATGTGCTGGAAGAGAGTCTCCTGGAATTCTCCGGAGCACTGGTGCTGGTCACCCATGATCGTTTTCTTCTCGATCGGGTGTGCGATCAGGTGCTCGGTTTTGATGGTCAGGGCGGGATAGGTTATTTTGCCGATTATGAACAGTGGCTGGCTTCCATGCAGGAGCGCGGGCAGGAAAATGAAACGCCGGCCGTGGTTGCAGCCGCTTCCACGAGTCCTGATAGAAAGAAAAAACTCGGGAAACTTTCGTATCTCGACCAGCGTGAATATGATCAGATAGAAGAAAGGATCGTGGAGGTGGAGGATGAGCAAGGAAGGCTTCAGGCCCTTATGGATGCCCCGGAGACGGTCTCCGATCCGGAACGGCTGCATGAATGCTGGGTCGCATTAGCGGATGTCGAGGGTCGAGTCACGCAGCTCTATGACCGCTGGCATGAGCTGGAAGCCCGAAAAAACGGGAGTGAGTGAGAAGGGACTGATAATCTGCACGACTCTATACGATGCGGTCAGATCAGTGGACGGCGATGGCGTAGAGCAGTTCTGTCAGGCGAATTAAATCCTTCATGTCAAGACACTCGTCGGTGGTGTGCACCTTGTTCATGCCAGTGGCGATAATGGCGGTGGCCAGGCCAAAGCTGTTGAAGATATTGGCGTCACTGCCACCCCCGGCAACCTTAAAAGTCAGAGTTCGCCCCAGTTTTTGAGCGGCCTCCTTGACGTGTTTGATGACCGGTTCATGCAGTTCAAGGTGCATGGCGGGATATTCAGAGTGAACGGAGATCTCCACCGAAGGCAAAGACTCAGGGACAGGTGAAAGCGGCGACGGAGAGGGATGTCCTCCTGAAGCTGCAGGGCATGGGCACCCCAGTGTCGCTTGCTCCATGGGTGGATGAAGAGCGGCAGGCGGGAGCGGCCAGCATTCAATCACCTGCTGAAAGGTACGTTTGATTTCTTCAGTGTGTTCGATCAGCTTGGATAGAGAATGGCTCCTGACCTCGCCTTCGATGGTGATATGGTCAGGGATGATGTTGGTTGCAACGCCCCCATGGATGAGGCCGAAGTTGGCCGTTGATTCTTCATCCAGGCGTCCAAGCCGGAGGTTGGTGATGGCGTTGGCGGTCAGGCACAGGGCACTGATTCCCTGCTCCGGATGCAGTCCGGCATGTGCTGCTATGCCATGCACCTCGATCTTCAGTTTGTTGGCGGCAGGCGCGCCGATAATAATCCGATCAATGCCGGTGGAGTCCAGCGCGTACCCATAGCGTGCCTTCAGCAGGGTCCGATCCAGGGCCTTGGCCCCGATCAGGCCGATTTCTTCGCAGGTGGTGAACAGCAGTTCCAGTGGGGCATGATCGATGTTCGTTTCCCGAAGGATTCGGATCAGCTCAATGATGGCGGCAATACCTGATTTATCATCACTGCCCAGGACGGTATCGCTCCGACTGGTAAAGATGTCGCCGTTTCTGATGACTTCCACCCCGCAGCCGGGTTCCACCGTGTCCATGTGACAGGCCAGCAAAATTGGTTCCTGATTCGTCCCGTCCCCACTTCCCCTTCCTGGAAAAGAAATAACAAGATTGCCGCAGTCTGAGCCGGTGAGGGTGGAGGATTGATCTTCGCAGATGCTGGTGGCACCGAGGTCACGAAATGTCTTGGTGAGAAAGTCGGACACCTTTTTTTCCCGGCGGGAGGGGCTGTCAATTTCGCAGAGCTGGACAAAGGTTTCAGCCAGCCGTTCCAGATTGATGGGGATATTCATCGGTCTATTTTCCTTTCTTTTTTGGAAAGTCCTTGGTCTTGCGGGCTGGCTATAAGGGCATCAAGAGAATGACGGCATGGCAACTGATTCCCTCTTCTCTTCCGGTAAAGCCCATCTTCTCGGTGGTGGTTGCCTTGATGTTGATCTGGGTACGATCGACCTTGCAGGCGGTGCTCAGGGTCGTCTGCATGAGGTCCATATAGGGCGCCAGTTTCGGGGTCTGGCAGATGACTGTAATATCGGCATTGGCAATGGCAAGTCCTTTGGCGAAGACAAATTGCATGACCTGTTCCAGCAGGGAAATGGAGTAAATATCCTTGAAACGCTCATCCGAGTCCGGGAAATGACGGCCAATATCACCGGCGGCAAGGGCGCCAAGGACGGCATCACAAAGGGCGTGGGTGATAACGTCGGCATCGGAATGACCCGCGAGTCCCAGGCTGTGCGGAATTTTTACGCCGGCAAGAATGAGATCCCGGTCCGGGACAAGGCGATGGGCATCGTAGCCGTGGCCGATACGCATGGTGGGGGGAGGGGATGGCTGCATGATTTTTTCTGCCAGGATCAGGTCCATGGGGCGAGTGATTTTTATATTTGTCTCATCGCCTTCAATGAGGGTGACGGCTATGCCGGCCAGTTCGAGCAGGGCGGCCTCGTCGGTGACATCTGTGTCGGCAAGCGTTTCGTAGGCCTGTTTGAGCAGGCTGAATCGCGCCGCCTGGGGGGTTTGGGCCTGCCAGAGGTCCTTGCGGTCGATGGTGCAGGCAATGGTTTGGTCTGACCGGGATTGTTTCAGGGTATCTTTCACCGGGATAGCGGCAATGGCCGCGCCATGTTTCCAGGCGGCATCAAGGCAGCGCTGGATAAGCTCCGGTGTGATCAGGGGGCGTGCGCCATCGTGCACAAGAACGACGTCAATGTCATCATTCAGGCATTGAAGTCCTGCCCAGACCGAATCCTGTCGTCGTTGCCCGCCGCCGGTGACGGTGATAGCATCGCTGTTTAAGTGATACTCTGTGAGGAGGCGACGGCTGTCGGCAATGAGCTCTGGTGGAACGGCAACAACTATTCGCTGGATTGAAGGGGTGGCGACAAAGGCGCGGATGGTATGAATCAGGATGGGGACGCCGGCCAGGTGGTGATATTGCTTGGGGTGGCCCAGGCCCATTCTGGTTCCGCTTCCAGCGGCAGGGATAATGACGGCGGCAGATGGCATGGAGGAAGAGGAGATGAACCTTTGTTTAAAGCCGTTTGCAATTCTTGCTGATCGTTTACAACTGTTTATTAGAACCAGACTAAAGTCCGGTTCACTCTGAACTACAACGTTTTATGCTGAACCATAAAACGGTTTACGCTGAATCAAAAAACAGCTTACGCTGAACCAAAAAACGACTTAACGCTGAGTCAAAACGCTTGGCAACGAAGAAATGATAGTGATATTTTGGGACGACGTCGTTACGAAACGGTGGGGCTGTTTCGTAATCGACATAAGGATCCGTAGACAAAACGATAGGGCCGTTTTGTAACGGTTCCTAAAAAACGAAGCGGGTTATAAGCCGAATTCTGTCCCCCGCGAGCGGGGTCATGGTCATTTCACTCTGGATGCCGGTTGCCCGGCATCTCTTGCAACCTACCCGGAGACAATGAGCGGGCAGCCCTTAAACGTCTCCCTATTTGGTCTTGCTCCGAATGGGGTTTGCCGTGCCCTGCATGTCACCATCCAGGCGGTGAGCTCTTACCTCGCCGTTTCACCCTTACCCGGCACTTTCCCGGGCGGTTTATTTTCTGTGGCACTTTCCCCCGGTCACCCGGCGTTCGCGTTACGAACCATTCTGCCCTGCGGAGTTCGGACTTTCCTCCCCGGCACAAGGCCGGAGCGACCATGCGCCCGCTTCATCGAGCATCATAGCGCAGGAGCGGCAAAGTTGAAAGGAGAAAGTCTTGCCGACTCAGGTCCTTTTGTTCGACCGGCTTGCATTGTCCACCAAAAGAAAGATAAGGAATATGAGACGTTTCTCCGTGGGATTTATTCCTGGTCGTCCAGTGGCAGATGGTAAATGATGCGTTGGCAGACGGGGCACTCGAGGTGCCGATCTCCCCGCAGCAGGATGTTGTACTGTTGAGGCGGGATACTCATGAAGCAGCCCTGACAGACGCCGGCCAGGACATTAGCCACTGCCAGGCCATTGCGGCGTTCCCGAAGTACATTGTATTTGCTGAGAAGTTTAGCCTCAACCTGGCTTGCCTGCTGTTGCCGGTTCTGGTCTTGTCCCTCTTTGTTTTTAATGATAGCCTCAATGCTTTCTTTGGTATTGCCGGTTTCTGCGGTCAGGTTTTTGCTTTCTTCCTGTACGAGTTCCTTTTGCTTGGCGATCTGGGCGGTCAGCAACTCTACTTCTTCCATGATGATGACGATCTTTTCTTCTTTTTCCTTTATGCCCTGTTTGCCATCTTCAATTTCCTTGAGAATGGCGGTTTGTTCACGGCCGGTCTGCACCTGCATCATTTTTGATTGGCGGGATTTGACATGAGCCAGCTCTTCACTCAACTCCAGATCGAGGATCCGGCGCTCCTGTTCCAGGGCGCTTATCTGCTCGTTGAGTTGGGTGATATCCGCTTCCCTTTGCAGCAGCATGGCGGCAAGCTTGTCAAGGGCATCTTGTTTCTGCTTGATTTCATTATCAATGGTGTCAAGCTGCAGGTCTATTTTTTGTAAGGCGACGAGTTGAGAGATGACTTCGTTCAAGATGGTTCTCCTGGTTTTGGTGGTTATTTATTTATATGAGATCTGGATCATTTTTATGGTAGCAGGTGAAAGGGTGTTTTTCGGTTGTACTCAAGAAGAGCTCCAGCGACCAGCGATGAAGCTCAGCCATGACCTGGAGTTTGCGGTGTAAAAACGACATGGCAGGCTTCTCAGTGCCGTAATGGGTGCCGTCGATGACGCAGAAGCCGCATTCCTCTGCCCAGCGGGCGGTGTTGTGTTTGATCTCGGCCGAGAGGTAGAGGTCCGCACCTTTCAGCAGGGCGATCTCGGCAAGCTCTGAGCCGCTGCCGCCGCAGAGGGCCATAGTCTTGACCTGGGCTGGAATCTGACCCGTTATCTGAATGGTGTCAAGCTTCAGGACGTCGAAGAGTTTGTCCATGAAGGCCGAAGCGGTAAGCGGCGGATCAAAGCTGCCGATACGGCCCGCGCCTGTTTCGACTATTGTCCCGGGACGAAGGGGGGTAAGCTCAGTGAGCCCCAGGGCTTCCGCCAGGGCATCACTGACACCCGCTGTGGCGTTGTCCAGATTGGTATGGCAGGCGATGACGTTCATCTTGTGGGTCAGCGCCTTTTCAAGAAAGAGACCAGCAGGGGAGTTGGTGAGGATTGTGGCAAGGGGATGAAAGATAATCGGGTGGTGGGTGATGATGGTGTCAGCTCCACGGGCAATGGCCTCATCGAGGAGCTGGATGCTCGGGTCAAGGCCAAGGAGTATGGCGGTAACGCAGGCCTCGGGATTGCCCACCAGCAGGCCCACATTATCCCAGTTTTCAGCCAGAGAAAAGGGGGCGATCTGCTCCAGGCCGGCAAGGAGTTGGTGAATCTGTATGCTCATGGCCTCAACTCCGCGTTGAAGTTAGCGGCCGGCAATAAAAAAAGGCACATCCCGACAGGGCTGTACCTTTTTTTATTATTTTGCCTGAACCAGGGACATATCTCCCTAAGGGCAGGATCGCGGAGGGAACGGAAAAAAGTCCCTATTCTGTTTGTGAAGAAAGATGATTTATTCAAGGAACCTGTTAATTCTATGCAGATTCTGGGTAGTGGTGGGCGCAGTAGGACTCGAACCTACGACCGACCGGTTATGAGCCGGTGGCTCTACCAGCTGAGCTATACGCCCATATTGATAAAAAACTTTTAAATATAAGTGCAGGAAGCTTCTTTTGTCAATGAAAAAATTTTCTGATTTTTGGGGAACAGGGGGGATTCTTCTGAGAGTTCCAGCAGGGGCGGAAATGGCAGGGACGGTTTTTTTGGCAGATGATGACTGTTGTTGTGTCAGCCATGGGGGCCTTGCCAAATTGCCAATAGACCGCCATTCCCCGTCAGTAGAGACCGCCAAAAAAGAAAGTTGTTCTTGAGAACCCCAACTGATGGGGGCAAAATTTTTCGGGACTATTTGCAAGATAACTTTCAGCCCCTTGGCATTATCGAAGAGACTTGTGGATTATAGACTATGACTAACCTCATGTTGACATGCCCAGCTTCCTGCTGTTGTAATATAAAAGTGTTTCAGCCATTTGATACAAAATCGATCGCCTCTGCTGTTTCCTCCTTTTTTCTTGAGTCTATGATGACGAAACCTAAACCTCAGTATAAATCCAAAATTCTTGTCATTGATGATGATCCTGAGATCAGGAAGCTGATGGCGACTGTGCTGGAGGAGGAGGGGTACGAGCTTTTTTTCGCCGGTAATGGACAGGAGGGGCTGGAAAAAGCCTTGCAAACCCCTCCGGATCTTATCTTTCTCGATGTGCGTATGCCGGTTCTCGACGGCATTGGATTTTTAAAGGCTTTAAATAAAAGGGGTCCGGCATTATGTCCCGTTCTGGTTATCAGCGGCCATGAGGATGAGTTACTGCTCAATGAGTGCTTTGATCAGGGGATTTTTTCTCTGATTCACAAACCCTTTAACGTCAAAGAGATTATTGCTGTCAGCCGCCGTTTTACAAGGGTGGCTGCGCTCAGGAACCAGCTCTCCTGCAATCTGGATACCGTGGCCTCCCTCAGTCAACAGGCCTCTTTGCTTGGTTTGGGGAATCAGGACGGGCAGCATCTGATCGAGGCCCTCCCCTTTCCGGTCTTTGTCAAAGACAGAAAGGGAATGCTGATTCAGGTGAACAAAGCGCTGGAGGAGTTCACCGGCCTTGGCCGTGACGCCTTGCTCGGCAAGACCGGTGAAGAGATCAGCAGGGATAAGCAATTTCTCACCAACCATCATCGCGATGAGTTGACCGTGATAGAGGGCGGGGGTGTTCTCTGTCATGAGCAGATGGTGAAGGATTCCCATGGAAAACAGCAGGAGGTGGTTGTCTGCCGTTCTGCTGTTTCCATGGATAATGAGCAGGCTGCAGTTCTCGGGATCATGATTAATATCAGTGAGTTTGGCTTTTCCTCATTTAAGAGGATGCTGGCGACGAGATATCCTGATCTTTCGGCCAGGGAGTGCGAGGTGGCTAATCTAGTCAGGGTTGGGATGAGCAATAAAGAGGTGGCCGGGTTGCTCAATATTGCCCTTTGTACCGTGGAATACCATCGAGCCAATCTGCGTGAGAAACTGGGGCTGAAAAAAGGTGATTGTGTGAACCTCAGTACAGTTCTTCTTGCCCTGAAATAAAGAAATGGAAAGTCGAAGCGTTGGTGGAGTGGATGACATGGACAAGATTCAGGGACATGGTGAGTGTGTTCTTATTGTTGACGGTGATCAGTCAGTACGGAAGATGATCCTGCAGATGGTTCGTTTTCTCGGGTATTCGGCTACGGCGGTGGCAAGTGGTGAGGAGGCGGTTTCTCATCTGGAACGGAATCCAGCCCAGCTGGTCATGTTTGAGATGCACCTGAATCCAGGGCTTAATGGTTGCGATACCTATGCAAGGATCCTTGCCCTCAGGCCGGGTCAGCCGGCCATTGTGGTCAGCGCATATGCGGAGATGGGTGAGGTGGACCGGGCGTTGGATCTCGGGGTCAGCCAGTTCGTGCAAAAGCCCTTCACCATCCATGAGCTCGGAATAGCCATTCAAAAGGCTTTGGCTGGGGGTGACCTGGCCTGAATTGTTAGGTAAAATTGAAAAAGCTGGCGGCATTGCTTGCAGTGCGGCCGGAAAAGTGCAAAAAGGGGGTTGCCGTCTTGATTGACGGCAACCCCCTTTTTGCATTTGATGGGCACGGAACATCGGGCACTTTTTTCTTCGCGGTTGCCAGTGACTGTCAGGGTAGGTATAGTGGGGAAAGGGATGTTCCGGTGGAGGAGAAGAGAAGGGAATGAATCAGCAAGTCCGCGATGAAAATGGATCGCTTATAAGTATCAGGATTGTGATGGCGGGGAAAAACCACAAGCTGTTTGATGCCGCAGGTCAGGTGCGTCATGTATAATAATTTGCTTTATTTTCTTGTCGCCATCTTTTTGTTCAGCATGAAAACGGTGCCTGAGACCCCTTTTCTGCGCCCCTTGGTGTCGGCTTGCTGCTTTGTCCTGAGTTTCATCGGATATGACCGGCTGGTCCGTTTGGTTTATGGAAAAAGCGGCAACCGCCAGGCCGCCGGCTATTTCAGAGCGGAACGGCAGTCCATGATACTGGCTGTTGTTTTTTTAGGTCTGGCGACCTATCTCTGTGACGTCAAATATTATCTCTCCCTGGCAGAATGGGTAAAGTCCCTGCCGGCGCTGGTCAATATTGCCGGGCTGCTGCTTTTTTTTGGCTATCTTGCGCTCATGTGGCGGGCCGCCCGCCCCCATTACCAGAGGGATTTTGGACATAGCTATACTCCTGCCGCCTTTCTCTGGTTGAATATCAGGGTGAATCTGCCCGTGATCCTGCCCTGGGCCCTGCTTTCTCTCTGCCATGATCTGGTCACCCTGGTGCCTTCGCAGGGCTTGCAGGATCTGCTGCTTACGGCCTGGGGGGACTTGCTCTTTTATCTCTTATTTCTCTTTTTTGTCCTGCTGATTTTCCCGCCGGTGGTGCGTCGCCTCTGGGGCTGTGTTCAGATGCCGGCCAGTGTCCTCAAGGAGCAACTCACCGCCTTTTGTGCCAGACAGAAGTTTGCCTGTGACCTTTATTTATGGCCGCTCTATGAGGGGCAGGCGTTGACGGCGGCGGTCATGGGGATTGTCCCTGGTCTGCGCTATGTGTTGATTACCCCAGCCCTGATCCAGACCCTGACCCTTGATGAGCTGGAAGCGGTGATGGCCCATGAGATCGGCCATGTCAAGAAAAGGCATCTGCTTTTATATATGCTGCTCATTGCCGGCTTCAGTCTGCTGGTCGGGGTGCTCTCCGAGCCATTGACCTATTTCCTTCTTTCCCGTGATTTCTTTTACTCGCTGATGCGCTGGAGCGGGATGTCTCCGGAGGCGATGCTGGTGGCCTGTACGTCCGTTCCTTTGCTTGCCGCCATGCTTCTCTATTTCCGGTTTTTATTTGGCTATTTTATCAGAAATTTTGAAAGGCAGGCGGATCTGTATGTCTTTTCCGCCTTTGCCGACAATCATTACGGAAGTCACGGCCGCAGTTACAGCCTGGTGTCGGCCTTTGAAAAGATTGGCCTGTTGGGTGGGAATCGCGATAAGCCCAGCTGGCATCATTTCGGGATTGGTGAGCGGGTGGATTTCCTCGAAAAATGTGAACGGGATCCCGGTGAGAGAGTGCGTCACGAGCGGAAGGTGTGGCTCAGTCTCGGTGCTTATCTGCTGGGGCTGATGGTGGTGATCGTCCTGGCGCGCCAGGTTCCGCTGGAAGAACTGACCCGCCAGTATGAGGAAAAATATATCGAGACAGCGTTGTCACAGAGGGTGCTGCATGAGGCAGACAAGGCTCTCTGGCTTCGCCTGGCTGGAGACCTGATGCAACACAAAAAGATGGAGAAAAAGGCCCTGGAGTCTTATGAAAAGGCCATGGCCTTTGAGCCAGCCAGCCCTGATCTCATGAATAATCTGGCCTGGCTGCTCTTGACCAGCAAGGATGTGCAACTGCGTGATCCTGTGCGGGCTTTGACTCTGGCCCGTGCCGCAGTCATCGAAAAACCGGTGGCGTCTTTTCTTGACACTCTGGCCCAGGCCTATTGGGCCAATGGTTTCAGCGAAGAGGCAATCAGGGCTGAAGAGGAAGCGATTCTTGCCGAACCCGTTGGCAGCCCATATTATCAGCAGCAGATAGAGCGGTTCCGGCGAACAAAATATCAACCGGGGCCGGGAGAAAAACAAGGGGAAAGCAAGGAAAGATGAAGAGGTCTTCAGAGGGGAACAGATGCCATTGCTAGGGGCTCATGAATCGGTGGCCGGGGGATTGTACCTGGCCTTTGACCGCCTGCGCCAGGCAGGTGGTGAGGCGCTGCAGATTTTTACCAGAAATCAGCGACAGTGGCATCCCCAGGCCTTAACGGCAGAGGAGATTGCGCTGTTTCAGCAGGCCTGGAAAGAGAGCGGAGCCCTGCCTGTCTCTTCGCATGCCTCGTATCTGATCAATCTGGCCAGTGGCAAGCAGGAGCTGATAGAAAAATCCATCACTGCCTTTGCCGGTGAGATCAATCGGTGCGCAAAACTTGGCGTTCCCTTTGTGGTGATTCATCCCGGTTCCCATGGCGGGGATGGGGTGGAGGTCGGGCTGGTACGTTTTGCAAGGGCGCTGGATCTGGCCTTGGCGGAATCGGAACCCGGGGTGACGGTCCTGCTGGAGACCACCGCCGGCCAGGGGACGAGTCTGGGGAGTCGTTTTGAGGAGCTGGCCGATATCCTGGCCCATTCACGATATCCGGAGCGGCTCGGGGTGTGCGTCGATACATGTCATATCTTTGCCGCCGGCTATGATATCCGCACCCCTTCAAGCTACCTCCAGACCATGGAGGAGTTTGACCGACTGGTGGGTATTGAAACGATCATGTTTTTTCATCTTAACGATTCAAAACAGCCACTTGCCAGTCGGGTGGATCGGCATGAACATATCGGTCAGGGGGCAATCGGCCTGAGCGGGTTTGCGAGTCTGCTCAATGACCCCCGTTTTGCCAACCATCCCATGATCATTGAGACGGAAAAAGGAGAAGACCTGCAGGAAGATCGTGATAATTTAGGGGTATTGCGAGGGCTTATCAAGAGCCATGCGGGTGAAGGTGCATGAGTAACGAGAGGAACAGGAAGGTGCTATGAATTTTTTAAATAGTGACGCATTGCTTGATTTGCTGGAGCGCCAGCGGCTGCTGAGCAGCCAGCAGCGGCAGACGATTAGCCTGGGCAAGGGGCGGCAGCGGCAAAAACTGCTGAAGCGCGCGGATGATAATGGCGGGGGGGCCGATAAAAGCTACCCTGACCTGGTGGATATCATCGTCTCCCTGCAGATGGAGCGTGAAGGCAGGCCCGGGGTGCTGCTCGATGAAGAGATGATCATGCAGGCGGTGGCCCGTGAGTTTCGGCTGCCCTTTAAAAAGCTTGATCCCCTGGCCCTCGACATGGATATCGTGACCAAAAATATCCCCAGAAACTTCGCCGT
Organism: Desulfobulbaceae bacterium; assembly: GCA_019163335.1. GTDB lineage: Bacteria > Desulfobacterota > Desulfobulbia > Desulfobulbales > Desulfocapsaceae > UBA2270. The sequence continues at coordinate 2,468 of JAFLKM010000002.1, read as the reverse complement.
CACCCATTTGCTGCTGCCCTTTAATCTGCAGAATGGCGTGCTCGAGGTGGCGGTTTATCATCCCGACAACAAAACCGTGCTGGCCGATATTGAGCAGGCCAATCAGATCAAGATCAAACCCTACCTGGCCACAAAGTCCGATATCCGTAAGATTCAGGCCGAATTTTTTGGCTTTCAGAAGTCCATCCAGGCGGCAGAGAGCCAGTTCGCCGGACCAGGTATCGGCAGTTCAGTGGACATCGGCAATCTCGAGCAGTTTGTCAAGATCTCCGCCTCCAAAGAGATTTCCTCCTCCGATCAGCACATCAAATCAGCGGTAAACCATCTCTTTCACTATGCCCTGGAGCAGCAGGCAAGCGATATCCACATCGAGCCGAAACGGGATGCCTGCATGGTCCGCTTTCGCATCGACGGGATGCTCCACCCCATCTACCGCCTGCCCAAGGCCGTGCATGCGGCCATAACCGCCCGCATCAAGTCTCTGGCCCGCATGGACATTTCCGAGAAACGTCGGCCCCAGGACGGCCGGATCAAACTTGGAGTCGGCGGCCAGAAGGAGGTGGAGATCCGTGTCTCCACCGTGCCCGTATCCTTTGGGGAAAAGACGGTGATGCGGATTCTGGACTCGGATGTGATCTTTCAGGATATCGATCAGCTGGCCTTTTCGCATCGCGATCGTCAGGTCTATGATTCCTTTATCCATGCCCCCCATGGCATCGTCCTTGTCACCGGGCCCACCGGCAGCGGCAAGTCTACGACCCTCTATTCGACCTTAAAAAAAATCGCTACCCCGGAAAAGAATATCGTCACCGTCGAAGACCCGGTGGAAATGGTCCATGAAGAGTTCAATCAGATCTCGGTGCAGCCCCTTATTGATGTGACCTTTGCCACCATCCTCCGTAACATCCTCCGCCAGGATCCGGATATCATCATGATCGGCGAGATCCGGGACCTGGAAACCGCTTCCCATGCGGTGCAGGCCGCCATGACCGGCCATCTGGTGCTCTCCACCCTGCACACCAACGATGCAGTTTCCTCCATTGTCCGTTTGATGGACATGGGGCTGGAGCCTTTTCTGATCAGTTCCACCCTGCTTGGCTGTGTCGCCCAGCGTCTGGTGCGGACGATCTGTCCTGAATGTGTGGAAACTTTTTCCATGGAAAAAGAGGAGCTGCTCAAGCTCGGCTTTCCGGTGGCAGGCAGCGGGACCATTGAGCTCAAGCGCGGCAAGGGTTGCCGTCAGTGCCGGGGCACCGGCTATAAGGGACGGTGCGGGGTGTTTGAGGTTTTTGTCTTTTCCGAACAGATCAACCGGCTATTGCGGAATGGTGAAGGGGTAAACGAGATGCGCAAGGTTGCAATCCGGGAGGGAATGACTACCTTACGGGAAGATGCCTGGCAGAAAGTGAAGGCAGGGGTGACCACCTATCAGGAGGCCCTGCGGGTGACCAGTCAGTGATGAGTGATTTTATTTTGGACGCAGTCCGGCAAAGGAACAGGTGATCAGGTCATGGGCGAAAAAATAGTCTGTCGCAACAAAAAGGCCTTCCATGACTACTCCATCGAGTCCACCATGGAGGCGGGGATGGTGCTCAGCGGGCCGGAGGTGAAATCTCTGCGGGCCGGCAAGGCCAGCCTTCGCGACGGGTACGTCCAGATTAATGACCGTGGCGAGGCGATGCTGTTGAATGTGCATATTTCCTTTTATACCTTTGCCACCCATAACCCCAATGAGCCATTGCGTTCCCGTAAACTGCTGCTCCATAAACGGGAGATCAACAAGCTGATTGGCAAGCTGCGGGAGAAAGGCCTTGCCTTGATCCCCTTGAAGATATACTTTAACGAACGGGGCAAGGCTAAGGTGGAACTGGGGCTCGCCCGCGGTAAACGAGAGTACGATAAACGGGCCGCACTGAAAGAGCAACAGAGTGACCGCGAGATTCAAAGGGTTATGCGTCACAATGTGGTATAGGATTGAGGGGACAGAATTTTTTTCGCGTCATTTTGCGAAAATTATTCCGTCCCCGGTTTTTGAGAACGACTTTTAGATTAATTTTAACCAATATGGGGGCGAAACGGCTTCGACGGGGATATGTAAGCTACTTGTTGCATGCCGAGCTTCTGTCTGCTCGTTAAACCGATGGAAATTTAATTATAATCGCCGACGATTATAACTACGCACTGGCAGCTTAGTCTGCTGTGCCGTTCCCCCAGTCTCTGCCCATAAGACTGGATCGGAGCGCCGACTCTGTGGGCTGGTCCTTTAGCAGCGCCTGTTTGCTAAAAGATGAGAACCAAGCAGGCTGGCATCAGGATATCCAAGCTCCGGCGGAGCTCCTGGCGTGAGAACTAAAGCCCGGAACTAAGCATGTAGATACGGGAGGGGAGTATTTTCGGACGCGGGTTCAACTCCCGCCGCCTCCACCATTTTGAAATCCGGCACTGTCCGGTTATGTCCTGAAAGCCCA
>JAFLKM010000025.1:113814-129556 GCA_019163335.1 Desulfobulbaceae bacterium | reverse complement strand
ACATTCGCACGATCATCAGCATCGGTATTGACGAAAAAAGTTCCAGACAGGCCATTGCCCTTGCCGGAAAATATCCCATGATCAAGGCCACGGTGGGTATCCATCCGCACGATGTCACCAGTATTCAGCCAGACTCGTTGGACATTCTTGCAGGTCTTGTCGAAACCAATCGCGACAAGATAGTCGGCTATGGCGAAATAGGGCTGGATTATGTCAAGAACTATGCCCCGCCTGATCTTCAACGTCACTGTTTTCGTGCACAATTGATCCTGGCCAAAAAGTTGGGATTGCCCGTCATCATCCATGATCGTGAGGCCCATGCTGATACCTTGAATATCCTTCGTGAAGAAGCACCGTTCAAGCATGGAGGGGTCATGCATTGTTTTTCCGGCGACCTGGCCTTCGCCCGACAAGTTCTTGAGCTGGGGTTCCATCTCTCGATCCCCGGGGTTGTTACCTTCAAAAACGCTGCCGATCTGCAGGAAACAGCGCGATTTGCTCCCTTGACCTCCCTACTCCTCGAAACCGACGGCCCTTTTCTGTCTCCTGTACCTCGCCGCGGCAAGCGGAACGAGCCGGCATTTCTTCTCTATACCGCCCAAATGATCGCTGAACTCCGAGGCATCTCCATCAATGAAGTTGCACGACAGACCAGTGCCAACGCCATAAACCTCTTTCGACTCCCTGAAACTTTGCCAATATAAACCCCAATGATTCTCTCCAACCTGAAAACTATCCGCCTGCAAATCCAGAAAACCGCCAGCAAATGTGGACGGGATCCCGATGCCATCCGGCTTGTCGCCGTCTCCAAAAAATGTCCTGTATCCTCGCTGCAAGAGGCTATGCAGGCCAACCAGTTTCTTTTTGGAGAGAACTATATCCAGGAAGCCGTGCAGAAGAAGGCGGTGACAGGGGATTCCGCACTCTTTCACTTCATCGGCCACCTGCAAAGTAACAAGGTCAGGCCGGCGGCTCAAACGTTTCAGATGATTGAAACCATTGATCGCTTTAAGCTTGCGGCTGCCCTTGACAAAGAGCTCAAACTTCAGGGCAGGAACATGGACATCCTCGTCCAGGTAAATATCGGTCGAGAACTCCAGAAGTCAGGGATTCTTCCCGAGGATACCGAAAAACTGCTCACCCAGATTCTCCCTTTATCCAACCTGAAGATACGGGGGCTCATGACCATTCCGCCCTTTGCCGAAAACCCGGAACAGACACGCCCATATTTCCGGGCTCTGCGCCTGCTCGCCAAAGAGATGCAGGAAAAGAAGTATTTTTTTGACAACAACCATGTGGAATTATCCATGGGAATGTCCAGCGATTATGCCATTGCCATTGAAGAAGGCGCCACCCTTATTCGGGTCGGAACCGCCATTTTTGGGGATCGGCCAGGGCAATAAAAGGCCCGAGAGTTCAATATCTATAATTTCACTGGCATTGGAGGCTAAAAAATTATATCATTGCCTTTTGTACGTATAAAATTAACTATCATCAACCTTGCATACTGAGGATTTTGCCCCAGATTATGGCTAGAAGCCTGAATATCTGCCCAGCCTTTTTTTGCCAAACTCAAGTCTTTTTTTTTCTTAACGAATCCCGACATACGGGAGTAGTCTTTTGGGAAGGAGCTTCCAACAAATGACCCAGACGATAGTAACAACTAATTTTACCGGACTGAACCTGGTGCATCGGGGAAAGGTCAGGGATATGTACGCCATTCCCGGTCATGAGGATAAGCTGCTGATGGTGGCCACCGACCGGATCTCGGCCTATGATGTGGTTATGGATGATCCGGTACCGGGCAAGGGCCGAATCCTCACCCAGATATCCCTGTTCTGGTTTGATCTGCTCGGCGACATTGTCGACAATCATCTGATCACCGCCGATGTCAATAAATATCCCGACCTCTGCCGGCCCCATGCCGAGCAGTTGCGCGACCGATCCATGCTGGTGCGCAAGACCAGTCCCCTGTCCATTGAGTGCATAGTCCGGGGTTATCTGTCCGGATCATTCTGGAGCGCCTACCAGAAAAACCCGACGGTCTGCGGCTTTGTCCTTCCTGCCGGGATGCGCGAGTCGGATCAGTTTGACCATCCCCTCTTTACCCCTTCTACCAAGGCAGCCTTGGGAACCCATGACGAGAACATCTCCGTTGCCGCCATGGAAGAGATTGTCGGCAGCGAGCGGGCCCGGAAAATTGCTGATATCAGCACTCAACTCTACAGCCGGGCAGCGGAGTATGCCCGCAAGAAGGGGATTATCATTGCTGATACCAAATTTGAGCTTGGCCTGGTCGATGACCGTTTGATTTTGATCGATGAGGTACTGACCCCTGATTCCTCGCGTTTCTGGCCGGTGGATGAATATCAGCCAGGCCGGGGCCAGGCAAGTTTTGACAAGCAGTTCCTGCGCGATTACCTCTCTTCCCTTGACTGGGACAAGACCCCGCCGCCCCCGAAACTACCGGCGGAAATCATCGCCAAAACCCAGTCCCGTTATGAAGAGGCCCTGCGCAGACTAACAGCAGAATAATGGCGTATCGCACCTCTTTCGGTGAAAGAGGTGTCTTCGTCTCAGGAGCTTCTGCAAGAGGATAAAGATCATGCTTGATTTTACTGAATATACGAAGATCTTTATCACCTTGGTGGCCATCGTCAATCCCATCGGGGCCATCCCCATTGTCATGGCTTTGACGGAAAATGCCTCCGAAGAAGACTTTAAACGAACCACCAAGACCACGATCATCTCCGTTTTTGTAATCCTCACCACCGCCCTGCTGACTGGTGAATTTCTCCTCGCTTTTTTTGGGATCAGCGTCAACTCCTTTCGAGTGGGCGGTGGCATCCTCCTGCTGCTTATGGCCATTTCCATGCTCCATGCCCGGCAGAGTCGCATCACCTTCAGCAAGGAAGAGGCCAATGATGGCAATCGCGAATCAGTGGCGGTCGTTCCCATCTCCATGCCCCTGCTTGCCGGGCCGGGGGCCATCAGCACGATCATTCTTAACGCCAACAAAAGCCACGCCTCGCTCCATTATCTGTTTATGGGTGTGGACATCATTCTCCTTGTGCTGGTTCTCTGGCTGGCCTTTCTCTCCATCCCGTGGATCTCCCGCCATACGACCCAGACCGGTATCAACATCTTTTCACGGGTCATGGGACTGATTCTGGCGGCTATTGCCGTAGAGTTTATTGCCAACGGCTTGAAAGGACTCTTTCCAGCCCTTGGCTGACATTCCAGAAGAACCAAAGATGTTCGGTTACACTCACCCTCTCTGGCTTTATGACGCCAGCAATGAACTCAACAGTTTGCCCAGATCATTCATAGTATATGGCTTGCAGACAGCAGCACTAAAACCATAACTCTTATAATCAGAGATGATTGGATCATTGGAATAACCGCTTGAGACGATCAGGCAAGCCTGCGGATCTATTTCACGAATCCGGACTGCAGCCTCTCTCCCTCCCATCCCTCCTGGAATCGTCAAATCCATAATAACTGCAGAAAAAGGAGCGCCCGATTCTTTGGCAGCTTTATATTGGGCTATTGCCTCTGAGCCGTTCAGACATTTTGTAACCTTATACCCAAGATATTCAAGCATTCCGGCGACCATGTCCAGTATCATTTCCTCATCATCCATAACAAGAATTGATCCGTCTTTATGCGCATCTGCCGCCTGCACGACAGACTCATTCTGGTAGGCCGAATACGTTTCCCCGATTGACGGAAGATGGATTGTAAAAACTGTGCCAATCCCTGCAGCAGAAGCAGCTCCTATATGGCCGCCATGCCTGCTGACGATAGAGTGAACAGATGCCAACCCGAGACCATTTCCAGAAAACTTGGTTGTAAAGTATGGATCAAAGATTTTATTCAAATCACTTTCTGGGATTCCGCACCCCTGATCAGTAAAAGACAGCCTGACGTAATTCCCCTCTGGGAGAGCCATTAAATTGCCGGCGTTGAGTTTTTCATTTTCCGCCGTGACATAAATGTTTCCGCCGCCCGGCATCGCTTGTGCAGCGTTAATGACAATATTATGAAACACCTGGCTCAGTTGACCTTCATCAGCCTCAATGGCATGAATGGAATCCGGAATGTCTACCTCGCCCTTAATATTTGAGCCGTGCAGCACAAATGAAACTGTTTCCTTGATGATATGCTGGAGAGACACCACCTTCTTGACCGGCTCTCCGCCCCGGGCAAAAGTCAATAGCTGATGCGCGAGCCCCCCTGCCCTGGCAGAGGCCTTCTCTGCTTCAAGAAGTGGATCGTATGACTTGTGAGTGGCATCAAGAAACATTTTAGCAAAGGAAATATTGCCCATGATTCCAGTCAGTATATTGTTGAAATCGTGGGCTATGCCGCCTGCCAAGACACCTAATGATTCCAGCTTTTCTATTTTTTGCTGTTCTTTTTCATGCTCTTTGCGCTCTGTGATGTCATTTGACACACCTATAAGACCAATTATGTTCCCATAATTATCACGCCAAGGCGTTTTGTGGGTGAGAAATGTACGTACGCGGCCATCCCAATCACTTGTTTCCTCACACTCGACTGCTACTCCTTTCTCTATTATCTGCTCATCAGTCTTCCGAAACTGATTGGCCATTTCAACCGGTAAAAGTTCATTATCGGTGCGTCCGACCACATCAGCCACAGACAAACCAAGCATTCTTGCCCCGGCTTTATTAATGGATTTATAGACACCTGAGGTATCTTTGGCAAAAATAGCCTCTGAAGCACTCTCAATTATTGTGCTAATTAAAACATTTTGCCTGAACAATTCCCCCTCTGACCGCTTTCGCTCAGTAATATCGATCCCGGTTCCCATCAAATACGATCTGTTGTGTGACTCAAACTTTACCCCGGTCAAAAAAAATGGTACCGGAGTTCCGTCTTTCGATAATAGATTTACTTCAATTGAATCCTGACCAAACTCCATAACTCGTTTCACGGCAGCCATAACAGCATCTTTTGTTTCCGGTGGGTGCCAGCTAAATATGGATCGGCCATCAATCTCACCCGCATTATAGCCTAATAACGATTCATGCTGTTTGTTCCAGCGTATTAATTTAAGCTCCGGGTAAGAGTAGAGGTAAAAAATACCGGGCAGGCTCTCCAGCAAGGCCAAGGAAAACATCTGCTCTTGCCGAAGGGTTTCTTCTGACCGTTTACGCTCTGTTATGTCGCGAAAAACCCCTTCCAGGCCCAGGATGTGGCCGTCTTTATCGTAATACCAGCTTGTTGTGGTTGCAACTGTCACCGGCGAACCATCCTTGCGCCGCAGGACAATTTCATGGTCTCTGACAACTCCATCACGTTTCAATAATTCCAGCATCTCAGCCCGTTTCTCCTGATACATCCAGAAAGAAGCGACAGGCCGACCGATTATCTCATTGGCAGAGTCATAGCCCAACAAAGCGGCACCGGAAGGATTGATGATGACCAGATGCTCATCGACATCTATTCTGTAATAGCCGTCCTGAATATTATTAATTATGTCTGCATAGCGGGTTTCACTCTCCTCAAGAGCATTCTCTGCACTTTGCCTTGCCCGCTCCTCCCGCTTTCTTGTGAAAATATTCCATAACAGAATTAAAATTATTATTACCTGGGCCGTAAACAGACTTGAACCAAACCAGATATAGTTTTTATAGCGCGAGTAAAAAGTGTCCGGCTTTCCTGTTACCAGCACTCCGGCTGGGAGCTGTGATTCACTGATGTTGAATTTCTGGATCCCGGCATAGTCGAACATATAAGCCGTCGGGCTTTCAATAATCGGTATTCCACCAGCCTTTTCACCCTGCAGAATCTTGCCGACGAGCATCGCAGCATCTTCTCCCTGCAGGCGACCACTTAGCAGTTTCCCTCCAACAGCACCAGGAGTCATATAAAAATCCCAGACAGTGTAGACCGGCCTTCCTGAGGCGTTTACAATCAGCTCCATACTTTGGCTTTGAGTAAAAGTTTTTCCATCAGGGTCTCTAAAAAAGGCAAGAGCCAAAACAATCGTGTCGTCTTCCAGTTGCTTCAGACGGGAACTTAAATTCACTGCCGTCAACTTGTGCAGTTCAATGAAGGAAATAGAAGGAAACTTTTGAGCGGTTTTCCTTGCAAGCTCAAGATTTATCAGGCCGGTCTCTGTGGCGTCGGTGATAAGCGCCACTTTCTTTGTCTTTGGATGCAGCTTAAGCGCTATTGCAATGGTTGATTCAATATCTAAATCTTCCCTGACGCCGGTGTAATTACTTTCAAGGTTAAATTTATATTTAAAAATGTCGTTAATTCCGCAAAACACCACGGGAACCCCCGGAAACAAGCCGTCCCGATAAAGCAGCAAGAAATCCAACGCATTATTGTCTGAGGCTACAATGACATCAAATTTCGTATTTTGATATGTCAGTCGATAAAGCTCGTGGAGTTGAGGGAATAAAACCTCACGAACTTGCCTCTTGGTATTCATGTATTCAACATACAGTTCTGCTTTTGGGAATGAGGCCGAAAGCGTTCGGGACAGTCCCTCCTGGATCATGTCTGTCCAGAGGTACCCTTGGTGATAGGAGTGGAGGATGAGGATTTTGGGGCTAATGCTGGGATCCGCACTTGAAATGTACGGGCACGTCATAAACCATAGACATGCAATAAATCGTATAATCAGTATATTTATAAATCTGAAACTCGTCTTTTTTATTCTTAAACAATTCAACATACTGAGCCTCTTTATAAAGTGGACTCTTGAATCAAGGCTAACCCCGATGAACGAGATAAGTGCCTTTCGCAGATTATTTCCTTAAAGGAAACAAAAAAAAACCGAGCAAAAAAGAAGAAGTACCATGAAAGGAGAATTCAACGTACCGGAAGTGAAAGAACTTTTCAATGAGATACCGCAACAACTCAAAAAGCTTTTTGAAATGATTCGAGTTGATATTCAGGAAACTGTTGGGCGGTATCTATCGGGTCTTATCAGTATGACTTAAGGCATTTTCTTGAAAAAAACCTTATGAGTACGGCACGGTGTCGAGTTGTCTGGCAAAAAAAAATGTAGATTTGCAATAGAACCTCTTACAAAATATGTCTTTGTTTTGGTTCATCCTGCATTAAACCATCTGGCTGATTGTCTTACGAAAACGCATCAGGGATGCAAAAAACAGCAGGCTGCCGATGGCAAGGATGAGCAAAAACTGCGGCCACACCACATCGATTCCTGCACCCCGGTAGAGAATGGCCTGCCCTGCCGATACAAAATGGGTGGTGGGTGCGGCCAGCATCAAATTCTGAACGAGTTCGGGCATGCTCTCACGCGGGGTAACGCCGCCGGAGAGGAGTTGCAGCGGCAGCAGAACCAAGACCAGCAGCATGCCAAACTGCGGCATCGAACGTGCCAGGGTGGCCAGGAAGATACCCATGGAAGTGGTGGCAAAGAGATGAAGCGCGGCCGCCAGCATGAAAAGAGCGACGGAGCCATGCACCGGCACCTGCAACAGGCCTTGCACCACAAAGACCAGCGCCACCAGAGCTGCCACCAGCACAACCAGGCCCATGGACCAGACCTTGGCCAGCATGATTTCAGCCGGCGTCACCGGCATCACCAGGAGATGCTCGATGGTGCCGTGCTCGCGCTCACGGATCAGAGCCGCACCGGTCAAGATGATGGACAGCATGGTGACGTTGTTGATGATCTCCATTAACGAACCGAACCAGGACTTCTCCAGGTTCGGGTTGAAGCGCATGCGCAGCGCCAGGCCGACAGGCGGCACGGCCGTGCTTCGATAGCGCAGGACAAATTCGTTGACCTCGCTGGTGATTATCTGCTGGATATAGCTGTTACCGGTGAAGGCCTGGCTCATAAGGGTGGCGTCGATATTGAGCTGGATCGCAGGGGCGTTCCCGGCCAGCACATCACGTTGAAAGTTAGGTGGGATATTCAGGGCAAAGGTATATTCGCCACGGTCCATACCAGCATCGACCTCGGCCAGTGAGATAATAATTGGTGTCTTGAAATGCGGTGGGTAGAAGCTTGCGATGATGCGGGCCGACAGCGATGAGCCATCTTCATCAACAATGGCGATGGGCGCATTGTGCAGGCTTTCCGGCATGGCAGTGGCGGCCACATAGATCGACACGGTAAAGGTGTAGACGATGAGCACCAGCATCATCGGATCGCGCACCAGACTCCACAGTTCCTTGATCCCCAGACGATAAATGTTGGCCATAAAAGAGCGCATCTTCAGGCCTCCTGTTTTTTCAGCAGCATGATCGCCAGGCCGAGGATTACAGGTACCGCAGCCAACAGCATCCAGAACGAGCTCATCAGGTCGGAAAGGTTCAACGCCTTGCTGAATACGCCCCGGCTGATGGTCAGAAAATGGGTGGCAGGATAGATGCGGCCGATGAAGGCGCCCATGCCTTCCAGCGATGACACCGGGTTGAGCAGGCCGGAAAACTGCACGCAGGGAATGATGGTGCCGATCATGGTTACGAACATGGCGGCAATCTGGCTTTGGGTGAAGGTTGAGGCCAGCAGGCCGAAGCCGGTGGAGCCGATAACAAAGACAAGCGCCGCCAGGGTCAGGCTGGCAAGGCTGCCCTTAATCGGCACCCCGAAGACGGTCACTGCGAGGGCGGCCAGCAGAAAAAAGTTGATCATCGCCAGCACAACATAAGGCAACTGTTTGCCGAGCAGAAACTCGGTGCGGGTGACGGGCGTGACGTAGAGGTTGATGATCGATCCCAGTTCCTTCTCACGCACCACCGACAGGGCTGTCAACATGGCGGGGATCATCATCAGCAGCATCGGCAGGATAGCGGGCACCATCGCGGGCAGGCTTTGGACGTCCGGGTTGTAGCGGTAGCGGGTTTCAAGTGTGCTGGCCGCAGTCAATTGGATACCCAGTCGGTGCTTGGCCATGTCGACAAGCCACATCTGGTGCATGGCCTGGACATACCCGCGCACGGTCTCGGCGCGGGTGGGCATGGCCCCATCAGCCCAGGCCCCGACCTCCACCGGGGTTCCCCGTTCGATGTTGCGTCCAAAACCGGACGGAATCTCAATGGCCAGGGCCAGTTCACCTCGTCGCATGCGCCGGTCGAGATCGGCATAGTCGCTAAGGGGTGGCTTTTCAATGAAGTAGCGCGACCCCGAAAGGTTTAGGGCATAGTTCTGACTCAGAACGGTCTGGTCCCGGTCAAGGACCGCATAGGACAGGTTTTCCACATCAAGGCTGATGCCGTAACCCATGATGAACATCAGGATTGCCGTGCCAAGCAGCGCCAAAGTGCCGCGCACCGGGTCGCGCTGCAGTTCCAGGGTTTCGCGAAGTGTGTAGCTGAAGGCGCGGCCCAGATTAAAGCGGACACGGCGCGGCTTGTACACTGGTCGCGCCATCGGTGAAGCCACAGAATTTGCTGCGGGGGCGGCGTTGTCGGATTGTGCAGCCTTGGCTTGGGGAGTGTTGGCGGTGGCTTCCTCGAGATAGGCGATAAAGGCCTGCTCGAGGGTGGTTGAGCCGCGCTTGCGAATCAATTCTGCGGGCTTGTCGCTCACCAGCACCCGGCCGGCATGCATCAGTGAAAGGCGGTCGCATCGCTCAGCCTCGTTCATGAAGTGGGTGGAAATGAAGATCGTCACATGGTCGTTACGCGACAGGTCGATCATCAGCTGCCAGAACATGTCGCGCGCGATCGGGTCTACGCCGGAAGTCGGTTCATCAAGGATCAGCAATTCGGGTCCATGGATCACTGCCACTGCCAGGGACAGGCGCTGACGGATGCCCAGCGGCATATTGTCGGGCAGGGTATCAACGACCTCAGCCAGACCGAAGCGCTTGATCAATTCGTCAACCCGTGCGGGGATCCCGGCCTCGGGCAGGGAAAACAGGCGCGCATGCAGCACCAGGTTCTGGCGCACGGTGAGTTCGCCATAGAGCGAAAAGGCCTGGGACATATATCCGACGCGGCGCCGCGCCTCAATATCACCCGCATTGACGACCTGGCCAAACAGTTTCGCCGTGCCCTCGCTGGCTTGCAGCAGGCCGGTGAGCATCTTCATGGTGGTGGACTTGCCGCAGCCGTTGGAACCGAGGAACCCGAAGATTTCGCCCCGCTTGATGCGGAAGTCAACATGATCCACGGCCACAAAGTCGCCAAACCGCATGGTCAGCCCCTGGGCCTCGATGGAGATCTCGTTCGCCACCGTACCCGTTAACGGCGGCACCACCACGGCCCGGTGACCACGCCGCATTTCTTCAGGGAGCAAGGCGATAAAGGCCTCTTCCAAGGAGTTCGTGGCAGTGCGGATGCGTAAATCATCGGGGGTGCTGGTCGCAAGAATCTTGCCCGCATCCATGGCCACCAGCCAGTCGAAGCGGTCCGCCTCTTCCATATAGGCGGTGGCAACGATCACGCTCATATCTTGTCGTTCGGCGCGGATGTGTTCAATCAGGTCCCAGAATTGTTTGCGCGAGAGCGGATCAACGCCGGTGGTCGGCTCGTCGAGGATCAGCAGGTCGGGATCGTGGATCAGTGCACAGCAGAGACCGAGTTTCTGTTTCATGCCGCCCGAGAGTTTCCCCGCCTGGCGTGTCAAGAAGGACTGCAAACCGGTGCTGGTCGTCAACTCGTCAATACGACGGCGACGCTCGCCCGCATCATGGCCGAACAGACGGCCAAAGAACTGCAGGTTTTCCTCCACCGACAGGGTCGGGTACAGATTCTTGCCCAGGCCCTGCGGCATGTAGGCGATGCGTGGACAAACCTTATCGCGGTGGGCGGTGCCGGCCATATTACCGCCCAGCACTTCCAGGCTCCCCTGCTGTACGGCGCGTGCACCGGCCATCAGGGCCAACAGGCTGGATTTGCCCACACCGTCAGGCCCGATCAGGCCGACCAAGCAAGCCGTAGGAATATCCAGGGTAATGTCGTCGAGGGCCAACGTTTTGTGATAGCGCAGGCTGATGCCTGCCAGATGTGCAACCGGAGGCGCGGGGATTGCTGTTTCCAAGCTCACTGCGGAACCTTGGTCGCCAGCTCATCCGGCCATTGGGCCTTGGCATCGAGCTTGATCCAGGCCACACCCGGCAGGCCGGTCTTGACCAGTTTCAGGTGCTTTTGCAGTAACTCAGGATCAATCTGGGCCTTGACGCGGAACATCAGCTTCTGCCGCTCGCTTGCGGTTTCCACGGTTTTGGGAGTGAACTGCGCTGTGCTGGCCACAAACGATACGGTGGTGGGAATCACGTACTGCGGGGCTGCATCAAGCACGATGTGCACCTCGCTCCCCAACGCCAGTTGCCCGGCTACGGCTTCGGGGACAAAGAAGGTCATGTAGACGTCGGCGAGATCCACCAGGTTGAGGACCTTGCCCCCCGCTGCCAGCACCTCGCCGGGTTGGGCGATGCGGTACTGGACCCGGCCATCGCGCGGGGCGGTGAGTGCACTGTCGTCGATATCAGCCTTGATGCGCGTAACCGTGGCCTCGACTGCGGTGATGGCGGATCGTGCGCTTACCACTTGGGTACGTGCAGCCACAATTGCGGCCTGAGCGGCATCCACCTGTGCCTTGGCGGCGGCAACAGCCGCCTGGGTGCTGCTCAGGCGTGCACGATCATCGTCGAGTTCCTGCGCAGACGCCGCACCCTCGCGGGTCAGGGTCTCCGAGCGCAAGAGACGCCGCCGTGCGGCATCGCTTTCGCTCTCCCGTTGCTTCACCAAGGCCAGCACCGCCTGCTTGTCGCTTTGGCGCATGACAACCTGTGCCTCGGCACTGGCTACAGCAGTAATTGACTGCTGCAGCCGCGCGGCGGCTTCGTCGCGCTGCGCCTCAAGCGTCTGTACCTGCATATGAGCCAGGGTTTGGCCAGCCGTAACAAAGTCGCCCTCGCCGACCAGGATATCCTGTATGCGACCGGCGAGCTTGGCGGCCACATCGATTTCCGTGGCTTCGAGACGGCCGTTCCCACTGACAAAGCCCTTGCCCGGACCATTGGGCAGCAACATAAACCAGACCACCAGCGCAACCACCACCAGGACAGTTATGACCAGAATCGGGATGAGCCATTTCTTCACTTTCTCGAACAGGGAAGGAACTGCTGGGGTTTTGGGTGCGGGTACAGTCGTTGCTGTTTGAGCTGGTTGTGGAACCGGTTCAGGAGCCGGAGCCATAGCTGTGGAGTTGGCTGGTGCCGGGATTGATTCGTCAGTTGATGGTGCAGCGGGTGCAAGACCAGCTACGACCGTCGGGGCTTTTTTAGGAGAATCGACTGTTGCAGCTGGTACCGCTTCGGGCGGTGTGACCTCAGGTGGAGAAGCTCCCAGGTGATCCGGTGGTGAAGCCGGTTCAGGGACAGGGGCCGTGGCCTTTGGGGAAGTGGGTTCCGGGGTTGGTTCACCACCTGGTGGTGCAGTTGGTCCAACGACATCTAAAGCAGCCGGGATCTTGGCCTCAAGGGGGGGCGGAGGCGATGAAACCGTTGCAATAACCGAGGGGGCAAGGGTTACCGTTACTGTTACTGAAACCGGTGAGGCGGCGTCTGTTGCCGGCGGAGGTGTCGTTGTGGTTACAGTAACCGGTGGTGTGTTGGTGGTGTTCATTGGGTCAGGGCTCCTCGTGCAGTATTAGGGAGGTCGAAAGCGGGGAGAGAAACAAAATCCATCGCGCCGCCTCCAAGGGCCGCATACAGGCTGATGCGACTGGTCAACAAAGCCCGACGAATCTGTACCATCTGCTGCTCGGCCGAGAGTAAGTCGCGTTGGGCATCAAGGACCTCATAAAAGGCGGACGCACCGTTTTCATAACGGAGTTTGGTCAGTCGTGAACGCTCGGTCTGAACCTCCAGGGCGGTCCGTGCGATGGTCAGTTGCTCGGTCAGCCAGTAACGCGCTGAAAGTGCATCGGCCACGTCGCGGAAGGCGCTCTGCACCGTTTTTTCATAGGAAGCCACTGCCAGGTCGCGACGTGCTTCGGTCAGGCTCAGGTTATTGCGTCGCCGGCCCCCATCAAAAATGGGCAATGAAATTCTCGGTGAGAAGACCCATGCGTGACTCCCCGAGGCAAAAAGCCCATCCAGTTCGGCGCTGGCCGTGCCAAAAGAACCGGTCAGGGTGACACTGGGAAAAAATGCAGCCCGGGCAGCTCCAATATTGGCATGCGAGGCTTTCAGCTGGTGTTCTGCCGCAACGATATCGGGACGCTGGATAAGCAGCTCCGAGGGCAGTCCGGCGCGTAATTCGCCCAGCACGACTTGTTCTCCAATGATGTCCGGCCGGGGGGGGAGGTCAACGGGCGTCCCGACCAGCAGGGTAAGCACCTGGGCATCGGCGGCGCGCAGCTGTTCAAGCTGGGCACCCAGCGCCTGAGCTTGGGTCAGCAGCGTCTGCACCTGGGTCAGGTCGAGTCGCGAGGTCGAACCTACCTGGACCCGGCGCGTGAAAATACGCAAAGATTCAGTACGGCTGGCAATGGTCCGGCGGGCCAGCACCAGACGTTCGTCTACTTCACGCAGGCTCAGGTAGCTGTTAGCGACCTGAGCGACCAGTGCTATGGCGGCAGCGCGGCGGGCTGCGTCGGAGGCCAGATAGTTTTCCAGTGCGGCTTCTTTAAGATTACGGACACGGCCCCAGAAATCAATCTCCCAGCTCGCCAAGCCCAACTCAACCTGGTACTGGGTGCCTTCCACTGGTTGACCGGTCAGGTTTAAATCTGCGGGAATGCGTGAGCGAGCTGCGCCGGCTTGGGCGCCGATGGCGGGAAACTGTTCGGCGCGCTGGATGCCGTACAGAGCACGGGCTTCCTCAACGCGCAGTACTGCGGTTCGCAGATCGCGGTTGTTGTCAAGCGCCTGTTGGATCAGCGCCTGCAAGGGCGGGTCTGTAAAATATTCGCGCCAGCCGATGGCCGCAGCACTTACTCCTTCCTGTACGTCACAATTTTCATAAACAGGTGACACCGGCAAGGTCGGCACTTCGTAGGGCGGGGCCATTGAAGTGCAGCCAGGCAGAAGCAGAGCGACGATAGCAGCCATGACAGGCAGCCGTATATCACTGAGGATTTGATGGAGCGACGGAATGGTGGCCATTGTTCTCTCCTTAGTGCTGTGTCTACGTGTTTTTTTTTGTAGTCGAGCACCAAGCTCAAGGAAAGGCTCTTCCTTTTATTGTTGAATAGCTTATTGAAGTAGCCTTTTTTACAGTGGCGGAAATAATCTATCACTCTCCATTGATTCCCAAGGATCTCAGGCAAGAATGATTGCACGTAGAATATTTACTGTCTGCAATCCCTGCGCCGGGTTGCGGAAGCCCCGTGAAGTATCAGCCAACATGCCGATATCTCCTGATAACTACCAAACAGTCCCGACCTAATCTGTTATGATTCAATCATGGAATAACGGTCATATTTAACCGTTGATCATATATGACCGTTTTACCGGTCTGTATGGCGGATATGGGTTGCAGATACTACGGACAAATTGGGAACTGATTATGGACTTTTCTAAAGTACTCGCGTCGGATAAACTCTGGGAATACAAGTAGAGGGCAACATCTAGCGTTTACACCTATGATCTGTTAGCCAATACCTGGTCAACGGCAACGTATTATCCAAGCACCGAGACGACATTTACCACAGGGACGAATGCAGCCAGTCGTTCAATCGGGGATAAGCAGTCAACATTACTGATCCAAAAAGAAGCCAACATGCGGATTTTTGAAGGCAATCCAGGAAAGCATAGATGGAGCAGATCATGACCCAATGGGCATATCGACAGGAACAGCGGTCGTCGGTGAAAAGCGTGCTGCGTGATTTCCCCGGACAACCTGGAGTACTATTATCTCCTGCTGCCATCAAGTACGGCGTTTGTCCGAGCCTTGATGCTGGACAGATAAAAACGATGTGGACAAATGAGGACAAAATGAAATAAAAAAGGAGCCGCCCTCAATACCTGATCCTGATTTACCAGTCCATTTTTTCGGAACTTCCCGAATAAAAAAACCGCCTCCCTCTGAAAGAAAGAAGCGGTCTCGCTGAAACTTAATCGCTAAGGTTTTCAGGCTACAGCTGATTTCTTCTTTCTGCGAAGCCCGGCAAGCCCAACCAAGCCAGAGCCGAGCAGCCACACAGCGCCGGGGATGGGGACTGGGGTAATTTCTAGACTTCCAGTGCCATTAATATAATCAAATTTCCAGCCAAGTCCGGAGTCCAGGCCGTTGAGAGTGTAGGTGAGCGTCTCCAAGCCACCAATTGATGATGCAAACAGGAGATCCCAACGATCACCAGCCACTGCATGATAATCGTTCATAAAATTGAATTCCATGCTGCCATCTGTGAATAATGCATTACCGCCATTAATTTTTAACTGATTATACTCCCCTTTGCCTTGCCCGAAGATTTCGAACAGGAGGTTGCCGCCGCTCGTAAAACTTCCATTGATTGTCAGTGCACCGCTTGGGTCTCCTGGCTTAACCGTTGCTTCAGCACCGATGGTCACATCGCCGTTTATAATTCCAATTCCACTCAACTGTCCTCCTAATATTTGGATGGCCTGCTTAACCATTACGCCGTTGTTTATAGTCTTACCGTCGATCTGGGTATAGCTGCCATCGCCCGCAATTAAACCAGCAAAGGAGTTGGTCAGCCTGCCGGAGTTGTTCAGCGTGCCATCGTTTACCAGCATGCCGGAGTTGCCCAGTGTGCCGCCGGAGTTGTTGTTTAGAGTGCCGGAGTTGGCCAGTATGCCGCTGGAGT
>JAFLKM010000025.1:0-113714 GCA_019163335.1 Desulfobulbaceae bacterium | reverse complement strand
AGTGCCGGAGTTGGCCAGTATGCCGCTGGAGTTGTTATTCAGAGTACCGGAGTTGGTCAGGGTGAAGGAGTTGTCCAGCATGCCGGAGTTGCCCAGTGTGCCTCCGGAGTTGTTGGTCAGGGTGAAGGAGTTGCCCAGTGTGCCTCCGGAGTTGTTGTTCAGAGTGCCGGAGTTGCCTAGCGTGCTGAAGTTGTAAAGTATGCTGCCGGAGTTGTTGGCCAGTATGCCGCCGGAGTTGTTGTTCAGAGTACCGACGTTGTTCAGGGCGCCGGAGTTGCCCAGTGTGCCTCCGGAGTTGTTGTTCAGAGTGCCGGAGTTGCCTAGCGTGCCGCCGGAGTTGTTGTTTAGAGTGCCGGAGTTGGCCAGTATGCCGCTGGAGTTGTTATTCAGAGTACCGGAGTTGATCAGGGTGAAGGAGTTGTCCAGTGTGCCGGAGTTGCCCAGTGTGCCGCCGGAGTTGTTGTTCAGAGTGCCGGAGTTGCCCAGTGTGCTGCCTGAGTTGTTGTTCAGAGTGCCGGAGTTGCCTAGCGTGCTGAGGTTGTAAAGTATGCTGCCGGAGTTATTGGCCAGTATGCCTCCGGAGTTGTTGTTCAGAGTACCGACGTTGTACAGTGTGCCGAAGTTGTTAAAAATATCATCGTTCCAGCTATTGTGAGTTGTTATTGTACCGTAATTAGGATTCGGAGCGAGCTGTTCAGCATTTGCGGGAAGGGATGCCGAAACAATCCAAATTCCAACTACAAAAATGGTCAAAAATCTCTTTTTCATGAAATAAACCTCTTTTAAGTTTAACTACTTTCTATCTAAGTTATGCCAACCATTGGCGGAAAATTTTATATTGGCATACCCACCTGAAATAGCGAGCAGCCTCTTTTTTACCGCCGATTATCAAGTCTACCCTGTCGCCCCCAGATACCGCTTAAAATTCTCCGCCTGCTCAAAAATCTCCTTATACACCTCATCCCGATCAACCGGCGGATAACCGTTTTCCGCCAGGGCTATAATTAAATCAACCTTGAGCTCGGCCTTGATGTCGTCGCGTTGACTCCAGTCGGTATATTTAGCCTTGTCGTCAACCACCTCTTTCACCACCTGCGCGAGGTGGATGAGTTTGTCTTCCGGGTATTCAAAATCATACTTATGCGCCAGGGCCTTGAGGATGTCATAGAAGGCTTTTTCCTCAAAATCGATGCCCAGGTCGCCGAAGGACTCCTTCTCCTTCTTGAGGGCGTGGATCAGGTCCACAATCTCACCAGCAATCTCTTCCAGCTCCTCGCTGTTCCACACGTCCTGTTCCTTCCGTTCATTATACTTTTCCACAAGGGATTTGAATCTCTTGGAGAAGTCGGTACCTTTTATCTTGTTCACCTTCTTAAAGTCGGCAATGGCCTTGGCCAGGAGCTGCTGCAAGAGCTTGATCTTGGTGTTGGGCAGCTTGATCTTCTCGATCTTGGCGAGGTAGTCCTCATCAAAGATGTCGATCTCCTTGCCATGGTCCTCACCCAGCTTGAAGATCTCCTCCACCCCGTCGCTCTTCAGGGCCTCCTTGATCATCTCCCGCACTCGGGCGTTCATCTTGGCGGTGTCCGGCGCTTCACCCTTGGTCAGTTTGAAGACAATGGAACGTATCGCCAGATAAAAATGGATATGGTCCCGCTCATCCTGGCTGAAACCATCACTGCCACAGCAGATGTCATAAGCCGCCTTCAACCGCTGAACCAGGAACATGAATCGTTTTTCCTGGTTGTCGGTAAGCATGGCAAACTCAGCCGCCTTGTTCAGGCACCCCAGCTGTATCAGCGATGCCCCCTTGAAATAGGGCGTGGTATCAAATTTATGGAAGATCTTGGCCAGCAGATCAAGATGGTCTTTGACCACCACAATGGACTGCTCGACCTCCTCAATATTTGATTTGTCGGTTTTGGAATAGTGGGCCAGGGCCTGGTTCATCTGGCGCTTGATGCCGATGTAATCAACGATCAACCCCTTTTCCTTGTTCTCAAACTTGCGATTCACCCGGGAGATGGTCTGGATCAGGTTGTGGCGTTGGATGGGCTTGTCGATATACATGGTATCAAGGAAGGGCACATCAAAGCCGGTGAGCCACATATCCACCAGAATGGCGATCTTAAAATTGGATTTGCCATTCTTAAACTGGCGGTCCAACTCCTTGCGATCATCCTTGGTACCCAGCATGTCATAGAGCTCTTTTGGGTCATCCTGGCCCCGGGTCATGATCATCTTGATCCGCTCCATGGGCTTGATCTTCTTCCGCTCATTTTCGGTGAGCTCTGCGCCCTCCTCACACTCCTTGATCTCTGCCCACTGAGGCCGCAGGGCTATAACCTCTTTGTAAAACTCATAGGCGATGGGACGGCTGGAGCAGACAAACATGGCCTTACCCCTTACCGTTGCCCCCTCGCTCACCCGGTTTTCGTAATGGGTGACAAAGTCGGCAGCAACCGCCCTGATGCGGTCAGGGTCGCCGAGGATGGCGTTCATCTGGGCATTGGCCTTTTTGCTCTCCTCGATCTGGTATGCATTACTCCCCTCATCGGCGCAGCGGGTGTAATACTCCTCGATCTCCGTAAGCTTGCTGTTATCAAGCAGCACCTTGGCAGCCCTTCCCTCATAGACAATGCGGACGGTGATGCCATCGGCAACTGATTCCGTCATGGTGTAGGAATCCACCGGCGGGCCGAACACATCCAGGGTAGCATCAATGGGTGTGCCGGTAAAGCCGACGTAGGTGGCACCGGGCAGGGAGTCATGCAGGTATTTGGCAAAACCGTAGGTACGTTGCACTCCGTTTTCCGTGACCCGGATCTTCTGGTCCAGGTTGACCTGGCTGCGGTGCGCCTCATCAGAGATGCAGATGACATTGGTGCGGTCGGTGAGAAGCTCAGTGTCTTCGGTGAACTTATGGATGGTGGTCAGAAACACGCCGCCGCTATTACGGCCCTTGAGCAGATCGCGGAGCTGGGAGCGGCTCTCGACGCTGATCACGGCCTCATCCCCGATATAGCCCTTGGCATGGACAAACTGGGCCGAGAGCTGGTCGTCCAGGTCGGTGCGGTCGGTGATGAGCACAATAGTCGGGCTGGCAAAGTCCACACTCTTCATAAGCAGCCGGACCAGAAAGAGCATGGTGAAGGACTTGCCGCAGCCGGTGGCGCCGAAATAGGTGCCGCCCTTCCCATCTCCCGCCGGGCGACGATGAGCTTTGATATTGGCGTAGAGCTTGATGGCCGCATAGTATTGCGGATAGCGGCAGAGGATTTTTTCTTCCCGGCGCGAGATATCGGGCAGGTAGATGAAGTTGCGAATTATGTCCCGCAGTCGGTACCGGTTAAACATGCCTCTGATTAGGGAGCAGAGAGAGTCAATGCCGTCCTTCTCTATCAGGTCGCTGCCATCCGTCTTGCGCCAGCCATAGAAAAACTCATAGGGCGCAAAAAAGGAACCTGCCTTGTTGTTCACCCCGTCGCTGATCACGCAGAAGCCGTTGTATTTGAAGAGCTCCGGGATGTCGCGCTTATAGCGAACCGTCAGCTGGATATAGGCGTCATGGATGGAGGCCTCCTCGCGGATGGCGCTCTTGAACTCAAAGACCACCAGGGGCAGGCCGTTGATATAGAGGATGCCGTCCGGGATGCGCTTCTCATAGCCGATGATCTCCAGCTGGTTGACCATCTTGTAGATATTGCGGCTGGTCAGATAGGGCGGGCTGGCCTCAGCAGCGAGGGCAAGCTCTTGTTGCTCTGGTTCACAGACGGCAAGACCCGCCTGGGCCAGATCGTGATAGTCGATGAGCTGGATATAGAGGTCCTTCCGACTGCGGTCATCCCGCTTGAAAAGGAAGCCATCGGAGATCATCTTCATAACCGCCTTGTTGGAGTCGTAGAGGTCGGAGGCAGGCAGCAGCTCCAGCGTACGGATAATGGTGTCGATCTCGGCAGGGGTGATGTTGTCACCACCATACCGGCTGGCCAGAAAGCTTTTGAGGTCTTCCTTGATCAGGACCTCGCCCGGCCCACGGCTGATCGTCTCGCCAAAGACATGGGGATAGCCCTCGTTGCCCAGCAGATGGATAATGGCCTGTTCCAGTTTTGCCTCGGTGAATTTCATTCCAGGATTTTTCCTCTACTTTGGTTTGCGATGAAATAAGAATATTTCAAATTGTCAATACGTTACAAAGTTGTCAGCCTCGAAAATGGGTTTGGAATGAAATAACACCCGAACAAATATCCGAGGGAGAGTGCCAGATTTTCACGGTAGATTTTCCTTCCCCGTTTAGTTGCCATGGCCGCACACCTGTACGAAAAGGTCTCTATCGAATATTCCCCACCACATATGCTTATTAGAAAACATTGCTGTTTCAGTATGATAGATGCGTCTTCGCTGTTTTCTATCGAGCACCTCTCCGAGATATAGCCATTTTTTTGTGATAGAGCTAATCGACCGTTGAGTAGCGCCGCCAGCGTTTTTCTCCTGAGAAAACAATCAGCCCATCCTTAATTAAAATCTCCAGGGCCTGTTTCATTCGGTGACGATCAAGTTCTGGTGCAACTCTATGGTGAATGTCACTGATGGCAGAATCTGGATATCTCCTTAGGTCTTCCAGAATCAGGGCTTTCAGCCTGTACGGTTCGATGAGGCTCAGCGTGGTGCTTTGGGTAAAATCCAGCTTTCTTAACAAGTGCGGATTAACAAAATATCTTGTCGCCTGTGTTTTCCCCTTTTGCTGTACCACGCCGATTTTTTGCAGTCGTCCCATCCAGCTTGACAAACCGGCGATTTCATCAAGTTCCAGAAGTGCGGACAACTCACGGGCGGTGAGGCTTTCATGCTGGGCCAGCAGGCCAAGCGTAATGCGCTCCCGCTGGTTTAGTTGCCAAGTCTGATCGGCTTTGGAGATAAACTCGATAATTTCCGGTTTCAATATCCTTTTGCGGATAATGACCTCGACCCGGTCCGGCCCTTCGCGCAGTTCCGGTACAGGCCGAGCCTGGGATAAAAGGACTTCATACATCCGGTCAAAACCGCTGCCCTCGCGCTCCATGAGTTTGAGATCATGAAAAACCCTGGCAAGATGCTCATTGCGCCGTACCGTGGTATGAAGAACATTTCGAGGAGTCACCCCCAGAGGAAGCAGGCCCGGATTCACCACTTCAAGGCAGTCGGTTCGCAGGTTCAGGAAAATATCACCTCGCTGGGTATAGGGCCGATGCACCAAGGCATTGACCATCAGTTCCCGGACCACCACTTCATCGTAAACGGCAAGGGTTGTGCGGAACAGGCCGGCGGGAAGTTCATACTGCTCGCGAAAGTCCGGGATCTCCTGCCATACAGCCTCGATCAACTCCATGGGTGTAAGGCTGTAATCGTCCCAGACTATCTTGTTGACCTTCTGATGGTTTTCGTCAAATTTCAAAAACTGGATCACAGGCGCGGTTCCGAGCATTGCCCGGTCTTGCCTTCGGCCAACACAGAGGATGCCGAGGTTGGTCAAAAAACCATCCGCTGCCAGAAGATAATGATCCAGTAATTCAGGATCGCTCTTTTCCTTGACCGAGGTCTTCACCCGGTCCGATGCCCGAATATCAGTAACAAAACGGCTGAACTTGTCAGTGTCAACCTGTTTGCGTGGCACCTTCAACGTCGTCAATGTTTCCCATGGTTGGGCGTTTCGCTCATCCAGCAAACGCTGGATGTCACTACCGACCAGCGGTTTGCAGTTATCGGCAATCCGCAGATAAAATCTGCCATCCGTGGTCGATGCTGGCGCATTGGATCGTGCCACTGTTATTTCAAGATATTCTCCGCCATTATCGCTCACCCGAATCTGGGTGGAGAGTGTGACATTGACGGTCAACTCGCCAATCCGCTTCATAATCTTTTCTGCAAGCCCAGCAGGCAGGATCTGACCTGTCGGTGATTCCGTTTGACCGTCTTCTATCCCGATAAGAATTTTTCCTCCCCTGGCATTGGCGAAACAGACACAATCCTTAGCCAGTTCCGGCCAATCGGCGGTTTTTCCAGTGACCGTGCGTAAAGATTTCAGGTCGAGGTATTGGCTTTCGGCGGTCATACTACCTCCTTTACGGATACTTTTGCCTCGTCAGGCTCCCGGCTGCTTGTCTCGCCCAAGACATGGGGATAGCCCTCATTACCCAGCAGGTCGATAATGGCCTGTTCCAGTTTTGCCTCGGTGAATTTCATTCCTCGCTCCCTCTCTTCAGCCCTTCCTCTCATCCACGCAAATATTCCACTCAACTTCCATCAATCGTTCTTTGATCCGTTGGAGCGTTTCAAATATCTGTTGCTCGCCTGGCAACTCTCGATAAACCAGCCCACTAAAATCATCGGTATAGGTTGTTTTCAAACCAGCCCAGCAATCCTCAACATCCCTGAACAGCAAGGCGTCCGCAGGATGATGGACGAGCCATTCATTATTATTTCTGAAGCTTTGCACATCATCCTGGGCAACTTTACAGAGAAATGTATCAAATTCATGTGAGTCAAAAAAGGCACGAAGTTCCTGATCGGCAAGCATTTTATGCAGGTCATAAAAATGGCGGATCTTCATTCTCAGATTGGTCATGGGATCTCCACTGTAAGAAAAGCGCACCAGGCTCATGATTTTTTCGCACAGGGTACGCGAAGGCAGCAGCACATTTACCTGAAACGGCAGCAAGCCATAGTCTGCAATCATCACCTGCTGATCTTGTGCCAGCATCATGTCATAGATGTAAGAGGACACCGGATGGGCAATATACGGCTCATAATATCCAAACCATGTTGCCTCAACCACAATCACATTGCGCACCTGTCCAAAAGGTCCACGAAACAACCTGGGGTAACTATGGGCAGTCTTTCGGTTCATGCCCATCTTCCGGGTTAATCCTTCAATCTCCACCTCGGGAAGCATGGGAGTGACAACCTGTGCGACCCTCTTTATCCTGCTTTTACGCTGATTGTCTGTTTCTCCCCCATGATGCTTGACCACCAGATCGATGTCTTCTGAAAATCGATCAATCAATCCGAAGCATTTAGAAAGTGCTGTTCCACCTTTAAAAACAGTCTCCAAGCCAGTTGGGGCATGAAAAATGGCGTGTAAGGCGTAGGTGACCCAGTAATCCTTTTCGATAAATATCTCAGGAATGTTCAACCCGGCAGCGGTGGCAGTCACTGCCGGGCCAAACAGGGTCTCCTCTTCATGCAGTCTCATTTGATACCCCACCTGGGCGCAGAAAGAAGCACCTCGGAAATTCCAGGGATTATGTATGAGGTTAGGGGGTTGAGTGATTTTTTTAATTTTTCCGCCATCCCCTCTTGGCCAAGCTCACAGAGCATTGCCCCCAGCAGGGCACGGGTTGCCGGTTGATACTTCATGGAGAGCCTGACAAGAGTTCCCTGCTCCTGTTCCGACAATGCCAAGATGCAGTTTTGCAATATTCTACAGCTATTAAGAACCGAAGAATCTGGAATCTTTTTAATAAAACGGAGGCCATCAAGGAGTTGGAGAAGGTGGATGTTTTCTTTGGTGATACTGTTTCTCTGTTTCACAAAAGAGATGGTGTATCTCCCCCGCTTAATAGATGAACGCACCTCGTTTCTGCCAATCTGGATGGTGCTGCCCACCTGGGTGGTGAGACCAAGGGTGTTATAGATGCTGAGTCCGGTGAGATAACCCACCACCTTGCCGCCACTTTCCAGCAGGTCTTTGACGGCCTGGTACTGATCAGGCGGCAGTTCACCAAAGGGTGATTGCTCGGGCTTATAAAATTTGCCCTTGGCAAGCTTGACAATCTTGCCGGATGCGGCAAGCCGATTAAGCGCCTTCGCCAAGGCCTCCTTACTTTCCACCTTGCCGGAAAAATCACCATAGGTGAAAACATAGCCTTTAGGAAAACGATCAATACTATTCTTTATGTTTTCAGTAGTTTTCATAGGAAAATCTCTACAGAAAAGAAAGGCATTTGTCCAGTTTTTTGCGCAAAAAACTGGACAAAATGGTTACCGCGACAACCCTGTGCCGTGCCCATAACCCGCCCTGCCCGGCAGCTCGATAATGCGTTGCTCCACCCGTGCCTCGGTAAACTTCATTCCCTCTCTCTTTTGTTGGCTTCCGGTTGCTTCAATACCTTGATATCTTCTTCCAGCTCTTTCATGCTTTGTTCATGCTCCAGGCTTTTCTGCTCATCACGGAATTTCTCATACTCCAGGGTTGACTTTTCCATGGCTAAGGCATGGCTGATCTTCCCGGTGTGTCCAAGTAGTTCCCGACCATTGAGCTGGATGATGGCGCTCAGCCGTTCTATCCAGTCTTTCATATACATGGGGGTATGTTGCAGAGCCATGGTCTCGGCAAAGGCCAGATACTGCTCCACCAACAGACCCAGGAGCTTCATCTCATCCTCGTTAAGATAGTTTTTGGCAATGGAGACATCCCTCTTGCGGATGGCCACCGCACCTTTCTTGTCAAATGAGTGCATACCCATGAGAGGCAGGGAGGCGTCACTGCGGCGATAGACCAGCTCGGCAGCGGTCTGCTCACTGATGGCCCACAACAGCTTGTTTTGCACGGTCTTGAAAAAGAGGGCGGTCTTTTCATCCTGCGGGTCATAATCAATGGATGTGGTATAGATGTCTTTGATCTTCTGATAGAAAAAACGCTCCGATATACGGATCCGGCGGAGGCGCTCCTGCAGTTCTGAAAAATAATTCATGGAGTTACCGCTCTTGAAGCGCTCGTCATTCAAGGCAAAGCCCTTGACGATGTACTCCCTCAGGCGCTGGGTGGCCCAGATACGGAACTGGGTGCCCTGCTTTGATTTAACCCGGTAACCCACCGAAATAATGACATCGAGATTGTAGTAATTTGGGGTCTTCTGCTGAAATTCGGAAATTCCGAATTTCTTCATCACCTCGGACTCGGCCAGCTCTCCCTCGGCAAAGATATTTTTGATATGTTCATTGATTGTCGACTTTGCTTTCCCAAAAAGCTCGGCCATATGCTCCTGGGTCAGCCAGACAGTTTCATCCTCCAGACGGACATCGAGCTGTATCTTGCCCTCCTGGTTCTGGTAGATGAGAATTTCAGAGTTTTTTTGTTCTCTTTCCGAGATCATAGGGCCAGCTCCTCCACCATTTTTTTGGCATCAGGGATGCGGATTTCACCGGAGAGGAGTTTGGGGAGGAGGGTATCGCGGAGACTGGTGAGATTTAAAATAGCTAAAGAGTTTTGCTCTATTTTTGTGTCAAGACCACCTGCTTGTACCTCAAAGGATTCAAGTAGTTTTATGTCAATTTTAAGGTTTGGCAAGGATTTGAAGTCGTTCTGGTTGATGCTGCCAAACACAGTCCCCTCAGCTTCAAATTTATTGAAATGCTCTCTTAGCTCACGCATTGAGTAATATGTGTAAGAACGACTTCCAGTCTTATGCCGCACAGCACTGAGCCCTCGGCCGATACAACAATCACCATGAGCTATATTCACATCTCCTACAGGGGCTCGCACACAAACCAAGGTGTCGCCCTTATTTGCAAATCTTTTTGGAGCAGTGCAATAAACGCGATTAGAAGGATACCTATAGCCAAAATCGGCCCGACCTTGAAAAAAAGCTATCCCAGCACCATTTTCATTGTAGGTTGAGCCAGGCGGTGATTGCCCCATAGTAACATCAAATTCTTTACCAACAGTGCTCACCTCCCACCCCTTAGGAATCCAGCCGAGCTCGGCGCTGTCGGTGAACTCGTCGGGGAAGAGGGTGCGGATTTCTGCGGGCAGGGGCTGGCGCTTATCGCCGAGGGCGGCGCGGACAGCAGCCCTTTCGCTGAACTCGGGGGGGATTTCCTTGCCACTGGCCAGGGCATTGTCGATCACCGGGTCAAAATCGACAAACCAGCTCTTGAACAGGGCCTGCGCCATGGCCTCCAAGGTTTCATTCATCCGCCGGTTCAACTCAATCCGGTCATCCAGGGAGCCAAGGATGTGGGCTATATGTTGTCGCTTAATTTTGCTCGGCCAAGGTACCGAGATATTTTCAATTCCATACAGTGGTAACTTTAGCTGAACAGCCCCCACGGTTCGGGTGGCGATTTTTTGCTGCCCCTGAGGAGAAACAAGGCAATAGTACAAATAAATTGCATCCTGTTTATCTAAGCCAGACAGTTTTGCGCAGTTTTCAGTTTGCGATGCAAGATGAAAAAACTCGTCAATAACAGATACAAGGCCAACGGTTCCAACAATCGAAATGATTACGTCATTTTTTTCAACGATGTAATTTTTGATTTTAGGAAAAACTTCATCTGGCACATATTTCAACCCTTCTCTTGGAACATATCTACTCCCCATGTCTCGCACCCTGATGTACGGATGTATGTTCTTCTCATCCTGTAGCACGAATTCTTTCGGCAATCTTTTTCCGCCTTTAATCCGAACAATATCTTTTAGCAGCAACCAATCACTCTCCATAACCCAGCACCTCCAGATTCCGGCGGATTGTGGCGTCCAATTCCACGGCTTCACGCATCTGGTCATAAAGGGTGGCGCTCAGCTTGGCCATCTTCTCCTCAAAGGGAATACCGTCATCCTCAATATCTGCCGCCCCCACATAACGACCAGGTGTGAGGACATAGTTATGGGACTTTATCTCATCCAGGGTGGCGGCCTTGCAGAAGCCGGGCTTGTCCTCATACACCCCATCCTTCTCCTCACCACGCCAAGCGTGATAGGTCCGGGCGATCTCTGCTATCTCCTCGCCAGACAGGTCCCGATGCACCCGGTCAACCAGGGTGCCCATCTTGCGGGCATCAATGAACAGAGTCTCGCCCTGGCGGTCACGGAAGCCCCGGCTGCTGTCGGCCTTTTTATTGCGGCTGAGAAACCAGAGACAGACCGGAATCTGGGTGGTGTAGAAGAGCTGGCCGGGCATTGCAATCATGCAGTCCACCAGGTCGTTCTCGATGATCTTCTGACGGATTTGGCCTTCTGAATTGGTGTTGGTGGACATGGAGCCATTGGCCAGGACAAAACCAGCCACCCCGTTCTGGGAGAGCTTGGAGATCATATGGAGAATCCAGGCATAGTTGGCATTGCCGGTGGGCGGCACCTCGTACCCGGCCCAGCGCGGATCGTCGGTGAGCTCGTCGGCAGCCCGCCACTCCTTGAGGTTAAAGGGCGGGTTGGCCATGATATAGTCGGCCTTGAGGTCCGGGTGCTGGTCCTTAAAAAAGCTGTCAGCCGGGATCTCGCCCAGATTGCCGCCAATGGAGCGGATGGCCAGATTCATCTTGGCCAGCTTGAAGGTGGCGCCAATGGATTCCTGACCGTAGATGGCGATGTCCTTGGTGTTTCCGTGGTGGTTCTCGACAAACTTGATGGACTGGACAAACATACCGCCGGACCCACAGCAGGGGTCATAGATCTTGCCCTTGTACGGCTCGATCATCTCGGCTATGAGGTTGACCACATCCTTGGGGGTGTAGAACTCGCCGCCGCCCTTCCCCTCCGAGGCCGCAAATTTGCCGAGGAAATACTCATAGACCCGGCCAACCACATCCTCCTTCTTATCTGCCACCGTATCGATATTGGAGATGGAATCAATGAGCGCCGCCAGCTTGGAGCCATCCAGCCCCAGACGGGAGAAGTAGTTGTCCGGCAGCGCCCCTTTCAGGGCCTTGTTGTTCTTCTCCACCGTGGAGAGGGCGGTATCAATCTTGATGGCAATATCATCCTGCTTGGCATGCTGTTTGACATAGCTCCAGCGCGACTCCTCCGGCAGGTAAAAGACATTCTTCATGGTGTAGAACTCCACCTGATCCAGATACTTCTCCTTGCCATCGGTTATCAACTCGGCCCGCCGCTCCTCAAACTTGTCACTGGCAAATTTGAGGAAAATAAGGGAGAGCACCACATGCTTATACTCCGACGACTCTACTGAACCCCGCAGCTTATTGGCCGTATCCCATAGATTCTGCTCAAAGCCATTTGTCTTATTGGTTGTTCCGTTCTGTGCCATGTCCTTCCTTTTTCATTATTCTTAACTATATCGGGTCGCACGTTCACAACAAGGTGCCATACCAAAATCATTGCAGCTCCAGCAACGTATAGACACTATCAGTATGCCATAACTATTTCAATTTCTTTCGAGTATTTTTCACTGTCAGACCAGGTAGACCTGAAGCTCATTGTAACAAAAGGGAGGAGTAAAAGGATGTAGGAATAAAAAAACACGGGTATAAAACTCCTTTTATTTATACCCGTAGATGTACCCGCTTTATTCATGGAAGCCAACAGGCTAAAATGGAAGAAAGCGGAAGAAAAGGCATAAAAAAACCCCTTAAACTCAATGAATTTAAGGGGTTAAAAGTCCTTAGTGGAAGACTAAGGAATGTTCTCTGGTGCCTAGAGCGGGAGTCGAACCCGCACGGGCGCAAGGCCCACGAGATTTTAAGTCTCGGGTGTCTACCAGTTCCACCATCCAGGCATGGAGGAGTTCTTACCACAGCGTGGTTTTGTTTGTCAATCGGCAAAAGCAAGGACATTCCAGAGACATCCCTGACAAATCTGCCCGTTGCCCCGCAGACAGAAAGCCAAGCCATTGGGAATGCAGAGAGATAGAAAACGCAGGTAATCTTCTGAAATGCAGGGTAATGCTTCCACCAGCCAGGCAACAAACTTTACAATTCTTTACGGTCAATTTCAGCACGTCGCGGTACGTTACAAAAAACACCTTTAATGATAACTGAGTTGAACGAATTTAAAAGACTTCGCCAATGAACCGGATACTGGTCATAGATGATGACATTGAGTTGTGTGAACTGCTGACCGACTATCTTCAGCCGGAAGGGTTTGAGGTCGAGACGGTGTATCAGGCCCAGACGGGATTGGATCTAGCCCTTACCGGCGTCCATGATCTGGTGGTTCTGGATGTGATGCTGCCCGGCATGAACGGCTTTGATGTCCTGCACCGTATTCGGGCCCAGTCCACCCTTCCGGTTCTCATGCTCACCGCCCGGGGAGAGGAGATGGACCGCATTACCGGTCTCGAAATGGGAGCGGATGATTATCTGGCCAAGCCCTTCAATCCGCGCGAGCTGCTCGCAAGAATCAGGGCCATCCAGCGCCGCAGCGAATCCCAGTTCACAGACAACATCCTCCAGGCACGGGCCGAGAAACTGACCGTCGGTGACATCTGCCTTGATCCTGGCGCCCGCACCATTGTCCAGCATCATACCCATATTCCTCTCACCACGGTTGAATTTTCCCTCCTCCATGAGCTGCTGAAGATGGCAGGCCAGGTGGTCAGCCGGGAAGAGCTTACTCAACGGGTATTAGAGCGGAAATTATCGGTCTTTGATCGCAGCATTGACGTCCATGTCAGCAGCCTTCGAAAAAAACTAGGTCATGAACTGAACCATCAGGAACGAATCAAAACGATTCGCGGCGTTGGCTACCTCTATACACAACCATCAATCTAAAACCCCATTGACCATGGTTTGCCCCCCTTGCGCACCCTTTTCCTGAAAATATTCCTCAGCTTCTGGCTGACCATCGTTCTGATGGGAGTGCCCTTCTATTTTCTGGCGCTGAAAAACCGCCCCGAACATTTCTCTCCGGGAATGGCTGATTTCGAGATGCAGGCCATGGCCCACTATGGCGACGAAGCCCTGGCCGCTTGGGACGCAGGCGGACAGGATGGACTACGTGCCTTCCTTGAGACCATTGAACAACAATCCGGCATCCGGCTCTATCTCTTTGCCGGCACAATGGCGGTTCCTTCCGATCGACCAGTCCCAGCCAAGGCCCGCACGAAAGCCGATCAGATCATCAACGGCGCACCACTTAAGCCCCCTGGTTTCCCGCCCGAAGAGAAATGGCTCGGACGGCGCTTAACCACGCAGACAGGCCAGTCAGAGGCCCCCGACATCCTTGTGCTGCAACTGCCGATACCGCCCTTGCCCCCTCCCCTCCTGACGATTCTGCCGCCAATGCGAAGCGGCCCGTGGAATAACATTCTGCTGTATTCCCTTGTTGGTGGGCTTGTCTGTTATTTCCTTGCCCGCTCACTCACTGCACCCATCCGCAAACTGCGGGAGGCCAGCAACCGCATCGCCCATGGTGACTTTTCAGTGCGGGTCAGCCCGGAGCTTGGCCATTCAGGACGGGAGGTCGCAGATCTGGGGCGGGATTTCGATACCATGGCGGAACGGATCGAGGAGCTTCTGTTGTCAAAAAAACAGCTCCTCCGTGATATCTCCCATGAACTGCGATCGCCTTTAGCCCGCCTCAACGTGGCTCTCGAACTGGCCAGGCAACGGTCCGGGGAAGACGCGAAACAGCCGTTGGAACGGATTGAACGGGAGTCAGGAAGACTCAATGAGCTGATAGGTGAACTCCTCACCCTGACCCGCCTGGAGAACGGGGTTCAGGATCTGGAGAGGGTAGAGTTCAGCCTAAATGAACTGATGGAATTGATCGTTGCAGACGCCCTGTATGAGGCGCGCCACCACCATCGCCACGTCAGGATTACCGAGGCAGAACCGATTATGCTGCATGGCTCAAGGGAATTGATGCGACGGGCGCTGGAGAATGTCGTCAGAAATGCCGTCCGCTACACGCAAGAAAACAGTACGGTGGAGATTACCCTTATCAAAACAGGCAGCACAGAAGGGAAGCAGGCAACGATCGTGATCCGGGATCATGGACCGGGAGTGCCTGACGCTGCATTCGAGCATCTTTTTGAGCCCTTTTACCGTGTGGACAATGCCCGGGACCGACAGAGCGGCGGCACCGGCCTGGGCCTGGCCATTGCCGAGCAGGCTGTCCGTCTCCATCATGGCACCATAACCGCCGCTAATGCTGACCAGGGAGGCCTGATCATGACCATCAGGCTGCCGATCAGAGAGGATCATCAGGAAGAAGACCGGCCGCTGTCACCCACACGCTCCGCTTCCTGATTCTCCTCTCTTTCAGCTCTTGATATTCACTGCGGTATAAGCACTTTCCTCATCACTGTCCGCGCTGCCGCTCAGCATCGACAACAAGGTACTGATCAGATCGTCTTCTCCTGTGTTCTGGCCATAGGCGGCTAAGGCTTCTTCCGAAACAGGGGGAGGCGGGGCGGGCATCTCAGCCTGCATCATGGTATCCATCTCTTCTTCCGAGAGCGCATTGTCTCCATCTGTATCATAGGTGGCAATGGCCTCGTCGAGGTTCAGCTCAAACCCGGTATCCTCGGCAAGTTTTTCGGCAAAGGTGGTGAGCTCACTCTCACTCACCTCACCGTTGCCATCCGTATCGATGCTGCTGAACATCTCCTCCTTATCCGGCGGCGCCATCCCCATGGCCTGCATGCCGCCCATGGGTGGAGGTGGAGGCATTGAGGCCTGCATCATGGTGTCCATCTCTTCCTGAGACAAGCCACCGTCACCATCAGCATCATAGGTAGTCAATGCCTCTTCGGCATTCATCTCAATGCCTGTTTCTTGCTGCAGGGCCTTCGCAAAGGCCGACAGCTCGACCTTGTCGACAGTGCCGCCACCGTCGCTGTCCACCTTGCTGAACATCTGTTCTCTGGTGGGCCGTTGCGTGGCTGAAGTGTTCAGCAACGTGGACAAGGAGCTGCCCATACCACTTATTATACTCATGTCATACCTCCTTCTTCTTTAAGGTATTTTCTCAGGATGATTCCTGACAAACAAATCATATCAACCATCCTGCACCCTTTACGCAAATGGTTTACCAGTTTCATCGGCCCAAGGGCAATGAAACTTCTGTAAAGATTTGTAAATTAACCACTGGTATTACCGACAAAAAACTGGATGACAGAAGCGCCCCCACTTCCTTTTGATTGCTGCACAACTGATCCAGCCCCTGGGAGGGCTCCACCGATATGCGTTTGTTTTTTTTGCACTGATATGATTCCACTGCAGGAGAAATGATTAATGCGAATTCAGCTCAGGTAAGGTAACATGCACGGTCTTTGCTGAGATGAAAGAGGAGACAGATTTCCTGAGGCAATGAAAAGATATTGACAGGGTTTTCTCTCGTTTTTATGATCAAAAAAGTGTTTTTCAAGTTTTTATCATTACCGGTTGTTGAGATGATGTTTGCGCGGAGTGTGGGTGGCATGCAGCGAAATCCCTTGGAGAAATTAGGCGATTCAGGCCTCTATGTGCTGGAAGACATCGGACGGATGGGTCTGTATCTGATGTCCGCCCTGAAGGGGATCTTTCGCCGTCCATTCCGGTTTGCTGAATTCATGCGACAACTGCATTTTATCGGCGCCGGTTCCATGATGGTAATCTTCTGTACCGCTGCCTCAACGGGCATGGTGCTGGGCCTGCAGGGATATTACTCACTGAATAAGTTCGGCGCGGAGGGGATGCTTGGTTCCGCAGTTTCCCTCACCCTGATCATGGAACTGGGGCCTGTTCTGACCGCCATCATGGTGGCTGGCCGGGCCGGATCGGCCATGTGCGCCGAACTCGGCATCATGCGCATCTCAGAGCAGATCGATGCCCTGGAATGCATGGCCGTTGACCCTTTTCGCTACCTGATCAGCCCAAAATTTCTGGCCGCACTGGTGTCCATCCCCTTGCTCACCGCCCTCTTTGACGTGGTCGGCATCGCTGGCGGTTATGTTGCCGGTGTCCATCTCATGGGGGTCAACCCCGGCAGTTACCTGGAAGGTATGCGTACCAGCGTGACCAATCATGATCTCCGCCTGGGGGTGATCAAATCCTTTGTCTTCGCCCTGCTCGTGGTGTGGATCTGCACCGGTCGCGGTTATTTTATCTACCAGATCCGCGGAGCCGGGTTCGGAGCCCAGAGCGTCAGCCGGATGACCACCCAGGCCGTGGTCTATTCCTCCATCGCGGTCCTGATCTTTGACTATCTGCTGACAGCGGTCTTATTATGAGGGATGCCCATGAGTGAATTTGCCATAGAATTCAAAGACGTGGTCAAGTCCTTCGCCAAAAAGAACGGCGACCGGCAGATGATCCTTGACCATGTGAACTTTTCCATTCCCATCGGCAAGACCACGGTCATCGCCGGCGGCAGCGGTCAGGGCAAAAGTGTCACCCTGA
This sequence comes from Desulfobulbaceae bacterium, assembly GCA_019163335.1. GTDB lineage: Bacteria > Desulfobacterota > Desulfobulbia > Desulfobulbales > Desulfocapsaceae > UBA2270. The sequence goes on along the minus strand of JAFLKM010000025.1, from coordinate 96,614 downwards.
AGCTGATCCTTGGCCTGATGCCGGTGGACAGCGGCCGGATTTTTGTAGCCGGTGAAGATGTAACTGGAGTACGAGGTCGGGATCTTGAGCAGCTGCGCACCCGATTCGGCGTGTTGTTTCAAGGTTCGGCCCTTTTCGATTCCTTGAGTGTCTACGAGAATATCGCCCTGCCCCTCAGGGAACGAACCAGCAAATCAGAGCAGGAGATCCGGGCACAGGTTGACGCCATCCTGCAGCAGCTTGAACTGACCGGCCATGACGAAAAATTCCCCGCCCAGTTGAGCGGCGGCATGCGCAAACGGGTGGGACTGGCTCGGGCTCTGCAACTCAAGCCGGAGATCATGCTCTTTGATGAGCCCACCACCGGCCTTGATCCGGTCATGACCCAGGATATCTACAAGCTGTTTGCCAGAACCCAGGAACAGGTGGGCTACACCGCAGTGATTGTCAGCCATGATATTCCCAAGGTCTTTAATCTGGCCGATGAAGTAATTGTCTTAAACAATGGAAAGGTAGATGTATTTTCCAGCCCCGAGGCCATGCAGTGGTCTCGCAAACCGCATATCGTCGAGTTTGTGGAAAATACGATGGGTGAAATTTATCAGAGTCATCTGGTGGAGCAATGAAACAGAATCGTTTTGAATTTCTTGAATTATTTGTCGGACTTTTTATTGTGCTGGGCTTTCTCGCCTTTGGCTATCTCGCCCTCCAGCTGGGCGAGGTCTCTTTTTTGACGACGGGAAAGACCTATGTGATCGATGCTGAATTTGACAACATCTCCGGGGTGAAAAAGGGGGCTGTCGTTCAGATTGCAGGAGTTGTGGTGGGCCAGGTCAAACGCACCTGGCTTGGCGAGGATGAACTTGCCCATGTCGCCCTCCAGCTTGACAAGTATGTCAAGGTTCCAGCGGACTCCATCGCCTCGGTCAAGTCACAGGGGATCATCGGCGACAAGTACATTCAACTCTCCCTGGGCGGTGTTGAAAAGCTGCTGAAGGAGGGAGACGTCCTGACCGAAACGGAATCCGCCGTTGATCTGGAGGCCCTGATCAGCAAGTTCGCCTTCGGCAGTGTCAAATAGAACGCCGGCACACCGCCGCCCGTACTGTTGCCGGCAGCTTCCCCGATGAATCTTGATAACTGCCTGCGGCAGATTCACGACGGCCTGGAACTCGACTATGATCAGGCCATCACCCTGGCCCGTGAATCAGATATTGATGGATTATGCCGGGCAGCAGACAGGCTCCGACATGATTTCCATGGCCCATCCTTTGATCTCTGCTCCATCATTAATGCCCGTTCCGGGCAATGTTCCGAAGATTGCCGCTACTGTGCCCAGTCTGCCCGCCATGCCGCCACCATTTCCAGCTATGAACAGATCGAAACGAGCGTAGCTCTTGACCAGGCGCGCGAGAACGACCTCTTTGGTGTGCGTCGACTTTCCCTGGTGACTGCGGGTCGCTCGGTCACAGGCGAGCAGCTTGAATGTCTGGGAGAATTATACTCCGAGATCAGCCTGCATACCGGCCTGTCTCTGTGCGCCTCCATGGGCTTTTTGACCCCGGCAAAAGCTGCCCGGCTCGTTGCCTTTGGGGTCCGGCGATATCATTGTAATCTCGAGAGCTGCCGAGAATTTTTCCCTCAGGTCTGCACCACCCATGGCTGGGAAGAAAAAGTGGCAACCATCCGCATCGCCAGAGAAGCCGGCATGGATATCTGTTCCGGCGGTATCATCGGCATGGGCGAGACCCTCGAGCAGCGCTTGCAGCTCGCCTTTGAGTTGCGCGACCTTGCGGTTCTATCCATTCCCCTCAATATCCTGACCCCCATTGCCGGCACGCCCATGGCGGACGTTCAACCCATCGCCTTCCCGGAGGTTCTGCGCACCATCGCCCTCTTCCGTCTGATCAACCCGCATGCAGTGATTCGACTGGCCGGTGGCCGCAATCAGTTCGGAGCAGCCCAGTATCAATGCTTTGCCGCCGGGGCCAATGGCGCCATCGTCGGCAACTACCTGACCACCGCCGGCAATGGCCTGAAAGAGGACCTGCGGGCCATAGGAGCTATGGGCTTTACCTTTCCGGTTCCTTCTACAGCAATCCCGCAAGCCGTCCGATCTGCGTAACCTCCTTTTTACCGATGCCGGCAGCCCATACCTCCATGAACCTCCAAGCCATTCTCCAGTACGATCGGGAACATCTCTGGCACCCCTACACCTCCATGACCGATCCCCTGCCGGTGTACCCGGTGGAATCAGCCTCCGGGGTGCGCATCCGTCTTAGCGACGGACGCGATCTGATTGACGGTATGGCCTCCTGGTGGTCGGTGATCCATGGCTACAGCCACCCGGTGCTTGTCCAAGCCCTGCAGGAACAGGCGGGCCGCATGGCCCATGTGATGTTTGGCGGCCTCACCCATGCCCCGGCAGTGGAGCTGGCCAAACTGCTGGTGGAGATAAGCCCGGCCGGACTGGACAAGGTATTTCTCTGCGATTCCGGCTCGGTGGCAGTCGAGGTGGCGATGAAGATGGCCATCCAGTATCAGCATGCCGACGGCCATCCGGAGCGCTGCCGCTTCCTTACCATCCGGGGCGGCTACCATGGCGACACCTTCCACGCCATGTCGGTGTGTGACCCGGTGGGCGGAATGCACCATCTCTACTCGACGGTACTACCGCAATATTTTTTCGCCGACAGACCGGAGTGCCGGTTTTCAGAACCTTGGAACAGCCGTGACATTGCATCCTTTGCCCGGCTGATCGAGGAGCATCGGCAGGAACTCTGCGCCGTGATCCTTGAGCCCATCGTCCAGGGAGCAGGCGGTATGCGCTTCTATCATCCCGAGTATCTCAGACAGGTACGTGCCCTTTGTGATCACTTTCAGGTGTTGCTCATCGCCGATGAAATTGCCACCGGTTTTGGACGCAGCGGGAAGATGTTTGCCTGTGATCACGCGGGGATCAGCCCGGACATCATGTGCCTGGGCAAGGCCTTGACCGGCGGCATGATGACCCTGGCAGCGGTTCTCTGCACGGATCAGGTGGCTGCAACCATCTCCACCGGCTCTCCCGGCGTCTTTATGCATGGCCCCACCTTTATGGCCAACCCCTTGGCCTGTCAGGTGGCCTGTGCCTCCATTAATCTTTTACTGGAATCGGACTGGCAGCAGAAGGTCAGTCGCATAGGCAAGCTTCTGGAACAGGGACTAAATCCTTGCCGGAAACTCAAACAGGTGCAGGATGTGCGGGTTCTGGGCGCCATCGGTGTGGTCGAGATGAAGGAGCCGGTGGTTCTGCGGGAAATGCAGGCAGCCTTTGTCGAGCGCGGAGTCTGGGTGCGCCCCTTTGGACGGCTGGTCTATATAATGCCGCCCTATTGCATGGAAGACAAGGATCTCCATTCTCTGACTACGGCCATCGTCGAGGTCACTACACTTTTGGGGTGCCCATGAGTTCCAGTTACCGGGAAGAGATGAGCAAACTGCAGGAGAGCGGCCGCCTGCGGCAACTCCGGCCTTTATCCGGCCGCCGGGGATGTCGGGTGCAGTATCAGGGAAGGGAGTGTCTCAACCTGACCTCCAACGATTACTTAGGAATTGGCGGCGATTCTCAGCTGCTCGGCCAATTTTATGGGGGGATGGATGCGGAGAACATGCTCGACCGCTATGGCCTGGGCGCCTGCTCTTCGCGACTGCTGACAGGCGATACGGAACCTGCCCATGAGCTGGAAGAGGCGCTGGCCACGGCCTATGGTGGAGCGGGACAACGGGCGGCTCTGCTCTTTAATTCCGGGTATCATGCCAACATCGGCATCCTGCCCGCCCTGCTCGGCAAAAACGATCTCATTCTCTCCGACAAGCTCAATCATGCCTCCATCCATGACGGCCTGCAGCTCTGCCGGGCCACCCATAAACGCTTCGCCCATCGTGATTATGACCAGCTGGAGCACCTGCTCATCACCCATCGCCATCACCATGAACGAGTGGTGATCGTCTCCGAGTCGGTCTTCAGCATGGATGGCGATGTCGCCGACCTCGGCCGTCTGGTGCAGCTGAAAAAAGAATTTGACACCCTGCTCTACCTCGACGAGGCCCACGCAGTGGGTCTGTACGGAGCAATGGGGCTGGGCAAGGCCGAGGAACAAGGGCTGATGGCGGATATCGATCTGCTGGTGGGAACCTTCGGCAAGGCCTTTGCCTCCATCGGCGCCTTTGTCATCTGCCATCAGGATATCCGGGAGTATCTGGTCAACCGCAGCCGCTCGCTGATCTTCACCACCGCTCTGCCCCCGATACTGCTCAACTGGAACCAATTCGTCTTCAGGCGACAACAGAGCATGAACGAAAAGCGGGAGCATCTGGCCGCCCTGGCGCAAAAGATGCGGCAAGCGATGGAGGATCAGGGACTGACAGCTATCGGAAACAGCAATATTATCCCCTACATTATTGGCAATGACCAGGAAACGATGCGGCTGGCGGAGAAATTACAGGAGCGGGGTTTTTTGATTTTTCCGGTGCGCCCCCCTGCGGTTCCGGAAGGGACTGCCCGTTTTCGGCTCTCCCTGACCGCCGACATGAACTGGCAGGATATCTGCGAACTCCCGGGAATCCTTAGGGAAGAGTCCACGCTTCGCCAAGCTGACACAGGCAGGACCCGATGAAATATCAATGGCTGCACCGGCGGCAGCAGCAAGATCAGCTGATCCTCTTCTGTAATGGCTGGGGTATGGATGCCCTGCCTTTTGTGCCCCTGACCGCAACGGACGTGGATGTGCTGATGTTCTCTGAATACCAGGACCCGGGTCTTCACCATGCCGAGTCTTCTAATCCTGACAGTTCCGTGACTGACGCTAAGATTGCCGATCTCTTTTCCCACTACGCCCATATTACCCTGATCTCCTGGTCCATGGGGGTCTGGGCCGGCCAGCAGCTCTTTGGTCCCTGGGCGCATCGCCTGCAGAGCGCCATCGCCATCAACGGAACCCTGTGCCCCATCGACGACCGTTTCGGCATTCCCGCCCAGGTCTATGCGGCCACCCTTGCCCAGTTCAATGAGGCAGGCCGGCTGAAGTTTTATCGCCGCATGTGTCACGACCGAAAAATTCTCGAGACTTTTTTTCTCCATCAGCCGAAGCGATCCCTCGCCAGTCAACGTCTGGAGTTGGCCGCTCTGCAGAAACAGGTGTCCTGCCAATCGGCCGAATCCTCAATCTACACCAGGGTGATCATCACCTCACAGGATCTGGTGATGCCCACCGCCAGCCAGCTCGCCTTCTGGCAGGGACAAAATATTCTTTCTCTGGAAGGCTCCCACTTTCCCTTTTATCGCTGGAACAGTTGGGAGACTGTGCTGAAGGCATTGCAATGAGAGCAGATGGAGTCACAACAGAAGACAGGGAAGCCGCAGTGCAGCCTCTGAACAAAGAACGGGTCGCCCACTGTTTCCGGCAGGCCATTGCCACCTATGACCTGCACGCCACAGTCCAGCAACGGATCGGAGAAAGGCTGCTGAAACTGGCCGGACAACATCCGGCCATCAGCTATGAACATGTTCTGGAAATCGGCTGCTGCACCGGGATACTCACCGAGATGCTCTGTCGCCAGCATCGGATCAGTACCCTCTTTCTCAATGATCTGGTGAGCGATTTTGCAAAGGTTGTAAAGGCCAGAATCCCCGCAGACAGGACGCCGGAAATCTGCCCCCTCTTTGGCGATATCGAGGCCATGCCCCTTCCCCATGACCTTGACCTGATTGTCTCCAGCTCCACTTTTCAATGGCTCTCCGATCTGCCGGCATTTCTGCCTCGTCTGGTTCTGGCACTCAGGGACAGGGGTTTTCTGGTCTTTTCCATCTTCGGGCCCGGCACCCTGATGGAGTTTACCGAACTTACCGGCGTGGGCTTGAGTTACCGCAGCCCCGAACAGATAGCCGGACTGCTCGATCCTCACTTTATCCTCGAACACCAGCAAACCCTCCAGGATCAGCTGTTTCTGCCCTCGCCTCGGGATGTGCTCCACCATCTGCGTGACACCGGCGTGGGCGGTGTGCGGACCCATCGCTGGACAAGTTCAACCCTCAAGCTTTTTGAACAGCAATACAAGGCCCGCTTCGGCACCCCTGACGGCGTCCCGGTCAGCTATACCAGCACCTGCTATATCGCCCGCAAAAAATAAGGTCCATCAATCCCTCTACCCTTTCTCCCCGCCCCGAAGCAGATCCAGCAGTTCCCCAGCACTCAGCCTACCGGCCGCATCGGCACCATCGAGCAAGGCACGGAGAATGGCGAGGTGATCACTGAACTGACTGAACAGGAGCGTTTGAGAGCATTTACCATGGTGACCTGATCGTAATTTCCAATCCGCCGATCAGCGACGACAAGAGAAGCGCCCTTCAGTGCCGTACCAATCAAGGAAGGCAAAGAACAAGCAACTAAGACGCCCGACTGCATACACATAGGAAATATCGGGGAATCACACCTTGAAATGACCAACCAGGATCTTGAGTTCTTCCGAGAGTTTAGCAAGCTGAGCGGCATTATCCTTCACCTGTTCTTCCCCCTGACGAATTTCTTCCACAGCGATACTGATACCGGCAATCTCACTGGCAATCTCTCCAGACACAGCAGCTGTCTGAGCCACCTGCTCATTGGCGTCATGCACTCCGGTTTCCGCCTCAGCAATATTCCCCACAACCTCCTGGGTAATTGCGGCCTGTTCGGCAATGGCCTCTGCGATGATATTAACAATGACACCCACCTCTTCGATGATGGCGGTAATTTTGTCAATATCACCCATGGCTTCGCCGGCAGACCGCTGAACTCCGGCAATTCTGGTTTTGATGTCTTCTGTTGCCGATGCTGTCTGTTTTGCCAGTTCCTTGATCTCACCTGCCACCACTGCAAAACCTTTCCCTGCCTCTCCAGCTCGAGCCGCTTCGATGGTGGCATTGAGGGCCAACAGATTGGTTTGTGACGAGATGGCAGTGATGGTTTCCGTCACCTGGCCGATCTGCTGCGCTGCCTGCCCAAATTCCTGCATCAAGGTCGCAAGGTTCTGGGCCTGATCACCGGCCTGTTCACTGATCTTCCTGGCCTTTTCCGAATTTTCGGCAATCTTGACGATGGTACGGTTCATCTCCTGAGTCGATTCAGTGACCGTAGACAGATTGGTTGTGGCCTGTTCCATACAGGCCGCCACGGAGTTCGTGTTGGCACTGGCCTCTTCTGCTGCGGCCGCCACGGTTCCCATTTTCCCAGATACTATCTGAACATCTGTGGACATCTGCTGAGAGACAAGGGATAACTCTTCAGAAAAAGAGGCGACGGTAATCGCATTTTCCTTCAGTTGGGCTATAATCCCCCGCACCTTCTCGGCAAAAATATTGAATCCGCTTGCCAAGGCCCCTACTTCATCGCCGGTTTCCACCTCGATTCTTCGGGTAAGATCGCCTTCCCCTTGGGAAATATCCCGCATTAACTCAGCCGCATGGGAAATGGGTTTGACGATGGCGTTTCCCAGAAGAGTGATGATGGCGGTCATTAATCCCCCGCCAATGAGAATCGCCACCACCGTTACCACCATGTTATTCTTGAGCTGGGCGCTGACGCTTTGCCTGCTGTAACTGAACTTGAGACGCCCTAGAACTGTTTTCCCATCTTGATCCTTAATCTCCCTTTCCAGCACCACAGACTGAGCCGATGCCGGTGTCTCCTTACTGTTGGTGGTTAACACCGCGCCTTTCCCATCATAAAAAACAACCCATTCCACATCCGTATCCTTGATCAACTCTTTCACAAAGGCATCCAGGGCAGGATAGTCAAAATTATTGATATACGATCCACTGATTTTTTCAGCCAGAGTAGCCAGAGAAAGAACCTTGGCATCCAAAGCACCCTGCATCAGGCGATTGCTTCTGAGCATCATAAAAGCACCCAGACTCATAAGCAGGATCGCGGTCGTGACGACCGTGGTCAGGATAATCTTTGAACGTAACTTCATTGAGTTGAGCTTAGATATGGTTTTTGGCATGGTTATCCTTGTTCATTGAAAAAGGTTGAGAGCATGCAGATCAAGGGGCAGCAACTGATGAGCCTTGATCTCCGGCAGGTCGGCAGAGATGCTGCTCAAACAGAAGTCGCCTGGAGGCATACGGCCATTCTGCCTTCAGGCGACTTCTGTTGCTCCCTATCAGAGCCTCCTCTGACAAGCGAGCCTCCCTTCACTGGGAAAGAACTTACTATGCCTATTTGACAATAAGCTGTTGTCCGGCGCCGGCAATAAAGTCGAGCATCTTCTGCACCCCCGGGGAAGGAGCGCCTTTGGTAATCAAGGTAATGGGACGGCCAAATTCAGGGATGGTCGGGGCATTGACGGTGCCGTCAATCTGGGCCATGGCGCCAAGGGATACCGCACCAGAAGTGGCGATCACTTTGCTCTTCAAGTCAGCTGCGTCTGTGCCTTGCACTGCGTTTGCAGCGTATGGCTCACCATTCATCGCCTGCTTCTGAAACACACTCTGGGTTCCCGGGATTTTGCTTCCCAAAACAACGACGATGGGCAGGCTCGGTCCTCCGACCTCTGACCAGTTTTTCACCTTTCCGGTAAAAATCGAACTCAATTGTTCTTTTGACAGGACCGTCACAGTAACGCCTTTGTTGATTAAAACCTTTACGATATCTTTGCCGATAACCCTGTTTTTATAAACGGCCGGATCGGCGATGGCATACCCATCCTTTTTCATCATCTCCATCCAGTCAGGAAAGGTCATTCCGGCCACCGCTGCATCAATACTCCCGGCATCCAGATCCTTCAAAGCCTGAATCGGTCCACTGGAAACCACATTGAGCTTGACGCCATTGGCCTTTTCCATGGGCCCTTGAATTTTATTGAAGATATTTTCAGTGGCAGCTGCCCCTGTACCAATTTTAACTTCTTCCGCCAAGGCCGTACCGGCAACACCCGCCAAAAGCATTAACGCCGCGACCACCTTCAATGACCCTGAAATCCATGGTTTTGACATACGCTCCACTCCTTTTTCTTGAGGTTGATTGCCATGAGTCCTCAAAGAGCCTTTCTCTTTTGAACTCATAACATGGTGTGAATAACTACGGGCTAGATTCTACGGAGAGTCTTTATAATAAAGCAAAATCGTCTTCTCTCTAAAAGGTAGGGTACCCCTTAAAGATGGCAGAGCAGACTCAAGGAGTCTGCATAACGCTCACAAAAGTCACAGGTCAAGGTTCAAGTCGAAGGAAGGAGAAGCCTTCCTCTTTAACAATGATTACTCTATGGGATTTTTTCTTAATTTTAAATAAAAAAGAGGAGACTTGAGATTATTTTTCAATTCGCTTGAGGCGGTCAACTACTTGTTTTTTCTTGTAGTCCTGCGTGAAGAATCCCCAGGAAGCCTCCTTACTGTGGTCACCTGGGAGGATCCTCGCCATTTCCATTGGTTTCCAGGGGGCATCAAAGGCTTCAAAACATGCGAGGGATTGACTGGGGGAGACTGGAAATCGTTTTAGAAGATCAGCCCAGAATTGCGCCTGCTGCTTCTGGGTAAATCCATCCTTTTGAGAAGCGTTACCGGTTGCAGAACCCGGCATCCCTGTTTCCTTGACGAGCAGGGGTTTATTGAAGTTCGTTCTGAATTTTCCAACCACCTCGATGACCATATCCACTCCCTGGGCAGGGTTTTCTGGAGTGAACCATTTTTCAAACACCGGATGAATATTTGGCATCAACAGGTCGTGACCATTGAAGAACTGGCTATAGTCCGCGTTAAAATAGAGAAAAAAAGGTTCAGAGGTGGTTAACGCCAACCGGGGGAATTCTTTTTTAAGTCGGCGGATAGTCGACTGCACATCTTGCGGTTGGTAGCGTTTGGAGTAGATACCCTCGTTGCCGACAATAACTGCGGCAATAAGCTGTGGATATTTCTTGACGGCCTGGACAACATTCTGAATCTCGGTTTCCGAAGCAGGATCCCAGATGCCAAGGATAACCGCCCGGTACCCAAGTTCATGGGCAATCCGGGGAATGGCCTCGAGGCCGCTGGTGGCTGAGTAGGTGATGAGACCGTCAAAGAACGGGCGCAGAAGGGTGAGATCAGCCTGAATCCCGGTCTTGCCGGCAGCACTCACCTTGCCCGCCGAGATGGAAAAACTGCTGGGGGTGTAAGCAATAAACCGGGTATGTTGAATCAGTTCCGGGAGCGGTGGTATCTGTGCCGATAAAGACTCAACCGGCAATAGCCAGAGGGTGATGATACAGAACAGTAACCGAATCGATTTCATCATATATATTGAGTCAAGGCTTCCCATCGTCATCAACCCTTTGTCTCCTCCATACTGCGCCAGGCAGTTTTAACAATTCTGCTGGTGGCGGCTGTTTTCGCATCCATTGCAAGAACCCGGGTCAGTATCTCAATGGGCTTAACCCCCGGTGCGCCGCTACTGTAAAGGGTTTCCAGCTTAATGGTATTTTCGCTGTCGTGAACAATGGATGTTACTAAGGGACGAATATCAAGGATCGTACTCTTCCCTTTGCGGGTACGGGTCAACGGAAATTGATCCTGGCTCAGAAAATCATGGAGGCGTGCAACCTCCTCTGATAAAAGAGGGCGCGGGCAGGTGATGGTATAGCTGCTTTGCAGAAACTGAGGGATTTTCCCCGAATGCAGTGCCACCGACTGCACCGTAAGACCTGGCGGGAGTTGCCGGTTGAGCAGGGCCACGGGATCCATGGATGATTTGAGGGGGGCGGGAAGATCCATGATAAAATATTCATCCAGGCTTTCAGTCCCAACCGGCAGGGCCAGGCCAAAGGAGATTTTGGGCGAGGGGTTGAATCCTTCAGAAAAATTGGTGGTGATGCCGGCCCGGCGCAGCGCCCGAAAGACTAACTGCAGCATCTCAAGATGGCCAAGAAAACTGACATCTCCGGTGCAGGCGTAGGTGACCATATATTTAAAATGACCAACCGCAGCGACAACCGGGCTCTCAGGCGCCATCTCTGCGGCAGGAGGTTCCGTTGAGCATATCTGTTGTTTCTCTTTTTTCTGAGCCTGGACAATCGGCTTGATCTCTTTAAAATCGCAAAGGCCGCACTGTTGACAGCCATGATACCGGCAGTCCGGAGTATAGGATTCGACAAGGGCCTTGGCCAGCTCACCCGTAAGAAAGCTGTCCTCAACGCCACTGTGCAGATGTTGCCAGGGAAGGATCTCATCGGCCGTGCGCCGGCGCAGGAAACCTTCCAGAGGAAGACCACACTCCTCCCCCGCCTTTCGCCAGATACTCAGATCAAAATGATCCGACCAGGCATCCAGACGCGCCCCACCATTCCATGCCGTTTCCAGGAGTCCGGCTAACCGGCGGTCTCCCCGGGAAAACACCCCCTCCAGAAAACTCTGCTCCGGATCATGGTATTTCAAATTGATCCCACTGCGAGGCAGGGCTTCTTTGATCCGCCTGATTTTTTCGCGGCTCTCATCAATCCCTATCTGTTGTTCCCACTGAAAAGGAGTGTGCGGTTTGGGTACAAAGGTGCCGACACTGATATTAATCTGGCGGCGGCCGCGCCCGTCCCTGTCACCTTCCCGCTTGGCCTTCAGCGCCAGATCGACAATGGCGTCAATATCCTCCATGGTTTCGGTGGGCAGGCCGATCATAAAATAGAACTTCATCACCTTCCAGCCCAGACGAAAGGCATCTCGACAGGTAGTCAACAGATCTTCCTCGGTGATGCCCTTATTGATAACCCGACGCAAGCGCTCACTGCCGGCCTCCGGCGCCAGAGTAAATCCGGTTTTCCGAACCCGTTTGATCTGATCCATAAGGGTCTCGGTCAAAGTTCCTACCCGCATCGAGGGCATGGAGATGGAGACGTAATCGTCGGCAAAATTATCCATCAGTTGGGTCATAAGCGGTTCGATGCAGGAATAGTCCCCGGTGGATAATGACAGCAGTGCCAGCTCATCAAAGCCGCTGTCGCCAAGCCCGCAGCGGGCTATCTCGAGGATCTGCTCCGGGCTGCGCTCCCGCACCGGACGATAAATGATTCCGGCCTGACAGAAACGACATCCCCGCGTACAGCCCCGGGCTATCTCCACCCCCAGGCGGTCATGGACGATCTTGGCGTTGGGGACAAGCGGACGTTTCAGGTGTTCAATGGAGGACAGATCGGAAACAATTCTGCGCTGCACAAAAGGCGCTTCCTTGTTCAGGGCACAAATTTCCTGAATTGTTCCCTCTTCCGTGTACCGTGGCTCAAAAAAAGAGGGGATATACAGCCCCTTGATGGCGGAGAGTTGGATTAACAGCTCTGCCTTGGGAAGGTCGTTTATTTTACCGTCATTGATCAGGGCGGTGATCTCAAGAATCGCCTCTTCACCATCGCCCAGCAGGATCGCATCAAAAAAATCAGCCACCGGCTCGGGATTCATCGAACAGGAACCTCCGGCTATGATTAACGGCCAGGATTCATCTCGGTCTTTGGCCCGGAGCGGAATCCCGGCAAGCTTGAGGATAGTGACGATATTGCTGTAGCACAGCTCATAGGGCAGAGTTATCCCGATGAGATCAAAATCCGTCAGGGGATGATCTGATTCCAGAGAAGTTAGAACAGCATGATTTTCCAGCAATAACTTTTCCATATCACGATCCGGGCAGTAACAACGCTCCGCCAGCACCTTGTCCTGGCCATTGAAGATATGGTAGAGTATCTGCAATCCCTGGTGGGACATACCGATTTCATAGAGGTCGGGAAAGATAAGAACGCAGCGAACCTGTGCTTCCTCCCAGTCTTTGACCGTCGCATTATGTTCATGTCCCAGATAACGCCCTGGCCGGGTAACAAAGGGGAGCAGTTTGTTTCTTTCTATTTTTGCTTGCATGGGTAAGTTATCGAGAAATAATTGAGACCATAGTTTATGACACCCACAGAGACAACAAGATTGCCATCCGTCTCCAATGTCTGTAATTTGAACCGCAGATGTACCGGAAATAGCCTGAATTTACAAGGATTGTTCAGGTACTGACACAGCAGCATGATTTTATTTGAATCAAAATAGCACGTTATCTTTTTCAATCGGGTATTGACATGTTCCGCACAAGACTGGTTCCACCTTTTCTCTGCATCTTTGCTGTTCTTTTCTCTCTCTTCTCAACGCCTCTCCACTGTGCCGAAAATGATGATGCCCTCCTGGAAGAGATTCGCTTTGAGCAGAAAAGTGACACAGAAGAGACTGTCACCTTCAAGATGAATGGCCCGCATACTCCAAAAATCTTTCCCGTTAAAGGGAACACACCGAAAATCATTTTCGATTTCTACGACACCAGCACTGCCCCATCCATCAAAGGGCTGATCAACAGCAGCGGAAAGCTGATCACGTCGATCAGAACGGGGTTGCATACAGAGAAGCAGCGCAAGACCAGGGTCGTCCTTGATCTTGCTCCTGCCGGTGAGTACGATTTTTCACAGAATTTTGATGCTCAAGAGAATACCTTGCGCATTACGGTTATCCGGATCCAGCAGCATGGCGAAAAAAAACATGCTCTTCAGGAAGACCAGGAGAAAAAGGGAAAGCTGCAAGACACTGTAAAGGCACCTGTTGATGTTACACCTCCAACCGAGACAGCAGAGGCGGTTCCATCGGCAGTGACAAAGGAAATCAGCATTGAGCCGGAGCACGCAATCTCTCCGGTTGACACTGAAAAGAGTCCTGCTGTTTCTCCGTCTTCACTACCGGTAGCAATCCAGTCCATTTCTTTTGAGAATCACCTCGGCAAAGAGGAAAAGATCCTGTTTACAGTGAATAATTTCCAGCCGCCCATGGTCATTGGAATTGAAGAGGGAATACCGAGGGTCATCTGTGATTTCACCAACGCCACACTCGCGGATACGATACCAGCGCTTATCCAGACACAAGGGCAATTTATTCAACAGGTACGAGTGGAAAAAAACGGGAATGCTTCCCCCATCAGGCTTATTCTCGAGCTTGTTCCCAATCGCCATTATGATCTGGAACAAATATTTTTTAAGGAGGAATCGTTATACATCCTTTTGGTAAAACCTTCTAATGGTCCGCCTTTGAAAAAAAACAAGCCATGAAGAACCCAGGGAGATAGTTGGAATTACGAAAAAGACTGTCTTCCTGCTTCCAGATCAACACATTATGAATCATTACCGAATTGGAGATCTAAAATATATGCCACCATTAAAAGAAGATATTCTTCAAAGTATTTATGAGATTTTTGGCGAATGGTCGAGCGCTCTTCCCTTCGCCTGTGAAAAACACTGCTCGGCCTGTTGCACCCAGAACGTCACAGTTACGGCCGTTGAGGGGGAAGTCATTCATCGCCTGATTCACGACAGCCAGCGGGAATCGTGGCTTGCCGAACGTCTCCTCGAGAAGGGGGAGACAAGGCGGCCGGTGATGACCACCAACGACTTTGCCGGAGCCTGTCTGCAGGGCGAAGAAATCCTGCCCGAACAATACGGCAACCCCGCTCCCTGCCCTTTTCTGGAAAATAATTGCTGCATGATCTATGAGGCCCGCCCATTTGCCTGTCGGTGTTTTGCCTCCGAGCAACGCTGCTTTTCCGGATCCTCCGCTCTGTTACCCGAATATTACCTCTCGGCATGCACGGCTGTCACGCAGATCATTGAACATCTGGGACAGCGAGAGTATTGGGGCAACATGCTCGATGTCCTCGCAGCCCTTTCTGATTTGCAGGAAAACAGACAATACGCGCCACTGCTCCCACCAACTTTTGCCGATCAGGCCCGCGCCCACATCGTCAAGGCAAAACCTTTACCTGGTTTTTTACTGCTTGAAGGGGAAATGGAAAAGATTGCTCCGCTCCTCGAGGCAATCTTCACCCGAAAAATTGGCGAGAAAACAGTGCAGTCAATCCTTAACAACCAGTGAGGAAATTCCTGCCTGCTTCCTCAAGATATAGAGGTCTAGACAAACAAGGGAAGGAGAGGGTGCGTGCTAAGATTGGTGGAGGATCGGGGGCAGGATGGGAAGCAGCGAAAACATGAACAAAAGAAATGTGACTATTCCAAGAGAAGACCTATCAATCCTCTCTCTCGCTTCCGCCGTTCCTGTCTCCTGCCAGGACCTGAACCTCATAGCCTGGGGGAACTTTCAAACGAAACCTGGCAGGAGAAAAGACTTGCTCCGTCAGGACCTCGGCAAATTCAACCCTCAGCCTTGACCCATAGGGCAGCTCAGTGATGGTAAGCCTGCTGACGGGGACACAATCCCTTTGTGCTGCCCCATACTCATACGAAAGGTTGGCGATGGTTTTTCCCTGCTGATCGACAAGAATACGGGTGAGCAGTTTGTTTGTCTCCAGTTGCAGGAGGAGATGACTTTGGGCCAGGGCTTCCTCAGCCGGGTAACGCATGGTGATCCAGACACCTCGACCGGCTTCATCCTGCCGGATGGCTTCAATACTTGCCCCCTGCTCATGGAGTCGTCCCATCAGCCAGTATCCCCAATCGTCGGAGAGCAGCGGTGCAGGGATGCTGTACTCTCGCATTAAGGCGCTGATTTCGCCATTGGTATGCTGACGTAAAACGGTATTGATGGACTGGAAGTCGTGGCCATTACTGACCATGGCGTAAAGGGGCTGCCCCAAAGGATTGGTGACCACAAATTTAACGGACGAAGGCAGCATCAACTGTAGAAAACCACTGATGGATCGATCTTCGCCCGGACCATCCCAGAAAAAGCTTACCTTCGCATCCATACAACAGAAACAGAAGGCATCCCGCTGCTGGATTTCCTCAAAGATCTGCCGAACATGCAAGCCTTCCTGATCCGTCACCGGGGTTGTCCAGGGTTTCCCCGCACACCCGGCCAGAAGGACTATTAATAGGGGAAGCAGCAAGGACAAGGGCCCGAGTCTCTTCTGCCCTTCCCATATTTTCCAGGCTATCCCCATCCCGCTATCTGCTCTCATCAATCTTTTGCTGCATCCTTTCTTTCTTCTCTTCTTCCTTGAACAATTCTTTGGCCTTGCGCCAGGCATTCCGCGCTTTCTCCTTTTGCCCGGAGGCCAGATAAATATCTCCCAGATGTTCATGGATATTGGGATCTCCAGGCTCAAGGGCGATGGCATGCTCCATTTCAACCCTGGCCTTTTCCAGATCTCCCATCCGGAAATAGACCCAGCCCAAACTGTCAAGGATAAAGCCATTGTCAGGTTTTAGACTCAGGGCCTTGTGGATGTATTCCAGGGCTTTCTCAAGATGCACGTTGTTTTCGGCCCAAGTATAGCCAAGATAATTTAAGGCCTCAACATGATCAGGCTGCAAGGCAACGATTTTTTGCATACTGGCGATGGCCTCATCCTGTTTTTTTTCCTGCTCCAGCAGAAGACCATAGGCAAAGAGCAGAGGTACATTATCCGGATACAACTCAATACCTTTAGTCAGGATTTCATTTGCCGCAACAGTCTCTTTACTGTTCACATAAAGCCCCGCGAGAAGCACGTAATACTGAGGTTGACGACGATCGGACTTATCAATTAATTTTTGCAGAACAATCATGGCTTCCGGAGCCCTGTTCAATTCGCTCAATATCCTGGTTCGGAGGGCAATGCTATCTTCAAACTCAACATCACCATGGGTGATTTTTCTCAAATGGGCAAGGGCCGCCTCTTTTTTGTTCGCCTCATAGCGAATTACCGCCAGCATGTATCTGGCAGCAGAGGATTCTTCCCGGGCCAGAACTTTTTCGAGCAAGGTATTGGCCTTATTGAACTTCCGCATCCGGATCAGAACCCTGCTGGTAATAAGATCAATGTTGGTAGTATTCTTGCTGAACCGTCGAATTCTGGAAAGTTCTTCCAAGGCCTCTTTCCCCTGATCACTGAGCAAGAGGGCATGAACACGCCCCAAGGCCGCCTGCTCATTCTCAGGTTCTTTTTTCAGGACAGAGGCATAAAGTTCTTCAACTCGCTTATACTGATCACTTTTTCCATAAAATTCAGCCATTTCAAAAACCAACTCTGGCGACCAGTGAAGGGGCAGGATCTTTTCATAAAAGGCAGCAGCACTTTCATAATCAGCAGACTGGACAGCAAGCCTGGCAAGGTAGAGCAACGCAAAATATGAATCAGGATCCTTGAGCAAAAGTACCTTAATGGTCTCTTCTCCTTCCTTATACCGCCCCTGCTGGCTGTATAGATACCCCAAGCGAAGCCTTACAGTGGTATTGTCGGGGGCCAGCTCAAGAATTTTTTCATAAATTTTGATTGCTCCATCCAGGTCTCCAAAATTAACATCGAGGCGGGCAAGCAGCAATTGACTGTCGATATCATTAGGATTTTTCTCAATGGCATCCCTGAGCCATTGCGCTGCCGTATGCTGTTTGCCCATTTTAAGAAGCAGTATGGGAAGTTTCTTGAGGACATAATCAGCATCGGGATCACAGATAAGCGCCTTCTCATAGGCCTCTTGCGCTTCGCTGTATTTTTTATTGCTCTCGGCATGCGTCCCCCAGAGAAAATAAAAATAAGAACAGGACAAATCTCTTTTTTCATCGGTTGCGGCTACGGATGATGCGACCGGTGAGGTAGCAGAAACAGAAGACACTGTTTTATCTGCACAGCTTGTCAACAATAGCTGAAGAGTGAAGATGATCAGGATAAGGAAAGGGAAGGAACTGGTGAGGGATTTTCTACCGCTCATGATGTCTCCTTAGATCGATCAAGTGGCAAAAGAAGAGGACGAACGGCCTTCAGCACCGACTGACTGACAGAATCAATGGAACCGGAGGCATCGATGCGATGAATATAGGGAAGATTGAGACTTTCAAAAATCGCCGCAACCCTCACCAAAGCAGCCTCATGTTCAAAGTCGTTAAGGATATCGCCACGTCCTGTAGTAATCCGTTGAATACCTACTTGCGGGGAGAGATAAAACAGCAGCGCAAGATCAGGAGCCGGGGCAAAACTATTTTTATCAATAATCTCCTCCGGTGTGTAACGGTAAGCCAGGCAAGGCTGAGTGTCGATCGAACCAGGAATGGTAGAGGAGTGACCGGACGCCAGGGATGGATGAGTGTCGCTCGAACCAGGGATGGTAGAGGAGTGACCGAAAGCCAGGGATGTCTGAGTGTCGATCGAACCAGGAATGGTAGAGGAGTGACCGGACGCCAGGGATGGATGAGTGTCGCTCGAACCAGGGATGGTGGAAGAGCGACCAGTATCACCAAGACAGCCTTGATATGCAGCGGTGGAAAGAAAATAGCGATCACAGAGGACTATCTTCCCTTCCATAAGGGCTGGCATCAAAAGATTCTGCACATGCTCACGCCGGTCTGCAAGAAAGAGCTCAAGCTCCTGTTCAGGCGTCACCCCATTTCGATTATTATAAAGCGCTCTGATCTGTTGGCCGAATTTCCCCATGGTGGGCTCTCTGGTTTCGAGAACCTCAAACCCCTGATGTCTTAAAGCTGTGGCCAGAAGCGACATCTGGGTTGACTTCCCTGTGCCGTCAATCCCTTCAAAGACAATAAGCAAGCCCTTCTTTGATCTCTTCATTTGCCAATAGACAGTCGTAAATGTTGCTTTTTAATGAAAGAACCCGGCTGACGCTTTGAAAAAAGCCGCACCTAACCAGCTTATTTTTCTTATAATCATTTCGCTACGGCTTCGTACACAATTTTAAAGTTACCTTTGATAAACATAGTGCATTTCAATGATTCAGAACAGAAGAGTTCCCACTCAAAGGTAAGAAATTCACAAAAAAATGGCTACAGAGTTACAGGGTAATCAAGACTGACAATCGCTAATATCCTTCCACGACTTTCCGGTTTCCAGCGATCAAGACAGCCAGATCAACGGCAGCTGTCAGGCTTGCCGGATCGGCCACCCCACAACCAGCGATATCATAAGCCGTTCCATGATCAACTGAGGTCCGAATGATGGGAAGGCCCAGAGTAACATTGACCCCATCCTTGAAATGCAGCAACTTAAACGGGATAAGCCCCTGATCATGGTACATACAGATAACCACATCATACATCCCTGTCGCTGCCTTAAAGAAAACGGTATCAGGGGGAAAGGGTCCCTGAACCAGAACTCCCTCTCGCTGCATTTCTTCAATGGCGGGCAGAATCACCGTTTCTTCTTCATTGCCAAAAAGGCAGTCCTCGCCTGCGTGAGGATTAAGGGCAGCAACGGCAATACGCGGAGCAACGATACCGAAATCGCGGCACAGGGCATCATTGCTTATCCGGATAAGATCACAAAGCGCTGTTTTATTGAGCAAGGCAGATACTGAATCAAGGGGACAATGAATGGTGGCCAAGGTAACACGCAATCTGCTGCCGGCCATCATCATCACATATTTGTCACTCCCGGTCAGTGCGGCCAGCATTTCGGTATGACCGGGATATGGAAAACCAGCACGATTGAGACTGGCTTTAGAAATCGGGCAGGTGACCATCGCCGAAAAGGAGCCGGCGAGAATCAAGCTTACCGCTTTTTCTATATACTCACCCATGGCCCTGCCGGTAGCGATTGTCGGCTGGCCCCAGATCAGATCTTTTGCGGGCAAACGGGAGAGTTCAAAGACCGGGATCTGCCCTGTTCCAACAGAGGTACCAGGCTTCCAGGAGACGAGTTTCGATGTAATCTTCAGTTCATCAGCACAACGTCGCAAAACACCCATATCCCCAAAAACCACAGGACAAAATTCAAGGGAAGACCGCTCATCAAAAAATCTCAGGACTATTTCTGGCCCTATCCCAACCGGGCAACCCATCGTAATAGCAATGTGGCGCATAAAAATTCACAGAACAAATTTTTTGACTGGAACCTGGAAAAGTTTTTTTTACTATAATCTGATTTGATTTTTTATACAGGGTCGTTTTAAAAATCACCTTTCCGAGATCGTGAAAAAAGAAAAGAACTGCTGGAATTGAGGAACAGCGCTTCACGGACATCAAACATGGCAGGGACATCTGTCCAATAATACGATCAGAAGATCCCACAGAGATCGAAGGCATTCTTGATAAGCTCAATGTGAGATAAGCCCCTGTCCGGCAAAAAAATGGCCACCACGTCGAAACGAGCGGCAGCCTCTGTCAGGTTATTCCGGGTAAGATACTCCAGGGCTACCTTGCTGATCTGAAGTTGCTTTCGTTGAGTAACGGCCTCCGCAGGGGTACTGAACAAATTATTCTTCCTTGTTTTAACCTCTACAAAAACGAGGGCCTCGCTCGTAATGCCCAAAACAGATCGTGTGCATTCCCGGGCAATAATATCAATTTCACCGTAATGATTCCGGTAATTACGGTCAACGATGCGATACCCGATTCCCTGCAGGTACTCTGCGGCCAGATCTTCACCGCGTTTCCCGAGAATATTTCTTCGCTGATCAGACAAACTCCTTCACCCCCCTAAAGGACTGGCGATGACATGACGTCGGGCCAAACCTTTGAATGGCGGCACGATGTTCTCGGGTGGGATAGCCTTTATTCTGGCCTAAATTATACTCTGGAAACAAGAGCGCCAGTTCTACCATCAGTGCGTCACGGGTAACCTTGGCAACGATGGAGGCAGCGGCGATGGAGGCGCTTTTAGACTCACCGCGAATCAAGGTTTGCTGCGGGATGTCCATGGCAATGGGAAATTTACCATCTATCAATAGAAAATCGGGGGAAGCAGAGGTGCAGGAAAGATCGACCACGGCTCTTTTCATGGCAAGAAGAGACGCTTGCAAGATGTTAATCCGATCAATCGTTGCAACGGAAACAATCCCAACGCCAGTCAAGGCACCAATTTGGACAAGGATATCGGCCAGGACACAACGCTGCTTATGGGACAATTTTTTGGAATCAATGAAAGGCGCAAAGTCGCATTGCCTCGGTAATACCACGCAGGCAGCAACTACCGGACCAGCCAGTGGACCTCTGCCAACTTCATCCAAGCCGGCAACACACAAAAAACCCTGGACATAGAGGAGCCGTTCATAAGAAAAGGTATCATTCAGAGCAGAATCAACAGCGGGGATATTACCATCATTCCACTGCGATTTTTTGTTCGGATTTGCTTTCAAGAAAGCTGGTGGATGCAACAAGTGAATCAGACAGATATCAAAAGGCTGGCCAGAAACACATTGTTTTCTGGCCGGCCCTGACAGTTTTCATAAAAAAACTCTTTCGAGACAGCAACTAACTCGCTTGATACAAACGCTCACGAATACGAGCGGCCTTGCCGCGTAAGTTACGCAGGTAATACAGACGGGAGCGGCGAACACGCCCCTGACTTACCACCTCAATCTGTTCAATTCTAGGCGAATGAAGGGCAAAAGTTTTTTCAACGCCAATTCCATGAGACACCTTACGGACAGTATAAGAGGCATTCATATCCCCGTTCTTACGTTTAATAACAACGCCCTGAAAGATCTGCACACGCTCTTTGTTTCCTTCAACGATCCGGATGTGAACTTTAACGGTGTCGCCGCTACGAAACTCCGGATGATCAAATCTCATCTGCTCCTGATTAATTCTGTCAAGTATTAAGCTCATAATTTTACTCTAGGTGAAATATGTTAAAGTGAATAACTGATACCTACTTCCTATCAAAGGACTAAAAAAAATATTTTAAAGAATCCAATTTTTTGTGCCTTACAGATTTTTTCTTGTTTTTTTACAAGGAAAAAATCTCCGAAAAGCACTTATCCCGTTTATCGGGGTTAGTTTCTTACCGCACGCCCAAGAGTCGATCAAGGATAATCGAAACGGCTGAACGAACAGAAAGGTGATTATAGCCGGTTATACTTTCTATGGGAAGCAGAGAATAATCGGCGCTCTCAGTTATCTGCGGGGCAAGGCCGTGGCCAGTCCCAAAAAGAAGCAGAATGGGTTCTCCACCTTCGATACGAAGACGGGTTTCCGGATAGCTGAGACTGTTTTCCTGGACACGGGCACTCGTCGTCAAAAGCAGAGGTTTACGGCCTCTCTGCTCAGTGACCATGGCAATAGTCGTCTCCAATGATGCGCTAATCTTAATTCGCTCAAGGGCTGCTTTACGGGCAGGATTATATGTCGCGCCATGCCCCGTCTGCCAATGGTCTAAAATCTCTTGAATCAGGCTATGCTGATCGGTATACGGGGTGACCACATAATAATTATCAACCCCATACGTTTGGGCCGCCCGGGCTATATCATGAAGGTCGAGGTTGGTTACCGCCGAACCGATGGTCTCACCGCCCTTGTTGATAACGGGATAATGAATCAGAGCGATATCAACGGCTCTCTCAACCTCCCTATGTCTGTCTTCACTCATTCTGGCCTGCCAGTACCGCTGCTAACTTCTCGTATAACCCATGTTTTTTTAGCAACTTCATTTCACTCTTGCTGAAATCAACATGCCTGCACAAATCCGGGCGTCTCTCCAATGTGCGTCGCACTGACTCCAGAAACCGATACTGCTCAATGGCTTCGTGATTGCCCGACAACAACACCTCTGGGATATCCTGTCCTTCAAAAACCCGTGGCCTGGTGTACTGCGGATGTTTGAGCAGATTTCTACTGAACGTATCCTTTGAGGCTGACTCAGCACAACCAAGCACTCCCGGCAATAGACGGGTAACAGAATCAACAATAATCATTGCTGCAAGCTCACCGCCGGTCAGGATATAATCTCCAACCGAAATGGCATCGTGGACATAGGCCTGAACAAAGCGCTCATCTACCCCTTCATATCGGCCACAAACCAAGATCAGATGGGACAACTCACTGAGCTCTTCGGCAACTTTCTGGGTATATGCGCGCCCCTGAGGACTGAGCAGAATCACCCTCCCGGCACCATTTTTCTCCTGTACTGCGGCAAGGGCTGCAGAGAGGGGCTCCGGTTTCATGACCATACCTTCACCGCCGCCAAAGGGCCGGTCATCAGTCGTGGTATGTTTATCAACAGAAAAGTCTCTGATATCAGTGACATTAATGCGGATCTTATCGTTCTGTCTGGCCCGACGGATGATGGACTCATTCAATGGTGAATCCAGAAGACCTGGGAAAATGGTCAGTATATCAAAAATCAAAGTGCCCACGGACACTAATCGCTGGTTTCGGAGTTTATTTCCAGCAATCCCGGTGGTGCATCTATCACAATTTTTTCACTATCCTGAACCTTAATAATGGACTCAAGAACAGGAACCATATATTCGTTCTTCCCGTCTTGAATCACCAGGAGTTCTTGTGCACCATTAAAGAATATGCTGGTTACCGTCCCCAGTTTGCGCCCCTCGATGGTAAACACCGGCAGACCTTCCATCTGGTAAAGATAAAACTCATTTTCTCCGGGCTGTGGCAAATCTTCCTTACTGACCAACACCCCCATCCCGACCAGTGCTTCAGCTTGATTTCTGTCAGTGATTGAATGGAGCTGTGCAATCAAGCCCTTCCCTTTTATCCGGCTTTTCGCAATGGTATAACGCTGACTTGCCTTGCACGAGGGAGCGACCAGAAAGAGTTGGGGATACTGTTGAATATTTTCCGGTTGCCCGGAAAATGAAAAAATCAACACCTCCCCCTTCAGGCCATGGGGTTCAACTATTTTACCAATCAATAGAAATTGTTCGGAAGAGTAAAGAAAATCATCGGCCATAACAGGTAAAGCGGTTATTCCAATATATCAAGCCGTGACCGCCTGTCCTCTTTCCCTGCCCGGACTGCAAGAAGAGAGCGCATCGCCCTTGCCGTCCGGCCCTGCTTGCCGATCACCTTGCCAATATCTTCTTTGGCAACCGCAAGACCGATGGTTACAGTATCATCTTCTTCACTCATGGTGACAACAACCGCATCAGGGTTGTCAACCAAGGATTTTGCTATATGGGCAACCAGCTCTTGCATGGCTTGATTACTCTGCAACCTGAGTTTTTTTGATCAGACTCTGAACGGTAGTCGAGGGTAGGGCGCCTTTTCCAATCCATTCCTGCATTTTATCAGCCTTGATATTGATTGCGGCCGGATTCTGCATGGGATCATAGGTGCCAACGATATCCAGGAACTTCCCATCACGCTGACATTCACTATCGGCAACAACAATACGATAAAAGGGATGTTTTTTTCTGCCAAGTCGGGTTAAACGAATTCGAACTGCCATTAATACGTACTCCTCTGATGTTTTAAATATATTGCTTATTAAATCTGCTTACTTACTAACTGTCTCAGCCGGAAGATCCCACCTATGTTCGGCGCAATCCTTTTGGCAACTTACGTCTTTTCTGTCCGGTGATCAAGCCAGGCTTGCCGCGCATTTTCTGCATCATCTTCAACATGGTCGAGTAACTCTTGATGACCCGGTTCACATCGGCCACATCAGTCCCGGAACCCTTTGCTATTCGCTCTCTGCGGCTGGCATTGATGATGGCATAATTATGCCGCTCTTTCCTGGTCATGGAGCGAATAATAGCCTCGGTCTTGGCCAGCTCTTTTTCATTGGGCTGGGGCGCGTTCTGCAACTGCTTAATCTTATTTATCCCGGGAATCATGCCCAGAATCTGTTCCAGTGAGCCCATCTTCTTGATCTGCTGGATCTGATCAAGGAAATCTTCCAGGGTAAAGGTATTCTGGCGGAGCTTGTTGACTAACTTGTCAGCCTGCTTCTTGTCAACAACCGCTTCAGCCTTTTCAATCAGGGTAAGGACATCACCCATGCCCAGGATCCGGGAAGCTGTCCGGTCAGGATGAAAAACCTCCAGTGCGTCCAGGCCTTCCCCAACACCAGTAAACTTGATGGGCTTACCGGTTATATTCTTAATCGAAAGAGCTGCACCGCCACGGGCATCACCTTCCATCTTGGTGAGGACCATGCCGGTAATTTCGAGATCATCATTGAACTTGCTGGCAACAGCCACCGCATCCTGCCCGGTCATGGCGTCGGCCACAAACAAGATTTCCGAGGGTTGAATGGCCGCCTGAATTTCTTTCAGCTCACCCATGAGAAGTTCATCAACATGGAGACGACCGGCGGTATCAATGATCAGGGTGTCATAATTTTTCTCCCGAGCCACCACTACCGCCTGACGGCAGATATCCACAGGCTTGGATTCGGCTGCAGACGGATGCACCGGGACATCAATTTTCGCGCCCAGAATCTGAAGCTGCTCAATGGCTGCGGGACGATAAACGTCGGCGGGAACCAGATACGGGCGACGGCCTTTATTTTTTAACATCAACGCCAGCTTTCCAGACGTCGTCGTCTTTCCTGACCCCTGCAGTCCCGCCATCATGATAATAACCGGTTGACGGCCATCAAGACGAATTTGTTCCGTATTACCGCCAAGGAGCGCGACCAGCTCTTCATGGACTATTTTGACAATCTGTTGACCGGGGGACAGGGCTTGGCTGACTTCAATGCCTACAGCCTTTGCGGTAACCGCAGCAACAAACTCTTTCACCACGTTGAAATTGACGTCGGCATCAAGAAGAGCCATGCGCACTTCTCGCATGGAATCCTGAATGTTCTCTTCAGTCAGTTTGCCATGGCCCCGGAGCTTTTTAAAGACCCCTTCCAGCCTGTCTGTCAGATTTTCAAACATAAATACTTACAAAGTTCGCAGAGTGTTCCAGAAAAAAACTCGTAAGAATTGTCAGAACGACAAAAAATACGCTAAGATATGCAATTATCTCCCCATGAAGGACAAGCCATGGCAGAGTCACTTTTTACTATAATAAGATTTTCACAACTTAAAAATGAAGAAAAGTACTAAAAAAATTGAACGCTGTCAAGCAGGGAACCAAAGAGAGACGAAAAAAGGCGCCAACACTCCATTTCTGGCAAATCAAGTCAGCCAGGTTATGATAAAAAGATCACCCAGAATTTCTGGCTCCGGCAGCGGCCAGACATGCGCCCTTAATCCCCGCTAATTTTCTCGGCCTTTCCCTCTTCTTTGTCCAGCACCTTCTGTTCCAGATCCCATTGCCTGCCACAGGACCGACCATGATACGCGACCAGTTCAGCTACAAGAGAACCAACCAGGATCTTTGAACTGATCCGTATCGGCACCCGGCATGCGTCGTCAGTTAACCAGATCACCGTATCGCCTGTCTTGTCATACAATCCTTTAAATGTCATCCGGGGCAGAACGGCAATCACCTTTACCGGTCCCAATAATGAATCTTCAACCGTGATCCAATCGTTCGCAGTCACGGCCACCTCATGCCGCTTTTCATCGGCAAAGGTTGGAACGACCAGGGATACCTCAGGGGAAAATGGTAATACACGAGTAAAGAAGAAGGAGGAGAACTCATTATGAACCTTGCCTGCGACAGTAAATTCCTTCTCCGGCTCTTCATTTTTTCGGTAACGAACACGTCCGCTGTCCTGATCATACACCGTCAGGCGACGAGCCCTGTACCCAAAGCCCTCTTTCTGCTCCACCTCATACCTGACAGGCAAGCGCTCATGCCCGGCAACTTCAGTAACAAAGGTATCATCCACTGGATAAATAAACCGGAACGCCCCGAAAGCTGTCACCCGGGCATGAAGCTCGAAATGATCCTGCTCCCCTTCTTTTTTGTTTATGCGAAGCACCAGTTCGCCAATCTTGAGCCCACCACTCCAGGAGATATCGTAGCAAAAAGTTTCATCGGCATCGTACGCCGAGGCAAGAAGGGCGGGATCAGGGATTCCCGGAGCGAGGCTTTCAGCAGCAACATTGACAGTCATCAGAAAGAAAAAGACCAGGGAACAACATAAAATCCTGTAAATTTTAAACACTTATTCAGCTCTTGCCGGTCAAAAGAGCAAGCCAGGTTGCAGCAAAAAGGGTGATGCTGATCACCCCGTTAAGGGAAAAGAAAGAGCCCTGAATCCGGGACAGATCACGGGGATTGACCACCAGATGCTGGTAAAACAAAACGGCGGCGGTCAGGACAATGCCGATATAATACCAGAGATTCAGGTGTACCTGTACTCCAGTCAGGGTAAAAAGGACAAAGGCCAGCCCATGGAAACCCTGCGCCAACCGAAAGGCATTTTCCCGCCCCATCCGCGAAGGTAACGAATGCAGTCCGGCCCCCCGGTCAAAATCTGCATCCAGGCAGGCGTAGATGGCGTCAAATCCAGCCACCCAGAACAACACGCCCAGTGAAAGCACCCAAGGAAAGCCGGTGAGGCTCCCCGATACTGCCACCCAGCCGCCCAGAGGTGAAAAGGCCAGAGCAACCCCGAGCACCAGATGACACAATGAGGTAAAGCGCTTGGTCAGGGAATAGAACAGGGTTAAGGCCAAGGCCAGAGGTGCCAGTTTGACGGTCAGGGCGTTCAGGTTGTAGCAGGCAAAGAAAAATAGGAGCCCGGCCAGGATCACCATGGCCCAGGCCTCTACAAGGCTCACCTCACCAGCGGGGATCGCCCGGGAGGCGGTACGTGGATTGGCATGGTCAAAGTGACGATCGGCAATGCGATTAAAACCCATGGCACAGGTGCGAGCTCCGACCATGGCCAGGATTACCCAGAAGATTATTCCCCATGACGGCGCTCCGTGACCTGCCAGAAACGCCCCCATAAAGGCAAAGGGCATGGCGAAAACGGTCAGTTTGAACTTCACCATCTCCCCCAGAACAGCGATTTTTTTAAACATACCTTACTCCTCTGTGCCCCAGCGACGACGGCCCGGAATCTCAATCCCGACCTGATCGGCAAGCCGCCAGGAAAAGGTGTCGGCGGCCTCTTCCAGACTTGCGGGCTGCAGATAGAATGCAGGCATGGGTGGACAGATAACCGCTCCGGCATCATGGGCCGTCAGCATATTTTTGAGATGGGTCCTGTTGAACGGAGTTTCGCGCACCACCAGTACCAGATCTTTGCGCTCCTTGAGCATCACGTCGGCGCTCCGCTGAATCAGATTAGCGGACATTCCGGCGGCAATGGCAGCGAGTGTCCCCATGCTGCACGGCAAAATCAACATGGCATCATAGCCGCTGGAACCAGAGGCCGGAGGAGCGGCAAAATCGCGGCAGTCAAACCAGGTGCTCACTGCCGGCAACTCACGCGGAATCAACCCTTTCTCCATACCCAGGACCTTCGCCCCGGCCTCGGAACAGATCCCATGCACCACCACATCAAGGTCTTCAATCTTGCGTAAAAAAGACTGGAGATAAAGCATTCCCGAGGCACCAGTCACTGCCACCAGAATTTTTTTCGGCCCCTGTCTATTCCTCATTCCCTGCCTACCCCCTTGACGATCTTGTGATTTCCCATCATTCACTCTTCACTATCTTGACTGGCAGGGCCTCTGCGGCCCCTTCTCCACGTTCAATCAAATATCTATAAAACCTCTTCAGTGCCAGCTGTTTTTCTTCTCCTAAATCATAGCCGATGGCTCGCAGATAGACATAACACTCATCAGGATCCATGGGAATCCTCGGGGCCGCCACCTGACAAATTGCCTCGAGATTTTCCCGCCCAATGCAGGCACAGCGGATTAATTCCCGATGAATGAAGGCCAGTGTTTCAGGGGCCCTCCGACAAAAATCTTCCCTCACTGCAAACACCGCAAAGACAAAGGGCAGCCCGGTATAATGCCGCCATACTGCGCCAAGATCAAGCTGATAGGGAAACCGCTCATCTCCCACCAGGCGCAGGGCCTGATCTCCGATGGCCAGCAATGCCGTCGCCTCGTCAATGATCTCACTGCCCACGTCTCCCGAGGTATACAAGGGCTTGACCCCATAAAATTCCTCGAGAATAATCTTGACCAGATACACGGAAGTCTGAGACTGACCGCTGAGCAGCACCGGGCAGCCATTCAAGGTGCCGGGATCAACCCGGGAAAAGAGAAAGACCGAACCCACCGAACCATTGGCGCTGATCGACAGATCGGCTAGGATCCTGTACAGCGTTGGCCTAGCGCAATATTCATGGGAGGAGACAAACCCGAGATCAAGTTCACCCGCCGCCAGCATTCGGTTCAAGGTGGAGGGAGGTGCCTCGATCATCCGCCATCCATCAGGATGCTCTCGTTTTTTCCAGCTCTCGTAGATTGGCGCGGTATTAATGTAGTTGACCATGCCGATTCTGGCCGTAACAACTGATTGCATTTCTATCATATCCTTCCAAATCCATTTGTCATCGTTAATCGCCCGGCGACTCTTTTCGCCACTGCCTTCTCGAACCGTGCTGCCAGATATGAAACAAAAAGCAGGACAGTAAAAAAGAGAATAAAATGCGTCACCGGCCCCATCACATAATGGGGAGAAAGCACATAGGTGTCGAGCTTATCCAGGGGTGCCTGCAGGATAAATAGGGCATAACTTATCTCACCCAAAATCTTGAATTTCGGCCAAGCCAATATCTTCAAAAGAGGGTTTTGCGAGAGCGTCAGGTGCCACAAGAGCAAGAGCATCAATGGCGCATAAAAACTTACGGAAAAAGGAAGGCTGTATCCAGCCAGATTGTCAATCTCAGGTTGAAATTGAACCATCATCGCCACAGTTAACAACAAAACACATGTGATCAACACTGAAAAAGTTCCCCCGCTCCGGGTCTGCCAATCCCATGCCACAAAACAATAGGCACCACATATCCCCATGAAAAAAGTGCAAAAATGAAAAAGGGGAAAATAGTAAAGCAAGGTGTCAGTCCAGTGAAAATTGCCGATATAAACGCCAGAGTTCAAGATCTTGACATTAAACCACTGGGTCACAGCCCAAAGCAGCATACTGGCAAGCAGCACGACCCAGCCTTTCGGCCTGTTTTTTTTCAAAAACAACAGGATCAACGGAAAGACAGCGTAACAAAACATCAATACCGAAACAAACCAGCTGGTAAAATTCACCGTGAGGGGAAAGGGCTGCCATGATTGAAGGCAGAAAAGATTCCTAAAGAACTCGGAGGCTGGCAATGTACTGTACACAGTCAGCACTCCGACCGAAATCACAAACGCCAGATAATACAACGGCAATATCTTGACTGTCCGCTTCAAAATATATTGGCGCAAAGAAAATGATTTCTGAGAATACCCGAGATACAGCAGAAATCCTGACAGGACAAAGAAAAAAGTCACCATCAGCGAGCCAGCCTTGAAGACATCTGGAACTTTTGGATACCATTCAATCTTCTGAGCAAAGTGAAAAAAGACCACTATACAGGCAGCGAGAAATCGGAAGAATGGCAGGGTGGAAGTATTAACCATGCGCTTCTTCCCTGACTGGGAAGAAGACTCAAGTCCATTGCAGGGGGATGATTCAGACTTTGCTGTAGCCATCTTCACTTATCCAGCACAGTTTTTCAGGCTGTCCACCGCCTGTCAGGATGTCAACAAGCTGTTCCGCATCCTTTGCCCTTTCCAGGGCCGGACTATTAACATTCAACAAACTGGCCTTTCGGCTAGGGGCCAGGGTGCCAAAGTCCTGCTGGCGCCCCAGGGCCTGAGCGCCGCCGAGCGTTGCCATGGCCAGAATCTGCGCGGGAGAGACCCCTGGATGATCTTCGCGCAAAAGCTGCATCTCCCGCCACAAGTCAAGCGCTTCATTGGAGGCCATGGAATCGGTGCCAATGGCAGGAAGCAGGCCATGGTTCAGCATCATCTCCAGAGGTGCAACCCCGACACCCAGGAACCTGTTGCTTCCGGGGCAAAGGCAAATCTTACAACCATTCCGTGCCAGCAGCTTCACCTCCGGCTTACTCACCTGGACACAATGGACGCAGAGCAGGTTGGCATCGAGCAAACCTAAGTCCGCCAGGTAGTCGACAGCCCCCTGAGTAAGCTTTCCAGGCCGAGGGAAACGACCATCCCAAGCCCCCCGCTCTTCCAGAAACTCACGAAAACAGCCCTGTCCGGTACGCAGCAGTTCAACTTCATCGGCTGATTCAGCAACATGCAGAGAAAAAATATGGGCCAGACGCTCCGCCCTTTTCTTCAAAGCAGTCATGATCCCGGCAGTGGTCGAATACGGGGCATGGGCCGTAGCTGATACCGAGTCAGGCAGGGAGTTTATACGGGCCAGTACCTGTTCTTCGGACTTGGCATCAGGCCCAAGCAGCTCAAGGAGAAAGGTGATTTCCCCAGGCGACTGCATGGTGGCCGGTGAAACAGGGATAGTATTGCCGATATCAAGCAGGAGAATAATACCACTATTGCACTGCTGCTCGAGCATCTGGTGAGCTGCTTCGGATGTATCATCGACACTGATTTCCCCTGTCTGTCTGAGCTGAAGCAAAGAGCGAATCCAGTCGCAGAAGCTTTGATCAGGGGTGGGCTGGGGAATATGACGATACGCAGAAAGCTCAAGATGGATATGGGCATTGACCAGACCAGGCAGCAGCACTCCCTGGCAGTTCTCCACCCGGGACTGCGCGAACTGAGCCTGAAGAGAAGCTGCCCCACCTACAGAAATAATCCGACCATCACAGATGGCAACTGCGCCATCTGCTATCACCGGGGAACTGATCGGCACTACCCAGGGAGCTAGAAAGAGAGAGACCGGGGACACAGGAATTTTATTGAGAGCAATTTTCGGGGCACGATACAATAACGAATGAAGCAGCGGCAAGAAGAGAGCCCTAGCCAATAAGCGTGTAATCCATGAGCCGCTGCCGGGGCTCGAAACCAGCATCCTTGACCAGACGCCTGATCTCCTGCTCAGATAACCGGAAGCTGACCCCGGCCGCTGCCACCACGTTTTCTTCCAGCATGGTGCTGCCGAAATCGTTAGCCCCAAAAAAGAGGGAAAGCTGAGCGATCTTTGGCCCCTGCGTCACCCAGGATGCTTGCACATTGTCAAAATTATCAAGGTAAATCCGGGAAAGGGCCAACATTCGCAAATACCCCATGCCGGTGCTCTTCTCAATCTCGACCTGCTGGGCAAGGGCTGTATTGTCAGGCTGAAACGGCCAGGGAATAAAAGCGGTGAAGCCGCCGGTGCGATCCTGCAACTCCCGGAGACGACGCAGATGCTCGAGTCGTTCAGCGATGGTTTCAATATGGCCAAACATCATCGTAGCGGTGGTGCGGAGTCCCTGATGGTGCGCCTCTTCCATGACCGCTATCCACTGATCAGCCGAACACTTGCGAGGGGCAACGGCCTGCCGCACTCGATCAGAAAGGATCTCGGCTCCTCCGCCGGGCATCGAATCAAGACCTGCGGCAATCAAACGTTGCAGTACCTCGGAAATAGTAAGGCCAGACAGAGTAGCAAAATGACAAACCTCGGGAGGAGAAAATCCATGAACATGGATGCCGGTGCCCTTCATAAAGCGCAGCATCTCTTCGTAATATTCCAAGGGCTTGTCGGGATGTAAGCCACCCTGCAGAAGAATCTGGGTGCCCCCCAGATCTTGCGTCTCACGGATCTTCTGTTCAAGCTGTGCAAAGGTGAGCAGATACCCGGACGAATCTTCGGGGGCCGAAAAAAAAGCACAGAATTTACAGGCAGAGATACAGATATCGGTATAGTTGATATTGCGGTCAACCACATAGGTGACGAGGCCCTGTGGATGCAGACGTCGACGGATGGCATCGGCCAGAAATGCCAGCTGGTAGAGATCGGCATCCCGCTCGAGTGTCAGAAACTCCCCATCACTGATCCTGCCGCCGACTAAGACCTTTTCCGTAATAGCTGCCATTTCCTTTTTCTGGCTCTCCTGCATCGGCATCCCCTTCGCTGCACCCATCAGGCATGCACCTGAATCACATTATAGAGCGTATCGCGCTCCACCGGAACCCGGCCCGCCTCTTTAATCAAGCGTACCAGTGTCTTACTGCCGATGGCCTGATCGGTGTCGGCGCCGGCCATATGCGTAATAACCTCTTCCTTAACTGTCCCGTCCATGTCATCAGCCCCGAAGGAAAGGGCCACCTGGGCCAGTTTAGGGCCGATCATGACCCAATAGGCCTTGATATGGGGGAAGTTATCCAGAAAAAGTCGGGCCACGGCAATGCTCTTCAGATCATCAATCCCCGTGGTACGGGACAGGTTGCTCATTTCAGTGTTCTGGGGATGAAAGGAGAGCGGAATAAAGGCGAGAAATCCATTGGTTTCATCCTGGGCGGCACGTAGGGCGGCAAGATGCTCAACACGCTCCTCCATGGTCTCAATATGACCATAAAGCATGGTGGCGTTTGTGTTAAGACCGTGCCGATGGGCGGTCTTGGCCACCTCCAGCCACTGGTCGCCGGGCAGTTTTCGCTCACATGTCAGTTTACGAATCCGCGGTGCAAAGACCTCGGCCCCGCCACCAGGAATGGAACCCAGTCCGGCATCCTTGAGGATCTCCAGGGTTTCATCCACGGACTTTCCAGCCAAACCTGCCAAGTGGGCAATCTCGACACAGGTGAAGGCCTGGATATGAACATCGGGCCGAACTTCCTTGATTCCGCGCAAGAGTTCCAGATAATACTCAAAAGGCAGATCGGGATGGAGCCCGCCGACCATATGGATCTCGGTAATGGGTTCATCAAGGCGGGCCCGCACCTTTTCTTTCACCTCGGCCAGATCCATCTCATACGCCAACTCCGAGCTTTTATCTCGGCCAAAGGCGCAGAATTTACAGAGATTGGTACAGATATTGGAATAATTAATATGCTGATTATAAATAAAATAGGCATTATCCCCATTCATCCGGTTTCTGACCAGATTGGCCATGTAACCAAGGGCAAGAATCTCTTTCGTGTTATACAGGGTCAGCCCGTCTTCCAGGTTCAACCTTTCCCCGGCCTCAACCTTTTCCAAAATATCCCCAAGTCCTGCCTGTTGCACAAAAGATTTCATAATATGCCACGCTGTAAATGAAAATAAAAAAAAAGCCGGAAACAAAAGTCCGGCTTTATCCGCAAGGAAGAATAGTCTTTTTTTGCCTGAAGAGCTTTAAAAGAAAAAACAACTTACCCCGGTACTTTAGAAGTCGATACCAAGGGCCACTCAAAGAACCAGCCCGAAAAAACCGGCTGTTTCTTTGGAGCGGCATAAGGTGCCGTAAGAGAAAAGAGCAAAAACGGCCTTGCTCTTTTCTTAACGGCACCTAATCAAGGAAAAACTTCAACTGATCACGTCTGCTGGAATGACGTAAACGATTCAATGCCTTTTTTTCAATCTGACGAATCCGTTCACGAGAGACATTGAAACGCTTGCCAATCTCTTCCAGAGTGTATTCGGCCTTTTCCCCGATGCCAAAACGAAGCCGGATAATCTTTTCTTCCCGCTCACTGAGGGTGGACAGAATTTCAGTCACCCGACCGGCAAGCTCTCTTGTCTGCACCATATCAAATGGAGACTGAGAGTCCCCATTTTCCAGGAAATCGCCCAGGGTTGAATCATCATCACCAACCGGAGTCTCAAGGGAGATTGGCTCGCGGGAGGCCTCGAGGATTGCCAGGATCTTATCCATCGGCAATTCGGTACTCTTGGAAATCTCAACGGGGGTCGGCTCCCGCCCCAGCTCTTTGAACAAGGCATAAAAGGCCTTGAAAAACTGGCTGCGCAACTCCAGGAAATGAACCGGCAGCCGGATGGTCCTGGTTTTATCAAGAATCGCTCGGGTAATTGCCTGCCTGATCCACCAGCTGGCATAGGTTGAGAACTTGTTTCCCTTGGTATAGTCAAATCGAAAAACAGCCCGCATCAGACCAAGATTTCCCTCCTGAATCAAATCAGCAAGGGTTAGTCCCTGATGCATATAACGTTTGGCTATGGAGACAACCAAACGCAGATTCGCGCGAATCATCGCATCTTTGGCAATCTCAATGGAGTGACTATAGCCCTCAATCTTGATTTGCAGCTGATAGAGTTCAGGTTTTTCTATATACTTTTTGGCAGCAGCAATCACGCTGTAACGCATAAAATTAAGCTGCTGTTTTTTAGGCTTTAACGTTGGATCGCGTTTTTCCCAGAGATCAATACGCGTGCAAAGCAAAGTCATTTCCACAACATCCGAGGCATTGTCCCGTATCGCCTGAATAATCGCATCAAAACCCTGACGAATGCATTTTGAGTACTTCGCCTCTTCATCAGGAGTCAACAGATCAAACTGTCCCATCTCCCGAAGATATGTGGTGGTTGTTTCTTCCGCCTCATGGCCATCATCGCTGGCAGTCGTGAGCGCTACATCTATCAGCTCATCATCGTCATCAATTTCATTCTTGTCATGATCCCATACCTCGCCAGACAAGGTGCGTTTTTCGCCATTTTTCTCAACATTAACGATCTGGATATTATTGGCTCCCAGAAAATTAAAGATGCTTTCAATGGCATTAGGATCTTTAATATCATCGGGCAACAATTCATTTAAATCGCTAAAACTGAGACAGCCTTCAGTCTGGCCAGCTTTCAGGAGATTTTCTTTCAATTCAGAGAGCACTAGGGCATACTCCATTACGTATAAGAACCCGGAACAATCAAAAAAATTAAGTCTCAATCAATGCGAATAAAAATCATCTTCAGGAACAACCTGATTCCTGCGATTTGATTTTTATATTTAACGCAAAGATTGAGCAGAAAAATTAAAATTGCACAAGATTGCTTGATATTGTTAAAATAAATTGTTTAGTCGTAAAGTTTGACATTATGACAATGATAAAATCACATCACAATCACCAGTGACAAAATGTTACCACAGTTTAGAAACTAATCAAAACCTAAATTATTACAACCACTGCCAACAAAAAACAAACTAATTAGATAAACAGAGGAAAAAACCAGTATCAATTACAAATGAGTCGTTCTTGGTTCAAAAGAAAAAAATTTTAAAGAGTATAAGAATGATTCATTCAGCTAGCAAGAGAACCTCTCCCATTTTTTTAAAGGCCCTGACAAAACCGGGGTTCTGGATATAAAAAAGCCTATGAAACGATCTTCCACTGTCTTGAAGTCAACATTCTCTTCCCATCGCGGCAGTGGCATCCTGGCCCACATTACCTCTCTGCCTTCCCCTTACGGTATTGGCGATTTGGGATTCTCCAGCCACGCATTCCTTGATTTCCTGGTTTGTGCCGGCCAGCGATACTGGCAGTTTCTCCCCACCGGACCCGGGAGTCCTGTTTTTGACAATTCGCCCTACATGAGCACCTCTGCCTTTGCCGGTTCTCCGCTACTGATCTCCCCTGAACTCCTGCTTGAAGAAGGGTTTATTGAGGCGAACAGCCTGAGCAATGCCCCTGTTTTCTCTGAATACAGCGTCGATTTTACACAGGTTGGTCTTTTCAAAAAAAAGATCATGGAGGAGGCCTTCACAAATTTCTCTTTACAACTGCCCCAATTTATCAACTTCAAAAAGAATACCCCATGGCTCAACGACTACACCCTGTTTATGGTCCTGAAGGAACAGTTTCATAACCAGGGCTGGGGTGAGTGGCCGGTAATGATTGCAACTCGCGAACCTGCGACCCTGTCGGCTCTACGCATCGAACACTATGATCGCATGGAATATTTTGCCTTCGAGCAATATGAGTTTTTTCGACAATGGCAGATCATGCGGACCAAGGCAAAAAATGAAAACATCCAGCTCATCGGAGACATCCCCATCTATGTCGGTTGGGACAGCGCCGATGTCTGGGCCAACCAGGAAATATTTCAACTTGACCCCAGAAGTCTCAATCCCACCCATGTCGCCGGTGTTCCCCCCGATTATTTCAGCAAGACCGGCCAACGATGGGGTAACCCCCTGTACCGCTGGCAGTCAAAGGATCCGGATATCCAAAAGAGACTGACAGAGTGGTGGACGGCACGATTTCGTGCCGTCTTCGAAATAGTTGACATCGCCCGTATCGATCATTTTCGTGGCTTTGAGGCTTACTGGTCTATCCCTGAAAATGAAGAAACAGCCATTAACGGTAAATGGGTGAAAGGGCCAGGCAATGCTTTTTTCAATAAAATTTTCGCTGTTCTCGGACCCTTAAACATCATCGCCGAAGATCTGGGTGACATCACCCCGGAAGTCTCTGAACTTCGCGATTCTCTTGGATTCCCTGGCATGAAAGTGCTTCAGTTTGCCTTTGATGACAATCCGGACAATCCCTTTCTCCCTCACAATTATACCAGCTCGGAGTGCGTGGTTTACACCGGCACCCATGACAATGACACCACGGTGGGATGGTTTCTCAGTGATTATTTGAGCCCCAGGCAGAGACAGCGCATCAAAAAAATGACCAACCAGAATGATGACAACCATTCGTCAATCCATCAGGATCTGATCTACCTGGCCATGGCCTCCATTGGACGGTTGGCCATCTTTCCCCTCCAGGACATTCTGGGATTTGGCAATGACTGCCGGATGAACAGTCCAGGAACCAGAGAAGGGAACTGGGCATGGAGATGTGCTCCCCGTTTTCTCACTGACTCCTTAAGTTCCTGGCTGCAAGACATAACCATCCTCTTTGGCCGATGCCCCACGAAATATCAGCCGCCCGAGACTCCTACTTCTTAACCGGTATCTCTTATGCACACTCTTATCATCCTGGGCAGTCCTCGCAAAAACGGCAACAGTGAGACATTAGCCCAGGCCGTGGCAGACGGCATCCTGCAGCATCCCCATGCCACCCTCGAATTCATCCGCTTAAACGACTTGAAGATTTCTCCGTGCCAAGGCTGTGGCGGCTGCAATAAGACCTCGACCTGCGTCATTGATGACG
Source organism: Desulfobulbaceae bacterium (assembly GCA_019163335.1). Taxonomy (GTDB): domain Bacteria; phylum Desulfobacterota; class Desulfobulbia; order Desulfobulbales; family Desulfocapsaceae; genus UBA2270. The sequence goes on along the minus strand of JAFLKM010000025.1, from coordinate 59,018 downwards.
ACATGACGCCCCTGTACGAAAAGGTCGATGCCTGCGATCAGCTCATTCTTGTCAGCCCCATCTATTTCTACGGACTTTCTGCCCAGAGCAAGATCTTTATTGATCGCTTTCAGGCACGCTGGGCACGGAAATATCTGGCCAATATCCGATTCAGAATGGATGAACAGCGAAAAGGATACCTCCTCGCAACTGCTGCCACGGAAGGAAAAAAGGTCTTTGACGGAGCCTTGCTGACCGCACGGACCTTCCTTGATGCTATTGACCTGGAGTTTGGCGACTCCCTGTTGGTAAGGGGAGTTGATCAACGCGGGGCGGTCAAAAAACGTAACGAAATTCTCGAACAGGCCACAGCTTTTGGCAAAGAAATTTTGAAAGATGCATGAGAGGGGAACTGGCAAGAAAACAAGTCAGGATCAAGACACAGTAGAAGAAAGGCCCACAGCCCGCATTCAGCCATAAACAATGTCTTGACAAGACAAATTGATTCCTGTAAAAAGACATCGATCTTTAGGCCCCATCGTCTAGCGGTTAGGACAGCGGCCTCTCACGCCGTAAACAGGGGTTCGATTCCCCTTGGGGTCACCACTTATGCAAGGCCTTCAGCGAATTTCGTTGAAGGCCTTTTTTCATTTTTCTCCGTTACAACTCCATCTCTCTTTTCCCTGCGATTTCTTTACATTCTCGTCAATGGTGGCTAAAGTCTTCGAAAGACTAATCAACAGAACCCAAGTCCCTACAAATATCTGGAGATATTATGCCCGAGATAAACCTACGACAGATGAAAAAAGATCAATCGGGAACCATTTCTGCCATAAAAGTTGGCGGTGAACTCGGCCTCCGAATGCGGGAAATGGGCCTGGTTGCCGGCACCAAAATCACTATCCAGGGTCGGGCCCCTCTCAATGACCCTGTAGCCCTGCGGGTGATGGGCGGTATCCTGACCCTGCGCAACAACGAGGCCGACCATATCACCGTTTTTGTGGATGGGCACGACTGATCAGAGTGATGATTTTTTCTTGAAAAATTATTGACAGGACTTAAAGTTTGTTGTACCTAAACATAACTTTCTTTCACTGAATTTTCATACATTAAATCCTCAACCATTGAATTTTCATAAACGAGATATCAGAGCAGCTCAAGAAACCGGAAAGAAAAGATCATATAAGGGAAAGTTATTTCTTAACGTCTGCTAAAGGGAATACGCCATGACCTTCAAGAAATTTCATCGCAAATGTGCCTGTCTGGCGAATAAGGTTAGAAACTGTGTGCAGCAGCCTCCCTGCCATAATCACGTCGCCCCCCTTTCCGAGTCTTGCCGGTCCGGACGTCTGAAAATTTGCAAGATTACCGGAGACCGAAAACTTTGTGCACGAATGGCGTCCCTCGGAGTTTATCCAGGGGAAGAGGCAGAGTTACTTTGCCCTGAAAATGGCGCGCAGTGCCTGTTGAAGCTGCAAGGAACCACCCTCAGTTTAGACAGCCACACCACAAAGAATATACTGGTAACCGAAATATAAGCGCCTCTCTCCCCGCCTTCTTTGCGGTTTTTTTTGGGGCTTTATGTTTAGGAGCAACTAACTGTTAACCGAGAAAGGGAACCGGACAATTTATTATGTGGCAATCGTTAATCATTATCACCATTATAGGCTTTTGCCTTTTTTTCATCGGCAAAAAAATCTATCGCCAGTACAAGATCGCCACTGATCCCAATGGAAAAATGACATGCGGTGGTGGTTGCAGCGGTTGTTCCTCGCATTCATGCCCCCCTGTAAAACATACGAAAAAGAGATAATCAGCCCATGACACAGCCTATCCACATGGCCCTTGCCGGCAACCCCAATGCCGGAAAAACCACCCTGTTCAACACCCTGACCGGGGCCAGACAACATGTGGGAAATTATCCAGGGATCACCGTTGACTACAAGGAAGGGTTCTTCACCCACAACAACCAAGAGATCAACCTCACCGACCTGCCGGGAACCTATTCCCTCACCGCTTATTCGGTGGAAGAAGTGGTGACCAGGGATTATCTGGTGAATGAAAAGCCTCAGGTCGTCATCAACATCATAGACGCCTCCAATCTCGAGCGGAATCTCTATCTGACCACCCAGTTTCTTGAACTTGGATGTCCCCTGATTATCGCCCTCAACATGATTGATGTGGCCAAAGATCGAGGCATTGCAATCAATCCCGAAAAACTGGCGGCACTCCTGGGAGTGCCGGTTGCCCCAATAATCGCCCGGAATGGACAGGGAACCGATTTGCTCATCAGCCAGGCCGTTCATCAATCGAGCCAGCAATGGCAACCCCGCGACATCTCCTATGGCGAAGATCTGGATGCGGTAATCATGGAGATGATTACCCTTATTACCGAACAGAATTTTCTACTCAGCACCTACCCACCCCGTTTCACCGCCATCAAGTATCTTGAGCATGATGAACAGATGCTTCAGAAAGGACGGCAGGAAAACAGTCTCACCGCCACCAGCCTGGAAGAAAAAGTCACTCAGGTCTCTGACCATCTCCTGAAAACCATGGATGCCTATCCAGAAGCGATTATCGCTGACCATCGCTACGGCTTTATCAAATCCATCCTCCGTCAGGGGGTTCAGACCCATAGCTTTGACACGGATCGCCTTTACACCTCGGATAAGATCGACAAGATCCTGACCAATCGTCTCCTTGGCCCGCTATTCATGTGCCTGGTACTCTTTGGTCTGTACCAGTTCACCTTTTCCTGGAGTGAAATCCCGGTATCGTGGCTGGAATCCTTTTTTGGCTGGCTAGGCAGCCAGGCAGAAACCCTCCTGCCCGACGGTCCGGTCAAGTCGATGCTCATTTCCGGGGTGATTGGCGGTATGGGGGGCGTCCTTGGCTTTGTCCCCCTGATCATGTTCATGTTTTTAGGCATCGCCATCCTTGAAGACTCCGGCTATCTTGCCCGGGTCGCCTTCATGATGGATCGGATCTTCCGCATCTTCGGCCTGCACGGCTCATCGGTCATGCCCTTTATTATCTCCGGAGGAATCGCGGGCGGATGCGCCGTTCCCGGAGTCATGGCCACGCGCACCCTACGCTCTCCCAAGGAGCGACTGGCCACCATTCTCACCGTCCCTTTCATGAACTGCGGGGCCAAGGTGCCGGTCATCGCCCTGTTGATTGGTGCTTTCTTCAGTGAAAATAAGGCGATGTATATGTTTCTGTTCACCCTTATTTCCTGGGTGGTCGCCCTGCTGGCCGCCAAACTCCTACGCCTGACCGTGCTCAAAGGTGCGGCCACGCCCTTTGTCATGGAACTACCGCCCTACCGCTTCCCCACCATGCAAGGGCTGGCCATCCATACCTGGGAGCGCACCTGGCAGTACATCAAAAAAGCGGGCACGGTCATCCTTGGCATCTCCATCCTGCTCTGGGCAATGATGAGCTACCCGGAACTTCCGGCGGCACGCCAGGCAGATTTTGAGCAGCAGCGCCGGCAGATCAGTGATGCCGTGACGCCCGCCATTCTCGCAGAAAGCACCTCAAAATCAGAAGCAGTTTCAGAAGAAGCCCTGGCCCTGCGCCAACAAATTACCTTTATAGACCGCCAGGAATCCGAACAGGCCCTGCGGAACTCCATTGCCGGAAAAATTGGACTGGCCCTGGAACCTGTTTCAACGTTGGCTGGATTTGAATGGCGAACCAACATTGCCCTGGTTGGCGGATTTGCAGCGAAAGAGGTCATCATTTCCACCCTGGGAACCGCTTATTCCATGGGAGATGTTAAAGCTGAGGCCTCTGACTCCCTGGGTCAGAGACTGACCACCGATCCCAGCTGGAACAAGGTGGTGGCAGTCTCCGCCCTGATCTTCATCATGTTCTACGCCCCCTGTTTTGTCACTGTGGTCTGCATCGCCAAAGAGGCCGGACACTGGGGTTGGGCGCTGTTTTCCGTCTCTTTCAACACCATTTTTGCCTTCCTGCTGGCCACGGCCGTTTATCAAATCGGCATCCGTATAGGATAACTCCTTCGTTTTCTCAGGCTTTCAAGTCACATGATTTCTCGAACTGCCTGAGAAACTCAGGAGAGGCACACTCTCTTTCCGCCCCCCTTCCCTGTGCTCCCATAGCTAAAACCTATACAGATCATCCAGCTTATCAGCATTACCAATTTGCTTTTCAGATCCCTGACAAGTAAGTCTTTCTCACTTTCCCCCTGGTGTTCAGCAATATGTTCCGGCTGAATACTCCTGGTTTTCCCAGGCCATCTCATTGGCGCTTTTCATTGACCAGACTACAGGCAAGAGAACAAAAACAACCCCGGACGACAAACAAACTTGCCGTCCTCAAACATCTCAAACAACTTTCTAACATTGGAGAAACCATGAGCGATTACCGTCAAATGTGGACTGATCTGGGCTTGAATCTGCCCGCCCACGATGCCTTGCTGAACGCCCTTCCCGGTTTGTACAAGGAGATCTACCTTTCCCAGACTAACAGGCCTAAGGGCATGGAATATTTCGACTTTGTGGTCTCCGAGATTCATGGCCTGCGTGTCAAGGAACTGATGGATCACAAGGCCAAAGGCGGCAAGGTGCTCGCCGCCATGTGCGTCTTTGTTCCCGAGGAGGTGATTTATGCAGCAGGGGGCATCTGCGTGGGCCTCTGTGGCGGCATTGACTGGGCAAGCGACGAAGTGGAAAAGATCCTGCCGCGCAACCTCTGCGCCCTGATCAAATCCTTTATGGGCTTTAAGCTCGACAAGGTCTGCCCCTATTTTGAGGTCGCCGATCTGGTGGTCGGTGAAACCACCTGTGATGGCAAGAAGAAAAGTTTCGAGGTGCTGAACGACTATATTCCGGTCCACGTCATGGAAACCCCGCAGATGAAGAACGAGGCGGACCACCGCATGTGGGCCGGGGAAATCCGTCGTTTCATCACCGTTGTTGAAAAGCTAACCGGCAACACGGTTACCGAAGCAAACCTGCGCGAAGGCATCCGAAAAATCGACGCCCGGCGCAAAGCGCTCCAGCGCCTCTCCGCCACCCGCAAGGCCAGTCCCTCGCCAATCAGCGGCAAAGACGCCCTGCTCATCAACCAGATTGCCTTTTATGACGATGTGGAACGCTTCACCCTCAAGGTCAACGAGCTGTGCGATGAGCTCGAACAGCGAAACGCCGATGCGCCTCCCGCAACCATCGAGGACGATCTGCGAATCATGGTCACCGGCACCCCCATGGCCATCCCCAACTGGAAGATTCCCCATCTGGTGGAGACCTCTGGCGCCCGCATCGTTTTTGATGAGTTATGCACCGGTGAGCGTTCCTTCCAGAACCTTGTGGGCGATGTGGCAGACAAGGACATGGATGGTATGATCGAGGCCATCTGCCGCCGCAGCCTGGAGATCGACTGTGCCTGTTTTACCCCCAACCAGCCACGCATCGACAAGATCCTTGCAAAATCAAAGGAATACCGGGTAGACGGCGTCATCCATTATGCCCTGCAGTCCTGCGACCCGTTCACCATCGAGGGATTCCGGGTGGAAAAAAGTTTGAAAGAAAAAGGCATTGCCGCCATGCGTCTGGAGACGGACTACTCTCAGGAAGACGCAGGTCAGCTCAAAACCAGGATTGAGGCTTTTTTTGAGACCCTGCGTGAACGTCGAGAGCTGAACGGATGATCGCGGCAGGTATTGACATCGGTTCCCGCTCCATCGGTTTTGTCCTCATGAATGCCGATGGAGCGGTCATCCATCAGGAGCTTATGGATTCCGGCTATGACCCGATTGGACGGGCAAAAAACCATGTCGCCGGATTCGACTATGATCTTATCGTGGCCACCGGCTACGGTCGTCATGCGGCCAACGCCCAGTTTGCCGGTCAGGTCATCACTGAAATCAAGGCTTACGCCCGGGGAGCACGCCTGGTGAACCCGGGCGTCCGCTCCATTCTCGACATAGGCGGCCAGGACACCAAAGCCATCCTCCTTGACGAAAAGGGGGCTGTCGAAGAATTCTATATGAACGAGAAATGTGCCGCCGGCACCGGCAAGTTCCTCGAGGTGATGGCCGTTGCCTTGGGCTATACCCTTGACGAATTTGTCGAATCCCCCTTTGCCGCCCGGGGCGAACCGATCAAGATATCATCCATGTGCACGGTATTCGCCGAGTCCGAGGTGGTGTCCCTGCTTCACAGGGGCGCTGATCGGGCCAACGTGGCTCGTGCCGTGCATGATTCCATTGCCGAACGCGCAGCCGGCATGATGAAGAGAACCGGGGTGGTCCAGCCAGCCATGTTCGCCGGGGGCGGTGCCAAAAACCGCTTTCTGAGAAAAGCGCTGGAGGAGAGGCTGAATATTGATTTTATTGTTCCGCAGGAGCCACAGCTCATCGGCGCCATAGGCGCTGCCTGGGAGGCAACTCGTTTACTCAAGAAAAAATAATTATGAGGCCTCCCATGGCCAACTCCATCAGCGGCCTCCTTTCTCAAACATTTTCCATTTCGTTCTCCCTGCTGAGCCCGCTAACTCCCTTGACAAAATCGGGTTAGCGGGGTTTACTCCACACGCATAAAGAATTGAGGAAAAGAACTCTTCAATGCGACAAGATCCTTCGCTCGCACCTCCCCCTCAGCTCGACCTTTCTTGATCACTGATAATGATTTAAACAGTGGAGAACACGCTGAAGGAAGAGTCTTCTTTCGTGTTGTTTCTCTCTTTCTCTAGCATTTCATCTCTTCTTTGCCGGGGAAAAAAGTCTTTTTCGGCAATGCCTCTTATGTCAGAAACAAGCACCTCCCAGGATCTCTCATTTTTCTACCGTTTCCTTGCCCGGTGCATGCAGTACCCTGATCCTCAATGGATGAACGAGGATTTTTTTCAGGCCTTCTTCAATCTTGTGGATACCCTGGGTGCCACCTCGGAGGGCCAAGAAATCCAAAACATCCTGACACAATCTCCCGACCCCATTGAAGCGTTGCAAATTGAATACACCCGTCTTTTTATCAATGGGGCCCCCCATGTGGTCGCCCCCCCCTATGCTTCGGTGTACATGGATAAATCCCTGCAGGGTGCTTTCGCCCTGAAGACCCTGAGCTTCTACCGGGCGAAAGGCTTTGTCATGGAAAAAGACGCTGACCTGCCTGATCATCTGATCCACGAACTTGAATTTCTGTCCCTCCTGGTCCAGGAAAATGACCTTGCTGGAGAGGAAGAATTCTTAACCACACTATTTCGCCCCTGGTACAAACAATTTTGTCCCCGGGTCGGCAAAGAAACTCGCCATCCATATTACCGGATGGTTGTCAACCTTATTGATTTTTTTACAACGGAGGAAAAAAAAGATGGCTTTCAATGTAACGAGGCGTAAATTCCTTCAGACGGCATCCCTGGCAGCAGTTTCTATACCGCTGTCCAAGGTCGTCTGCGCGGAAACAGGCGTCACCAAGGCGTCCCTTGAACCAAAGGGTACCATGAATGACACAACAGTGGTGGGCGGACTATGCGAAATGTGTTTCTGGCGCTGCCAGATGGTGGGTAAGGTTCGTGACGGCCAGTTGATAAAACTTGAGGGCAACCCTAAATCCATTGACAACGGCACGTCCATCTGTGCCCGTGGCAATGCGGGAATCAAGCTGCTCTATGATGTCGATCGCCTGAAATACCCCTTAAAAAACGTGGGCAAACGCGGTGAGCCGGTATGGAAGCGGATCTCCTGGCAGGAAGCCCTGGATGAATGTGGCAGCAAGCTCAAGGCCGTGGTTGACCAGCATGGCCCCCAAGGGATCTGTGTCTTTCCCCATGGTGCCTCTGCTAAATATCCCATGCACTATTTTGAGCGCACGGTGGGCACCCACAATGTCAGTGAGGCCTCCTTTTTTCAATGCCGCGGCGTCCGCGACACCGCTTATATGGCCAGTATCAACGAGGCTCCCGAAGAGTATGTGGACATGGCCAACGCCAAGGTCATCTTCCTTGTGGGCTGTCATTTTGGTGAGAACATCCATGTTTCTCACACCAAAAACTATATCAAAGGACTCCAGAACGGCGCGAAACTGATTGTCGCTGACCCCCGCTACTCCGCCTCGGCCGCCAAGTCCGACATCTGGGTACAGATCAAGCCGGGCACCGATACCGCCTATCTTCTCGCCATCATGAATTACCTGGTGCAGAATAAAAAGTACAACCAGGAATTTGTCACCAACCATACCGCAGGCTTTGACAAGTTTTCCCAGTCCATTGCCGAATGGACCCTGGACAAGGCTGCCAAGGAGTGTGAAATCCCTGCAGCTCAGATCAAGGAGGTGGCAGACCTGCTTGCCGCCAATGCCCCAAATGTCACCATCCACCCCGGCCGTTTCTCCTCCTGGTATGGCAATGACTTCCAGCGCGGCCGGGCTCTGGCCTGCCTGACCGCACTGCTTGGCGCCTACTATGTGAAAGGCGGCTGGCTCCCTCCCAAAAAGCCAAAACTCAGCAAGACCAGCTGGGCCGCTGAGGAACATGGGAATGAGCACAACCTCAATTACCACAACAACAAAATGCATCACCCCTATGCCCCTCCAGGCACCCCAACGGAACTCATCCGTGACTGTGCGATCAGCGGCAAGCCATATCCAATCAAAGGCTGTGTGGTCTGGGGTCAGAATCCGATGCAGACCATCCCCAATCAGGAGAAGATGAAGCAGGTCTTCAAGGCCATGGATTTCGTCATGTGTGTCGATGTCATGCCCACCGATGTCACCATGTGGGCCGACATTCTCCTTCCCGAATCCTCGTATCTGGAACGGTACGACGAGATCAAGGTCGGCGCGACCTATGTCAAGGCCGATGATAAAGAACCAACCCAGTACATCGCCCCTCGCTATCCCATGGTGGAACCCCAGTTTGAGCGCAAGGATCAGGTCTATATCACCAACGAAATCGCCAAGCGCATGGGCCATGAGAAGGATATCCCGGTACAGTCCCTGGAAGAACTGGTGAACAAGACTCTGGAGGCTTCCAAGACAACCCTGGCCTCCATCAAGGCAGAGGGTGGCATCCACCTGCAGCCGGGCAAGCCAGCCGGTGCCGTGCCCGAGGATTTCATGGTTCAGTTGTTCAGTGATGAAATAGCCGATGCCGGCTTCCCTGGTGCTCCCACGTATATCCCGGTGGAAAATGTCCCCGCCGGTCATGCCCGTCTGCTCTTTGGCCGTGCTCCGGTTCATTCTTTCAGCCGCACCCAGAACAATATCTGGCTGCATCATGCCATGCCGGTAAATCCGGTCTGGCTCAACGATACGGTGGCAGCCAAACTTGGTTTGAAAGAGGGCGACTCGGTGGGATTTATCAACAGTGAAGGGGTTAAATCACGCACCACCACCATCGTCAAGGTAACCCCGGGGATCAGGAAGGATTGCGTCTATATGTATCATGGCTACGGAATGGTCAATCCAATGCTGAGCATCTGTGGCGGCAAAGGTGTTGATGAGCAGAGCCTGATCACCAAGATCGCCATAGATCCGGAGTCCGGCGTTCATGGAATGCGCAATAATTTTGTTAAACTGACCAAGGATGGCAAGACCCTGGATATGCCGGCTTGAACCAACTCATGATTCCACCAGGTATGCACGTTGACACCCCAAATAGGCAAACGCGCGCCAGCAAAAAAGCATGGGTGCTTAAGCGTAGTGCGAGCCACAGACGGCAAAGACGCCACCTGTGAGACTGTCGGCCTGCAACCTTAGTGGAATGAGTATTTTTTTAGGAGGATTTTTATAATGCAATATGGAATGATCATTGATCTTGAGCGCTGTGTCGGCTGTCACGCCTGCACCATTGCCTGTTTGTCGGAGTGGGAGGTTCCGGTGGAGTTTCACCGTAATTGGGTCTACCGCCTGGGGCCGAGCAAGGTAGGAGACGAGCTTGCCTCCACCTACTATCCCGGTCTCTGCAATCACTGTACAAAACCACCCTGCGTGGATGTCTGCCCTGCCGATCCGGTGAAGATGACCTTTACCGATGCCACAGGCAAGACCATCACCAAATCCGTGGCCGCAACCTGGAAAGATCCGGTGAACGGAACCGTCCAGATCGACAAAAGCCGCTGTCTCGGCTGTGGTGCCTGCGTCGAGGTCTGCCCTTACAATGCCCGCTATATCAACCCGGCAATGATTGATGATGTCGGAGACGGCAAGGCGGACAAATGCACCTACTGCATGCCACGCGTGGAAGCCGGACTTCTCCCCGCCTGCGTGCAAACCTGTATCACCAATGCCCGGATCTTCGGCGACCTTGATGATCCAAACTCAGAAGTTGCCAAGTATGTCAAGAAAGGGGCAAAAGGACTGGAGCCGAAAGGCGGCAGTATTGGCCCGAACTCCAAATATTACGGCAAGAAGAAAGACATCAGCCTTCTTTTCCAGGACTATACCCCGGCGGCGATAGCCGACATCGATGCCGTCAACCGGCGGACAATGCTGACGGCCATGATCAAACCGGCAATGCGCAAGGCGCAGGATCTGGGCCTTCTTGGCCTGGCCGGAGCCATGCTTGTGCAGGGGCTGGGCAAGGAAGAGGAAAAGAAGAACGGATAAGTGGTTGATCGAATCTTTTTTTCTTGAACGAAAAACCACCCCCATCCCCCTCCTTCAAACAAGGAGGGGGCTTGAAGTTAGGGGACGAGTATGGATGATGAAAAAGAAACGGGGGCTGTCAACCAAAGATTCGGTTGACAGCCCCCGTTTTGTATGAAAAATTGTGTCATCAACTTGTAGAATTGTTTTTTCGAGCTGTAAAAAAAAACCGGAACAACGCTCCCCTTCTGACCAGCGCCTGACGCCTCTGTTACCGCTCCTCTGCCATCATCATGCAAGAAAAAAATCCGCTGCTTTATTGTCTCATCGTCGCCCTCTTCCTTCTCCTGACCCCATACCGGCCAGAACTCGGGCGTGCGGCAAACTCCAGCTCAGCCCTTGATCTCAATGCGTCGAGGCCAAGTGTTATCCTGCCCAAGAACAACCTCGGCGCCCAGGATCTAGCGGTCATCATCAATGATGCCGATCCTCTCAGCGTCAAGATCGGCAATTACTACCAGACCAGGCGCGGCATTCCCCAGGCCAACATGATCCATGTCCGCTTCACGCCGGGCTCAACCGTCATGAACCGGGAGGATTTCACCCGCATCAAGGCCGAGGTCGATGCCGCAACCCCCCATCAGATCCAGGCCTTCGCCTTGACCTGGGCCAAACCATACCGGGTGGACTGCTTGTCCATCACCACGGCCTTCGCATTCGGCTTTGACCAGAAGTTCTGCGCCCAGGGCTGCATTCCCACGCAGCAAAGCCTCTACTTTAACTCCACCAGCGTTGCGCCATTCACCGACTTTGGCCTGCGCCCGGCCATGAGCTTGGCTGGCGAGAGCTTTGAAGAGGTGAAAAAGCTGATCGACCGGGGGGTGCAGTCCGATAGCACCTATCCCGCCGGCACCGGATATCTGGTGGATACCAGCGACCAGCATCGCAACGTACGGGCAGCAGAGTTTGAACACTTGCAGAAAGTTCTGGGAGGCATCGTCAAGCTGGAACATATCAAGGCCGACGCCATCGAAAATAAAACCGATGTCCTCTTCTATTTCACCGGTCGAACCAGGGTTGACAAGATTTCCACCAACACCTTCGTTCCCGGTGCCATTGCCGACCATTTGACATCCACCGGCGGCCAGCTCACCGACAGTTCCCAGATGAGCAGCCTGCGCTGGCTGGAGGCGGGCGCTACCGGCAGTTATGGGGCGGTGGTTGAACCTTGCAACTATCCCGCGAAATTCCCACACCCCGGCGTCTTGATAGCCCACTACACGAGCGGCCAGACCTTGATCGAGTCCTACTGGAAAAGCGTTGCCATGCCCGGTCAGGGCATCTTTATCGGTGAGCCATTGGCCAACCCATACGGCGGCAGCCAGAGCACATTCAACAACAATGTCCTGACCATCCGCACCCATGCCCTGGCTCCGGGATGCTACACAGTCCTTGGCGCAAACTTTATCGTCGGCCCCTTCCAGATTTTAAACCGGCAACTCTGTGTGGGCCTTGGCCGAAAAGAAATTAAACTGCGGAATGTGAAACACCAGTACGTTAAAATTGTTCCGGAGACGGATGAAAAGGGGCCAAAACAATAACCCGGCTGGCGAATTCGTAAGCAGGCTGTCTGGCTGCAGCTCACAATAGGTGGAATCAAAACACCTCCTCAGGGGCCAGTCTCTTGGTATATCTTCAGCCCGTTTCTGCCATTTGCTTTCGCCTGGTAGAGCGCCTTGTCGGCCTTGTTCAGAATCAATTCCATATCCTCCCCTGATCCGGCAAGATATCCGCCAACACTGACCGTAACCCGCAACTCATTGCCATTAGCGGGTATTTTTGCCTCCAGGATAACGGTCCGAATCCTTTCCCCGCTGCGCGCCAGTGTCTCGTCCGTGCATTCAGGAAGCAGCACGATAAACTCATCCCCGCCCCATCGGGAAACAGAATCATACTGACGAATCGATTGCTGGATCGCCCTGCCCACTGCAATAATCACAGCATCCCCTCTCCCGTGGCCATGAAGGTCATTGATGTTTTTAAAATCATCAATATCAATCCACAGGACACCCATTTTGTTGCCCGTGCGTACCGACCGGCTCAGTTCTTTTTCCTGCATCTCTTTCATCCCCCGGCGATTGAGCAGCTCGGTCATGGGATCAATCTTGACCAGCCGGTCTAAATCCTGGGTTCGCTCAATAACTTTTCTCTCCAGATCTTCCGTTGTTCCCCGCACAATCCGCACCATCTCCTGGAAATGGGTCAAAATCCGGCCCACATCCCCCTCCTGGGATTCCAGCTTTTCAATCCCACGAAAATCACCCTCCAGACCTTTGTCAATGGCCTTTTCCAGCCGTCCCAAGGGTTTCAGCACAAATCTTTGCATGCACAAATGATACGTGAACAGACTGAGAACGAGGGCAACAGCAAAGGCAAAGAGAATACCGTAGAGATCGCTTCCGTTGATCAATTTGTCCGGATCAAACAGGGCTATCTCGTACCAGTCCAACTCCGGAATGTAGGTGATCCCGGCAAGATAGACTTTATCTTCAAATTTGACAAACCTGCTCAGTACCTTCTCCCCGGTGGACGAAGCCAGTTGATTCATGGAATTCCGGACAAAAAGACGGGCAGCATCGTCGGCGAACAGATCCTGGATCAGCTTATGCTCGCCACGGGCCTTGCTGATGCTGCCGAAGTCTATGTATTTATTGTCAAAATAGACCTGTACTGCGCCATTATGATCGACGAACACGCTGGCGACACCAGCATCGGGGGATTCGGCAAATTTTTCGATAAACCTGTTCAGATCAATCCCGGTTCCAATGACCCCGAGGATATCTCCCTTGTCTCTGATCAAGACATCCACCCACAACATGGTGACCCCGAGATAGACATCAGGGTTCACATTGATGTGAAAATCTTTATTCTCAGTGATGATATCATAGAACCATCGATCAGATTCCTTCACTGCAGAAAGGGTATAACGGTACTGATCATTATTATATTTACCCGTGGCATTGTTATAGAAATATCTCCCGCTGTTTCGAAAGGCGATGAAATAGTTGCCATCGACAAACAGGGCCCGATAGCTCTCGAGCTCTGCAAGACCTGCTTTTTTGGCCTGTTCATCGTTCTGGCTGGCAGCCCAGTCGAGAATATTTTCGGATTGGGCAATCTGCTGGGAAAGGGTGATCTCGCGGGTAAGAAACTGCACAACCTTTGTTTTGTCGTAGAGAAGCTGCCTTTCAGCAAGGTCAAACCCCCACTTTTTTACCGATTTTTCGGCAATGAAGAAAAAAATGGCAAGGATCACGAGAAAAACAAACGAGAGGATGGATAAATTGATGAGAAACAAACGAAGCCGCAGAGTCATTGGATTACCGCCAGAGTATCATTAAATGGCCATCATATTTCCGTAAGATTACCGTCCAGTTCATACCGTACCACACGGCCTAACTGCTCTATGGAATAGGGTTTTTTGAGGAACCTTTTTGCTCCCAGGGCCTGAACCGCAGTCACTTCGTCCGTCTCGGCATAGCCGCTGACCACAATAGCCTTCTGATTGGGCGAACGAGCAAGGAGCTGCCGATAGGTTTCCAGTCCATTGATCCCCGGCTCCATCATCATATCCAGCAACACCAGATCAACGGGTTGTGTCTGACAATACGCAACGGCCTGTTCACCCGATGCTGCAACCTCGACTTCATAGCCAAGACTGCTGAGCATGGCAGCTGCAAGGTCGCGAAGCATGATCTCATCGTCGACAATCAATATTTTTTCACCCCGGCTGCGGAAATCACCCGGCTCAACACTCCTCTCGACGTCTCCCTCTCCCTGCACTGCCAAGGGAAAATACAGGGAAAAAACAGTTCCTGCCGGGCTGCTTTTCACCTGAATCATTCCACCATGATCGACAACGCTGTTCCAGACCACGGCAAGTCCCAGCCCGGTCCCGCTGATCCCCATAATTTTTTTGGAATAAAAGGGTTCAAAGATGTGTTCCAGATCCTTCTCCTGAATCCCCTTACCGTTGTCGGAGACATGGAGAACCGCGTATTCTCCGGGATTGACGTTATTCTCCCGGGCCATCTGACCTGCAACATGCTCCAGGCTTGTGGAAAGCACCACCCGACCGGCTCCGTCAATGGATTCCATCGCGTTACTCACAAGATTCATGATGCATTTTTTAATATGAACTGGCGAGCAGAGGATGGAGGGCAGATCCGGATCAAGCCGAGTGACACACTCCACCTGCGGATGTCGTGCCACAAAGGAAAGATGCTCAGGAGAGGCAAGATACTCAAGCACCAGGGCATTGAGCCCGGCTTGCTCCCGCCGCCCGGTGGCACCGCGGGCCACTGTGAGCAGGTCAGCAACCACTGCTGCGGCGCGTTGTCCTGAATCTTTAATGATTCCAATGGGCTTTCGCAACTCGCTGTCCTGCGGCAGATTCATCAGGAGAATGTCGGGAAAACCGACAATGCCAGACAGGATATTGTTCAGATCGTGTGCCACCCCTCCCGCAAGCAAGCCCAGGGCCTCCATCTTCCGGGACCTCTGAAGCTTGACCTCCATGGCCAGTTTTTCTATCTCGGCCTGTTTTTCAGCGGTGCGATCATTGTAGACGCAAACAATTTCTCCAGAGGCAATTTTATAGACCGCATTTTCACGCCACCCACTCACCCTTTCATCGGCATAATACCCCAGCGCCATTGTCCTTGGCTGCCCGTTCTTCCAAACACTCTGGATCACGGCAAAGAGACCAAACTCCTGAATCCCTGGAAATACAGCGGTGACTCTGCGGCCTATCAACTCCTCCCGGGAGATATGCTCAATGGTTTCGACAGCCCTGTTGCAATCCCTGACAATAAAATCGTTGCCCTCATCACAGGCCTCACAGATGATCACTCCGCTGCTGGAATTCTCAAACAACTGGCGATATCGGCCTTCACTGACCACAAGTTCATCCGTTCGCTGTGCAACCTTCTGCTCCAGATTGTTTACAAGCCCTCTTATGCGGGCACTCATGAGGTTAAATGTCCGCGCCAGCTGCCCCAATTCATCTCCCGAATCCTCGGGGATAAGCACTTCGAGATTGCCCTCTCTCAGTTCTCCGGCAAACCGGGTCAGGCGATCCACTCGCCGGATCACGGAATGATTGAACATTCGGGCGAGCCAAAAGGCTGCCACCACCCCCGTCAGGGTCACCATTAGAATAATATTGACGACCAGACTTCGGATGCTGTGAATTTTTTGCTGAGAATGCTCCACCTCTTTTTTGGCCATTTTTGCAAGCGTCGTGGAAACTTCCCGCACGGCCAAGGCCTGGATGGAAAAATCATTCAACTGGGATTTGATGGACGTCTCGGCTACAAGGATCTTGACGGCAAGATTTCTCCCCTGGTCCAGAAGACTGAGAAGCTTTTGACGCCTGCTCTCATCCACATGGGGGTCATTGTGGACTGATTTAACAAGGATGTTCTCGACGTTAAAGGCACTCTGCATCTCAGGGCGCTGACGGGAAATGCGGTATTCCTGAATATGGGATTTCATGTCCATAAACAACCAGAAAGACTCACTTCCCCGGTTTAATTCTGCGGAAATTTCATCCAGGATGCCTTCCAGTTGGGGCTCCATGCCCCTTATCGGGGCATGCAATCCGGTAAACACCTCCACCGCCTCAATGGAGGTGTCGGCAAAGCGTTTGGCAAAAGAAAGATAGAGGTTCACATCCACATGGTTCAGGTGCAGCCCCTCACCCACAACCGACTGTTCGACCAACTTCTGCAGGGTCTTGCTCAAGCTGATCACTTGGGAAATCTGGCGAACCGAGGGTTGGGCATACTTCTCGTGCGCCTCGGCAAAGCCGATCTCCTGGGCATGAAGGAAGAAATCACTATGCAGCCGACGCGCCCGCTGCATTCCGTAATTCATCTCCAGCACCAGCCGCTCAATCTCCTGATTATCAGCCATGACCTCAGCTGCATGGTTCAGCAAAGACCTGCCGACCAGCACGGTGACGGCGTTCGTCAGGGTCAGCATAAGCAGCACAGCAATCCCCACTGCAAGACGGGCCTTGATACTTAGACCGTTTTTCACAAAATTTCCCAGGCGTTGCCAAAGGGCCATAACGAATTCGAAAGCTTTCATATGAACCGGAAACCGCCGTTCATGGCTGCACCGCATTGGTGAACTGCACGTTGGTCTGCAGCCCTTCAACCCCTGCCGCCGGATCATCAAGGCGCAGGACGTTGAAGATCGGACGGGCACAATCACCGAACTGGTCACAGGTCAGTCTGCCTGAAACCCCGTCAAACATCTTTGTCATATACAGGGCATCCCGAAGCGCCTGGCGACCGATATGCAGCGTCCCGTCCTTCTCTTTCACCGCCACCTTTTCAATGGCGGCAAAGAGCAGATTCACCGAATCATAGGCGCCCAGATAATAGTTAGTCGATGGAGGGGCCTTAAAAGTTGCGACATAGTCTTGCACCAGGGCCTTGACCAGCACTCCGTTGGCCTTGGCCGGGCCGACAAAATACATCCCTTTGGCCTCCCCCCCGACCGCATCAAGGAACGACTTCTCAATCAGCGCCCCGTCACTCATCAGAACAACCTGTCCAAAGCCGGCCATCCCCTTACTCTGGAGCAGAATACGATTGCCTTCTGGCTGAAACAAGGGGAAAAAGAGCAGCTGCGCCCCGGCTTCAACTACGGCCGTCAAGACCGGCTGCATCTGCGCATCACCCTTATCAACGGCGGCGGACAGCACAATGTCCCCACCTAATTGGCGAAACTCCTGCTCAAACCCCTCAACCAGTCCACGCGAATAAATATCGCCATCATTAATCGTGGCTGCCTTCCGGACCCCAAGGTTTGCATGGACATATTGCGCCGCCACCTTCCCCGCCACCTCTTCATTGGAGGCAGTGCGAAAATAACCGGGCTGCCAGCGGGGAGCACGCTCCCCTCCAATGGCTGTGAGAAAGGGAGCGCTGTTATTGCCGGAGATCATGGTCAACCCCGCACTGGCCATGGCCGCCGAGGCGGTAACAGCTGCTCCCGAACAGGTGCTTCCGAGGATCGCCACGGCCTGGGGATCGGCAATAATCTTCAGGGCGGCATTGGCACCTCCTTCTGCGGTGCAGCCATCGTCCTCTATCTGGAGGATGACGGGATGCCCGAGAAGTTCTTTCTGACATTTGGTCAGGGCAAGTTCAATCCCGCGCAACTGTTCCAGACCCAAGGGGGCAACTTGACCGCTCAGGGCCTGGAGAACGCCAAACTGCAACGGGTCTTGCGGAGCCACATCCACACAACCAATGGGGTCGGTACAGACAAAGGGTGCAGGCTCCCGGCTGCATCCCCAGCTAGAGAGCAGCAGCAGGGCGAGCACTCCCGACCGGCAACAGAACAACTTGTTTGTGACCATTTAAATACCCCGAAAAAATGAAGAAGGGGAAAAAGCAGAAGACAGAGTTTTTTCACCTTCCGAAAACGTATAGAATCTTCCCCCCTTAGTATCGAAAATTTTGGAAAAATTCAAGATATATGCATAGAAACCATACTTTTGTAGTAGCAGCCCGGCAGAAATACCCCAAGAGTCCAACGGAGCTCCAGACCATTTTTCATGGAGAGAAATCTGCGTCTCCCCTTCTTCACTTGGCGGGCCAAATTTCAGCCCAAGACAGGGGTGACCGGGCCAGCTCTTCCTTTTGCTTTCCTGGATCAAGATTTCCGGCCGATACGCCAATGGCCAGGGCAAGGCAAAAAACTTCATCTGACAGCAATTTCTTCTCTCTTTTATACTCATTATCAGGTAATTATCAGGAAATGATATTCCTTCCTGAAGGTTCCTTGCCTTAAAAGACCGGTCTGGTTCGTGACCAGACATGGCACCCAAGAACCATCCGTGAGATTGAATGCGTAAGCCCCTGATCAAATCATTGCTGATTGCCGCACTCCTGTCATTATCAGGCATTGCCGGCAACACCCTTGCCCTACCCATCGCCTTCGGGGTGATGTTCATCTTCGGCAGCATCTTCTCGGTTATCGCCGTCAGCCGACTGGGAACATGGCTTGGAGTGACAGTTGCGCTGATCGCCTCCAGCTACACGTTTTTCCTCTGGCACCATCCCTATGCCATTATCATCTTTACCGCCGAAATCCTGTGGATGGGGTTCGCTCTCCAGCGGGGCAGATCCAATCTGCTGCTCATCGACAGCCTTTACTGGCTGCTCTTGGGCTGCCCCCTGGTTGCCCTGTTCTATGGCGGCATCATGGAGCTGGGGTTTCAGCATACCGTTATTATTGTTCTAAAACAGGCATTAAACGGGATGCTCAACACCCTGGTTGCATGGATCGGCATGTCCCTGCTGCCCCGCCTCTCCTGGAATTCACCTCCCCTGTATCACCGCCCCATTCCTTACAATCAGGTCATCTTCCAGATGGCTGCGGCTTTTTTGATGATTCCGGCCCTTGGCATCCTCCTCTTTCTCACCCGCCGAGAGGTATCGGCAACCCAGACGCGCACACTGCATGACATCCAGGTCGAGTCACAATTAACTGCTCATTCCATAGGCAAATGGATAACTGACTATCAAAACGCGACCAGCATCATCGCGGAACTGGGAACCAGCCATCCACTCCAACCCTCAAATATACTGCAAGAGGAGTTGAAGTCTATTCACCAGCTTTTCCCTCTCTTTCACGCCGTCTTTCTCTCCGACGGCATGGCCACCATCGTTGCCTGCGACCCGCCGGTGAATGCAAAAAGGGAATCCACCATCGGCATCAATTTAAGCGACCGGGCCTGGTTCAAAGAGATGAAAAGCACCCTGCAACCCACCATCTCTGATGTTTTCACCGGACAGGCAACCATCTTCGCCCCCATCATTACCATCAGCACCCCCATTATCAACAACGGGCAGCTTTCCCATTATGGAGTGGGCACCATCAATTTGAACCAGTTGGAGCAATTACTCGAGCAGACCAGCCATTATCAGAAAATGGCCTTTACTATTCTAGACCGGCACGACAAGGTCATTGTCAGCACCGACAGATCAAGACAGCCACTCGAAGCAATACAGCAGACTACCGGGCAGATCATTCCCGTCTCTGAGACGACCGACCTCTTTATCCCCGGCTCCCAAAAAAATATCAGCATCATGGACTCCTGGAAGGGGGCATATTATTTTTCAAGGCTGCCGATACCGGACACCCCCTGGACTTTGCTGATGGAATCTTCCCTGGCCCCCATGCAAAGCTATTTCTACGACTCCACCATTTGGGGACTCTCCATCGTCACAGCCTTCCTGATGGTCATGCTCGCCCTCGCCTCCTTCATCAGCCGTTATCTTACCACTCCCGTCCTGGCCCTGGCCCGTATCTCCCAAAACCTGCCGGCAAAAATTGCGGGTCAGGAAAAGATCAGCTGGCCGCAGTCAAACTTTTTTGAATTACGCGAATTGATTGAAAATTTTCAACATTCAGCCGCGACCATCGACCACAACCTGGCAACCATCAATGCCTACAATGCGGAGCTGGAGAAAACCGTTCTGGCCCGTACCGCTGACCTGGAGCAAGAACGGCAACGGTTGGATTCCATCATCGAGGGCACCAATGTCGGAACCTGGGAATGGAACGTGCAAAGTGGAGAGACGCTCTACAACGAGCGATGGGCGTCCATTCTCGGCTACCACCTGACGGAACTGCAGCCGCTCAACATCCAGACCTGGCTTGAACGAACCCACCCGGAGGATCTCAAGCTTTCTGAGTCTCTGTTGGAGCAGCATTTTGCAGGAATTCTCGATTATTATGAATGCGAATGCCGGATGCGCCATAAAGACGGCCACTGGGTATGGTTGCATGACCGTGGCAAGGTCATGTCACACACTGTGGATGGAAAGCCGCTGCTAATGTCAGGCACCCATACGGATATCAGCAGTCGCAAACAGGCGGAGATGGAGCTGCAGGAAAGCCAGGCACGACTTCTTGACGCGGAAAAATTCGCCAGGGCAACCATCGACGCACTTCCTGCCCACCTCTGCGTGGTCAATAGTCAAGGAGATATCCTGTCGGTCAACAAATCCTGGCAATCGTTTGCTCAAGAAAACGGATTTGTCGGCACGAACACATGGTTGGGCGTAAATTACCTGACGGTCTGCGACAAAAGCGCAGGCCCGAACGCCCCGGAGGCCGCGACCATTGCCACAGCCATTCGTGCCATTCTAAGCGGATGTGACAACGAATTTTCCATGGTCTACCCTTGTGATGGGCCCACCAAAAGCCGTTGGTTTGAAGCCAAGATCAGCCGCTTTAAAAGGGGCAACGAAAATTGTGCTGTCATCATGCACAGTGATATCAGCACAACCAAACTGACGGGCCTGCGACTGCAGGAGAAAACCCGGCAACTGGAATCCCTGACCAAAAACCTTGCGCAGCAGGTGGAGGAAGAGGTCGCGCTCAGACTCCAAAGCGAGCAGATACTGATTCATCAGTCCAAACTTGCGGCCATGGGTGAGATGCTTGGCGCCATCGCCCATCAATGGCGACAACCACTCAATGCCCTTGGTCTGATTATTCAAAATCTCCAGGAGGCCAGTACCTTCGGAGAGATGAATCAGGCAGTGCTTGACAGAACTGTACAGAAATCCATGAATCTGATCCATCACATGTCGAGGACCATTGAAGATTTCCGCAATTTCTTTAAACCGGACAAGCAAAAATCCACCTTCGACGCAATGCGGGTCGTAGGCGAAGTGCTTCAGCTCGTCTCTGAACAGCTCTCCTCCAACCACATCAGTTATTATCTTACCTGCCACACCCATGACAAAAGCTACGACGTCATGACCACCCTGCCCTCCTGCGAGGCCATGGTCATAGCTGGATATCGTAATGAATTTCGTCATGTTATCATTAATCTTCTGAGCAACGCCCAGGATGCCATACTTGCCCACAGGGCTGCAGCCAACACTCAGAATGCAGTCCCAAGCCGTATTGACATCGATTTTGTTCACGCAGATGGCACGATCACCATCAAGATCGCCGATAACGGCGGCGGGATAAGCGCCGAGAGCATAGACCATATTTTTGAGCCATATTTCACCACAAAGGCCCCGGACAAGGGCACTGGTACAGGGCTCTACATGTCAAAGCTGATCATTGAACACATGGACGGCGGGCTGTCCGTCCACAACACCGCGCAAGGGGCGGTGTTCACCATTGAACTGCCGGGGCTGAAGAATGCAGATGAAGTGCCGAGCAGCTGCTTTCTTGAATCACAATCTCACCTAGAATCCAGCGTATCAAAGGAGTAAAACATGTCGGAGAACAAACGCCATGACCTGACCATTCTCTATGTCGAAGACGACGCTGCCACAAGATTAGAGATGGAACAACTTTTAAATCGGCGGGCCGAGACGGTTCTGACCGCTGAAAACGGCGCCATCGGCCTCGAACTCTTCCACCGTTTCAATCCTGATCTTGTGATCACAGATATCCGCATGCCGGTTATGGACGGATTGCAGATGGCGGATATGATCCGCAAGATCAACCCGGACATCAGGATTATCGCCACCACCGCCCATAGCGACACAGCCTTTCTCCTGGAGGCCATCGAAATCGGCATCGACCATTATGTCCTCAAGCCCATTGATCTTGGCAAGTTTATCACCGCCATTGAAAAGTGCAGCCGCGATATTGACGCCCACAAGGGATTGAAACAGTACCATCAGGAACGGGAACATCTGATCGCCGAGCTGCGCACCGCTCTTGGTGAGATAAAAACCCTGCAGGGAATCCTGCCGATCTGCAGCTTCTGCAAGTGCATCCGCTGTGATGAAGGCTACTGGGAACAGGTCGAGAGCTATATTTCGCGCCACTCCTCCGTTGACTTCAGTCATTCCATCTGCCCTACCTGCCTGAAGGAGCACTACCCGGAACATTACGAATCGGTCATGGACGCACTGAAAAAAGATAAGAAAGGAGATTTACCATCATGACACATGCAAGCGCCAAAAATGGGCTGTTTCCCTCAGACTGTTCTTTCCCTTTTATCCTATTGCTCTTTCTGTCCATCATCTTAATCCTGCAAGGCACTGGCTTGTGCACGGAAGGACAGAAACCCAAAAAGATACTGATTGTCAGCAGCTACGAACCAGGCCAGGTCACCGGGAAGCCGCAACTGGACGGCATTATTCATGCTCTGGATAAAGAAGGGTTTCAAGACAGCAGGAACCTGCAGGTGCAACATTTTTTTATGGATACCCTGCGGACGTACACCGATCGCGAACAAATTGAAGAAAGAGGCCGGCTGGCGCTGGAAAAGATCCAAGAATTCGCCCCGGATCTGGTAATCACCATCGATGACAATGCCGCAAGAACGGTGATGCTGCCCCTCGCCGGCAGTGCCATCCCTGTGGTTTTTACCGGCATGAACCGGCAGCCGGAATACTATAACCAGACCAAAAAATTTATGGCAACACGGGAAGAACCAGGCGGCAACGTCACCGGTGTCTACGAAAAACTTCACATCGCTAAAGCCCTGGAAGTCATGCATGGCATCATCGGCATGGGCAAGGTCGCCTTTATCTATGATAGCTCCCCCACTGGTGATGCATTCAGGGTACAGATCGACAAAGAGATGGCAGGGGTCTCTTCTCCGGCCAGTACCCTTGAGTACCATCAGGTCAAGACCTTCGAGGAGTTGAAAGAAAAAATCAAGACCATCAATCAAGACCCGGATGTTGGCGCAATCTATCCGGTGCTGACGACCTTGAAAACTGCCAACAACACAAATGTCGCGACTCGGGAGATTCTGACCTGGGTCTTTGCCAACTCAACTAAACCGGAGATGGCTAACAATAATTTCTACTCACAACTTGGCATGTTTGGCGGGGCGGTTGTTAATTTTGATGCCATGGGAAAACAGGCCGGTCGTCAGGCCGCTTCTATCCTAAAAGGCAAACCAGCAGGCAGCATCCCCATTGCCGATGCCGACGAGCAGGCCATTGTCTTCAACCTGGAGCGGGGCCGGCAACTGGGGATCACGATCCCCATGGATATTCTCAGCGCCGCCGATATCCTCTATGACATTGTAGAACTGAAACCGAGTGAATCAGTAAACCCCGGGCTCATTTCTCTGCTCATCATACAGAGCTATGAGAAGGGAACCGGCTGCGGGGCGACCATCGAAGTGGGACTGCTGGAAGGGTTGGCCCAGGCCGGCTACCAGAACGGCAAACAACTGGAGCTGCACTACTATTATATGAATGGCCAGGAAACCCATATCACCGAAGAAGCCATCCACAAGCAGGCACAACTCGCCTTGGCCGAGGTGGATCGGCTCAAGCCCCGAATTATTGTCCTCCTCGATGACAACGCCTTTGAACATGTCCTGCCGGCCCTGACCGACAACAGTACCCCGGTTTTCTTTGCCGGCACCAATGTGCCGCTGGAATATTACAACCGCATCCATACCTTTATGGAAAGCAGAGAGCACCCAGGGAAAAACGTCACCGGTGTCACTGAAGAACATGCATTAAGCCAGAATCTGAACCTGATCACAAACATTATCCCGACGGCCAAGACCGTGGTCACCATCTACTCCGATTCGACGCCCTTCGCCAAGCGAATGGCGGAGGCTAACGAGGCCCATATCGCCCTGCACCGAGAGTCCCTTCCCCTGCGCTTCCTGCCAGCTGCCAAGGTCACCAGGCTCTCTGAGTACCAGGCCCTGATCAAAAAATATGACAGCGACCCCTCCGTCGATATCATCTACACCTTTAACCCGGTCAGCCTGATCAAGGAGGACGGCACCATCAACCCGGCAAAGGAGACGATCAGATGGATGGCGGACAATCAGAAAAAACCCGATTTCACCTGGATGAGTAGCTGGGTGGAGGCCGGTGTTCTTGCCTCCGCCGGCATCGATATCAAGGAGACCGGACAAAGACTTGCCGACAAGATCGTCAAGGTGCTGGCGGGCGCAAAACCGGGCGACATTCCCATTGAAAACCCCGGCAAATACGCCATAACTTTGAACCTTGACCGGGCAAAAAAACTGAACCTCGAAATTCCAGTGGACATTTTGGAAGCAGCCGATATTATCTATGCAAAAAAAAGCATCCACCCTTAATCCATTATCAAAGATAAAATACATGCTCCCAATCCGACAAAATGCATTTTATTCCCTTCGCTCCAAGCTCACCTTTATGGCAATGGGCGTCGTTCTCCTTCCCATGCTTCTCGCCACAGTGTTCGCTTTTTTCTCCTACAGGGAACAAGTCAACCGCAGTCTAAACCGGGAACTGCAAGCAAGCCTTGGTGCCTGCAAGCTCTTCTATCAAAATATCGAAGATCGACTGGCACTGACAACCATTGCCACGGCCAACGATAACACCTGCAAGACCACCCTCCGCCTGGGCGTTCTGCCCCAGCTGGAAAAACAGCTGGAAATTCTGGCTCGAGAATACAAGATGGATTTTCTTCTGGCCACCGACATCTCCGGCAACATCGTGGCCATGTATCCGTCGATGACTGATGACACCGCTAATATTTCCCAGCACCCACTGGTTCGCCAGGCTTTACAAGGGAACAGCATCACCATCACGATCCAGGAAGACCATCCCCTTCTCGCCCGGGCGGCTGTCGGCTTACCTGACAAATGGCAGGCGCAGACAGAACTTCTGCTTGAATCGGCCGTTCCGATCAAGATTCGAGACACCCACATCGGCACACTTCTTTCCGCCGTCCGACTTTCTGACAACACTCCAATGATGCAGGCCATGCAGAAGGCCTCCGGGGCCGATTATACCGCCCTGGTAACAATGGATAAATATTTCGCATCCTCCTATGTCCTTCATGCTTCGAACCCCAATAAACTCCTGAAAGCCCTTGCTGAATCGAAAACTTCAAGTTCTGCGGATTCATTGCCAATCTTATTTTGTTCAGTGGATGGGAAGCGCAAAATCTTCAATTCAGCAGAAATTGCCGGCCCGGATGGGAAACCGGCCACCACCCTGGTCACAATCCTTGATTATGAACGCGCCTGGACCCTGATCCAAGAAGCCATCCTGCAGATCATCGTCATTTTTCTTACGGCGATGCTGCTAGCTGCAGTCATCACCTTTTTTGTCGCCCGCTCCATTGCCTCACCGGTCAATGCTCTGTCCAAGGCAATGCAGGGCATGGAAGACGGAACCTTCGATCAAACAGCACTGCCGGTTACCCGCAACGACGAGATTGGTAAATTGGTTAAGGGGTTCAACACCATGATCAAACGAATCCAGACCTTCACCCATGGACTGGAGACAGAAGTCACGGTCAGATTAAACGCCCAGAAGGCTCTGGCAGATGAAAAGGAACGACTGGCGGTAACCCTCCATTCCATTGGAGATGCCGTGATCACAACCGACACGGAGGGCAAAGTTGTCCTTATCAACAGCGCGGCGCAGGAACTGACCGGCTGGACCAATGAAGAGGCTCAGGGACAGGAAGTCACCGCCATCTTTGCCCTTATTGATGAAAAAACCGATTCCCCCATTCCAAGTCCGGTTCACACTGTCCTGAAAACGGGCCGCCCCATAACGCTTGTTGGCGACACGGCATTAGTTGCCAGAAACGGGGCCATCCGCAGTATCGCCGACAGCTGTTCACCCATCCTCGACTGGGACAGCAATATGATCGGGGTGGTGATCGTCTTCCGCGACATTACCCATGAGAAGAGAATTGAAAATGAACTGTTCAAGGTCATGAAACTCGAGTCCGTAGGCGTGCTTGCCGGGGGAATCGCCCATGATTTCAACAATATTCTGGCAGCCATCCTGGGCAATATCGAAGTTGCGGCCTTCCGCATCGCCGGAAAAGACGAAGGCACCTCTGTTCTCCTGGCTGATGCCCAGAAAGCGGTGATGCGGGCAAGCTATCTGACCAAGCAGCTGCTCACCTTCTCCAAGGGAGGCAATCCCGTGAAGGACAGCGCCTCGCTGCCTGCAATTATCCAGGATTCCGCTGATTTCGTATTGCATGGCAGCCGGGTCGGCTGTGAGTACCACTTTCCCGAAGATCTATGGAAGGCGGAGGTGGACGTCGGCCAGATCAGCCAGGTCATCCAGAATATCATCATCAATGCCAAACATGCCATGCCCGAGGGCGGCAGAATCATCATCGCCGGCTCCAACATCAGTGACCCTGCGTCCGAACCCCTACTCAAAAGCGACGAAGGCTCCTATGTCCGCATTACGATCCAGGATAGCGGATGCGGCATTCCGCAGCACATCATCGACCGGATCTTTGATCCTTACTTTACCACCAAGGAGACGGGCAACGGACTAGGCCTGGCCATCTGCCATTCCATTATCCGCAAACATAACGGCTATCTGCTGGTGCAATCCGAGCCCGATCAGGGCACGACCTTTACCATCTACCTACCGGTGCATTCCATGCAGGATGGGCCATCCGGCACCATGCTGGCACGACTGCCATCTCCAGTTAAACCCGTCAAATCGGCACGGGTTATGGTTCTTGATGACGAGATGATTATCCGCGAGGTTATCAGGCACCAACTTACCACCCTTGGGCATCAAGCCGTGCTGGTTGACAACGGGACCGAGGCCGTCAGAATGTATGAGACATTACAAGCTGCCGGCACTCCGGTGGACCTGGCGATCATGGATCTGACCATCCCCGGCGGCATGGGTGGAAGAGAGGCGGCATCCATCCTCCTACAGAAGTATCCCAATGCCCGGCTCATTGTCTCCAGCGGCTACTCCAACGATCCGGTCATGGCCAACTTTCGTGCCTACGGATTTCGTGCTGCCATCAGCAAACCCTTTGAGCTGACGAGATTGCAAACAGTCATTGAAGAGGCCCTGCTTTCATGATGAATGGGGTTGATATGCCAACGAAACAAGCCCTTTGGACTCTGTTGACGAGTATGGAAGGCTTGTGAGGAGCAAGGAGCAACCTCTCTTACGGCAAAGAAATTGTGGGGGAAGGGCGAGGCGAGGACGCCAGATATGGTTTTGACTTCCTAAGGTTTGCCCCGGCGGCGCACTTTTGGGCTGCTGTTTTTCTTGTCTCCGGCCGACGGTCGATGGTCCCCTTTTGCTTCCAGTGGTTTTGATTTCTTTGGTTTTTTGGGACGGACTTTGAGTTGCCGGGTCAAGGGAACACTATGGGTCGGGATAAAACCAGTGACAACCTCTCGCTCCAGGGTCTGGCCGATCAGGGTCTCAATGGCGGCAAGCTGCTGCACCTCATCGGCGCTGACCAGTGAGATCCCTTCCCCTTGTAAACCGGCACGGCCAGTGCGGCCGATGCGGTGAATGTAGTCCTCCGCCACCTTCGGCAAGTCAAAGTTGATCACCTGCGGCAGTTCGCTGATGTCAAGGCCGCGGGAGGCAATGTCGGTTGCAACGAGAACCCGGATCTGACCCGCCTTAAAATCAGCAAGGACGCGGGAACGCTCTGCCTGGGTCTTTTCCCCGTGGATCACCGCCGAAACAATGCCATCGCTTACCAGTTTCCGGGCCAGACTGTCGGCCCCACTGCGGGTCCGAACAAACACCAGCACCTGTACCCAGCCTCTATTGCGCACCAGATAACTGAGCAGGGCCGGCTTCCTGCCTTTATCCGCCTCATACACCCACTGTTTCACCCCTTTGGCCGCCGAGTTGCGGGGGCTGACCTCTATCTGCACCGGATTTCTAAGCAACCCCTGGGTGAGGGTACGAATCTCACCGGAAAAAGTGGCCGAGAAAAGGAGGTTCTGCCGTCTGACCGGGAGCAGGGCCAGGATCTTGCGGATATCGGCAATAAACCCCAGATCAAGCATCCGGTCAGCCTCATCGAGGACCAGGGTCTCCACCAGGGCAAACCGCACGGCGTTCTGGTTGAAAAGATCCAGCAGACGACCAGGCGTTGCCACCAGCACATCGACCCCGCCCCTCAATTTCATCATCTGCGGATTGATCTTCACCCCGCCATACACCACACCCGACTTCAGTGACAGATGCCTGCCATAAATGGCAACGGTTCCTGCCACCTGTTCCGCCAGTTCCCGGGTCGGCACCAGCACCAGGGCGCGGATATGATTGGCCTGCACCCCGCAACCTCCGGCCAGACGCTGCAGCAGAGGCAGGACAAAAGCAGCGGTCTTGCCGGTACCGGTCTGGGCCGCCGCCATAACATCCCTGCCGGAAAGAACCGCCGGGATCGCCTTACGCTGAACCGGCGTGGGAGTGATATAACCAGCATCTTCAATGGCTTGAAGCAGGGCAGCAGAGAGTCCAAGGCTTGTAAATGACATATTTTATCTGAGAAGATGGATAGATTGATGATTTTGAATTGCTGAAAAGGGAAGGATAACCACCCCCAACCCCCTCCTAAATCAGGAGGGGACTTTTAAGACCTTGGCTTCTGTGGCATTATCCACACCCTTCCGCTGTCAGGAAAGAGCAGCTCTGCTCCCCTCCTGTTTTAGGAGGGGCCGGGGGTGATAATCTTTTACCTGGCAAAATTTCTGCCCCATAAAAGCAGGGCGGGGGATAATCCAATCGCCCTCATTCTTCCAGCGGATGAATCAGGTTCGCAATCGTTTCCAATCCCTTGACAAAGGTCAGGGGTGAGGGGCTGCAGATAAGATCGGGATCAACCACGAAGACCTGTCCATTCCGCACCGCTGAAATGGGGGTAAAACGCTGCCACTCCTCTTTTTCCCTGCTGCCCATGCCCCCTTCACTGCCCATGATCGCGACGATAATCACATCGGGATTCTGGGCGGTGACCATCTCATAGTTATAGCGGCCTTCCCGCTTGCCGGCAGCGATATTGATTCCACCGGCGAGGACAATAAAGTCATTGGTAAAGGAACTGTCCACCGAAGAAAAAAGGGGGGTGGCTCCCACCTGCAAAAACACTTTTTTGGGCGGCAACCCCTTCACCCGCTCTTGAATTTCACGAACCTCTGCCTGCGCCTCGGCAATGATGTCTCTGGCCTTTGCTTCAAGCCCCAGCAGTTTTCCAAGCTCCAGAAAATGGTCACAAATGGAAGCAAAACTCGATGGCTGATGAAAATGCACCACCCGCACCCCGGAGGCCGAAAGCTGGGCGACCTGCTGGGGACTGGTCAGACCGGTGGCCAGAATCAGATCCGGCTCGAGACTGAGAATCTGCTCGATATTAAAATGCATCACCGAACCGATCTTCACTTTTTCCTTCGCCGCCGGCGGATGAACGCAATAACTGGTATTGGCCACCAGTCGATCCTGGGCCCCGAGAAGATAAACATTTTCGGTATTGATCGGCCCCAGCGAGACAATCCGCTGGGGAACCCGTTCCTCCTGACTGAAGGCATCTGCCGGCGAGAAGGCAAGGCCCATAAACAGAAGCAGAAAGAGAGTGAGCACTTTGAATTTATTCATTTTTTTGTTTTATTTCTCAAATCAAGCCCTTGGAGGCTCAAATAAGATCAACAGGGAATCTTTAAAAGCACCCTAAAGCCCCCTCCTTTGTTCAAGGAGGGGGTTGGGGGTGGTGCTGTTATTTACATACAGCAACAGACCACCCCATGGAGCAAAAAATCTCCGCTTATTCCAAAACAGGATCTACCATTCCCACTTCAACCCGGCCCATATCGAGCGGCCCGGCATCGGGTAGCCCTTGACATAGGCATAGTCTTGATCAAAAAGGTTGCACAGCTCGCCACGAACAGTGAAGTCACCCAGTTGCTCACTGCGCAGGAACCGGTAGCTGAGACTCAGATCGGTGACAACAAAGCTGTCAAGCTCCACCACGGTATAGGTATCTTCCCAGTCATCCACCTGCTGCGGTCCGGTATAGGTGACGTTGAGCCGACCGGAAAGTCCTCCGGCACCATCGGCAAAGGACAGTCCCGTGGACAGGGTCCTATCGCTTATGTAGGTCAGATCCTCTCCCGTGGCATTATCCTCGTAGCGGGTCAGCCAGGTCATATCGACAAAAGGCCGGACCTCCCATGCCCAGTGCAGGGGTTCACCGACATCATAGGAAAGAGCGGCCTCAATCCCGCTGATGCTGGCGCTGCCCAGATTGGTGAAGCTGGTGATATTGCCCGGCAGACTTTTACGGACGATCTTATCATCAAAGTCGGTGGTAAACCAGGTCAAAGCCCCCTTCAGCCCCGACTTCGTGTAATCAACCCCGCCCTCCCAGGTCATACTTGTTTCAGGATCAAGATCTGGATTGCCAACGGTGCGGCGTCCAGCGGCCAGGATATCAATGGCAAGCTGATCGGCAGAGGGCATAACAAAGCCCTGCGCCACCTGGGCTCGGAGTTTGAGGGCATCGGTGAGCAGATATGCCAGGCCGACTTGCGGCGTAAAATGGGAAGTGTCCTCGTCGCGGCCGGCCGGCTGCTCAACCTCCACGGCGTACCAATCTTGACGGACACCGCCGGAGAGGGTCAACCGCTCGTCGAGAAAGCCAACTCTTGCCAGCAGGAAAAGGGCCGGGTTGTCATAGGTGGTCCGCTGCGGGCTATAGGTATTTTCCACTTCATAATGGAGCCAGTCAAGGCCGGTGGTCAGATGCAGCGCTCCAAGCGCCCCGCTTATCTGGGCCTGGGCCCCTTGCTGGTCGGTTTTATTGCTTGTCGCGATGCCGTCATCATAGCCCGAGGCATTGGAAAGCCGAGGATCGTTCCAGATATTCTCATCCTTGCCGAAGAAGTAGCGCCCCATCCACTGATAACGGCCGGAGCTGCTTTGACCATTGTACGAGCTGTCCACGGAGTAATTGCTCTTGTCACTATAATTGTCGGTATCATTGGCACTCAGATAGCCGGGATCACCGGCACGATCGACATCATAATCAGTGACGATCACCCCGAAACGGTTATGGGGGGAAAACTCGTACCCGCCATTGAGGCTGGCGCCGGTCTGGCCATCAAAACCGGTATTGGCAAAGGTCACACCGCTGCCGGTTTTATAGTCACCCTGGGTGGAATGGCTGAGGGCTCCGGCAAAATCAAAGCCCTTCTCCTTGGCTGTGCCGCCGATGCTTCCTTCCGCCTCGCCAAAACTCCCCCCCCCGCCCTCGACAAAAGCGGAATTGCTTTTGCCCTGACGGGTGATGATATTGACCACCCCGCCCATCCCTCCGGAACCATACTGAACCGCACCGGGACCACGGATAATCTCGATGCGTTCAACGTTTTTCGTCATAATCTTGGCAAGATTGCCGGTTCCCGCCCGGCGACCATCGAGCAACACCAGCACGTGTCCTTGGAGATCGTTGCCATGGGTATCGGTGCGAAAGCCGCGAATACCGATGGACGTCGCAACGCCTGGATATTTATGCACATGCCCGACACCCTGTTCGGCAATCAGATCACCCACCGAATCGGCACTACTGCGTTCAATCTCCTCCCGATCGATCACCGTCAGATTGGAGCTGACCCCGCTTTGCTTCTCCAGAACCCGACTGGCGGTGATGGTCAGATAGGTCTTGCCGTTGATCGTCTCGACACCGGGGACGGCATCAGCCCCGCTGTCTGTGGTCTGGCCATCGCCTGCGGCCAGCGTGCTGCTTACATTAAGACTGAACATGGTACACAACGCTAACCCCGACAAACGGGATAAGTGCCTTTTGCAGAGTATTTTCTTGTAAAAAGAACAAGATACTCCTCTGTAAGGCACTAAAACGGAAACCTGCTTTTTCATTTTTTCTCCCTGAAAAAGTTGTCGGTCCGGGGGGGTGTCTGGCAGGATGAATGGAACTTGCGAGACGCCGCGCAGAGAAACAGCAGAAAAGATTGCTGTTTCTCTGACGCGGCATAAGGTGCCGTAAGCAAAATGAGCAAAAAGAGCCTTGCTCTTTTTGCAACGGCACCTAAAAAAAAATCCCCGGACCAATGATAAAATTGATCCGGGGATTCCCTTATTTATCCACAGACGATTCAGACCTGTCCCTTGTCCACGGGAACAGCTGTTCTTCATTCAGACAGGTCTTCTGACTTCCGGATCGTCCTTCCTGTTGCGCCTTCCCAACCCTTTTATGATACAGGTCAGTGGCTAAGTGCAACGGTCGTCCCCGGTCACAGCGGCGGGCCCGTCCCGGATTGCCACCGGGTTCCCTTTTAAGCTCTGTTACGAGCATCTGAAATTATTAGTTCGTTTTCTAATGAAAAAGCAGGGGCACGTCAATATTTTTTTGACGATTTCAACGCCTCTGCTTCAGACACCAATGCATCGACAGGCCTCCTTAAAGCGGTTATGACAAAGCATCACTTCAGTCCGGGGATCCCAATGGACTGGATTCGCACGGCGTTTTTCCCCTCTTCGTAGGCAAGCAGGCGACCTTCCTGCCGGCCTATGCGAAAGGCAAGGGAATAGGAAAGGACCCGAATGGGATAGTCCCGGGGCAGCTGCATCAGATAGGGCTGGATGGTAATAAAGTCGGTGGCCCCATACTGCTCCATAATAAAACGCAGCCCGCCATTGGCCGGCCCGATATTATAGGCAAGCAGGCCAAGGAAAAGGTCTCCCTTCATTTCACTGAGATAGTGGCGAAGGGTCGCCGCCCCGAGATGGGCGTTATACCGGACATCGGTGAACAGCCGCTGCTCTGGTGGGAATAGCCGGTTTACCGCCGTCGTTGCTACTGCCGGGGCCTGGGTGATTTGAAAGAGCCCATGCCCGCCATCGCTGCTCGTCCGCGGCAGGAAAGAAGATTCACTGGCGGCAAGGCCCTTGAGGAGATCGCCGTCAATACCATAGACGGCCGCCGCCTCTTCGATGGCCGTCACATAGGGCGCGGCCTGACTGACCATCTTGGTCATCTGCGCCGTATCCAGTCGGCGATAGGCGGCATAGACCTGATGGGTCAGGGCGGCGCGGCTCGCCTCCTCTTTTCCGCCCACCAGAATCCGATAATAGAGGAAGGCCCGACTGAACATCTCCGGCGGAGCGACCCCGACAATCAACAGCGCCAGACCGAGAACAATGGCCGGTGGGAACAGTTGAGAGTACCGCCGCAACCACCTCCGCGCTTTCTGCCAGAAGGCGATCAGGACAATCCCCACAATAACCACCCCGATAATTCCAGCGGTAAAGGGCAGATAACTGTTAAAAAATCCAGTACCGGAGAAGCGGTTGGCAGAATATCCCAGCACAACAATGACTGCCACCATCCCGATACCCAGCAGCCCGAGGTACTCCAAACCGATTAATATCGAACCATGGAATAACGAGATCTGGGGCGGACTCTTGACAGGGATGGACTTTTTCCGTCCAGAACCAGGGGCTTTAGGACGCTTCGGAGCAGCTCGCCGTTTAACCGGGGGCGGAGTTTGCGGTGATTGGGCCATACGAGAAATGAACAAAAGAAAAAGGGATTGCCTCAAACAATCCGAGAATTGGTTGCCCTCCATCCATCGGAGGGCAGAGAGATCAGGACTTCAACAAAACACCAAACAGACTCTCTACAAGAGGAGGATCATGGCAGAAAAAATTATCCCCCAAGTGAGAGAAAAGAATACCCGACGCAGGGTCAGGGGTCAATTTCAATTGCGTGTGCACGACACCAGGAAGAATCCCACACTGTCCATGATAACATACTTAAAAATATAACATTTATAACACCAACATTGTGATAACACATTTTCTACGAACCACGGAGAAGGCCCCCGCCTGCGTTTGGTTCACCTGTCCCTGCAAGGCTCAACGAAGAAATTCCTCACCAAAAATCCTCCTTGCCTTTTTTGTTAATTCTTGAGTATAAATATAAGTTATAGCATTTAGGTCTGAAATATTTGATAGTTACTCTCTCAAGGCTCCATTCTTCAGCGCCAACGACAAAGCGTCTATACCCCAGACTTTAACCCCTTTCCGGAATACCATCCATTGCCAGTGCTGACATGAACAGCCCAGACAACAAACAGGAATTCTTCCAGCAGATCATCGCCCTACTCTCCACGGCACTTGATCTTGACGAGAAAGGTAAACTGGACCACGGTCGGCAGGTCGCGCTTCTCTCCCATGCCCTGGCAACCCAGATGAACCTGGCAAATCCTGCCGGCGTCTATCTTGCCGGATTATTTCATGACATCGGCGGCATCGGGATAAAGAGTGATGCCCTGCATCTTCCCCTGCAGGGCTTTCATGATGTCGCGGTTCGGGAACATGCCAGTCGCGGCAGCGCCATCCTTGCCAACTTTCGGCCCTTCGCTCCCCTTACGGAATGGGTTCGTGATCACCATGAACGGCACGATGGGTCTGGATTCCCGGCAGCCAAATCAAGGCAGGAAATCAGTACCGAAGCGGGCATTCTTCATCTGGCCAACCTGCTTTCCATCTATTTTCCCAGCAGGCACGCCCCTGCCCTGGAAAATGTTCTGCCCTATATTGAAAAACAATCCGGCCGCACCGTTTCCCCGGCGGTGGCTACGGCTGGAAAACGTCTCTTTACAACCGACAAGGCCAACCTGCTGCTGCTGGCCCAACCCGATCCTGCAGCCATCCCCGAAACAGACTTTCTGGCTCATTTCCCAGGTATCGAGGACCTCAGCAGCCCTGAACTTGCCTGTCAGCTGCTCTGGCTCATCGCTCATGTCGCCGACGCCAAGCACCAGGGACGCCAGCAAAATCATTCGATTCAGGTTGCCTTTTACAGCCATCATATCGCCAAAGCTCTCCATCGCCCTGAGCTTGACCCCATGGACGTGCTCTGGGCAGCCCTGCTTCACAATATTGGGCTGACTGCTGTTCCCATTGAAGATCTGCAGCTGGATTTTGATATCCGTCCGGAGATTTCGCCCATCTACCGGTTCCACCCCAAAATCAGCGCCCAGCTCATCGAGGAGATCCCCGAGCTTTCCCCTTTGACTCCGATCATCGCTGCCCATCATGAGCATTACAACGGTTCCGGGTTTCCTCAGGGTCTCCAAGGCAAGGAGATCCCCCTTGCCTCCCAGATCATTTCCATGGCCGATGCCTATCAGTGGCTGGCCGGCAACTCCATGCAGCGCAATGAGCAGCATCTTCAAGGCCTGGCGTTTATCGAAAAGGGGAAGGGCACGCTTTTTGCCCCCGACCTTGCCGACGCAGCACTCTCCGTTCTCGAGATCTACGGACAACGGGACAGCAACTGGCTGCAGAACCTGACCAATATCCATGCCTTCTTCAATACGCAGCTGCCGGAAAACCTCGCAGCCAGCCAGGAAGAGGCCGGAACAAAGAATGCCAGTGCCGACACTCTCTCCCTTTTCCCCCGACAATGGCACCTGATTCGACTCTCCAACAACCTCAAGATTCTCTCCGGCGCAACCGACCTCTCCACCCTCTCGGGAATCGGAAGCTGTCACCATCTCGATCAGGTCCTGAGTGACAGCAGCTACGCGGAACTCCAGCAGAAGCTTTTGCTGCTTGGCCCGGAAACCACCTTGACCCTGAGCCTGCAAAGCAGCAGCGGCAAGCCCCTGGAATTGATCTTCACCAGACAGAAAAACGGCTATGACCTCCTCGCTCGAGGGATCAATACCGCGCCAATATTTCAGCAGACCGCTTCCGTCTACTATCGAAACTTTCTTAACCACCCGGAAGCTGAACTGCTCCTCGATAATCACTCTCTGATCAAAGAGGTGAACAGGGCCTTTCTCGATTGCTTTCAAATTCCCAAAGAGATCCTTCTCCAGTCCACCATCACCGCATTGTTTGAACCGTTTCTCTCTCCCCGCAAATTTATGGAGCTCCAGCTCTTTTTCCACACCCGGGAAGCGGAGATCTGGTCAGATGAATTCACCTTCACCACGGGGACCAAAAACCACCAGGTCATAGAAGCCACTCTCTATCGTATTGGTGGACAGGAATGCGAACAGACCACCTATCTCTGTAGAATCATAAACATTTCGGCAAGAAAGAAATTTGAGCAGGAGATCATTGAGCGGGACAACGAGCTCCAGGCCATTGTCCATAACACCACAGGCATGACCGGAGAGGGATTTTTCAAGGCCCTGCTCTACCAGTTTATGATGTTGACCAAGGCCGGAATCGGGATGGTTGCGGAACTGACGGATGACAATCAGGCCCTGTTGCCCCATGTGTACCGGGAAGGCCATAAATTCGAGTTACCGCCTGAGAAGTTTTCCGTTCACGGACTCCCCTGTCAACTGACGGCAAGGCGAGGGGAAACCTATTTCCCCCGCCGACTGCGGGAGTTTTTCCCCGACAATCCCCTGATTCAAGACAAAAAACTCAACAGTTACTGGGGATTACCGCTGAGAAAACAGAACGGTATTGTCATTGGGGTTCTCGCCATTTACAGCCATCAGCAGATCCTTCATTCCAAGAACATCCAGGCCATCGCCAGAATCTTTCAGGCCAGACTTTCCAGTGAAATGGCGCGACTCCAGACAGAACGGGTACTGCTCGAAAAAGACCGCCTGCTTGAAAAACAGAACAGCGAACTGACCCGCATGAATCAGTTGAAAAGCGATATGATCGCCATCACCTCGCACGATCTGAAAGCGCCACTGGCCGCCATCATCGGCTATGCCTCCCTCCTGGAAGAATACGCTTCCTCCATGAACAAAGAAAAAACCTTGCACTACACCCGCAGAATTCAAAACGAAGGACAAAAGCAGCTCACCTTCATCAACAAGCTGCTTGACCTCTACCGTATCGAATCCGGAGCCATTGAATTGTCCCTGGAGCCTTACCGCCTCGACATTCTGCTCGGCAGCTGTCTCAACTCCTTGCGCGAAGTGGCCCGCAGTCGTGCCATCTCCTTCAGCTTCACCATCACCGGCGAGGTATCCCCTCTCTCCATTGATCACCTTCGCATCGCCCAGGTATTTACCAACCTGCTCTCCAATGCGATCAAGTTTTCACCGGAAAAGGGACAAATTTCGGTCGACTACGAACAGGGTAAAGAACACGTCACCATCCACATCGCCGATCAGGGGCCGGGTGTCAATGAAGAGGAGATCCACCACATCTTCGACCGGTACTACATGGGCAGGAAGGATTTTAAGATCCGACCGGAGGGTTCCGGGCTTGGCCTGTATATCGTCCGCAATATTGTCGAGCTCCATGGCGGGGCGGTCTCCGCCCGCAATCTCAGCCCCGGTGGCAGCTGCTTTACCATACAGCTCCCGGTATCAGCCGTTAAACAGGAACACACCCCATGACGAAAAAGAGTATCCTCATCATTGACGACGACCCGGCCCAGCAGGAGATTACCGGCGAGCACCTGCTGCTCACCGGCTTTACCCCCCTGCACGCCCTGGGCTGCGCCGAGGCCTTTGAACTTTTGCAGACACATCTTGTTTCCCTGATTCTCCTGGATATCAACATGCCCCAGGTGGATGGCTTCCAGACCATGGAGCGGTTGCGAGCCAATCCTGCCACCAGGGAAATCCCGGTGCTCTTTCTTACCAGCCTCGATCGTCAATCCCTGAAGATAAAAGGGCTGGAGCTTGGCGCCGACGACTATGTCACCAAGCCCTACAACAGCTCCGAGCTGATCGCCCGAATCAAGGCCATTCTCAGGCGGGCGGCACCCGCGCGCATCAAGACCGGGGTCATCAGCGGCGATGTCCAGGCCATCGGGCTTTCGGAACTCCTCCAGAACATTGGTCAGGGAGGGCGGGCCAGCCGGATCATTCTGCCCGAGATGAGTGGCAAGATCATAACCGCTGACGGCAATCTCCTTCTTATCCGCCAGGGCATCCATTCCGGACTTGAGGCCCTGTTGCGACTCCTGCTTATGGAAAAAGGATCCTTCTCGGTACACTACGATCAGATCCCCGAGCAGATGCCGGCACCTGAAGCCTCTATTTTTTCGGCCCTGTTGAACACCGCTTCCCGGGTGGACCACTTGAAATCGGCTGTAGAGACCACCGGTCAGGAGAACCCCCTGCTGACACTGCCGGAGCAGGGAAGCAATGTGCCGGAGATTGACCTCTGGCAAGCTCAGTTTCCCCTGCCGCTTTTTACCCTTATCACCCTGATGAGTGGAGGAGTGGAAGATAATACGAACCTGGTGTTGAAGGCCATCATAGAGGATAGGATTCTCTGCCTGCCGGCTCCTGCAAACGACCGCCGATGAACGGGATAAATCACGAACCCCCTGCTGCTTCAACTGAACTTGATATTCTCAATGAAGCAGCATTTTTTCAACTCTACCAAAGGAGACCTCAACCATGAGCTTACTGAAGGAATTCAAAGAATTTGCAGTCAAAGGCAATGTCATCGACATGGCCGTTGGTATCATTATCGGAGCAGCCTTCGGCAAGGTCGTCTCCTCGGTGGTCAGTGACGTCATCATGCCGCCCATTGGTCTTATCATCGGCGGCGTGGATTTCAGCAAGCTCGCCATCACCCTGCAGGCCGCAGGCAACGGCAAAGAAGCGGTGCTCCTCTCGTATGGCAAATTTATTCAGACCACCATTGATTTTACCATTATCGCCTTTGCCATCTTTATGATGATCAAGGGGATCAACGCCCTCAAACGCCAGGAAGCTGCCCAGCCTGCACCCCCAGAAGAACCCGCGCCAACGAAAGAAGAGCTGCTGCTGACGGAAATCCGCGATCTACTGAAAAAGTAATCTCCCCATGCCGGGCGGGAGACTCACAGCATACACCACCACCCTCAGGAACATGCCAGCCGACGACTTTGACACCCACAAGGAGCCGGATGAGTTTTTCCTGCCCCTCAGCAATGAACGCTACGGCCAGTTCTATGACCTGGAGATGGCCGGGTTCCAGGCGGATCTTCCCTTTTACCTGGAAAGGATCCGGCCCTCCTGCTCGGTGCTTGAGCTTGGCTGCGGCACAGGCCGCCTGTGCCGGCCCCTGGCCGCATCCGGCGCCAAGCTCACCGGCATTGATCTCAATCTGGAGATGTTACGCCGGGCCCGGCTGAAAGCCGGGCCTAAGGTTACCTACCTCTGCATGGACATGACCGAGCCCGCCTTTCGCTGCTCATTCGACACCGTCCTCATCCCCTATCATACCCTGAATCTCCTTAGAACCTATGAGCGGATTCAACATTGCCTGGATCAGACAAGGACGCTCCTTGTCCAGGGCGGCAAGCTTCTTCTTCAGCTTTTTATTCCTGACCAGACACTCCTGACGTTAGGGACAAAGAAGCTCTTTCAATTCCAGATTTTTGAGGAGCAGGACGGCGGCAGGATCATTAAAGAGGTTCGTCGAAGTTACTCCAACGAGCAGCTTCTCCTCGAGGAGAGGTATCGGATCCGGCCCGGGCAGCCTGGAAAGAACAACGAAGACCTGAGCCATACTCTTCACCTTGCCGCCTTTTCCTTCCCAAAATGGCAGCTCCTGCTGAACAGGGCAGGATTCACTGTCCGTCAGCACTATGGCGGGTACGACCTCGCCCCCTTCGTTGCAGGCAGAGACAGCTGCCTCTTTGTTCAGGCAGAAAAGAGCTGAGAAGTGCACAAACCGGGTTTCTGATTCCACATGGACATCTGTTTCCCGCTTGTGCTATAATTAGAGCCTTACAGAGTATTTTCTTGTTTTTTTTTGCAAGAAAATACTCTGCGAAAGGCACTTATCCCTTTCATCGGGGTTGAAAATGCTTAAATTTGAAGACTTAAGGGAGAAAACAGCAGTATGAAGACGGGAGACAGAAGGAACGTCGGTCATTCGCACCGGACGAGCCCGACTCCCGAGGTCCTTCATCTTTCAGCCTGAGACCCTGTTTGACTCCCTTCAGTCTTGCCTGACCCCCGGTTGCATTTACTCTCAATCACGTTTTCCCCTCGGCAAATTATGACTGTCATTCTCCGAATCTATTGTTTTTTTCTTTTTTCTCTCCTGTTCACATCCAATTCGCTGTGGGCTTCCCCCAAAACAATTTCCATCGGTGTCCTCGCCAGGAGTGGAGAAGAATTTAATATTCAAAAGTGGCTGCCAACGGCAGACTACCTCTCGAAGAAAATTCCTGAGTACCACTTCACCATCCTTCCTCTGGAATTCAACGAGGTGCATTACGCAACCCAACAGGGCCGGGTGGATTTCATCCTGACCAATGAGGTCACCTATGTGGAGCTGGAAAAACTCTTCGGGGTCAGCCGCATCGCCACCCTGATCAATCAAAATCTCCCCTGCCAGCTGAACGGCGACTGCCAGCAGACAACCACCATTGGTGGTGTTATCTTCACCAAGGCTGATCGCCACGAAATCAACACCCTTGGCGACCTTAAAAACAAAACCTTCATGGCGGTGGACCCCCTTTCCTTGGGAGGATGGATTGCCGCCTGGCGCGAGTTCTTCCGGCAAGATATCGATCCTTTTACCGATTTTTCCTCTCTCCAGTATGCCGGCACCCATGACGGGGTGGTCAAGGCAGTGCTCGCCGGAACCGTTGACGCCGGCTCCGTCCGCACCGACACTTTGGAGCGGATGGCCGAAGAAGGAACGATCCGGCTGGATCAGATCAAGGTGCTGAATCAGCCTCCACAAAGCGATTTTCCCTTTCTCCTCAGTACCGAGCTCTATCCGGAATGGCCCATGGCCGCCCTCAAGACTACCCCCGACCGCCTCTCCCGTCTGGTCGCAGGCGCCCTGCTGACCATGGAAAGTGATGACCCGGCCGCCATCGCCAGCCACACCGCCGGCTGGACCATCCCCTTGAACTACCAGCCCGTGCACGACTGCCTGCTGGATCTCAAGATCGGCCCCTACAAAGACTACGGCAAGTTCTCTCTGCGTGATGTTCTCAGGCGCTACTGGGGCCAGCTGGCCGTTCTGAGCGTGGCTGTCCTGCTGGTCATCTTCGCCTCTTGGTACGTTCTTTTTCTCAATCGTATCCTGCACAAGAAAAAACAGGAAGTGGAGCGGCTGAATGTGACACTTGAGTCCAAAGTGGCCCAGCGTACCGAAAAAATCACCACCCTGCTTGATCAGCAGATCTATCTCAAGGGAATCCTGCAGACCGTGGCCGATATCAACAAATTACTGATCACCTCGCCCAACCTCGAAACCCTCCTCAGGCAATCCTGCGACCTCTTCGTCCAGCATGGACACTATGGATTTTCCTGGATTGGCCTGCTGGAAAATGACCAGATCAACACGATCTTCAGCCCCAGCAATTTTGAGAAATACCTGTCCCCTCCGCCCTATGCCATCAATGATCCGGAGCTTCCCTTTTACAACAGTCCGACGGTGAGATGTCTCCTCGAAGACAGAATCGTCATCAGTCATTGCAGCCATGAAGAAGATTTTACCCCCTGGCGCAATCAGACCAGGTTAGCAGGATTTCAAGCCGCCATTGCCCTTCCCCTGCGGGCCAAACAGGCAGCCAAATCCATCGGGACCCTCACCGTCTACACCTGGCTGAAGGAGGGCTTTGAATCGGAAGAGATTGCCATGCTGGAAGAGCTGGCCGGGGATCTTGGCTTTGCCATCGACTCCTTTCGCCATCGGAGCGAAATTTCTCGACTGACCGTCGAACGCACAGCCAATTATGAAGAGACCATCTACTCCTTTGTCTACATGATTGAACAACGCGACACCTATACCGCAGGCCACACCGAGCGCGTGGCCCGTTATTGTCAGAAGATCGCGGCGGCCATGGGTGTTTCCAGCAAAGACATTGACAGACTCTACCGGGCAGCCATCCTCCATGATATCGGCAAGATCGCCACCCCGGATTCGGTTCTGCTCAAACCGGGAAAATTGAACAGTCTCGATTATGACCTGATCAAGCTGCACGCCACCGCCGGCTATGAGATGCTGTCCAACATCGAGATGTACAAAGATCTGGCCGAGATCATCCGATACCACCATGAACGCCATGACGGCAAAGGCTATCCGGCCGGACTCAAGGGAGAGGAGATCCCCCTGCTCACCCGTATCATGACCGTCGCCGACGCCTTCGACGCCATGACCACCAACCGTATCTACAAACCCCGTAAACAGATCGCCG
Organism: Desulfobulbaceae bacterium; assembly: GCA_019163335.1. Classification (GTDB taxonomy): domain Bacteria; phylum Desulfobacterota; class Desulfobulbia; order Desulfobulbales; family Desulfocapsaceae; genus UBA2270. The sequence continues at coordinate 16,551 of JAFLKM010000025.1, read as the reverse complement.
AGGCCCTGGCCGAGCTGAGCTCTCTTTCCGGCACCCAGTTTAACCCGGACGTCGTGGCCGTGGCGGTGAAGGCCCTGGCCGAAACGCCACCGCCCTTGAGTGTTACTCAGGAGCCGAGTACAGATATTGAGATAAAACGCTTTTCCTACTTCTTCAATGACCGACTCACCGGGCTGTACAACGAGGATTATCTGCGGATTTTCCTGCAGAACAACGAGAACCTCCAGGAATACAGCTGTCTGCACACCCTGCATCTCGTGGACGTCCTCGAGTACAATAAGCAAAGGGGCTGGGAGCAGGGCAATCGCATCTTCCTCAATTTTGCCGTCGAACTCCAGGCCCGCTACCCCGAGGCCCTCCTTTTCAGAGCCTACGGGAATGATTTCGCCATCCTCACCCGAAAACATATCGACGTGGATGCAACGACCTTTAATTCCTTCACGAGCATCGCCGGCTCAGAGATCACGGTGGACGTCCAGCATATTGATTTTGAAGAACATAAAATCTACACCCTTGATAAGCTTGAAAAAATGGTAATCTCTTCGCAAGCACCCGCTATACCCCGACAATGGCGCGACACTGAGGCGGCAGCAGGGGTATAATCACCGTGTTGCCTTGAGGCTTTCTTCACCATGATTCCCCATCCTTTTCCCCGGTAAAAAATGGCTGGTATTGCCCGATCAACCCTCCTTCTGCTCGCGCTTTTGTTCGCGCCACTTCTGCTGTGGGCCACACCCCAGAGTCTGTCCATCGGCATCCTTGCCAAAAGCGGAGATGAAGTTGACGTAAAGAGATGGTCGGCAACGGCCGACTATCTTACCTCCAGAATCCCTGATACCCACTTCACGCTCGTCCCTTTGGGGTTCAAGGAGATTCATGAGGCCATACAGGATGGCCGGGTGGATTTTATCCTGACAAACTCTGCGATGTATGTCGAAATGGAAAAACTCTACGGGGTCAGCCGCATCGCAACCCTGATCAACCAGGATCTTCCCGGCCGGCAGACCACTACCTTTGGCGGTGTTATTTGTACCATGGCTGACCGCCACGACATCAACTCCCTTGCCGACCTCCGCAACAAATCCTTTATGGCAGTGGACTCACTCTCCTTTGGCGGCTGGATCGTGGCCTGGCGCGAGCTGTTCAAACAAAAGATTGACCCATCCTCCGGCTTTTCATCCCTCCAGTATGGCGGGACCCATGAAGGGGTGATTAAGGCAATCCTTGCCGGCACCGTTGACGCCGGCACCGTCCGCACCGACACTCTGGAGCGGATGGCTGAAGAGGGAGTAATCCAGCTGGATCAAATCAAGATCTTGAATCCCCAGGCAAAGGGCGACTTTCCCTTTCTCCTCAGTACCGAGCTCTATCCGGAATGGCCCATGGCCGCCCTCAAGACTACCCCCGACCGCCTCTCCCGTCTGGTCGCAGGCGCCCTGCTGACCATGGAAAGTGATGACCCGGCCGCCATCGCCAGCCACACCGCCGGCTGGACCATCCCCTTGAACTACCAGCCCGTGCACGACTGCCTGCTGGATCTCAAGATCGGCCCCTACAAAGACTACGGCAAGTTCTCTCTGCGTGATGTTCTCAGGCGCTACTGGGGCCAGCTGGCCGTTCTGAGCGTGGCTGTCCTGCTGGTCATCTTCGCCTCTTGGTACGTTCTTTTTCTCAATCGTATCCTGCACAAGAAAAAACAGGAAGTGGAGCGGCTGAATGTGACACTTGAGTCCAAAGTGGCCCAGCGTACCGAAAAAATCACCACCCTGCTTGATCAGCAGATCTATCTCAAGGGAATCCTGCAGACCGTGGCCGATATCAACAAATTACTGATCACCTCGCCCAACCTCGAGACCCTCCTCAAACAGTCCTGCGATCTCTTCGTCCATCATGGACACTACGGCTTTTCCTGGATTGGACTTTTCGAAGAGGAAAAGATTTACAAAATCTACTGCCCCGACAATTTCGACAAATACCTGGCGCCACCACCCTATGCCGTTGATGATCCAGCCCTTCCGTTTTTCCACAGCCCAACCGCCAGATGTCTGCGCGAAGACGGCACGATCATCAGCGACCGGGCTCATGAAGAAGATTTCACCCCCTGGTTGAACCAGGCCGAAATCGATGGATTTCAGGCTGCCATTGCCCTTCCCCTGCGGGCCAGACAGGCGGCTAAATCGTTGGGCGTCCTCACGGTATACACCTGGCTAAAGGAAGGATTTGAACGGGAAGAAGTGGCAATGCTGGAAGAGCTGGCCGGGGATCTTGGCTTTGCCATTGGCTCCTTTCGCCACCGGGACGAAATCGCCCGACTGACCTTCGAACGCACTGCCAATTATGAGGAGACCATCTATACCTTTGTCAACATGATCGAGCAGCGGGATACCTATACCGCCGGTCACACCGAGCGCGTGGCCCGTTATTGTCAAAAGATCGCCAAGGCCATGAACCTTCCCGACGTGGATATCGGAAAACTCTACAAAGCCGCCATCCTGCATGATATCGGCAAGATCGCCACCCCGGATTCGGTACTGCTCAAACCCGGAAAACTGGACAGTCTCGACTATGACCTGATCAAGCTGCACGCCACTGCCGGCTACGAGATGCTGTCCAATATCGAGATGTACAAGGATCTGGCCGAGATCATTCGATACCACCATGAACGCCACGACGGCAAGGGCTATCCGGACGGACTCAAAGGAGAGGAGATCCCCCTGCTCACCCGCATCATGACCGTTGCCGACGCCTTCGACGCCATGACCACCAACCGTATCTACAAACCCCGTAAACAGATCGCCGAGGCCCTGGCCGAGCTGAGCTCTCTTTCCGGCACCCAGTTTAACCCGGACGTCGTGGCCGTGGCGGTCAAGGCCCTGGAGCAGACATCACCGCCGATAAGCGTCAACCAGGCGCCTGTTTCAGATATCGAGAAAAAACGTTTTTCCTACTTTTTCAATGACCGGCTCACCGGACTGTATAATGAGGATTTCCTCCGGATTTTCTTGCAGAACAACCAGAATCTTCATGAATACAGCTGTCTGCACCTCCTGCACCTGACGCATCTTCTGGAATATAATAAACAGTTAGGCTGGCAACAGGGCAACTGTATTTTCCAGAACTTTGCCCTCGAGCTCCAGGCCCGGTACCCAGAAACCCTTCTTTTCAGGGCCTACGGCAATGACTTTGCCATCCTTGCACGCCGTCATTTCGATTTGGAAGCATCTGCCTTCAACACCTTCACAAGCCTTACCGACTCTGAAATCAGGGTTGAACTCGAGCATATCGATTTAGAAAAGAACAAAACCTATACCCTCGATAAACTTGAAAAAATGGTAATCTCCTGCCCGATTCCAAACATCCACAAGAATGCGGACCAGGCAAACTAACCTCATACTCCAGCAGCAGAAATATGGCGTTCATCCCTAACCCTAACGATACTGTGCAACCCGGAAGCAGTCACCTCCTTGGAAGGTTTCAGTCACCGTAGTTCCCCTTGCCCCCCTCTCTGCATTGCAACATGAAGCATCTCCGTCTAAAATAGAATTCTTACCCCTTTGCACCAAAAAACATCTTGACTGCATCCGCTTATACGGATACAAGGATTATTATGAACCAAACGGCACAGCTCTTCAAGGCCCTTTCCGAACCAATCCGCCTGCGTATTCTCGCCCTGCTCACCGACGGCGAGCGTTGCGTCTGCGACTTGATGGCAGTCCTTGACCTGCCCCAGTCCACAGTTTCCAGGCACCTTGGCGCCCTGCGCAATGCCGGCTGGGTGGAAGGGAGGCGGCAGGGGCTGTGGATGTATTATCGGTTGACCGGCGTCAACAGCAGCCTCCAACAGCAGGCACTGGCACTGCTTGTGCGCGAACTTGTTATCCTTCCCCAGGGCATGGAAGACCAAGGAAAACTTGCTGCCTTCCTGATCCTCAAAAACAAGACTGCCTGTCCATAATCCGGCACGCTTCCATCAAACATCTTCCAGGAGACATTCCCATGGCTGACAACGGAAAAAAGCTTGGCTTTCTTGACCGCTTTCTCACCCTGTGGATCTTCCTGGCAATGTTTATCGGCGTTGCTGTGGGCTACCTCGACCCCGGCGTTCGTGATTTGATCAACTCTTTCCAGGTGGGCACCACTAATATTCCCATCGCCATCGGCCTGATCGTCATGATGTATCCACCGCTTGCCAAGGTCCGCTACGAAAAACTGCACGAGGTCTTCAGGAATACCAGGGTGCTCCTGCTCTCCCTGGTGCAGAACTGGCTGATCGGGCCGATTCTGATGTTCGGGCTGGCCATCACCTTTCTTTCCGGTCATCACGAATACATGGTGGGGCTGATTCTCATCGGCCTTGCCCGCTGCATCGCCATGGTCATCGTCTGGAATGATCTGGCCGATGGCGACCGGGAATACTGCGCTGGGCTTGTCGCCTTCAACTCCATCTTCCAGGTACTATTCTTCTCTTTGTATGCCTGGCTCTTCATCACCATCATTCCCGGCTGGCTGAATATTGAAAGCTCAGTGGTTGCCATCTCCATGGGACAGATCGCCCAGTCGGTTTTCATCTATCTCGGCATCCCATTCATCGCCGGCATGCTGACCCGGTTTGTGGGCATCAGACTCAAGGGCGAGACCTGGTATCAGGAAAAGCTGATCCCAAGAATCAGCCCCCTCACTTTGATTTTTCTGCTCCTCACCATTCTGGTCATGTTTTCCCTCAAGGGCGAATACATTGTCCAACTCCCCCTGGATGTCATTCGCATCGCCATTCCACTCACCATCTACTTCCTGGTGATGTTCCTGGCCTCTTTTTTCCTCTCCATGAAGGCCGGAGCCACCTACGAACAGTCGGCCACCCTTTCCTTTACCGCCGCCTCCAACAACTTTGAGCTTGCCATCGCCGTGGCCATCGCCGTGTTCGGTATCGATTCCGGCCAGGCCTTTGCTGCGGTCATCGGCCCGCTGGTCGAAGTACCGGTGCTCCTGGCCCTGGTGCATGCAGCCCTCTATTTCAAGAAAAAGTATTTCCCCTTTGCCAAGGAAACACTCACCGGCGTCTGTCATGTCACCTGCAAGGAGTAACAAAATGGAAACCAGCAAGGCCACAATTCTTTTTCTCTGCACCGGCAACTCCTGCCGCAGCCAGATGGCGGAAGGCTGGTGCCGTCACCTCCTGTCCAACCGCTTTGACTGCGCCTCAGCAGGGATTGAAAAACACGGGCTCAACCCCCTGGCCGTCAAGGTCATGGCCGAGATCGGGATTGATATCGCCTCCCACTTTTCTAAAACCACTGCCGAGATGGGCGATCTGGAATTTGATTTTGTCATCACCGTTTGCGGCAATGCCGATGAAAACTGCCCTTTCTTTCCAGCAAGGACCAGAGTAATTCATCGCGGCTTTGACGATCCACCGAAACTGGCTGAAGGTGCGGGCAGTGAAGAAGAGGCGCTGGTGCATTATCGTCGGGTCCGGGATGAAATCAGGGATTTCATCAAAACGCTCCGCGAGGATTTAAGTTAACTTACTTTCAATCACAAAACAGGAGAACATGAGAATGGAAATCAAGGTGTGCGGCCCAGGCTGTGCAAAATGTCACGAAGTGGAACGTCTGGTCAAGGAGACCCTGACCGAGAGCGGAAAAGAGGCTGTCGTCAGCAAGGTTTCGGATTTCAGGGAAATCGCAATGCTTGGAATTTTCTCAACGCCTGCGGTGGTGATCGATGGCCAGATCAAATGTGTCGGCAAGGTCCCGACTAAAAAAGAGATCTTGTCCTGGCTTACAGCATAAAACCCTTCCCCAAGGCAGCAGCGATCATCACCGTAAGACTGTTAAAAAACCACTACAAGGAGACAAAGAAGTGCAGGACACAATTTGTCATTGTTTTTCATACACATCTGAAGATATTACGGATGATGTCATAGCGCATAACGGGCGCTCCCTCATCATGGAAAAAATAATGGCTGAAAAGAAGGCCGGAAACTGCCGATGCAAGGAGACCAACCCTAAAGGCCGCTGATGCATGGCCGATGTCCACAAGGTTGTGGAACAAACAAAAATGCAGCACGCAATAAAATATGCCGGCACGTCCTACATTCGCCAAAAAGAACCCTCTTCCAAGGAAACCCCATGAAAACAATTGCCCGACTCCTCTTCCTGGTCACTGCTGTGAGTGTGATATGGACCTCCGACATAACCGCCGCCACGATACCGACTCCCGGCCGGATCACCATGGTGGATTTGGGAGCCACATCCTGTATCCCTTGTAAAATGATGGCCCCGATTCTCAAAGAACTGGAAGTTGAATACAAAGACAAGGCAGTGGTGACTTTCGTTGATGTCGGGCTGAATGCAACTGAAGGCAAACGCTTTGGCGTAAGGGCCATCCCGACCCAGATCTTTTTTGACAAAGAAGGCAAAGAGGTCTTTCGGCATGTCGGTTTCATGGAGAAACAGGCCATAATCGACCAACTTGAACGTATGCTCAAGGAGCAATAACATGTTTGAGCAGGCCTTTCTCACCATCAATCACTGGATGACCGGCTCCCTTGGCCTCGCCCTGCTGGGGAGTTTTCTCTGGGGGATGGTGAGCGTCCTGTTCAGCCCCTGCCATCTGGCATCGATTCCACTTATTATAGCCTATGTGGGCGGCCAGAAAAAAATCCTTGAGGGCAGGAAGGCGGCGCTCTACGCCATCCTTTTCAGCATGGGCCTTTTTCTCACCATCGCTCTGGTTGGCACACTCTGCGCCCTGCTTGGCCGGATGCTGGGGGATATCGGGCCTTACTGGACCATTCCCGTGGGACTGCTGCTGATCTGGGTTGCCTTTGACATGATGGGAATAAGTAAATGCTCACTGCCCGGCAATGGGCTCCTTGCACGACTGCGGATTACCGGGGCAAGTGGTGCTTTTGTCCTTGGTCTTGCCTACGGCATTCTCTCCGGATCCTGCACCTTTGGCTTCATCGCCCCGCTCCTCGCCATTATCACGGTCCAGGAAAAAATTCTCACCGGCCTGCTGCTGATCACCCTGTTTGCCACAGGTCATTGCCTGCCCATTGCCATCGCGGGGTGCTCCACCGCAGCCATCAAGAAAATTCTGGATAACCAAACGCTTTCTCAAGGAGGGCAGTGGTTCAGGCGGGGGGCCGGGGTTCTGATCAGCATCCTGGGCCTTTATTTTATTTCACGGCCCTTTATTTAACTTTTACTTTCAACCAGAAATCTACGATGCGCCTACCTGAGTTTCTTTTTCTACAATCCGACAACAGATAGTTTTGTTTCTCATTGATGTTTTAACGAAGGACACTTATTATGGTCGTTCATTTTGTTTATTCTACAAGGAACTCCATTGCATCATGCTGAACACCCTTCGGCACTACATCATCATATTGACCCTCATTGCTCTTTCGTTCGGCGCTGGGGAGAAGGTCCTCCTGTGTTTTTCTCCTCACGGGGATGTGCACATGGAGCTCAACCTTCCTCATTCTTCTTGTGAACTTGTTAAGAAATGTCCAGAACCTGCTGACGCGTTAACCTCGAGCCATCACCGGGTGAGCTGCCAATCTCATTGTCACGATATAGCAATAGGCGTGGACAGCCTATCTCCTCCCAATAAAAACACAATCCTACCTCCACCTCCTGCCCTAATGCCTCTTGGGGAGTCGCCAATCATCCTGGCACGAACTGTAAAAATTCCTTTCCACCCCACCCCTGCCGTTCAATTGACTCAACTTGCGCTTCAGCAAAGTGTCATACTCCTGATTTAATTCCTTCCTTCTGAGCGCTCTCAACGGTGATCACTCTGTAATCACCGCCGGAACTCACCCAAAAAAAATCCATTGACTCACGTGGTCCGTCCGTATCAATCGGCGGAGCCACATCATCTCATTTTTTTTTTGAAGGAATATCCATGCGTATCCAACGATTCGCTGAGTGCACCATTGTTTTTTTTCTATTGATCGGGTGCTCAGCATTACCACCAGCACAAGCCACTGAGGTTCTGCCCTCTTCCATTCCTGACAAAGTTACTCTTGAGGAAGCCCTTGACATGGCCTCTCGGAATCGACTGGAACTCACCTCTTTTCAGACTGACGTTGACGCCGCCGAAATCAGATTAAAGTATGCCGGTCTCCCCCCCAACCCAGAGATTGGCGTCGAATGGAACAATTTAGGGAATGATCTGCCCGATGGTGACACAAAAGAAACTATTATCTCCCTGACACAATCCTTGGAAATTGGAGGCAAACCTTCGGCCAGGAAGAACAAAAGTCAGGCCGAAATTCTACGATTACAGCGCGAACAAGTCTTGGCTCGGCTCGATATTGCCACTGAGGTTAAAAAAACCTTTTTGGAAGTGCTCAGTGCCCGCGAGCGACTGGCCTTGCAACACGAAGCAGGGAAAATCGCCGATGAATTGGTCAAGATTACCCACGAACAAGTCGTAGCCGGTAAACTCGCTGCTACTGAAGAGACCAGAGCCGAGGCCAGAAAAGCCGAAACCATGGCGGAGCTCCAAAAGCTCAACCGCCTTCTGGCTGAGGCCGAGCTTAATCTCGCTACAGTCATTGCAGAGCCAAACGGTGTCACCATGACCGTAGAAGGACGCCTTGCCTACGAGGTCGCTATTCCAGATCGACAGACACTACTGGCAGGAATAAAGGATTCTCCTTTACTGACCTTGCGCCGAAGCGAGACGCAGCTCGCTGCAACAAATCTCTCACTGGAGCAGGCCAACGTCTGGTCAGACCCTACCGTTTCCCTTGCAGTTCGTGAGGTTCCAGATGAGGATGCCCGCGCTGTTGCCATCGGCTTCTCCATTCCTCTGCCACTTTTCCAGCGCAACCAGACGGCTCTTGCCGAGGCTGAAGCGACTGCGCACAAAGCCGCAAAAAAGGAACAAGCGGCTGCCCGAAGCCTGCAAACGGAATTGATCAAGGCGCACACGATATTGGTCGCTGCTGATCAAGAAGCCCGCATGCTGCAAACCGATGGTCTGAGTAGGGCCAAAGAGGCCGCTGAAGCTGTCCAGGAAGGATTCCGGGTCGGGAAATATCGCTACAGCGACGTTCTCGAGGCATCCCAATTTCTGATAACGATGAAGGGTCGCTATCTGGACGCCATCCTCGACATGAACCACGCCGCCATCGCTCTCGACCGACTCCTCGGCAAGCCGGAGTTTCCAGCGGCTTCAAACAAATTATCATCATCTTCTTCCCCCAGGAGCAACCCATGAGCCAGAAGAAAACAACGTCCCTCATCATTGTTATTATCGGAATTGCCATCCTGGCAGGAACCGGGGGATTCTTTGTCGCCAAACGCAGTTACCAGACAGACCCACCAGTGCACACCGAACCATCCAAAGCGGCCCCCGAAGCCGTGCATGAAGAAGCCGGCCATGATCACGGAGCCGAAGTTTCAGACCTGGACCGACCGGTGGAGGAAATGTGGGCCGCTCGCTGCGAACATGACATGCTTCAACACCAATGCGACGAATGCCGCTACGAAATCGGCATGGTCAAACTCGACCCTGCCATAATCGGTGACAGCGAACTGGTGCATGCCGGTTATCCGGAAAAAAGACAAGGGCGGCAGATGGAGCGCAGTTTGCCTGGCGAGGTGCAGCTAGATGATACCCGGACCGTACGCATGGCCAGTCCCCTGACCGGTCTGATTACCCGCAGATTCACCGCACCAGGTGCTAAAGTCGAGGCTGGGGCTCCACTCTTTGAGGTCGACAGTCCCGAGGTGGCAGAATCCAAGGGCAGCTATCTCAAGGCCGTGGTCGGACTTGAAATAGCCGTCAAAACGGCTGAGCGGGAAGCCCGCTTGTTTACCCAAAAGGTCGCGGCCGAAATGGAGGTCCAGGAAGCCAATGCAAAACGGACCGAGGCTGAGACGGAGATTGCCGCAGCCCGTGGCCGACTCCTCCGCCTGGGGCTCTCTAGGAAAGAGATTGAGAAACTCACGGTGAAGAATGGGACTGCCTCCCTCAACGGGCTTGTGGTTATCCGTGCCTCAAGGGCGGGAACCATTCTTGAGGGAAATACCGCTCCGGGTGAACATGTTGAGGCCGGCAAGGAGCTGCTCACTATTTCTGATCTTGACACGGTATGGGTCATGGCTGACATAAAGGAAGCAGATCTCGCTGTTATCTCCAGCGCATCCGGAACAGAGGCCAAAATTGACGCCATGGGCCGCAGTTTTAGCGGCCGACTTGACACATTGGCCGGTCGTATCAACGAAATAACCCGCACCGGTAAAGCCCGTTTCAGCATCAACAATACCGATGGTCTCCTTAAGCCCGGCATGTTCGTCTCAGTACGACTTTTCCTGCCCGCAAAAGGCGAAGCTCTCGTCGTGCCCAAAGTAGCGGTGCTCTCCGACGTAGGCCGGACGTTTATTTTCATTCACAAAGAGGGAGATTACTGGATCCGACGGCCCGTCACTCTCGGGGCGAGTTTCGAGGGCATGGTGGAGATCACCTCCGGCATTACATCAGAGCAAAAGATTATCACAGATGGGTCCTTCCTGCTGAAGAGCGATGTTCTGCGCAGCAAGATGGGCGCCGGCTGTGCTGATTAAAGGAGAACATTGCTATGAAACGATTCGTTAACATCATCCTTGCCCGCCGCTGGGTAGTCCTCACCCTGACGGTTTTTTTGGTCGCCGCCGGCTGGCTGGCCTGGAACCGACTGCCCATAGACGCATTCCCGGACGTGACCAATGTCCAGGTCATGATTCTCACCGAGGCGCCTGGTCTCTCATCCGTCGATGTCGAGCAACAGATCACCTATCCCATCGAACAGCAAATGGGCGGCGTACCTAAAGTCACCCAGGTACGCTCCCTGTCCAAGGCCGGATTGTCTCAGGTTATCGTGGTCTTTGAAGACAACACCGATATTTATTTTGCCCGCCAACAAATTTTTGAACGACTAACCATTGCCCGCCAGCATCTGCCCACCTTTGCCGAACCGGAACTCGGCCCCATCAGCACGGGCCTGGGAGAAATTTTCCAGTATACCCTCGAAGGCGAGAACATGACCGCGATGGAACTCCGCCACCTCCAGGACGCTATTGTTGCCCCCCAACTTCGACCCATACAAGGTGTCAATGAAGTGAACAGCTTTGGTGGTTTTGTTCGCCAGTATCAAGTCCTCGTCAACCAGGAGTCGTTGCTCAAGTATGAAATCAGCTTACGAGAGATTGTGGAAGCACTGGAGAAGAACAATACCAATTCTGCAGGAGGTTTTATCGTCCGGGGTTGGGAGCAGACCTATATTCGAGGCATAGGCCAGCTTACCGGGCCTGAGGACATCGGCGAGGTGGTGTTGAAATCCCACAACGGTATCCCCGTTCGTGTCCAAGATGTGGCGGAAATCGTTATTGGCCCACAGCCCAGACAGGGGGCTGTGACCCGAGACGGCATGGGCGAGACGGTGGCAGGCATGGTCATCATGCTCCGGGGCGAGAATTCGAAGGATGTGGTCACACGGGTTAAAAACGCTATCCCCGGCATCCAGGAAAGCCTGCCCGACGGAGCTCGCATCAATGTGTTCTATGACCGGACTGAATTAATCGAGGCCTGCATCAAGACCGTGGTCGACGCCTTGATGGAGGGTGGACTTTTTGTCATCCTGGTGCTCTTCCTTTTCCTTGCCGAGTTCAGGACCGCTTTGATCGTCGTGCTCTCCTTGCCCATTACCTTTATGATCACTTTTCTGATCATGGGGTGGGTTGGCATCAGCTCTAACCTGATGAGCCTGGGTGGACTGGCCTTTTCGGTAGGCATGGTCGTGGATGCGGCCATTGTCATTGTCGAAAATATGCGGCGCCATTTCGCGGAAAACCCGGACAAAACCATGAAATTTACCATAGCCAGCCAGGCCGTGGTCGAAGTGGCTCGACCGGTGGCTTTTTCTGTCCTGATCATCGCCATCGTTCTGGTTCCGCTTTTTTCGCTTCAAGGTATCGAGGGAAAGATGTTTCTGCCGCTTGCCGCCACCATGATTATTGCCATCCTGGTGTCCTTGGTCGTGGCGCTGACGGCAATGCCGGTCCTCTCCGCTCTCTTTCTCAGCCAAGCGCCGGAGAAAGAATTCTGGTTCGTAGGCACATTAAATCGAGGCTATCTGGCACTTCTCTCCCTCTCTCGACGTCACTGGGTCGTGACCATGACCCTGGCTGTTGTGTTGCTTATTGCTACCAGCTTATCTGTCACCCGTATCGGCACGGAATTCATGCCCAACCTGGACGAAGGGGCTATTGCCGTCAACGCAGTGCGTTTGCCTAACGCCTCGTTGGAGGGATCGGTAGCAGTCAGCAGTTTCGTCGAAAAACGGCTACTCGCCTCCTTCCCCGAGGTCTTGACTGTGGTCAGCAAAACAGGGCGGGCCGAGATCTCCGAGGATCCCATGGGCCCGGAACAGACAGACTTCTTTATTATGTTGAAACCAAAAAAAGAATGGCCGTCTGGCCGCACCAAGCCGGAATTGATCGAGGCGATGAACAGTGAGCTCTCATCCATTCCCGGCATTCGGCTGTCCTTTTCGCAGCCTATCGCTCTCCGCGTTAATGAACTGATCTCTGGAGTCAAGAGTGACTTGGCAGTGAAGGTCTACGGAAAGGATTTGGAGAAATTGAAGGGATATGCCGACCGGATCGCGGCAACCCTTGGCGGACTTGAGGGTGCACGGGACGTTAAGGTTGAGCAGGTCTCGGGTATGGAACAGATAGAGATAACCTATGACCGAAAAATGCTTGCTCGTTATGGGTTGAACACCGGCGATGTCAATGAGGTAATTGAAATCGCCATGGCAGGCCGTGAGGCGACCAAGGTGGTTGAAGACCCCTTGCGAATCGCCACTATTGTGCGTCTTGCCGAAGATGATCGAGTGGACCTCGACGCTCTGGAGAACTTACTGATTCGTGGCGCTTCGAGTGAATCCCTCCGACTGAGCCAGGTTGCGCGGATCACCACTGTGGAAGGACCGGCCCAGATCGGCCGGGAGAAGGGCATGCGCAGGGTGGCCGCCGAGGTCAACATCAGGGGCCGAGATCTCGGTGGTTTTGTGGCTGAGGCACAAAAGAAGTTGCACAGCATCGAACAAGAACTGCCAACCGGTTATTTCCTTGAATACGGCGGCCAATTTGAAAACCAGCAACGAGCGATGCAACGTCTTTCCATCGTTGTGCCGACAGCACTCTTTCTGATTGTTTGCCTGCTCTACATGGCGTTGGGCAATATTCGAGACTCGCTGCTCGTCGTCCTAAACCTGCCTTTTGCTTTGGTAGGCGGCATTATAGCTATCCAAATTTGGGGTATGCCACTTTCAGTATCGGCAGCGGTAGCCTTTATCTGCCTGCTGGGAATCGCGGTACAAAACGGCGTAGTGCTCATTTCCTTTTTCCGGCAACTGCGTAACATGGGTCATACCATTGACGATACCATCCACGAAGGCTGCCGTCTGCGCTTCCGGCCACTGCTGATGACGGCACTCACCAGCTTTATCGGCCATCTCCCCATGCTCTACGTCACCGGTTCCGGAGCCGATATCCAGAAACCCCTGGCGGTCGTAGTCATGGGTGGTCTCATCACCTCAACCATCCTGACCCTGGTTGTTGTTCCGGTCTGTTTCGAGCGGCTGGAAAAACGATATGACCCTAAGCGATGAGATGACAGACTATCCACGCTGCAACAAATCGCCATGAAAACCGTCTCGAATGAAGACGAAACCTTAGCCAAAGAATCCTGCCCAACTATCTAATGGAGATTTTAATGAAATTCGTAAAAATAATATCCACCATAACCTTGCTTCTTGCCAGTGCGTTAATTTTACCAGCGTGTGCCGTCAGCAAACCAGAGCCGCCTCCACCTCCTGACGCATTGACTTTAAAAATAATGTCGACATTCAAAGTGGATATTGTCCAGACCTCTGCCCGACAAGAAGGGGAGAATGTGATCGTTGAGGGGCAGGTGAAGCGCAAGAGAACAAGTGCGAGAGATTTCGTAACAGGTCATATTGACATAGAAATACTTAACGAGGAGGGAAAAGCTCTTCGTCAAGTTGTCACCGATTGTTCTCCAAAAATCATTCCAAAATCCAGCGGCATGAAATCATCCTTCTCAACCAGAATTCCAATGATAGCTCCGCAAGGCAGTCTTGTGAGTGTAAAATTCCACAATGGCTCTCACGACAGTTAATGGGGCATGAGAACAGCCTGCATTATCGGGTTGTTAAAAAAGATCAGCCCACGTACATATTGCTGGGTACGTGGGCTGATCCCGTCATTTATCACACCCCTTATTCATACATCTAGGGGACCTGACCCCGGATAACATTTTCGGCTCTTGCTGCTTAAGTCTACTCATTTGTAGTAACTCAAATTTGATCTGACAATTCACCAAATCAGATCTAAGCAAATCTGACACTGTCAGTCATCTTAGACTGTAATGTTTTATAGGAGAACTGAACCGGTTGATATGAGGTATCTTGGCTCCCGGCATCAAATATTCACAGCAGACATCTTAATTTTTAAAAATTTTGGTGTTTTCAAGTTGCCAAGTGGAAATCTAACCCCGATGAACGGGATAAGCGCCAACAAGCCAGAAAACGTGGTATGTCCCCATTACTATCAACTGCATTGCAAAAATACCTTGAATATTTGCAATGCAGTTGATAGTAATGAGGCATGGACAGAATCAAACGCTCAATAACCGATACCATAGTCACCCGCCTGAACCATGAACAGGTTGTGGCCCTGACCGGTGCGCGCCAGACCGGCAAGACCACGCTCTGCGAAATGCAGCTCCCCGAACGGCTTGACCTTTCGTTTACCTACATCTCCTTCGATGATCCCGACGAACGGCATCGTTTTCAACGCTCGGCCGTGCAGATCCTGGAAAACATAACGACACCGCTGGTGGTCCTTGACGAGGTGCAGAAAATTCCGCAGTTGTTCGACCCGCTGAAGCTTGTGGTGGACCGGGAACGGAAAAAACCTGCCAAGGAGCGGAAACGCTTCGTTTTGACCGGATCGTCACAATTGCTGATGATGAAGAACATCCGCGAGACCCTGGCCGGGCGGGTGGCGCTCTGCCAGATGTACCCGTTTTCCCTCTTTGAACTGACCGGTGGCGGTGAACCGCCGCTTCTCTCCCGAATATGGCGTGACCAGGCGCTTTCTCCACAGGACGCCGGGCGGCTCCCCCTGGTTTCGCCTGGGCAATTGCGTACCCTGCGCGGGGTGCGGGACGAACATCAACGATGGGGTGGTTATCCGCCGGTGTGGCAGCGCACGGGAGAAACGGAGCGGCTGAACTGGCTCAAGGATTATCGCAAGACTTACCTGGAACGGGATATTGCCGATGTGGGGCAGGTGGCGAACATCGATACCTTTGCCCTGGCGCAGAAGCTTTTATGCAGTCGCACCGCCAATCTGTTTTCAATCAGCGAGGTGTCGCGGGATCTGGGAGTGGCGGTAAATACCATCAAGCGCTATCTGGAACTGCTGACCATGTCGTTTCAGTGCGTTCTGCTCCCCCCCTGGCATGAAAACGTCAGCAAACGGCTGGTCAAAAGTCCTAAACTCTTCTTCCCGGACGTGGGGTTGAACAGGGCTATAGTTGGTGAGCTATCCATCGGTCGCGGCGCCGCCTACGAAACCTGGCTTTGTGCTGAACTTTTGAAGTGGAAACAGCTCCAGCCGGTGGAGCCGGAGCTGTATTTCTACCGTACCGCCGCCGGGCTGGAAGTGGATTTTCTGCTGGCGAGTGAGCACGGCATCATCCCCATCGAGGCCAAGTCATCGGAACGTGTGACCGCAGCGGACGGCAGAAGTGTGGAGACGTTCATGGCAGAACATCCGGATGCGGCCAAAGTAGGGTTGGTGGTCTATCCAGGGGACGAGGTCGTAGAATTGCGCCGGAACGTCTGGGGGGTGCCGGACTGGTATCTGCTGGGGGCGTTGTAACTCTTGCCGCCAACGGCAGAGCCAAGATATGACGATGTAGAAACGCGCAGGGGCGGGAGAGGTTAAGGACAAGATGCCCAAACTGAAATACATAGAAATTCAATAAACTTACTGCAACATCCAGTCAGTAGACGCCTCAATTCTGGATAAATTTAAAATTATTTCATTCTGACTCCTTTTAACTTGAAGCCTCACCTCCCTGCAGATGGCAGCATATCGCAATACAGGGAGATGGGGGTGATGCTCCTGCGCCCTTTGCTTATCAGACTGTTTCTTTTCTTGCAGCTTCTCGATAAAGGCAGCAATTTTTCACAGTACTGCTGCCCTACAGGCTGCACACCTCTCTCAGCAATAAATTTGATATACTGACTGATGAAGTGGGCAGGAATCTGGATCATGGAAGATTATCACAGTTCTCGTAACCCTGGCAGTTAAGCAATGATATCAGGTTAGAAACGCACCTGCATGGCTTTAATATCGTTGGCAATGTTTCGGTCATTGTGTAGACATCAGGAAACTATTTATGGCTCCTCGCTATATTGAGTGGGTAAGGGTTGTCTGGTGTTGCTTTTTTCTG
>JAFLKM010000053.1 GCA_019163335.1 Desulfobulbaceae bacterium | reverse complement strand
TGAGCGGCTGGCCTTGGATCGTCAATAGTATTTCTTTGAATGCAACTTAGAATAATAAGCAGGAAAGAGAATAGAACAAAAGACTAAAGGGACAGATTTTTTCGCGGGTTGAAAACAAGAAAAACCAGAACAAACAATTATGGAATTTGAAACTGTCATCGGGCTGGAAATCCATGCCCAACTCAAGACCGAGTCCAAGATCTTCTGCGGCTGTTCCACCAAATACGGGGCGCCGCCCAACACCCATACCTGTCCGGTCTGCCTGGGGTTGCCCGGCACCCTGCCGGTGCTCAATAAAAAGGTGGTGGAATTTGCCATCAAGATGGGGCTGGCAACAGGATCTACCATCAATAAATTCGACCAGTTCGCCCGTAAAAACTACTTCTATCCGGATCTGCCCAAAGGCTATCAGACCTCCCAGTTTGACCTGCCGATCATCGAGCACGGCCAGGTGGAGATCGAGGTGGACGGCAGAAAGCGGGAAATCGGCATCACCCGCATGCACATGGAAGAGGACGCCGGCAAGCTCATCCACGACGACCGTGAACCCGTCTCCTATGTCGATCTCAACCGTACCGGCACCCCGCTGCTGGAGATCGTCTCGGAACCCGACCTGCGCTCACCCGAAGAGGCCGTCGCCTATCTGCGCAAAATCCACGCCATCCTCCGCTATCTCGATATTTGTGACGGCAACATGCAGGAGGGGAGCTTCCGATGTGACGCCAATATCTCCCTGCGCCCCATGGGCGAGACCAAGCTTGGCACCCGCACCGAGCTCAAGAACATGAATTCGTTCCGAAATGTCCAGAGCGCCCTGGAATATGAGGTGAGACGGCAGCGGGACATCCTCATGGACGGCGGTTCCATCCGGCAGGAGACCCTGCTCTGGGACCCGGATCGTAACTGCACCGAATCCATGCGCGGCAAGGAAGAGGCCCACGACTACCGCTATTTCCCCTGCCCCGACCTGGTCCCGGTGGAGATTGACGACGCCTGGATTGAGGCCATCCGCGCCACCCTGCCCGAATTGCCCAATGAACGCCGGCTCCGCTTCATGGAAGAGTATGAACTGCCCGAGCATGATGCCGGCCTGCTCACCGCCTCCCGCGAGCTGGCCGACTATTTTGAAAAGGCGGTTACAGCCTGTAATCAGGCCAAGAAGGTCTCCAACTGGATCATGACCGAGCTGATGCGCGAGTTGAAGGGGGAAGACGTCAGTGGCTGCAAGGTCACGGCTGAGAACCTGGGCTCGCTCGTTACCATGGTGGAAGCAGGCACGATCAGCGGCAAGATCGCCAAGACTGTCTTTCTGGAGATGATGGCAAACGGCAAATCGCCGGAGACAGTGGTGCAGGAACAGAACTTGGGCCAGGTCTCCAATGAAGGCGAACTGCTCACCATCGTCCGTCAGATTATCGCCGACAACCCCGATCAAGTGGCGGATTTCAAGGGTGGAAAGACCAAGTTGATGAGCTACTTTGTCGGCCAGCTGATGCAGAAGACCAAAGGTCAGGCCAACCCGGCGCTCGCCAACAAGCTCTTCAGCCAGGAACTGGCGGGATAAAATCCCGGTGGAGAAGGAAGAATGGCAGAAGAAGGGAGAAGGACACCGGCAGCGGCTGCGGGATCGTTTCCTTGACCGCGGCCTGGACGGTTTCACCGACGCCGAGGTGCTGGAGCTGCTGCTCACCTTCGGCACCCCGCGCAGCGACTGTAAAGAGGCCGCGCGTCAGGCCCTGGTCGAATTCGGCTCCTTTGCCGCCGTCTTTGAGGCCTCCATTCCCTCCCTCCAGAAGATTCACGGAATCGGCCCGAAAAACAGCTTTGCCATCCACTTTGTCCAGGAAGTTGCCCGCCGCTATCTCAAGGAGCGGCTCCAGGGCAAGCGCTATCTCCACTCCTCCGCCGAAGTCCGGGACTATCTGCTCCACTCCATGCGCGGCCTGAAAAAAGAGGTCTTCACCGTTATCTACCTTGACTCTTCGCACGCCATCATCGATTCCGAGGTGCTGGCCGAAGGCACCATCAACGTCAACACCGTCTATCCGCGCGAGCTCATGAGCCGCGCCCTGGAACAGAATGCCGCCGCCCTCATCGTGGCCCACAATCACCCCTCCGGCAGTCTTGACCCCTCTTCCCAGGACCGCCACCTGACCCGCACCCTGTACCTGCTCTGCTCGCTGATGCAGATCCAGCTCCTGGATCATCTGATCATCGGCAATGGCAGCTACTCCTTCGCCGACCAAGGACTGATGACCGAGATCCAGCAGGAATGCCGGGAACTCACCCAGAAACTGCGCTGAAAAGAGCCCCTCATGCCTTCTCTCTATATCCATATCCCGTTTTGTCTCTCCAAATGTCCCTACTGCTCCTTTATCTCCTATGCGGGACTGAACGGACTACACCAGCGCTATGTGGACGCCCTGCTCCGGGAGGCGGAAGAACTCTGCCGGAGCCATCCTGTTGCGCCGCTGTCCACCCTCTTCCTGGGCGGAGGCACCCCTACGATTCTATCTGGTGAGGCCCTGGCTGAAATCATCACAGCTTGCACGGGATTCTTTGGACTGGACCATGACGCTGAAATCTCCATTGAGGCCAATCCCAGAACCATCGACGCCAAAAAGCTTTCCCTGTTGCGCGCAAGCGGCGTCAACCGGCTCTCCATTGGTGTGCAATCCTTCCAGGATCAGGAGTTGCGTCTTCTGGGCCGCCCCCATGACGCAGAGGACGCCGCCCATGCCCTGTGCCTCGCCAGAAATGAAGGCTTTACCAATATCAGCCTCGATCTGATGTATGGACTGCCCGGCCAGACTCCCGGCTCGTGGCGCAACACCCTGGAGCGAGCCTTATCCCTGGAGCCCAGCCATCTCTCCCTCTATGAACTGACCATCGAGCAGGGTACCTCCTATTTTCAGCAGCAGGAACAGGGGCTGCTGCAGCTGCCGGACGACGAGGCCATAGCTGACATGGATCTGATCACCGCAACGCTGTGCCGGGAAGCGGGACTCGCCCACTATGAAATCTCCAATTACGCCCGCCCCGGATTTGAATGCCGACACAACGTCAACTATTGGCAGAACGGCCCCTATCTGGCACTGGGCGCCGGCGCCGTGGGCTGCATGGATGGGTGCCGGCAACAAAAGATCAACGACCCGCTCCGCTACTGCGAGCACATCGAATCGGGTCAGTCAGTGATTATGGAGGAGGAGTGCCTGGAGCCTGCGGCCTCCTTCAGAGAGACCGTGGTCATGGGGTTGCGCATGCTCTGCGGGGTGTCACGGGAGAACCTGCAAAGCCGCTATGGGCTGGATGTGGCGGGGTACTATGAAGAAACCCTCGTCCATCTTATTGACCAGGGAATGCTGGAACTCACCACCCGCCACCTGCGGCTGACCGCCAGGGGACGAATGTTTGCCAATCAGGTGATGGCCGAGCTGGTGTAAACGATGGGGTTCTTCATCCGACGGACTCGTCTTTTTCCGCCTGCTCCAGGGCGATGAAATTCAGGGTTGTATGCACCGTGAACAGGGGAAACAGCAGGGCCATGAGGAAGATATTCACAATGGGCACCAGGCTGACCACGGCTGGAAAAACTCCCAGATGCAAGGCGGCCCGGCCGTGTCTGCGCAGCCAGCCCATCTTGCGACCCAGACTCCACCTGCGGCGCGAGGTCGGATAATCAAGGAACATCAGCGTCGAATAACCGGTGTACAAAAAAAGGACGGCGATCTGACCGAAGAGAGGAATAAACCCGACGGTCAAGGCCGCCATAGTCACCACCAGCCCGAGGACACCTATCTTTAATCCCTCCAGAATATCGGTCATGATCCCTTTAAGGCTCAAGGGCGCATCTTTCTCGAAGTCTTCCCCGACATACTTTTTTTCCGCCGCGCTGCTCAAAAAGACATAGCCGGGCGCACTCAGGGTATAGGCCAGCATAAAGGCCATATAAAAGGCAACAATGCGGGTCACAAGGAAAAAAGTCCACTTCATCGCCTGCCAGCCCAGATGCTTCATCCAGCCAAAAAATCCGGCGGCATCCGGGGCCTGCTGAAAAAATCCGGACGTCAGGCCATCCACAAAGTCCACGGCGAGCAGATAGCCACCCCAGGTGAGTCCAAAGGTGAGCACCACCATGAGAAAACTCCAGCCAAGGAGCCTTGGGCTGCGACAGAGAAAGCCCACGGACGACCAGAGCGGAATCCATTTGACAGGAGACGGCGAGATAGGCATACTGCTTGAGATTGTATCCATGATTTTCCCTGTTTGATACTAACAACGTTAACTGATTTCTGATTCCAATTCAAAATCAAGCGTTCACTTCGTCGAATGCGCTACGCCGCTCCTCATAGTACTCGCTGTACTGCTTCGTCGCGGCTCGCTTTTCTCCTCGTGTACATCTTGATTTAGAAATGGAATGACTTCCAGCTTCTGACTCCTGAGCTTTTATGAATATACCAAAAAAGAAAGAAAAAACCGTTTTTATCTGCCGGGAATGCGGCTACCAGAGCGTGAAATGGCTGGGCCGCTGTGGGCAGTGCGGAGAGTGGGAGTCGATGATTGAGGAGCTGATTGTACCGCCCCAAAGGGGAGGGCGGCCAGCTCTCAGTGTCAAACCGGTTCCCCTGCACCTGGCTCCGGACAGTGACGAAGAGAGGATTCCCACCGGCATCAGCGAACTCGACCGGGTCCTGGGCGGCGGTATTGTCCCCGGCTCGGTGGTGCTCATCGGCGGCGATCCCGGCATCGGCAAATCCACCCTACTCCTGCATCTCCTGGCAGCCATCGCCGGACAGAACCGGCCGGTACTTTACGTCTCCGGCGAGGAATCGGCGCACCAGATCAAGCTGCGGGCCAAACGCCTGAACGCCATGCACGAGCTGGAATATCTGGCCTGTGAAAACCGGGTCGAGGCGATTATCGCCATGGCCTGCGAGATGCGACCGGCGCTGCTTGCCGTGGATTCCATCCAGACCCTTGCCTGTGAAGATTTTCCCTCCGCCCCCGGCTCCGTGACCCAGGTCCGGGAATCGGCTGCCCGCATCCTGGCCATGGCCAAGCAGGAGAACATCCCCACCATCCTGGTTGGTCATGTAACCAAAGACGGCGCCCTGGCCGGCCCCAAGGTCCTGGAACACATGGTGGACACGGTGCTCTATTTCGAGGGCGACCGCAATCACGCCTTCCGCATCCTGCGCACCGTCAAAAACCGGTTCGGCTCCACCAATGAGATCGGGGTCTTTGAGATGAAGGAAGAGGGCTTGGTGCAGGTGGACAACCCGTCTGAGATATTCCTGGCCGAACGCCCCCTGGACGTCCCTGGCTCGGTGGTATTGCCCAGTATTGAAGGAACGCGGCCCATTCTGGTGGAAGTCCAGGCCCTGGTCAGCCCCACCAATCTGGGCACTGCCCGGCGCACCGCCATTGGTGCCGATCCCCAGCGACTGTCCCTGCTCTGCGCGGTGCTCGAAAAAAAGGCCGGACTGAATCTCTACGGCCACGATATCTTCCTCAATATCGCCGGCGGTATCCGCATCGAAGAGCCGGCCCTGGATCTTGGCGTCATCTGCGCCCTGGCCTCCAGTCTTCTGAATCGCTCGATCCCATCCACCACCGTGGTCTGCGGCGAGGTGGGCTTAGCCGGTGAGATCCGGGCCACAAGCCATATCGAGATGCGGGTACGGGAGGCCGAACGCCTCGGCTTCACCCGATTTATCCTCCCCCGGGGCAACCTGGAACGCCTCACCTGGAAGAGCAAAATGGACCTGCAGGGAGTGGCCACCATTCAGGATGTGCTGGAAATAATTTTCAATTAACCCGGCAGACTGCAACGGATTGACCACCCACAACCCACCTCGCAAGGACCGACCTTAGCCATGCGACTCTTTGAGCTGCAGGCCATTTTTGGACAACCAATCGAGACATGCTCAAGACACAACAGGAGAACGGAATGGATTTTAAAGAACATGTGGAAACAGCCTGGCAGAACTCCCTGAAATTTCTCGGGCCGGTGATTCTCCTGACCCTGGCTCAACTCCTGATAAGCACCTTCAGCCTGGGAATCCTGGCCCCGGTGACCATGGCCGGCTATATGCACTCCCTGCTCCTGGCCCTTCGTCAAGGACGCGAGCCGGAGATTAAAGACCTTTTCTCGGAAATGCGGCTGTTTCTGCCCCTGATCGGCTTTGGCTTTCTAGTGATGCTCGCCCTGATGATCGGCTTCACCTTCCTGATTCTGCCCGGCATTCTCATGACCGCAGCCCTGATCTTCGGCACCCTCTACATGGTGCCCCTGATGACCGACAAAGGTCTGGGACTCATGGACGCACTGAAAGGTTCCTGGGAGATGGCCACCGAGGCCCCCTGGACAGACCAGATCATCCTCACCGTGCTCTATCTGGCCATCGTCTCCATAGGAAGCAGCATGGTGGTGGCGATCCTGTTTACTCAGCCGCTGGCAACATTCCTTGTTCTTGCCGTCTACGAACAACGACTTCAGAACAAAAAATTTCCACCGCCATCAACCGCACCCACCCAGCCAGCGCCACCTTTACCACCGTCGATGACATAATCGAGGAGCTCCGGAGGGACCTGGGGCTTCAGCTCTCTGGAGTCCGATCACAACGCAAGGCTTCGTTGGTCGCAACAGCGCCTTTTATCCGGCCAGGACCTTATCAAGTTCATCGGTCAGATAACTCAGATGCAGGGCCTCCTCTTTGGCGAGGAATTGGAAAAGCTCCCTGCTCTTGCCCTCTTCGCTCTTTCTCGCCAGACGGGTATAGAGATCAAGGGCCTGGGCCTCCAGCATTATCCCCAGCTCCAGGATGTCTTTCATCGTGGCTATCTGCGCACTGAAATGGGCCAGAATCTCCTGCTGGTCAAAGCCGCCCTCCACCACCCCGGCCTCGCCGCTGTCACTGACATCCCCAGGGGAAAACATGGCCGCGAGCTGCACCTTGTGCCCCTTTTCAAAGGCGGCTAAACGCTCCAGAAGTTTCCGGCTTCTCTCATCGGCCGCCCTGTCCACCAGAGCCAGATACAGCTGCCTGAGCCCCTCTTCCATGGCGTAGGCCATCTGAAAGACATCTTCAAACTCCCGACCCATGAAAAACTCCAGACCCTGCAGTTCTCCGCCGCCGACCTTCTCGCCCTGCCAGGCGACAATGCCGCCACTCATGTTATAGACATCCTTGAACCCCTGTGCCAGCAGCAACTGACTGGCCGCCTTGCTGCGCACCCCGGAGTGACAATACACCAGAAGCGGCTTTTTCAGATCCAGCTCCGCCATCCTCGTAGTCACCTCCTTCACCGGCATGAGCAAGGCGCCGGGCAGATGACCCTGTTCATATTCCGAGGGTTGACGGACATCAAGGATCTGGTACGAATCCCGTGGCTGATCAGCCATAAAGCTCCGTGCTTCAGCCGGACTCATATTAGCCCCGGGCACAAACAGACTTTTCCAGTTCATACTCTCAACTCCTTTATCATGACCTCATTGTAGCCAATGTAATAGCTGTTCCCAATTTTTAATGCCGGGGCACGCAGATTGCCGCTCCGGCCCAAGACCTCATTCATGATCTGATCTTTTGATGCCGCAGAGGGCAGATAAACATGCACCTTCTGCCCTCTGCCGACACAAACCTTTTCTGCGCCCTGCAACTTTTCCCAGACAGCCTCTGCCCCAAACGCCTCTTTTTTCGCATCGATTTCTTCTGCAATCTCAACCTGGCCAAGGGCCGCACGGGCCTTGATACAGGATGCTCACCCTTTCCGAAAATATGCCCACTCAATCTTCATCCCATCCTCCTCATTTCCTTGTTCATGCACCTATCCAATCCTTGCCCATCCAGACAATTCCTCCATTCAAGGAATGACAGAAGCTGAAGCCCAGGGCACCCCTCTCTTCCCATTCCTTTTACTCTTATGATACCTGAAACGGTAGATGGAGCCCTAACGAAATAATTCTCAAAAGACCGGCAGGACAGAAAAATCCCCCCGCCGGAAGAAAGAATAATCTTGCCATGTGGCAGTTATCTAAGTATAAAATAGGATTGTTTTCAAGACAGACAAGGACTATTTAAGCAAGACGGATCGACACAAACAATTTCACCATATACATTTTTCCAACAGACACCATAAAGGGCCGCAACACGGCAGCGTTGGAATATTTTTACAAACAAGGTTAATGGATGGCTGAAGAGATAGATTTTGACGCGATTTTAAGCAAGTATCGCGCTGACCCCTTTGATTATGCGGAAATTTACGCGGCCCATACCGGCGTGGTTACGTTCAAGGTAGAAGAGGGCAGCTCTGTCAATTGCACCAGTGGTGAATGGCAGCACATCCCAGGCAGCCCCCTTTTTGAAATCACCAGAGAACGCAATACCAAACTGATAACCGCCAAGACCAACGGCACCATTTCGTCCATACGAACAGAGCTGGAAGGCCAGTTCGTGGAGGCTGGAGAAAAGCTGCTGACCATCCGCCACCCTCTGAAAAAGAAAGAGGTCATTGAAAATATCCTCAAAGAGGTGCTCTATCTTTTCCCTGCACCGGAACGGGCTAAATATTTCTTCTCCCTTGACATTCAGTCCCGTATCGAAAAAAGAGGATCAAAGGCCCTGACCATTCAGCCCGGCGATGAAATCATCATCATGTCATTGATGAAACGTGATACCCCCATCTATTATACCGGTGAAGCCGGTGTGATCCATTCGGTCTATTTTACCCCGGGGGTCTCCATGGATCAGGGACAAGCGCTCATTGGCATCTGCGCCTCAGAAAAGTTACCCTTGATCCAGAAGGTCATCACCAGAGTCAAGGCAGACTGGGATAAACTGATTGATCCGGTTCATGCAGAAGAGTAAAACAACTCCAAGCCAGATATACATTCAGGCCATCTCCCCCTTCCTGCTCCCGCCATTTGCTGATCCCCCAGAAACTTCAGAACTAACAGGGAGCCCTTACGGCTGAACGTTTCTGCGCATATCACATCTGAAAGGCACTGACCACCTGAAAACATACTCCCGCCATGACGGCAAACAATTCCCTCCATCCAGCCTCTCTCCAGGAATATCTCTGGACACGTGAGCTCTCTGAGCGCAAAAAGAGTCTCCGGTTGCCACCCCCCGAAACAATCCTTCGTTATGGAGCCTTTGTCGGCTCGGCGATCCAATGCCACTCCTCTCTGGAGCGAACCATGGAGCATGCTCGCCGCCATATCACTGACGCTGAATCGCAGGGAACATCAGTCATCAGCGGGACCGTTATTCTTGCTGACACCCTGATTCACTCGAAAGGCCGCTTTGCCCGCAGCTGGCATGCCCCGCCAGGCGGGCTTTGGGGCAGCATGATCCTGGCCGACACATTTCTCACCCGGGCCAGAACCCTGTTACCCCTTGCCTTGGGCATTGCCTGCTGTGAGGCCGTTCGCGGTCTTGGCGTCCACGAGGCCCATGTCCGCTGGGTGAACGATGTCCTGGTACGCGGACAAAAACTTGCCGGCTTCCTGGTGGAAAGCTTTCGCGGCCCCCGCTACGGTGAGGCGTTTCACCTGCTTGGCTTTGGAATCAACGTCAATAACAACTCTTTTCCGGCTGAGCTGACCGATAATGCCATTTCTCTCAGCCGGATTCTTGACGGCCCGGTAAGCTTACCGGACTTCACCCTTTCTTTTCTGGCCAAATTGGCCTGGAACATCGGACTTCTCTGTCATGAGGAAGAACGCGAACTCCACCGTTGGGAGGGGGCAGAGGATCAGGAAAATCAGACTGCTCATCTCCTGCTTGATCAATGGAAAAAGCTATCCGACACCATCGGGAAAAAGGTTCTCTACGGATATGATATTCAGCAAAAGCCTTTATATGAAGCAGTTGTAACCGGGATAAACAGCGATGGGGCCATCGTCATGCGATTGAACGACGGCACGGAAATTATTGAACATAGTGGGGAGTTACAATATCTTAAAGCATAACTAGGCTACCGGGCCCTTCAGCGATTTCCCTCCTTTTCCTGATATTGCGTGCGGCTCAACCCTGCCAGCGCAGATCACTGAAGGGCTTCAAGGAACAAATCTCTCGCTGCAATAAATGATGTCCGTAATGCGTTAAAAAAGAAAGGGCTTCGCGCAGGCCGGAACCTGAAAGTTGCAGACAGTGCAGGCGATGCAGCGGCTGGTTCTGTGCTGATGCCAGGATCTTGATCGTTCCCCGGGAAAGGGCTATCGCCGAAGCTTGCCCCTGCTCCTTCTGACACCTGCCACAGACTATCCCCCCTCCTCTGCTGTCAAAACCATACTCCTGAGCGACGCTAAAGGGCTGATGACATCGCAGACAGGAATCCAGATTGGGCCTGTAGCCTATCTGCTCAAAAAATTTTATCTGAAACAGAGCCAGGATATTCATCACGGAGCGCTGGACAGGAAGGGCCGAATGGCCTTCGTTCCAGGAATGGGTACAGAGTGGACGCCGGCCAGCAACACCAACCAGGGAGGGCCGGCTGATCCTGGGGCCGCCGCCAGGAATGACAGAGGAACGAGCGTTCAAGTGCAGCCGTTTGTGACAAGGGAGGTCCCGACTTGAGTGGGGCCGCTGCCCATCCATTGCCCGCAACCCCCATTGCAGAAGCGCAAAAAAACCATCGTCCCCTTCCAGATCACGGGTTGCAGACAAAGTCAGCTCACGAATAACCGTGGCCGCCATGTACAGAGACATATTCTGGCGCAGACGGAGGAAACTGTCCACAAGCTCCGCCTCAGCAATGAAGACCAGGTTACTTCTTCTGGACTCCGTATAACGAAGGCGCAGGGAACTGAAGAGTTCCAGCTTGTTGACAAAGCGCTTTTGACTCCGTTTTGCCCCCTTGGCAATACCCGTCATCCGACCGATATCCTCGCAAAAAAAAGTGACGATCTGATCCGACTCGCCATGGTCTTGACAATCCAGGACTATCGCAGCAGTCTCTTTACTCGTAGGGGACATACTAGCCGGGGAAGCTTGTTACATCTTTTTAATATACGCGGCGTCTTTAATCTTTTTGACCCAGGCTTCAAATTCCGCTTTCAGCTTTTCGTCGTAAAGCGTCTTTTTAATCTCTTCTTTTACCGAATCATATGGGGCTTGAACGACAACCCCTCCTTCCTGGCTGGAGAGAAGTTTAAAAAACTGATATCCATCCTCCGTTTCCACCAGCTTACTGACCTGTCCGGGGGTCAAGGAAGTCACCGCAGCCCTCATATTCTCGGCCATTTCATCTTCCTTAAATGTACCGATATTGCCCCCATCGGCAGCCGATGGAAGGTCGGAAAACTTTTTAGCCAAACTGGAAAAATCCTGGCCGCTTTCAACCAGACTCAGCACCCGCTCCGCTCTTTTTTTGGCCTCAAGCTTGGAAGCCGCATCGACCTTCCCAGAACTCTGCGAGTCTTTTTTAGCGACAAACCCCATCTGCAGGAGATAATACCCCCCCTCACCAACCTGTTTAGTATAATGGGTATCGTAGTAATCAAGGATCATGTCGTCGGTGATGATAATCTTGGAGCGTACCTCATAGTTGAGCAACTTGCTCTGCAACATCTGATTGCGCAAATTTTCCCGATAGACCGCCTCGGTCATGCCAACTTTTTTTAATTGATCACGAAACTGCTCCGGACTCATCTGATTGCTGACACTCATCTGCTTGAAGGCGGCATTGAGTTCATCGTCCGAGATAGCGACCTTCTGCTTTGCAGCCTCCTGGGAAATCAGCTTTTTATCTATCAATCCGTTCAGCACGTCTTCCCTGGCACGCCTGAGAGCTCCGGAGAGCTCATTGGAGGGGGCCTGTTCCGTAATTTTCTGAAAAAAAGCCTTTCCCTCATCATTAACATCAGACATCGTAATCACATCGTCATTCACAACGGCGACGACCCGATCCACTAACTCAGCCTGCCCTTTGCCAGGACAGACAAGGAGTAAAGCACAGAGTATGATAACAGCGGAAAAAGTTCTAAGAGAGCGACGCATACCTGAAAAGATATTCATAGGGGCACCTTGCATTAAAAAGAATAAAAAATGATCCACCAGCCATTATTTTTCATCAAAAAAAGACCACCTTACAATGACAAAACAACATAATAAAACTTAATATCATTATCCTTTCGCTTATTATTTTGCGATAGAAAAAGGTACTTTCCCTCTATCTGGGCCCCCTACCGCAACTTCCTGCGATGGATTCCCTCAGGCCTTGATCTTAATACAGAAGATCAACGTTAAAGGCTCCTGAAAAAAAAGCAAATGTACCATACTATTTATTTAGCCACATCATCTTAAAAGCACTCCCCGGCAAAACGAAGAGGACTTTAATGCGCTCAAGGATGAGGTCACCCCCGCCCATGCTTTCTGATTGACTTTCTGGACAAATACCCTATGGTATCCCCAAGTAATGGTGTTTTCGTTCAATGTTTTTCATTATCTCCGGAGTCCTGTCCATGAAAATCTTTTTTAACAATTTTATCAAAAAAACAGCCTGCATCACGACCATCCTCCTGCTTGTCTCCATTAGTTCAGGCTACGCCGCAACCAGAATGCCCTCCTTCATTCTCCCGGATGCCGTCAGTGGTACCGCCGTTGACAGTTCGGCCTTTAAAGGCAAAACCCTGCTTATAACATTTTTTGCAACCTGGTGCCCCCCTTGCATGCAAGAAATTCCGACCCTGATTGAACTGCACCAACACTTCGCCAAGGATAATTTTTCGGTCATTGCAATGTCCGTGGACCAGGGAGGAGCCGCTGTAGTCGCCAAGCTCGTCAAAAATCGCTCCATTAACTACCCTGTTTTAATGGCGGATGAGAGCACTGCCCAGAACTTTGGGGGAATCGTCGGCATCCCCACCTCATTTCTGGTCAACAAAGAGGGAAATGTTGTGAAAAAATATCCAGGCTATATTCCTCACTCAATCTTAGAACGGGATATCAAGCAAATAATGAATTAACCTTTCTTTGATTTTTATTTGACAGACGCCTTGGCAATTAGTAGATTTTTTTTATATTTATTTTATAAATCCTGGAGAAATCCAGATAAGAAAAAACCCTATTTAAAGGAGTCAAAAAATGAAAAAGGGAATCGTGTCTGTTGTTGTCGCTTTGTCTTTCATGGTGTGTGCCGCTACTTCTTCCTTTGCCTGCTCAGGGAAAGTTAAAGCCGTTGATGGTACCAAAGTAACCGTCACCTGCGAAGATGGAAAAGAGATGACGGCTGAGGGTGCCGCCAAGGTTGGTGACAAGGTAACGATCAAAGATGGCAAAGTAGCCGCGGCCAAGAAAAAGGCCATTGAAGGTTGCTAGTCATACTCCAATAGACATACGCTGCGTGTTACAACTGTTTTATAACCCCGACGAACGGGATAAGTGCCTTTCGCAGATTATTTTCTTAAAGAAAACAAGAAAATAATCTGTAAGTCAGTAAAATATTCTTTGTCTTTGTAACGATTTTATCACAACTTCTTTTTGTCGTTGTTACCAAGGAAACAAAGCTGTACTTCTTATTACAAGGACTTACGTTAGTTTCAGGGGCTGATTGAAGTTTATCAATCAGCCCCTCTTTTTTTCCCTTGGAAATCTTCTATGATCGGCCTTTACCAGAAACCATTACAACCCTTCTCAAGGGACAACCACATCTTTCAGTACCTTGAACACCATGGATATTCGAACCTTCCCTGAACAGGAACGGGAACTCTACAATAAGATCAGGAGCAGATACAAACTCACCTTCGATCGCCTGAAGGTGGGAGGCAACACCCTGCGTCTTCTGAAAATAGCCGACATCGAGGAAATACTTGAGGGCAAAGACCCCTTCGCCAATGTCTCAGAGTTTCCTTTCTGGGTGAAACTCTGGGAAGCAGCCATGGTGCTTTCATATGTCATGAACCGACTACCCGATCCCAAGGGAAAAAGCGTCCTTGAGGTGGGAGCAGGGCTGGGTGCACCTGGCCTTGCCGCTGCCGCCGCCGGGTTCGATGTCACTATTTCCGACTATGAAGCGATGATCATGGATTTTCAAAGGGTGAGTGCTGCTGCCTCCGGCCTGCACAATATCACCTTCACCCATCTTGACTGGCTGAATCCGCCCGATCTGGCCCCGTTTGACTTCCTGATAGGAGCAGAGATCCTGTTTCGCGAAGATTTTTTTATTCCCCTGCTCAATGTATTCAAGAAATACCTCAAACCGGAGGGCTTCATCTATCTAGCCCATGACGCCACCCGCCGGAGCCTGCCCATTTTTCTTGATCTGGCAAAAGAAGATTTCGATATCACCATTGCCAAACAGGTGCTCAAAAAACAGGATCAGGCCATCACCATTATTGTTAATCGTCTGTCCCGCAAAAAGGTGTGATTCACCAAAAAGCCATGGCCTTGTATCCCATCAATCTGAACATCAGCGGTAAGCTCTGTGTGATCATAGGTGCCGGCACCGTGGCTGCGCGCAAAATAAATGCCCTTCTGTGCTGTGCCCCACGAGTCCGGGTTGTCAGCCCGGAGCTCTCAGCCGGGGTGCAACAGCTCTATGACCAACAGAAACTGGAATGGATACCCCGGCCATATCTACACGGCGATTTACAGGGAGCAACCCTTGCCTTTGCCTTGACTGATTGTCCGGCGATCCAGGAGCAGATTCAAACAGAGGCCTTAGAGCTGGGAATCCCTGTAAATATTGGCGACAATCCCCAGGCCTGTACCTTTCAAACTGCCGCCACTGTCCGTCAAGGCGACTTGCTGATCTCTATTTCAACCGGTAGTGGCAGCCCGGCCCTTGCCGCCACCATTCGTAAAGAACTGGAATTGCAGTATGGACCAGAGTATGGTTATCTGGTAAAACTGCTTTCCCTGATCCGGCAACTGACAGTGGGCCAGGCTGCTTCTCAGGAAAGGCAAAAGCTGCTGCTTGAAAAAATCCTCAAAACCAGGATTATTGATCTTCTCAAGGAAAAAGAGTGGACGCGGCTGCATGAAAAACTGTTCGAAATTCTGCCCCGTGACATTAATGTGGCTTCTTTGATCCAGATGTTGCAAAAGGAATAAGCACATATCGTACCTTAGCTTGTATTTTACTCTCTTCTGCTGATGTTCATCCCTTTTCATTTCTTACCCTGAAAACCCATGATGGATGAAACAAGTCATTTTCTTTTTTATATGGTTCTGGGGACAAGCCTTCTGGCCCTGGTCGTGTATGGCGTCTTTTTTGTCAATCAACGGGAAAGACTCCGCCATCTTGCCAGACAAGCCCTTCTTGCCGCCGGGGTATTGCAGACGCTCTATATTCTCCTTCGTTATCTCGAGGCCGGATATACGCCCATCACCTCACAACATGAAACCATCGTCTTTTTTGCATGGTCGGTGACCTGGGCCTACCTTTCCTTCCGCTGGCGATATACCGTCAAGAACTTCGGCCTTTTTATCACTGCCTTTGTTTGTATTCTGCTCCTGATTGCAAGCATCTCACCCC
The DNA here is from genome assembly GCA_019163335.1 of Desulfobulbaceae bacterium. Lineage (GTDB taxonomy): Bacteria > Desulfobacterota > Desulfobulbia > Desulfobulbales > Desulfocapsaceae > UBA2270. Next base: position 161,693 of record JAFLKM010000053.1, on the reverse strand, counting down.
GCGCCATCAATCCTTTGGCGCCAGCCCTTCAAAGCCTGTGGTTGCCGGTACATGCCGGAATTGCGGTTATCTCCTATGGTTTTCTGGCCCTCGCCTTTTGTGGGGGGATCATGTATCTCCTGCAGGAACACGAGCTGAAAAGCAAGCGATTTGGCTTCTTTTTCACCCGACTGCCCTCACTGGATGCCCTTGATCAACTCAACAGCCATTGCCTGGCCATCGGTTTTGTTCTTCTGACCCTTGGCATCATCACCGGCTCCATATGGGCCCGTCAAGCCTGGGGAACTTACTGGCACTGGGACCCCAAAGAGACCTGGTCGCTGATCACCTGGTTTCTTTACGCCGCGCAGATTCATCAGCGTTTTTCCGCCGGGTGGCGGGGTAAACGGGCAGCCGTTATGGCCATCATCGGGTTTTCCTCCGTCCTTTTTACCCTCTGGGGAGTGACCTTTCTGCTCGGAGGTATCCACAGCTATGCCCAGTGACACTATCCTGCTCCTCGGGGTTAACCATAAAACAACCCCACTTGCCGTGCGTGAGCAATTAGCCCTGGGCAAGGGGTATGCAGAGCCTTTGCACGCCCTGCGAGATATCGCCGGGTGCAAGGAATGCTACCTTCTTTCCACCTGTAACAGGGTAGAAATTCTCATGATTGCCCAAGAAAATGATCAGGTGGAAGACCATATCACGGAACTGCTTTTTGGCACCTCCGTCGCCCCGGAACATCGTCAGAACTATCTTTACACCTACCGCAACCTCGAAGCCGTGCACCACCTGTTCATGGTCGCCACCAGCCTCGATTCGATGATTGTGGGAGAAGCTCAGATCCTCGGTCAACTGAAAGAGGCCTATCGCCATGCCACAGAGTCCAAATACACCGGTCCGATCCTGAACAAGCTGCTCCACAAGGCCTTTTCCGTCGCCAAACGGGTCCGCAGTGAAACCCAGATAGGCGCCTCTGCCGTCTCCATCAGCTATGCGGCAGTTGAACTGGCGAAAAAGATCTTCGGCACCATAGAAGATAAGACGGTCCTTCTTATCGGAGCAGGCGAGATGGCGGAACTTGCCGCTGAACATCTGGTCGGTCAGGGGGTACACAAGGTGGTGGTGGTCAACAGAACACTGTCCAGGGCCATGGATCTGGCCAAACGATTTAATGGCAGCGCTGCCTCCCTAGAGGAATTATTTCCCCAGCTTGAACAAGCAGATATCGTCATCAGCTCCACCGGGGCGCCCAATATCATCCTCCATAAACAAGACATGAAACCGATCATGCGGGCGCGTCGCAATGAACCGATCTTTTTTATCGACATCGCGGTGCCCCGTGATCTGGACCCAGGACTCAATGATCTGGACAATGTCTATCTCTACGACATAGACGACTTACAGAATGTTGTGGAAGTCAACAAGTCAGAGCGTGACAAGGAGGCCATCAAGGCTCGACGGATTGTTGATGAAGAGGCCTTAAGATTTCAGGCCTGGCTGGATGGCCTTGCCGTCGTTCCAACCATTGCAGCCCTCCGCAAAAAAGCCGATGATATCTGTCAGGGTGAGCTGGAACGAACCCTGTGCCGCCTGCACCTCACCCCCGATGAACAGAAGTGCATTGAAAGAATGGCGTTATCGATCAGCTCAAAGCTCTTGCATGATCCCCTCACCTATCTGAAAGAAGCGAGTTGCAGGGATCAAAACAATATCAAGGTGGAGATGATCCGGGCTGCTTTTGGTCTCGGCGAGGAGCCATGATGTACCCTTCGCGACAGGAACTGCTGGAGGAAGAATGGTTCATTGTCCGTCATTCAGGAGAGCTTCCGGAGGTAGCCTTTCATTCGGCCCTGCACCATCTCACTGAAGATCCGCAAGGGCCGCGCCTGCATCTCGAAGCCGGGGAGATACATACTCTCCTCGAGGCAGCCATAGCCCGCTATCATGAGATCCTGCTGCGCGATCTTTGTTACGAGCAACGGGAGCTCCCTGTCTATCGCGGGATCAAGCGGGCCCTGTTCAACTGGCAGCGCCTGACCGCCTTTTGCAGGCGGCAGGAGAGAGACTGCAATGATTTACGCGACGCCGTAGCAGAGGCCTTTCTGCTTTTACTGCAAAAAACCGGGCAAAGCGCAGGCGAAGTCAAGCTTACCCCTGCTTGCTGTTCCGTCAGCTCAGGCTCAAAAGACGCTCGCCCCTCCCTGGCCTTCGTTTTCAACTGTACCATAGAAGAAGTCCTCCTCTTTGCCCATGAGCTGGGAATTAGTGAAGAGCAGATTCCTGGAGATGTCCGCCAGATCTGCCCTCGATAGTAGAATGCGGAAACCCCGCTGGAACAATAACCACAAAACCCGAACCAAAAAGGAGACACACATGCCCTATGTAAACATTCGCGTTGCCGGCAAATTGAGCAAAACACAGAAAGAAAATATCTGCAAAGGGGTCACCGAGGTCATCTCCAAGGAAGCGGCCAAGCCACCTGAGGCCATCCTTATCTTTATCGATGAAGTGGAGCATGAAAACATCGCCAAAGGCGGAACCCTCCTTCAGGCGCCAAAATAACCGGTAATGGATGCAGAGAAAAGGCTCCGGGAACTGCGCGCTCTTCTGCAGGAGCATTCCCATCGTTATTACGTTCTCGACGATCCCCTCATCTCAGACGGCGAGTATGACCTCCTCTTCCAGGAACTCTTAGGCCTGGAAGAGGAGCATCCTGAGCTGATCACCGCAGATTCCCCCAGCCAGGGGCCTGGCGGTGCGCCACTGGACAAATTTGAGCAGGTGGTCCATCGTGTTCCCATGCTCAGCCTGGAAAACGCCTTCAACGCCAATGATCTGCACAGCTTTGAGGATCGCCTGCTCCGTTTTCTCAATCAGGAGACCGCCACTGTTGACCAGGCCCTCATCCTCTCCTATATGGCAGAACCCAAAATTGACGGCCTTGCAGTGGAACTTGTCTATGAACAGGGTCGATTGCTGCAGGGCAGTACCCGCGGGGATGGCAGCAAGGGCGAGGATATCACCGCCCAGCTCAAAACAATCCCCTCCATTCCTCGTACCTTGCAGAGCTCTGCTGAACAGCGCTTAGAGATCCGTGGCGAGGTCTTCATGGACCGCCAGGCCCTGATCACCCTGAATCAGGAACGACTAGACAACGGGGAACCCCTGTTTGCCAATCCGCGCAATGCCGCAGCCGGGTCTCTCCGTCAGCTCGATCCGGCCATCACCGCCAAGCGATCGCTGAAATTTCTTGCCTATGGCATTGCCGATCCCACGCAGTCTCCCTGTTCAAGCCAGCAGGAACTCCTGGTCTGGCTAAAGGATCTGGGATTACCGGTCAATGAGCTGGCCCGCTTCTGCCCGACCATCACCGATGTCATCACTCGCTTTGAGCAGCTGGCGGCCGAACGTCAGGCGATGGCCTATGAAATTGACGGCATGGTGGTGAAGGTGAACAATTTTGCCCTGCAGCAACGTCTCGGCAACAAGGCCAGGGCGCCGCGCTGGGCCATTGCCTGTAAATTCCCGGCGATTCAGACAACAACCCGCCTTCTCTCCGTGGATTTCCAGGTGGGCCGCACCGGAGCCGTAACCCCGGTGGCCCTCCTTGAACCCGTGGAGGTAGGCGGCGTCACTGTCAGCCGGGCCACCCTCCATAACCGGGATGAATTTGAACGCAAGGATCTGCGCATAGGCGACACGGTTCTTATCCAAAGGGCCGGCGACGTCATCCCTGAGGTGGTCAAGGCCATTGTCGAGAAGCGGAATGGCAGCGAACAACCGGTCAGCATGCCCACCCATTGTCCGGTGTGCGGTCATGCCTTGCTCAAGGAGGCAGGAGAGGCAGTCACCCGCTGTGTCAACCCGCACTGCCCGGCCCAACGATTACGTGCCCTTATTCATTTTTGTTCCAGGGCAGGACTGGACATTGAGGGACTGGGTAAAAAAAGCATGGAGCAGCTCTTTGACCTGCGCCTGGTGCGCGATATCCCTGATATCTTCGCCCTGCGCCATGAACAACTGGCCAGCCTGCCAGGCTGGGGAGCAAAATCTGCCGACAATGCCATTGCAGCCATTGAGGCCGCCCGACATCCACCGCTGGGGAAATTTCTCGCTGCCATCGGGATTCGTTTTGTGGGCGAGATAACGGCGTCGCTTCTGGAACAGCGCTTTCCAACCCTTGACAGTCTTATGCAGTCATCGAAGGAAGCTTTGCTCGAAATAGACGGCATCGGGGAACAGGCTGCAGGCAGCATTTTCGAATATTTCAGTGACTCGGACGTCCGGGCAATGTTTCAGCGACTGCACCAGATTGGGGTCATCCCGGAATCAGGGCGCCCCTCCCCGAAAGATCAACCCTTGAGCGGCCTGGTCTTCCTCTTCACCGGCACCCTGACCGCCCTTTCGCGCACAGAGGCTAAAAAACTGGTAAAAGAGCAGGGCGGTCAGATCGCCACCACCGTCACCCAGAAAATGACACACCTGGTGGCCGGAGAAAAAGCCGGTTCTAAATTGAAAAAAGCAAGGGAACTTGACAAGAGCATCTTGACCGAGTCGGAATTTCTCCAGATCCTGCGCCCGAGCCCTTGAAAAGTATCTGCCTCAACCGGTGAAATCCTATTGCCCTCCGGGTATCAGAGGCGGTATAAGGAGCCGGTCGCTCTTTATCTTTTAAGAGATAGCAGGCGACACCGGGTCAGTGCTGGCCTGAACCGTATTTGATGCAGAACTGTAGTGTTTATTCCATAACAATCGCCACCAATGTATCTGATTGACGCAACTCAAATTCACAGAGAGAAAACATGATCACCTTTGTGCGATGGATTGTAGGCCTTTTCTTTATTGTGTGCGTATCCCTGTACGTTTTGATATTGGCCCTTCCTGTTTTTTTCAATCCCAATGATTACAAAGATCAACTCATTGAGCTGGTCAAAGAAAAAACAGGAAAGCAACTGGAGATCGCCGGAGATATCCAAATCCAGACCTCCCCATGGCTCAACGCCACCTGTACCCTCAACAAAGCACGTCTGGCCGGCAATTCGCTTTTTACAAACAGCACCTGCATCGCCAGTGAGCAGACTAAAATAGAGCTGTCAATCCTGCCCCTGCTGCTTCAGAAACGCCTGCACATGGCCTCGATCGTGCTCGACGGAGTCACCCTGAACCTTCTCCAGAACAAGGAGGGGCTGAATAACTGGCAAAGAATCAGCAAATTGTCCGGCGAAAAAGGGGCCGCCGCCGACCAGGGCACCGAGCCTGCCCCCCCAGAAACTCAGATTACCCCGGCAACGCCTCCCCTGACCAGATTCCTCCTTGGGGTAAACGGGCTTGATTTGGGCAAGCTCCATCTCACCCGTGTCAATCTGCGTTATGATAATCGCCAGACCGACACAATCATCTTCCTCAAAGATGTCCAGATCAAAACCGGACGGCTCAGAGAAAATATCCCTTTTCCCGTTGAGGCTGACTTTAACCTTACCCTGGACAATCACGGCAAGAAGACCTCCCTGCCGCGTTCAGGAGACATCACCATGCAGGGCAATGCCACCCTGTTCTGGCATGAGCGGCGCCTGCTCCTCGAAGATCTCCGGATGGACGCAACGCTCAAAGGAAAATCCCTGCCCAAACGAGGCATGAAAATCGGTTTAACCACGAACAGTGACATTCACCTGCGCGAGCAGAAGGTAACCATCAAGGATTTTTCCTTGAGCCAGGACAATGCTGTCCTGCAAGGCAGCGGCACCGTGGAGAATTTCACCAACCCTGAAGTTACCCTGGCGCTCAAGATCCCGGAATGTTCACCGCAACCGATCCTGAAACAGATAAAAACCACCCTGCCGCTTGTACAGAATAAAGACGCTTTCACCCTTCTGAGTGGAAACATGCTGGTTAAAGGAAACAGGGATCTGATAGAGTTCACCGACCTGACAATGATGCTTGATGCAACTACAGTGACCGGGGCCATGACGATCAAGGATTTAAAGAATCCGGCTTACGAGGCGGCCATTCATTTAAACCAATTGGATCTTGACCGCTATAGCGGAAAATCAGCCACCAATTCTCCCGGCATCCCCGTTCAATTGCTCGACGACCTTCTGCTCCAGCTGGACCTGCAACTCGATTCCGTGAAGGTCGGGGGAGCGGCACTTTCGCAGGTTCAAATAAAACTCAACAGCAAAGACGGCGTGATTCAACTGGCACCGCTCACAGCCAATTGGTACGATGGCACGATAAAACTCGAAGCCAGGGTTGATGTCACAGGAGATGTGCCGCAAATCCAGCTCAAGCCGCGAATCAACAAGGTTAAGCTGAAACAGCTCTATCAGGACATGACCGGCCAGGAGGATGTGGCAGGGACGGCCTTCCTCAATGCTGATCTTACTACCAGCGGCTTGGCCCAGGATGATCTTTTACAACACATGAATGGAACCCTGCGCCTGGAGATCCTGAACGGAAACCTCAAAGCATTCCCCGTCCGGCAGCAAATCGAAACAACCCTGGCGGCAACGAAAACGCCCCCCAATGAGCCGCCGGCAAAGACCACCCTGGACGACAAAGGCACTGAATTTTCCCAACTGACCGGCACCGCCCTGATAAAAGAGGGCCTCCTCTCCAATGACGATCTCACCCTGACATCAGAAACCATGCAGATACACGGAGGCGGCACCATTGACCTGACCGGACAGCAAGTAGACTTTATACTGAGTGTCACACTTCCCCTTGAAACTCCACTGGATAAGAACAGAGAGGCAGGGGAATCCAACGCCTTGACAGTTGTCCCTTACAAAATATCCGGTCCTTATTCTGCACTGACGCAAGCAGCGGACGTGACCCAGTTCCTGCCCCCGGAAGCGGCAATGCCACCTCCGGAAGAAGTACCAGCAGCGGCAGATATCAAAGACAAAGAGCCCGTCCCTGAAAAAAATGAAGCAGCCATTTTTCCTGAGTAGAAGGAAAAGGACGCAGCGGGAGATTGACTAAAAAACTCAAAAAGCCGGACTGGTGAGATACTCCCCTGCATGACCCGGTGGCCTGTTTCTTTGAACCAGCCCCCTCGAAGGACTTGCATCATACGGCAAATTGTGCGAACATTTTACTAACCCCGATGAACGGGACAAGTGCTTTTCACAGATTATTCCCTTGTAAAAAAACCAAAAAAGCAATCTGTCAGACACTAAAGAAGCAGATGATGCAGATGTACCACGAATCAATCCTTGACCATAGGAAGGTGAGCCATGAAAAGAATCGCTGATATCAAACAAGTGATTACCCCCATTGATTTTTCTGAAAATGCCCAGTTAATTGCCGAATCCGCCGCCTATGTCGCCGGAACCTTCAAGGCCTCGCTGAATCTGATTTTTGTGGTTCAGGATTTTGCCGATTACTCCGGATTCTTTGTCCCCCAGATGAACGCCCCGGATCTGGTGCAGGAGCTATTTACCAGCGCCGAGGAACGAATGGACAAGTTTTGCCAGGAAAACGAAAGAGTTTTCAAGGCCATGGGAGTAACCGCCCTGCACTCTAAAATTCTGATGGGGGATGTCGCTGAGAAGATTATCGAATACGTCGTCCAGACCCAGGGGAATCTGATCGTCATGGGCACCCATGGATATAAGGGTCTGGAAAAAGTTATGTTCGGGAGCATTGCCGACAAAGTGGTCAAGGCCGCCCCTTGCCCGATCATGACGGTGAACCCATACACCTGTTGCGCCACATCATAGGCTTGTAGTCAACTCCAGGGCACAACGTCCCTGGCATCAGCATTCGTAGAGAAAGCTCCCCGACTAAAAAATGGAATCACCCGCTGAAGCCGGCATCGCCTCCTCTTTTTTGCTGGCTGAAAAAACAGTCAGGGGAGTCATCATTGAAGGCACCTCGCTTGTTCGGGAGATGCGAAATCGACATGCCCTTGGCGACCTGGAAACGCTGCTCCTCGGACAGGCCTTGCTGGGGACGGCACTCATGGTCTCCACACTGAAAGGACAGGATGAGATCAACCTGCGCATTGACTGCTCTGGACCGGTCAAAGGTCTTGTGGTAGAGGCCACCGCCACCGGAGAGGTGCGGGGCTATCTCAAACAGGTTCCGATTCCCTTGGCCACCCCGTTGGCATCCCTGGAAGGAACAAACCATCTCGAGCCCCTGTGGGGGGAAGGTTTTCTCACCATAACCCGTTTTATGGAAGAAGGCAGACAGCCTTTCAGTTCCAGTCTCGCCTTGCAATCCGGCAACATCGCGGCTGAAATCGCCACGTATTACCGAATTTCCGAACAAACCCCCACCGCCATTCATCTTTCAGTTTCTTTTGATTCTCGTGGGGAGCTTGCCGGTGCCGGTGGCCTGTTGTTACAGGCCATGCCCGGTGCCGATAAAAAGATATTCGCAAGTCTTGAGCAGCAGACCCAAGCCCTGCCATCTCTGGGAAAGGCCCTGGCAGAAGGCCACAAGATCGAGCCATGGCTGGAAGAACAGCTCGCCCCTTTCCTGCCTGTCATCCTGGAGAAAAAAACCATCCTTTACCGCTGTCGCTGTGACGCTGAACGGATGCGCCTCCTTCTGCTGCACCTGTCACTGGCAGATCTTGAAGACATGCGCGCCAACGGCCCCTTCCCAGTCACCCTCACCTGTCATTTCTGCAACCAGCACTACCCTTTTGAGCAACAGGCCCTGGCAGACATCTGCCGGGAAAAGCAGGCTCAAACTGCAACAACCTGAACATCAGGTATACCCAGTGGTGCATTTTCCTTGCTCGTCATGTAGAGACGAGCAAGGAAATCACATCAAACAAGGAGTTGTCATGTTATTACGTTTTTTCCTCAACGAACCCAATGGCAAGACCTGAGGCCATTTTCTCGAAATAATGCCCAGGTTGGGTGCTAAATATAATGTTACCATTGAGGTTATTGCAAAACCCAGGGAAGAATACCTGACCGATGCCTGGTTTGAGCTGGATCTGCCGGTGGCACCGGCGGTCATGGTAGACGACGAGATCGTCGTCGAGTCAGCGGATGTTTCCCTGGAAGAGATAGAGGCCTGCATCTGCCGTCATCAGGGAATCCCTACCCGGCAGGAATAATAACCGGTCTTATTTCAAGAAACATGTAAGTGGACACCAAAGAAGGCACGCAAGCGACGGCGACGTAGCAATAGGCAAGAAGGGTGAGGGGAGGAGAGTGTGCAGTGTGCAACCGACGAAGGAGCCGGCGGTACACTGCACAGGGCGAATTATACTTTCACGCGGCCTGTTCCAGCGCCACCGCCACGGCCACCGAGGCACCAACCATGGGGTTATTGCCCATGCCGATAAGCCCCATCATCTCCACATGGGCAGGGACGGAAGAGGAACCGGCAAACTGGGCATCTGAATGCATCCGTCCCATGGTGTCGGTCATCCCGTAGGAAGCAGGACCGGCAGCCATATTATCAGGATGGAGGGTGCGCCCGGTGCCGCCGCCGGAGGCCACCGAAAAGTATTTCCTGCCCAACTGGACGCACTCTTTCTTGTAGGTACCAGCCACCGGGTGCTGAAACCGGGTGGGATTGGTGGAGTTTCCGGTAATCGAGACATCTACTCCTTCCAGGTGATTGATGGCCACCCCCTCACGAACATCATCGGCGCCATAACAGCGCACCGCCGCCCGTTCCCCCAGAGAATACGCCTTCTCTTCAATCACCGTCAGGGTACTTGCGGCATAATCATAGATGGTCTCCACATGGGTAAAGCCGTTGATCCGCGAAATAATCTGGGCGGCATCCTTGCCCAGACCATTCAGGATCACCCGCAACGGTTTTTTACGCACCCGGTTGGCTGATCGGGCAATGCCGATGGCGCCTTCCGCTGCGGCAAAGGATTCATGGCCGGCAAGAAAGGCAAAACACTTTGTCTCTTCCCGGAGCAGCATGGAGGCCAGATTGCCATGGCCTATCCCCACCTGCCGCGAATCCGCCACCGATCCCGGGATACAGAAGGCCTGCAGGCCCTCGCCCAGGGTGATGGCTATATCCACCGCCTTTGTCTCCCCTTTTCTGATGGCAATGGCCGCACCCAGGGTATAGGCCCAGCAGGCATTGTCAAAACAGATGGGCTGAATCTTGCGCACAAGAGCGGCCACGTCAACGCCATAGGCGTCACAGATCGCCTTGGCCTCCTCAAGACTCGTTATCTCATATTTTGCAAGGACAGGTTTGATCTGTTCTATCCGCCGATCATAACTTTCAAAGAGTGCCATAATGTTCTCCCTATTCCTTGCGAGGATCAATGGTTCTGACCGCTTCATCAAAACGGCCATAGGTGCCGGTGGCATCTGCCATGGCCTGCCCGGGATCGATACCCTTTTTAATCGCATCCATCATCCGCCCCAAATGGACGAACTTGTACCCGATAATCTCTTCGTCAGCATCCAGGGCCAGCTCCAGCACATAGCCCTCGGTCACTTCCAGGTAACGGGGTCCCTTGACTCTTGTGCCATAAGTGGTGCCGCACACCGAGCGCAATCCTTTACCCAGATCCTCCAGACCGGCGCCAATGGGCAACCCGCCCTCCGAAAATGCCGACTGACTTCGACCATAGACAATCTGCAGAAACAACTCGCGCATGGCGGTGTTGATGGCATCACAGACCAGATCGGTATTTAGGGCCTCAAGTATGGTCTTTCCGGGCAGGATCTCCGAGGCCATGGCGGCAGAATGGGTCATCCCGGTACAGCCCAGGGTCTCGATCAAGGCCTCTTCTATAATCCCGGCCTTGATGTTCAGAGTCAGCTTGCAGGCGCCCTGCTGCGGTGCGCACCAGCCGACCCCATGGGTCAGCCCGCTGATATCCTTGATCTCTCGGGCCTTGGTCCAACCGCCTTCCTGTGGAATGGGAGCCGGCCCGTGACAGGCACCCTGAGCCACCGGACACATCTTTTGAACTTCCGAAGTATAGTGCATATGTGTCTCCTATGAGAAACTCATGAAAAAAAAATGGAACAAAAATACAGGGGGAAGAAGCATGTTCAGAAAAGAAATTTCACAAATTCCCGGACTTCTGCCTGAGCAACCGTTTTCGTTCTTCCGTGTATGTCCACCAGGCACGAGGCTCTTCACCATCCATAAAACGGACAACGGACATGAAAACATCAATAACACATGGATCATGCTGCATGGCTGTTTTTTCGCACAGCTGGTCATACATCTCAAAAGGACATTTACCCACAAGCTGCCCGGGCTCGTATATCCCAAGCAGTCTTAAATCTGCAGCGATGACTTTCCCTATGTTGGGGAGGTCTGTCAACACTGCGACACAGCTCCGATTCACTTTAGCGGGGTTCATGACAGATTGGCCGGGGTGAGCGCGAACACTTTTATTTCTTCCTGCCAGTGAGCAGAAATACCGGGTACGCCCGCTCACTTCCTGCCTCATTGGTCTTTATGATGGAATGCACCTCTGTATACGACAGATCCTGCATGCCCAGACCACCTAGGCGCACAGCCAGTTCTGCCGGGTTGAACCCATGGTGCATGACTCCTTCCACATTTGCATCATGAAATGAACCATCTTCTTCCCACAGGTCCGCCACAGCCAGATAACCACCCTCGACCAGAAGATCACAAAGACGCGCCAGGATTTTGTCCGTCTCCTGGACATGGTGCAATACCATGGCCGAGAAGATCAGATCAAACCTGTCCGTGCATGGTTCATCCAGCAGATTAAGGCGCATCGGGATGACGTTTACAATCTTTTCATCGTCAATCTTGCGGGCAAGGATCTCCAGCATTCCGGCGGAGGTGTCCACTGCGGTGAGCGAGGCAAGCTGCGGCGCCAGGGCAAGGCCGACTAAGCCTGTACCGCAGCCGTACTCCATGGCCCGTATTGTCCGGGTTAACGGCAGGGTGCTGCTGATGGCTCCAGCGATCTTGGCCGCCATTTCCACCCGGCGCTGTTTCTGATCCCAGCCCGCCGCCGCCTTGTCAAAATGTTTTTCACTCATGATTTATCCCGTTCATCAGGGTTGGTTTGAATGCGACTTGGAATCAGAGCTCGCTGATCCGATCAAACAGATCCGCATCCTTCTCAATCTTGACACGATTACCAATGGTGACCCGGTGAGAAGTGGCCAGCATCCGGGTAAAGGCCGGGGCAAAGGCCTGCATGTCTTCAACCCGCGTCGCGATAATTTCCTTGATCCGCTGCTGCTTCATGGCTGCGGTGATCCCGCTCAGATATTCATCCCTGGCCGTGGCCCCCTTGGCGGCAGAACTCTGCAATGGGTCGAAATTTCCATAGGTACCGATAACCAGCTGCTCCAGAACCTTCTCCGAAAGCTGCAAGCCTGAAATAGTCTGGGGAATCGCTGCATAGCTGTCATAGGTCTTGCGCACCTGGGGGTCTCGGTAACTGACAATCCCCAAGTTTCCAGTAATATGGCTGAACTGAATAAAGCAGCCATAGGCTCCGCCCATCTGCCGCACCGTATTCCACAGATAATCGCGGGAAAGATAATTTTTCAACACCTCGAAATGACCGTTGTACCCCGCCCCATTGGGAAGAAGCAGACCAGCCTGCACCGCAAAGACAATCTCGGCGGAGGTAATCAGGGCCTCATGCGCCGGAAACTCCGGCAGAACCAGGGCTTCCAGGGTGACCGGATGGTCGGGCAAGGCCATTACCAGCGACTCCCCATGACGGGAAAAGGATTCAATCTCCTCAGGATCAGCAGTCAAGGCCAGGATCAGGTTACGACGGTTGAAGATCAGGGCGGCCATCTCTTGCAGGCCGGCCAGAAATTCCTCTTCCATTTCCCCATAATGCTGTTCCAGCTCTTTTTCGGCCCGATAGGAGGTAACGCCCGAAATCAGCTCGTTATAGGCGCCAGCCGGACTGAGCCGGGAAAAGGCACGGCTGGTTGCAAGACTGTACCCTTCACTCTGGGCACTGTGTTCCGACCAGGCAAATTCCCGCTGCACAATCTCGCGGATGTGGGTTCTGTCGGCCAGAGACAGCTCAGCAAAGATCTCCGCCATCAAATGGAGAGCCCTCTCCTGATATTCCGGCAGACACTTCATCCGAAACCAGAGCACCGGCCGCACCGACGCCGCATTACCGACCTTGCTGTAGGAGTTGAAGGAGTGGGCAAAGTCACCGGTGCAGGTGCCCAGCTCCCGGGCCAGATGCATGAAATCCATCTTCTTGGTCCCGATTTCAGTGACAATGGTGCCAAAAAGATCGAGCCAGGGCAGAAGCCGGGCGGGAACCGAGGCAATATCAAAACCCATATCCACATAGGAGATATGTTCGGTGGGCAACTCACTGACCAGGACCTCGGTGCTGCCAAACATCCGGGTGGGCCGCACCGTGTGGAAGTGCAGGTCGGCTTCAAGATCGCTGTGACTGAGATGTGGCAGCAGGGCCAGGGTTTCCGGGCTGTTGGCTGTCAGCTGCTGGGCCTGCATTTCTGCGGTTCTGGCCACAAGCTCTTGACGCTGATCTATGCTCAAGGTAGCCGCATATCCTGCCAGCCTGGCCTTCTCATCTGCCTGGGTGCGCGCCGGTTTCTCAGGATCAGGGACCAGGGTCACCACAACGGTGGCCTTGTTTTCCAGAAGATACTGTTTAATCAGCTCCTCAAAATATCCCTCTTCCAGGGCCTTATGGCGGATAACCCGGAACAGCTCTTCAATCTCCAGGGTCTCGAAGGGGTCCGTCCCATACTTGAAGGCCGGCATGACCTTGCCGAACAGATCCAGCCCACGCTGGGCCCGACTCGCCTCTTCCCGCACCGAAAATTCATACTTGTTCAGCTCCGAGAGCAGCAGCTCACGATCCAGCCCCTTACTGATCATCTCGCGCAGGGTTTCGTTATAGAGGGAGAGGAAGGCATCCCGTTTGTCCGCATCACTGCCCACCAGATAGGTGATCATGAAGGTCTTGAAGCTTGAGGTGCACAGATAAAGGCCGCCGAAATCCTTGCCGAGACCGCTGGAGACGATCCGGTTTTTCAGGGGCGAGGCGTCGGAATTATAAAGAATCCCGGCAATAACCTGAAAGGCGGCGTTCTCCTCCCGATTGAGCACCGTTGATACCTTCTGGCCCACGGCCAGGAATGTCTTGCCCACCGCCGCCGTGCCGTTATCCTCCGACTCGACCCCGTAGCAGTCTTCAATAAAGGTAATCTGCTCAACATCAAGCCCCTCTTCAATCTCCGCCCGCTCTTCGGATTCCGGAAAACGAGTGAGGAAATGCTCCTGGAGATAGCCCAGTTCTTCAGCAAGCGGCGCATCCCCATAGACAAAAAAGGTGCTGTTGGAGGGATGATAGTGGCCCTTGTGAAAGGCACAGAAGGCCTCATGGGAGAGATCAGGGATGTCCTTCGGGTCGCCGCCGGACTCATGGGCATAGGTGGAGCAGGGCATAAGCCCGCCGAAGATATGATGAAAAAGCAGGCGGATGGGATCGGAAAAGGCACCCTTCATTTCGTTGTAAACCACGCCCTGAAACTCCAGCTCACCGGTCTCCCCTTCCTGATGATAATGCCAGCCCTCCTGCTCAAAGGTGGAGCGGCTGAGAAGCGGATTGAACACCACATCACAGTAGACATCCATGATGTTGAAATACTCCTTGAGATTGCGGGTGGCGAAGGGATAATAGGTGATATCCGAACCGGTCATGGCGTTCAGAAAGGTCATGAGCCCGCCCTTGTTGATTTCGCCGAAGACATCGCTCACCGGATACTTCTTTGACCCCATGAGCACCGAATGCTCAAGGATATGGGCCACGCCGGTGGAATCGGTGGGAACGGTGTTGAAGGCGACGGCAAAGGTCTTGTTGGCATCACTGTTTTTGATGGCCAGCAGGGGACAGCCGAGTAGATCGTGCTCAAAAAGGTAGACATCCGAACCGATCTCGGCAATATGCGCCTGTCGCTTAAGGGTAAAGGAAGAATAGGAGTGACCGGGAATAAAATCCATAAGTAGTTGCAAAAGAGTCCGTAGTATTAAAAGATCTTTGCCGAATCCAGGAGCAGGGTGACCGGTCCGTCATTGACCAGTTCCACCGCCATATCCGCCTGAAAACGACCCGTTGCCGTCTGAATACCGTGTTTCCGCACGGCCGTGATAAATTCCTCGTACAGGGCCTCCGCCTGCTCGGGCCTTGCCGCCTGCGAATATCCAGGGCGACGCCCCTTGCGGCAATCTCCATGGAGGGTGAATTGCGAAACAATGAGCATCGCCCCGCCGGTATCGAGCAGAGAGCGATTCATCTTCCCCTCACCATCGGCAAAGACCCGGAGCTGGACGATTTTGTCCACCAGCCAGTCCAGATCCGCCGGCCCGTCATCGCGATGGACGCCCAGCAAGACGACGAGTCCCGGCCCGATGGCCCCGATCTGCTCCCCGTCAACCGTCACCACCGCCCGACTGACCCGTTGAATAACTGCCCGCATAGCTCTGTCTCCCTGAAGAGTAAGTTGGCTCAACAATACCCGCAACAAGAAGGAGGTGTCAACTGACTAAGGGAAGCATCGGAATTTTATGGAAGAAAAAGAGATGGAGAAAGGGGGAGAACCTGCTATCGGAAATAGGGGGAATAGGGGGACACCATATCTATTTATCTACTTTCTTCTTTCGCCCGGCTTTCAGTGGCTTCACCGTTCTCATCAAAGACAGTTCAAGCGATTCGAGAAAGGAATCCGACCCTAATGCTCGCCCCGTACGCTCATGGCCGCGAATCATGTTCGCATCCTCTTCATCCGTGTCCCTCAGAAACAGCTTCCAGTCTCCAACCATCTGCAGAAGAGGAGATACCTTTACAAGAATATCGTCGGCGCCATCGGCATGAGCCTTCGCGCTGCTCCACTTCCAGGCGTAAGGATCAGGAGTGAGATTTGCCCGAACGGGATTCATCTCTATATATCTGGCGGCTGCAAGAAGATACGCCTCATCCATCGGGAACGACGAAAATCTCCCCTGCCACAGATGACCGGTCCATTTCTGCCGGCGATTGATCATGACGGAGTATCGGCGATGCGCTTCGCCAATTGCCATCCGCAGCCCCTCTTCTTTTTCCGGCACGGCAATGAGATGGATATGATTTGGCATCAGACAATAACACCAAATCGAGACGTTGAACTTTCGGCACCACTCGGCCATCAAGGTCAAGTAAGCCTGATAGTCTTCATCGCAGAAAAAAGTCTCCATCCGCCGATTTCCACGCTGAGTCACGTGGTGAGGAATTCCGGGAGCGATTATACGGGCGATTCTTGGCATGGGAAAAATGCTAGTGCTAGGATGGCTTATGTAAAGGGCGAAATACGTATGGTGTCCCCCTATTTGCTCGAAAATCTCCCCTGCCACAGATGACCAGTCCATTCCTGCCGGCGATTGATCATGACGGAGTATCGGCGATGCGCTTCACCTATTGCCATCCGCAGCCCCTCTTCTTTTTCCAGCACGGCAATGAGATGGATATGAATTGGCATCAGACAATAACACCAAATCGAGACGTTGAACTTTTGGCACCACTCGGCCATCAAGGTCAAGTAAGCCTGATAGTCTTCATCGCAGAAAAAAGTCTCCATCCGCCGATTCCCACGCTGAGTCACGTGGTGAGGAATTCCGGGAGCTATTATACGGGCGATTCTTGGCATGGGAAATATGTTGCTGCTATGGATGGCTTATGTAAAGGGCGAAATACGTATGGTGTCCCATTATTTACGGGATTAAAAAAGTACGTAAACAGAAACTGCGCAAAGCCAACAAATGCAGCCCCTTTGGGTCAAGTTGAACATTTGGATCGGCATTTTTTCTTTTGGGTAGCCTAGAAAAATCTAGTTTAACCTGTCACAGGTGAAAATAGCTGTCCATCGAAGAAATTTTGCTCCTGCAAGATTTCCTGCCTCTGTAACCTGAAAATCTGTAATATTGGGAGTTGTTTTACAGTAGTTGTTCGAGTATTTTTTAGCATAATTATAGGCTGTGTCCTTGCTTATTTCCCCCCAATCAGTAAATCCATTAATACTATACAGATGCTCTCCATTATCATTTCCCACTAACTGTGGCATTCCTTGAAGATTGGCGGCACACCCACAAAGCATAACCAGTAATATTAAGATAATAATGCGTAACATTTATACCTCCCAGAATACTCTATATGTTATGTTGACAAGTGCCATTACAATTTGACTATTTCCTTTGTTAACCAGGGATATCCATTGAATGGCAATATTGACACGTTTTCTCCTCTCATAAGCTCTTCATATCGATCCGCAATCCATTCATACTTTTTTGAGATAGTTTCATTTTTTTTACTATCATTATTAAGACCTAATTTTATTACTTTTTGCCAAGATTTGATTAGATTAATAATCTCACGAGGTGGGTCATTGTTCCGTCCATATTTTTTAATTTCCGCAAAGGGATCAACTCTTTTCGTTCCATCACAATCACTGGAGAAGAATAGGGGGGGGATAGAGGGGGGGGGCACCATACCTATTAATCTACTTTCTTCTTTCGCCCGGCCTTCAATGGCTTCACCGTTCTCATCAAAGACAGTTCAAGCGATTCGAGAAAGGCATCCGACCCTAATGCTCGCCCCGTACGCTCATGGCCGCGAATCATGTTCGCATCCTCTTCATCCGTGTCCCTCAGAAACAGCTTCCAGTCTCCAACCATCTGCAGAAGAGGAGATACCTTTACAAGAATATCGTCGGCGCCATCGGCATGAGCCTTCGCGCTGCTCCACTTCCAGGCGTAAGGATCAGGAGTGAGATTTGCCCGAACGGGATTCATCTCTATATATCTGGCGGCTGCAAGAAGATACGCCTCATCCATCGGGAACGACGAAAATCTCCCCTGCCACAGATGACCGGTCCATTTCTGCCGGCGATTGATCATGACGGAGTATCGGCGATGCGCTTCGCCAATTGCCATCCGCAGCCCCTCTTCTTTTTCCGGCACGGCAATGAGATGGATATGATTTGGCATCAGACAATAACACCAAATCGAGACGTTGAACTTTCGGCACCACTCGGCCATCAAGGTCAAGTAAGCCTGATAGTCTTCATCGCAGAAAAAAGTCTCCATCCCGATTTCCACGCTGAGTCACGTGGTGGGGAATACCGGGAGCGATTATACGGGCGATTCTTGACATGGGAAATATGCTATTGCTATGGATGGCTTATGAAAAGGGCGAAATACGTATGGTGTCCCCCATTATTTTCCCCGAAATGGTGAGGTTAGCGTTTTTCAGCATGCCCGCAAATATCTCGGGACGATCAATTGGCCTTCTTTTGCCAAGAGTTGATTTTTTGTAGAGATCAATCGCAACCTCGACAGTGATTTCAGCATCATCTCTATATTCAATTTTCATCGTGAGTTCGTTCGAGCTGCCTAACGTGAACTACAGCGGAAACCGCGCTGTTTGCGGTTTCCGCTGTAACGTTTTGTTATGTCGATTATTTAATATTTTGGACACCAACAATCTGAATTGCATTTCCAAGGGTTGCAGAAAATTCTGGCTTTTCTTTTAAAACTTTTTTGTAAGCGTTTTTTAATGTACTCACGTCATTGGGATCACACAACACCACCTGAAATTCTTCTTCGAGCGGGGGGTCATTAATAGATATAACTGAAAGCTTAAAACATTTCCCCAAGACGTATTTTGCGCCACATTCATCACTTGCATTTCGTAGGATTTCAATAGCATTTTGACTCATTTCTTTAGTGTTCATTGTTTTTTCCTTTTAAGACATAACAGTGTATTAGACAGAATTGCACAGTGTGCGGTTTCTGCCTATTTATTTATTGATTTCTGTGTATTATTTTCAAAAAACATTTTGCGACCACGAAGTCGCAAACAAAACCACATAACTTGTGAAAGAATACATAATTCAAAAGACAAAAGCAAATTTCTCCCATAGAAATGTTGAGATTTCCTGGGGAAAATCTATAGAAACCTCAAGAAACGAAGGGGTGAAGGAGAGCGCGCAGCGCTGGTATATGAAGCGGGTGGAGGGCTATAACAAGGCAGCCCAAGGACGGAAGATGCACGATCACAGCAGGGATGATATCAATCGTTACCTGGAGGAGCAGGGGCGGAAAAAGGGGCTTCAGGGGTGGCAGTTTCTCCAGGTTGTTGACACTATACAGTTTTTATTAAAAACAACCGATACACCCGCCGGGACTCAGGTGAACTGGGGGTTTTGGAGCAATTCCGCTCAGGAGCCGGCTGATTCTCATCCAACCATTGCCCGGACAGGCGGGGTCTTGCCCAGCGCCGAGCCCGCCGGGCGTGCGCCGTTGCTGGATGCGATGCGCGCCCGGCATGGCAGTGTTCTCGATGATTTGGTGGTTGTCGTCCGGCAGAGTAACAGATCAAGAGGTTTGGCTGTTGGCAACGAAAATATGCAACCAGGCGATGAAGGTGACAGGCCCCCTTGCTCCTTCTTCTTGCGATAGACGCTTTTTTCCGGGCCATTGATCAGTGGAGACAAAAGAAGAGACAATGGAAGCCGACAATATCCCCGCCAAAGGCAGCCAATCCGCCATCCATTACGGCTGGTTCATCATGGTCACCGGCACCCTCTGCCTCTTTGCCAGTCTGGGTCTGGGCCGATTTTCTCTGGGAGTGCTGCTGCCCTCCATGGGCCGCGACCTGCAACTCTCCTACAGCCAGATGGGACTGATCGGCACCCTCAACTTTATCGGCTATCTGCTGGCGGTGCTTCTCTGCGGCAGGCTGAGCAGGCGTTTTGGCGCCCGCAGGCTGATCAGCGCGGCTCTTGTCGGCATCGGACTCTCCATGCTCCTTATCAGTCAAGCCAAAGGCCTTCCCCTGATCCTTGCCCTCTACCTCCTCACGGGCATCGGCAGCGGCCTCTCCAATGTGCCGATGGTCTCCCTGATCTCCTCCTGGTTTGCCAGCAGTAAACGGGGACGGGCGGCCGGATTTGTGGCCATCGGCAGCGGCTTTGCGATTATCCTCTCCGGCAGACTGATTCCCTACCTCAACAGCATCCAGGAACACGGATGGCGCACAAGCTGGCTGGTCCTCGGAGCCCTTGTCCTAGTTGTGGCAGGCATTTGCGCCCTTGTTCTCAGAAACAATCCGCAGGAGCTAGGCCTCCTTCCGGTGGGCATGACAGAATCGCAGGCAGGCAAAGCGGGCAATCTTCTCGGCCAGCCGGTCCACGGACGGCGCTCCAGGATATTCCTGCACTGCGCCGCCATCTATTTTCTCTTCGGCTTCACCTATGTGATCTACGCGACCTTTATTGTCACCACCCTGGTAACAGAAAAAGGTCTCAGCGAAGCCGTGGCCGGCAACTTCTGGTCCTGGGTGGGTCTGCTCAGCCTTGTCTCCGGCCCGGTCTTTGGAAGTCTTTCCGACCGCTTTGGCCGCAGCCCGGCACTTATGCTGGTTTTTTCCATCCAGGCCCTGGCCTACCTTCTCATCGCCCTCGACCTTCCACCCTTCTTTCTCTATCTCTCCATCGGCTGCTACGGCATTGTGGTCTGGAGTGTGCCCTCAATCATGGCGGCCCTGGTGGGAGACCATGCCGGGGCTGAACGGGTGGCGACTATTTTTGGGTTCGTCACCTTCATCTTTGGCATGGGTCAAATTATCGGCCCTTTTCTTGCTGGAATACTGGCCGAGAAGACCGGAAGCTTCTCCACAAGTTTTCTCCTGGCTGCCGCCCTGGCAGGAATCGCTGTTATTCTCTCGGCCTTTCTGCCGAAGAAAATCAAAGCAGGGCAACTCCCCTGAAAAATCATTCCAGGGTTCGCACTTTCATTCTGGACTTATGGCAAGAAGCCGCGCTGTGCGTGCGACAAGGTTAAGGCTTGATTTGAAAATGAAGCTCCATAGCTATGAAGCCGTTGATGGGCAAACCGCCTGTGGCCAGCACTCCGTAATTTTGCCTTTACCACCGAGCTTGCAGGCCCGCATCAAGGGGTCGTGATAGAAGGTAAACCAGGCATTCTGCTGCCGATACTGTTTGAAGTACCGTTCCTTACAGGCAATGACTTCCAGGGGAAAATTATCATAGGCCATGACCCAGAGGGGATTGATATGGGCATGGGTGGGAAGAAGATCGCCAAGATGGACGGCACATTCGCCGCCGGAGCTAATCTCCACTAATTGATGGCCACGGGTATGGCCGCCGGTATGACAGATCCGCACCTCCGGGCAGACTTGATATGTTCCCTGAACAAGCTGCATCGCGCCGCTCTTGATGAGTGCGTTGAAATTAATGGGCCAGTAACTTTCCTTGGCACGACGGCTGGGAGCAGCCACATCCTGCCATTCCGTCTCCTGCATCAGGTGAACCGCAGAAGGAAAGCTCACCTCCTCACCACCCTGCTCAGCCGCCATAACCACTCCGCCGGCATGATCAAAATCGGCATGGGTCAAAATCACCACGTCGATGTCCTGGCGCTTGATCCCCAACTGGGCCAGTTGGGAAACAAGCAGCCACTCCGACGATGCAAAAATGGCATGCTGCTTTGGCGTGAGTTTATTGCCAAGACCGCTATCCACCAGAATGTTCTGTTCCGGGGTTCTAATCAGCAGGGGATCGTTGACCAGAAGAATAGTGTTATCGACGGCAGCCGGATAGCGCTTCTCCCAGAGGGTCTTGGGGACGGGCCCAAACATCGTTCCGCCATCCAGACGAAAAGTGCCGCCACTGAGCCAGTAGATCTCGGTTGTGCCAATACGTAAAGGGGTGGGGAGAGAAGAGAGGATTTCGTCCATTTTTCTCCTCGTCCACGTCCCTGTTATCGATACTTGCTTTCAGCAGGCACGGGAACCGGAGCCGGTTGAGCGACAGGCTCCGGACCTGTTATGACAATGGGCCAACGGGGAGCCGGCGCGGCTGTCCCGGGGGTTGCGGGAACGGTTGTCGGCTGTGGGGCGGCGACGGCAGGAACCGCCGGAGCAACGGGCAGTCCCGGCTCCCGGGCAGACCCGGGACTTGTCGAAGAAGTCTGGGGAACCTGAGGCTCTTCGGGTGCCTCAGGCGCCACCACCGGCTGAGACGGCAAGCGCTCTCCCCCCACGGCTTCGGCGGCAGGAGCAACTGGCCTGGTATGGAGAAAACGGACGGCATCACCACAGTAATCGGTAAAGACACCATCAACGCCTACCTTGAAGTAAAAAAACTCCAGCAGAGCCTCAAAGTTTGCCGCATAGGGAGGCAGCGACTCCTTTTCCCGGCGGAAGGTGTAAGGATGCACCACCAGCCCCAGTTGATGCGCATCATCAATCAGTGATGGGCGCAAAAGATTGCCGGCCCCATCTACGAGCATGGACTTGTCCAGGCCAATACCGGAGATATAGGCCGATACAGTGCGCAGCCCTGATTTACTCAAGATCCAGTCATAATTGTAGTTGACCCACTCACCCCATTCCAGGGTTTTGGTCTCATTGCCGTTATTGTCATCAATGAGCTGGGTCAGCTTCAGATCCATTCCCAGCGCGGGAAACAGCTCCTCGTGAATGCGCTTGAGTTCCACAGGGTCGAAACACTGCACAAAGATCTTTTCACCCCTGGTTGTATAATCGTATTCGCGCAGAATTTTGAGGACAGCAAGAGAAATGTCCTTGCCCTCCTTGCGATGCAGCCAGGGCTGCTTGATCTCGGGATAGATGCCGATATCGCGGCGCATGGTCTTTTCCAGACCCCGGATAAGTTCCAGCTCTTCCTTGAAAGTCGGGATGCTCAGTTGCAGGTTTTGACCGGTATCGGGAAAACGTCCTTCACCATTGCCACTATTGGAATAGGGCTCCAGCAAACGCAGCCGCTTGATCTCGGCCAGGGTAAAATCAAGGGCATAAAACTTCCCGTCCGCCCGGTTTCTCCCCGGAAACAGCTCGGCCACGTTGGTTACTCTGGAAAGGGTGGGGTCGTGCAGAACGATGACCTGATCATCTTTGGTCATGACCAAATCCTGCTCGATATAATCACTGCCCATCCCCACAGCCAGGGCCACTGAGGCCAAATTATGCTCCATCAGATAGCCGGAGGCGGCCCGATGGGCAATAACAATTTTCTCACCGGCCTGGGCAGAAAGGGCGGTCGTCAGCATCAGCGCTGTCAATAACAGACAAAACCATCCACTCGACCTGATCAGCAGCATTTTACATTCCACCCGGTTCACCTTGAAAAGAGACGAAAGCTCCCGACATCATCTTGAAATCTTTCATCAAAAACGTATGATGGAGTCATCTCCATATCCCTCCATGGAAATAACTCCACACCCTTACGCCTGCTTTTACAAAAAACTACACCTGAAAACGGCTGACCATCTCCTGCAACTGCTTGGCAAGATGACTTAATTCATCCGCCTTTGATTTCACATTGCCACTCCCTTCAGAAATGGAAGCAGAGGCCTGGTTCACCTCAGCGATATCGCGGGCCACGTCACCGGCAATAACCGAGACCTGGGAGACATTTTCGGTCACCTCCTGAATCCCGATGGAAGCCTGGCTGATACTCTCGGCAATTTCGATGGTGGTGGCAGACTGTTCCTCAACGGCAGTGAAAATAGACATGACGATGGTATTGACCTCGCCGATAACCTGGGTGATCTGCTGTATCTGTTTCACCGTAATCTCAGTGGAGCCCTGAATCGAATGAACCCTGGCGGTAATCTCGCCAGTGGCTGCCGCTGTCTGCTTGGCCAGCGCCTTTATCTCGTTGGCCACCACCGCAAAACCCTTACCGGCTTCTCCGGCCCGCGCCGCCTCAATGGTGGCATTGAGCGCAAGCAGATTGGTCTGTTCGGAGATCTCGGTGATCGCCTCTGTCACCTTGCCAATCTCCACCGCAGCAGCACCCAGCTCATCCACCTTTTCCGAGGCCGACTTGGCCTCAGCCACCGCATTTCGGGTAATAACCTGCGCCTTTTCCGTGGACTTGACAATCCCGTTGATATTGGAGGTCATCTCCTCGGTGGCCGATGCCACCAGGGTGATATTGGTGGCGGCTTCCTCAGTGGCCGCAGCCACCGTTGCCATATTGGCACTCATCTCCTCTGCCGCTGCCGCCACCGAATGGGTCCGACCGGCGGTATCTTCACTCTTGATGGAAAAATCATCGGAAACCGCACCGAGCTGGGATGAAGAATCCAGCAGAGTGGCTCCAGACTGGGCAATATCTTTGATCACGGTATTCAACTGCTTGCTCATCCGATTCAAATTCTCGCTCATCTGGCCGATTTCATCCCGCGATTCCACGACAATCGTTCCGGTCAGATCACCACCTGCGACCTTTTCCATAAAGGCATTGGCCTTGGAAAGCGGTTTGATCACACTTTTCTGGAGGAGCAGCCAGGATACCAGAAAAACCAGGGCAAGAATCCCCACAACCCAGGCGAGCACACTCAAGCGTGCCTGCGAAACGGCCTTGTTGGTCTCGGCCAGGGAGCTGATAATCTCGAAAGCGCCGTGCATCTCTCCTGCCCGCCATCCCTCCTTGATCCCCCCGGTCACATCTTTTGTGCCCTTGGGATCGCCGTGACAATAGAGACAGTCGGTGGTCAGATAAATGGGCTTGAAATAGCGAATCTGATCCTTTTCAATGACGATCTTCTCTGTCAGCTTTTTACTTTCCATCTCAGCCAGCACCTGCTTTTCCAGTTCGGTGGGGGCATTGGCAGGATTACGCGGATCCATCTTGGGAGAACGGAAGGTATAGCCCGCCTCCTGGGCCTTGTCGGAAGCCACCTGCAAGGCCGTAATAACCGGCACCGCCTCCATGATCTGGGCGGAGTCCAGCTCAGCAAAGGGCTTAATCACCCCCATCTGCAATTTTTTAGACATCCGGTCACGTGTCGCCTCAGCCATAAGAACAATGCCGGCGCTTTTGGAGATCAGAGCATCTTCAGCACCCTGGCGAATATCGCTCACCCGCTGCCAGGCCAGGATACCGGCAATCAACAAAGGCCCAACCAGCACCAGCAGCAACATTTTCCATTTAATACTGAGATTGTTAAACATGCGTTTCTCTCCTTGCGAAAAATAAAACCTTTTATGTCCGGCTATTCCCAACAAAAACTCCCGGTCAACTAAACCGCTCCAACAGCTTACCCGACGGTATTATAAAAAACAATTCAGTCCTTTTCCCCAAGGGCAAAAAGAACGCCAAGAAGTAGAAGTAGGTAACCGACATGACTGTACAACCACGACCAGTCCCCTTCCCAACGGTTCCCTGCAAGATGTCTCCAGGGGATTATTTCAAATAGGTGTAGTCGGCCAGACAGCTTTCATAAAAATCGACCAGCCGAACCCCCTCGCGGGGCTGAATCCGACCCTGATGCACCTGCTGATCAATCTCTTTCTTGATCGTCCTTGCCAGGATCTCCGGATTATACTGCATGGTGGTCAAAACCTGCTGGGCAGAAGAGCCTTTGATCATCTCTTCAATGTAGAAATCATTGGGATCATCGTCATCGCCGTAAATATGCACCTCGTTGAGCCGACCAAACAGATTATGCATGTCCCCCATCACATCCTGGTAGGCACCGGTGAGAAACAGGCCGATATAGTATTCTTCATCGGTTTTGAGAGAATGGAGAAGCAGAGTTTTTTCAACCCCTCTCCTGGCAATAAAACGGTCAATCTTGCCATCCGAATCACAGGTGATATCCACCAGAGAACAGCGGACATCCGGACGCTCATCGAGACGCATCACCGGCATGATTGGCAGGAGCTGGCCGATGGCCCAACTGTCTGCCGCCGACTGAAAGATGGAAAAATTACAGAGGTACTGACTGGCCTGAAACTCACCGAGTCGCTGCAGCTCCTCCGGGACAAAGGGCTGGTCCTCGACAATTTTCTGAATACGGGCAAGGGTGCTCCAGTACAGGGTCTCAATCCTGGCCCGCTCGGAAATGGTAATCACCCCGAAACGAAAGGCGCTGATGGCGTCATCCTTGCACTGCTGGATATCGTTAAATGTCTCCTGAAAATTTTGCTCATTCAGATCCTGGGCGGATGCGCGCATGGTGGAGAGAAGGTTGTGCTCTCCTGCCTCCCGTCCGGGACAAGGCTGCTCGCTGAGCTGATGGATGTTATCAATCACATTGGTGATCACGCAGGAATGGTGGGCAGTGACAAACCGACCGCTCTCACTGACAATATGGGGGTGGGCAACGCCGGCCTGGTCGCAGATGTACTGCACGCCGTCAATGATATCAAAGGCATACTCCTCCAGTGTATAGTTGCGTGAGGACTCGCCGGCGGAACGGGAGCCGTCGTAATCAATGCCAAGTCCCCCGCCCACATCAAAATACTCGAGGGGCAGACCGAGGGCGACCAGATCAACGAAGATGCGGCCCGCCTCGGTGATCGCCTCCTTGATAAAACGGATGTCCGGAATCTGGCTGCCCACATGGAAATGCAGCAGCTTGACGCAGTGGGCCATCTCATGCTCCTTAAGAATATCCACCGCCCGCAATAGCTCGCCGCAACTCAAACCGAACTTGCCTTTCTCGCCGCTGGCCCCGGCCCAGCGGCCACTGCCATGGGCGGCCAGCTTGGCCCGAAAGCCGATCATCGGCTCCACTCCCAGCTCCCTGGCCACCCGGATAATCAGGGCAACCTCCGAGAAACTCTCCACCACGATAATGATCTTGCGCCCCAACCGTCGACCGAGCAGGGCCAGACGAATATAATCCTCATCCTTGTACCCGTTGAGCACAGTCAGGGCATTGCGGTTCGCGTTGTGGGCAAGGGCGGCCAGCAGTTCCGGCTTGGAGCCGGCTTCCAGGCCATAATCAAAGGGCTGGCCGGCATCAATGATCTCTTCCACCACCTCCCGCATCTGGTTGACCTTCACCGGATAGACCCCGAAAAATTGGCCCTGGTATTCACACTCTTCAATCACTGCTCTAAAGGTGGTGTTCAAAAGACGCACCTGGGAGCGGAGAATATCATGAAAACGGATAACTATGGGAAAGGAGAGGTTCAGATTCCTGATCTCCTCGATCACCTCAAGAAAATCGATGGTCGGCCCATCTTCCCGCTTTTCCGGGAGAACGCAAAGGTGCCCTTTGCTGTTGACGGAAAAATAGCCGTTACCCCAATCCCGGACATGATAACGCTCGCTATTTTCCCTGGCGATCTCTTCTGGATCATTGTCCATCATGCTCCTCCCGCTGAAAGGCAAGGATCAGCTCCCTGACCACCTTGGTGGCAAAGACATCGCTGTTGCCGCTGACATCCACCGGCGGCGACAGTTCCACCACGTCGGCGGCCACCATCTTTTTCCTACGTAAGGCCTGGACAATCCGGACAAAGGAGAAGAAGTCCTGTCCGCCCGGTTCAGGCGTCCCGGTTCCGGGCATAAAGGCCGGATCAAAGTAGTCTAAATCAAGGGTGAGATAGATGGGACGGCTTGCGGGCAGCCCGTCAATAAAGGCGACAAAGGCATCAAGATTTGGCGCCAGGGTCTTGTTAGCCCGCATCCAGGCGTATTCGTCCCGGGTGCCCGAACGAATCCCGAACTGGAGCAACTGATGGCCGGGACCGAAATGATCCAGGCACCTTCTGATGATGGAGGCATGGGAATAATGGTAGCCCTGATACTCCTCGCGCAGATCGGCATGGGCATCAAGATGGAGGAGAACAAGATCGGGATAGGCTTGAAGATATTTGGCGATACAGGAATAGGAGATGGAATGTTCCCCGCCAAGGGTCAGAAATTGAATCCCGTCTGCGGCAAAATCACGGGCTTCCGTGAGCTTTTCAAAGCGCGCATGGGCAGCCAGATAATCTTGATGGGCATCGCCGGTCTGCTGGACAATGAGATTGCCCAGATCATAAAAGGGCGCAGCCTCCTCCAGATCGAGATCGAGATAGGGCGAATAACTCTCGATATCCGAGGCCACCAGACGGATGGCATCCGGAGCGATGGCCGCACCCTTACGAAAACAGGCGGTACCGTCAAAACCAAAACCAATCATATTCAGGCTGTGGGATTGCGGGCGAGAGGCAAATCTGGCGGATCGATACAGACGTTTGGGGGGATGCAGTAGAATTTCACTCATTGGACACCTCGTCCTGGTAAATATGAAAAGACGAAACAGCGGCCAATTTCGCCTGCCATGGCATTAACCATGGCAGGCGAAAGAATCATGCAGACACAGGAGTCAACCACACACCCCTAAGGGGTTCTGGTCTCAATGGGGGTATATTCCTGCAAACACGGTCCGACATAATTGGCACTGGGACGGATCAGACGATTATTGCGCCACTGTTCGAGGATATGGGCGGACCAGCCCACCGCCCGGCTTATTGCAAAAATGGGGGTAAACAGCTCGGTGGGAATCCCCATGGCCCGATAGAGCGTTCCGGAGTAAAAATCCACATTAGGAAAGACCTTGGAGTGAGTGATCATGGTCTTTTCCACGATCTGAGCAATCTCAAAGAATCTGGTATCACCGACCTTTTTGGTAATCCGCTCGGCATACTCCCGTAAAATACCGGCCCGGGGGTCTTCACATTTATAGACCCGGTGCCCAAAACCCGGGATCTTCACCTTTCCGGCCAGACGCTCCATGACCCAGGCCTCGGCCTTGTCAGGGGTACCGATACTCTCAAACATCTCCATCACATCGGCATTGGCACCGCCATGCAAAGGCCCTTTCAAGGCCCCGATGGCACTGGTCATGGCCGAATAGATATCCGACATGGTAGCCGCAGTGACCCGGGCAGCAAAGGTTGAAGCGTTCAACTCATGATCAGCATGCAGAATAAGGGCAACGTCAAGGGCCCGGACAATCTCGCCATCAGGCTCTTTCCCCTGCAGAGTATAAAGAAAATTATAGGCAATGCCGTGATTTGAAATAGGGGCAATGGGCTCATACCCATCTTTTAAGCGCTGATGAGCGGCGATGATCAGCGGGATACGTTCCGTCAGGCGCTGGGCCTTCCGCAAGGAGGCATCAAGCCGCATATTGCCGGTGTCCGGATCCCAATGCCCAAGGGAGGAGACGGCAGTGCGCAGAACCTCCATGGAAGAGGCCGCGCGCGGAAACATCCGCAGAATCATCGTGGTTTCAACCGGCAGCACCATGCCGCCGGTGAACCCGTCCAGAAAGGCCTGAAACTCGGTGAGTCCGGGCAGCCTGCCATACCAGAGCAGGTAAGCCACCTCTTCAAAAGTAGAATGGCGGGCCAGATCGAGGGCATCATAGCCACGATAGATCAACCGTCCTTCCTGGCCGTCGATATAACAAATTGCTGAATTACAGGCGACGATATCAGCCAGCCCCAGCTCCTTCTCTTTGCCGGATTCTTGCCCGCAGGCTCCCATTTTCATAAAATTACTCCTGATTATAAAGTATAAGGTGGAATCATAATTGTAAAACGTTGGTGAAGCTCTTGATAAATCATCCCAGGGGATTAACCTATCGATTAAACCTGCTGAATGTAACAGGAATGGGAAGGGAACGGAATAAAAAGTTTATGGATCTCAGCAAAGAACAGTACTCTTGCTTCCCCTGTCATGCCAGAGACCTGGGCCAGAATCAAACAATATAAGAGGAACATTCCATTCATTTTTCTATCGTTTTTCATCATAAAGTACGATAGAGAGATGGAATAAAAGAGGGAGCATTGGACTCTTACCCCGCCTTCCGCAACTCCAGCACTGCTGGGATATCCGGTAAAGAGAGAGTGCCGAATAACAAGCAACCCGTGATGCCCCAACCAATCCACCCCAAACCCTATGACAGCTTCCAGCTTCAACCCCATACCCCCTATTCCCATTGTCATTGCTGCCTTCGGCACCAACGCCAAGGCCAGAGACACCTATGGGCATCTGACCGCTCGGATCCAAACGCATTTTCCCGGGCATGAGGTCTTATGCGCCTTCTCATCGCGCATAATCAATGAGAACAAGGGAGGAAAACAAGCTCCTGCCGCAAGCCCCCAGGAAGTTCTGGAGACCCTGCACCGTCAACACCATCCTTGGGCCGTCGTCCAGTCACTTCACCTGATTGGCGGCCACGAATTCATCCGCCTGGTGGCAGAAACAGACAAAAGCCCCATCCGGACTTCCATCGGTCTGCCCCTTCTCAGCTCGCCTGCTGATTTCACCGCCCTTTGTAGCGGACTTACGCCCCTGATCAATGCCCACCCTAACCAGGCCGTTCTCCTGGTGGGACATGGCACAGATCATCCCGCCTGGTGCACCTACCCGGCTCTCCAGTATTTTCTGCGCCGACACTTTGGGCCCAGGGTCTTTGTCGGCGTCATTGAAGAAGGATGCCCCTCCCACACAGAGGTCATTGCCGATATCAGGGCTGCAGGCTACAAAGAAGTATGTATCATCCCTCTTTTGCTGGTGGCAGGGATGCATTTTCACCGCGATCTGGCCGCAGACAGCGATCACTCCTGGCTCACCCAACTGGCTCGGGCAGATATCCAAGTGGAAATCATTGAACAGGGGATTGGCATGCTGCCGGCTGTCAGTGACCTGTTCTGCAGACACATAGAAGAGGCACTGACATCGATTCCGGACAATCCTCTTTTCTCAAAAAATAACAAAAAAAATGACTCTCCATTCACTTGACAAACCAAATAGCCTATAGTATTAAGCCAAAATCGTATTAAATTAATAATCATTTTTTGTTTAAGAGACAGTGAGAACCCATTAACAATAATTTTTTAAGGAGGGTAACATGCCTACATTAGAACACAACGGTTCCAGTTTTGAAGTGGACGAAGACGGATTCCTGCTCAACGCCAAAGAATTCAATGACAACTGGGTGGATTATGTCAAAAGTGTTGAAGGCATCTCTGAGATGACTGACGAACACAAGAAGGTCATTGACGCGCTTCAGGAATACTACAAGAAAAACGGTATTGCCCCAATGGTTCGTATTCTCTCCAAAACCACTGGTTTTCCTCTGAAAAGAATCTATGAGTTGTTCCCATCCGGTCCTGGTAAAGGAGCCTGTAAAATGGCTGGCCTGCCAAAACCAACCGGTTGTGTATAATACAACCCCTGTATTTTTTTGGTAAGTCCCTTTAAACGGAGGGAAAGAAACTGCAAGTCAGTCTCTTTCCCTCCGTTTTTTTTTGTAAAAACTTCCCTTCTCCGTACCTTTTTACAAAAAAATTAAATCTTAAAGCAGGGCGTAAACCCTGGATCAAAAATCAAGGCAAACGAGTCCGCTTCACGCCATTAATCCTCAAAATCTCCCCGTTATCCCGAAAAAAGGTCCTGCCAAAGAACCTTCTTGCTCCTTGTTCTCCCGCTCTTTGCAGAGTCCCGTTTTATCAATGCACGGAACAGGAAATACAGGGATCATAGGCGCGCACCAGCATCTCCGCCAGCAATTCAATCTCTTTATCGCTTCTGCCTTGAGCGGCACAAAAATGGGCCAGAGCTTCAATATCAAAACGGATATTGGCATGATTCTGACTGGTGGGGATCACACAGTCGGCCTTGACGATCCTGCCCGCCGCATCGAAATGAAAACAGTGGTACAAAATCCCTCGAGGAGCCTCCACCGCCCCGACCCCGACTCCTTCCCGAGGCTCCACCGGCTGACGGCACTCCTGCCAAGGGGCGGCCAGCAGCTCATTGATCAACTGCATGGACGCCCGCACCACCTGGACACATTCCACCAATTGGGCCACCACATTCATAAAGGGATTATGGTTTACCGGCACCAACCCCAACCCATCGGCAATGGCCCTGACCTCCGGCAGCAAGCCGGAGAAATTATTGTTGATCCGGGCCAAAGCCCCCACCGACAAAGATTTCCGGGACAGACGACTCAGTTTCGAGGTGGACCAGTCCGCCATATATTCATTAGTCATCCCCGCATACTCCTCTTCACGCTTCAACACGCCATCAGTTGAGACCAGATTACCGCCGATAAAGGGATATTCATCCTCGCCCTGCAGGGAGACAAACTCGGTCTCCCGCTGGAAATCAGGGATGGAAAAGCTTGCAAAGAGTTCCACACTGGCATCAAGGTCAGCCATGGCTGTCTCCAGGCGCTGGAGAAACAGGCCAAGCCGGTACCGATCCGGCAGCATGGTGAACCCGCCAACCACGGTGCGGGTGGGATGCAGCCGACGGCCTCCCACCTCATCACAGAGATCATTGGCCAAAAGTTTAAGGCGCAGGGCCTGCTGCACCACCTTTGGATGGCTTACAGTCAGAGGCAGGATGCTGCCCACCCCCAGATAATCCGGGGCGGCCAGAAAATAGATGTGAAGGATATGGCTCTGCAGGGTCTCCATATGCTTGAGCAAGAGGCGCAGACGTTGGGTCTGCAGGCTCGGCGTTATCCCAAAACCGTTCTCCACCGCCCGGATGGCCGTCAAGGTGTGGGCTATGGAGCAGATTCCACAGATCCGTCCGCAGAGATAGGGGGCGTTTTCATACTTCTTGCCCACCAGGATGGCCTCAAAAAAACGCGGCGTCTCCACCACTTCCCAGGATGCCTCACGTACCTGCCCATTTTCAATGGCAATACGAATATTGCCATGCCCTTCAACTCTGGTCAGATGCCGAATGTCAATATCACAGGAGAGCTTCATCTTCATTCCTCCTTTGTGCCTTCCTTGCCATTCATCCCGTCCTGAGAAGCAAGATACCCGGCAAAGCCGCCAAAACATTCGAGCCGGTCCAGCATCTGTTCCCGGGAAATCCCCCGTTCCGCCATGATGATCTGTAACTGGTCAAGATTGGCCTCGGGTGCCGGCCCTCGGCAGCCCCAGCAACCCATGCGATTCGATGGGCACCAGGCATCACAGCCGCCCCGAGTCACCGGCCCGAGACAGGGCTCGCCCAGATCAAAGAGACAGATATTTTCTCTGGCCTTGCACTCCATGCACACCGGATACTGCGGATGATGAATCTCTTCGCCCAGAACCAGCAAGGTAACGATACGCTCCACCTCCTCCTTCTTGATCGGACAGCCATAGATCTCCAGATCCACCTGAATAATGGCGGAGAGAGGCTTGACCTCCTGGGTGTCGATGGGAGAAGAGCCATAGACCTCTTTTTTCACCCACGCAAGATCATGAAAGCGATTTTTCAACTGGTTAACCCCGCCAAAGCAGGCACAGCTGCCCAGGGCCACCACCACCTTCGCCTGCTTGCGGATACCCTTCAGCCGCTCCTCCTCATCTTTGCGGGTAACGGAGCCCTCAACAAAGGCGATCTCATAATCATCGCTCGCCTCCTTCATCCCCTCCCGGAAACGGACAATTTCCATGAGGGATAGAAAATCAAGGAGCGTCGCTTCGTTGTTGAGAAGCTGCAACTGGCAGCCCTCGCAGGAACTCAGCTCAAAAAATGCCACCCTCGGTCTGGCTAACGGAACCCCGAGAAAGGTTTTACTCTCTTTCATTATATGGCCTCCTTGAGATTGAGCACCGACCAGTAATCAAAGACCGGGCCATCCAGGCAGGTATAGGTGGAGCCGATATTACAGCGGCAGCATTTCCCCCGTCCGCAGTGCATCCGCCGCTCCAGCGAGACAAAGATCTTTTCCACCGGCACCCCTGCCTGCACCAGCAGATCACAGACAAAGTGAAACATCACCGGCGGGCCGCAGACGATGGCGCTGGTCCGCTGCCGCAAAGCATCAGGGCTTCCTGCTCCGATCCGCTCTCTCAAAATCTCGGTGATCAGCCCCACCGGGCCCTGCCATCCCGGCTCTGCCTGGTCAACAATGATATCAAGGCCCACATCAAATCGACGCCACATGGCATACTCATAGCCAAACAACAGTTCGGAAGGTCGGCGCGCCCCATAGATGATGTCAACCTGTCCATAGCGGCTGCGCTGTTCGAGAATGGCCAGAACCGGCGATCGCAACGGCGCAATCCCAAGCCCCCCCGCAATGAGAAGGATGTCCTCACCCTCCATTTTTTCCACCGGGAAATGGGTCCCGAAAGGGCCGCTGATCCCGACCATGGTTCCCCGTCCCACCCGGTCAAGGAACCTGGTCATGTTGCCCACCGCCCTGATACACAGCTCCAGATCACCATGCCGTAACGGCGACGACGAGATCGAAAACGGAGCCTCGCCGAGACCAGGAAGCTCCAGCATGACAAACTGCCCCGGCTGAAAAACAAACCCTGCCCGTTCTTTTGGATCAACAAGCTGGATCTGATACAGTTTTTCCATCTTGGTCAAGGGAAAGACATTGGTGATCTCCGCCTTATAGGAATACTCAAACTGCTCGCCTGCACCAGGCGGGATAATCTCGGGTTTAGTATTCATAGCATATCACTCCTTGCCGGCACGGACACTGGCGATCACCTCCGGCACTGTAATCCGCGCCAGACAGGATTGGCCGCAGCGCCCGCAGCCTACGCACAAAGGCTCTTCAAAGGCCTCCACAAAGCCACGATGCTTATGATAATACCGGTACTTCAGGCGGGTATGACTTTCAGGCCGAAAATTATGCCCACCGGCCACCGAGGCAAAATCCAGGAGATTACAGGAATAGAGCATTTTCTCCTTGCGACCATGGGCAAGATCCATATCAACATGTTCTTCCACTCCGTAACAGTAGCAAGTAGGACAGACCTGGGCACAGGTACCGCAGGAAAGACAGCGTTTTCCCCACTCCAGCCAGACCGGGGCTTGAAATTCCAGATCGAGGATTTTGGTCAAATCCGAGGTGTCCACATGGGCCACAAACATCGACTCCCTGATCGCAATTGCTTCCAGATAGCGCCGATGCTCAACACTGTCCGGCTCATGACAGTCAATGTTTTCAAGGAGATGAAAGGCTCTGGCAGAAAGCACCTCGGCAAAATAGATCTCATCGAGGCGGGTGAGGAAGAGGTCAAACCCATGGATGGCGGAATCCGTCCCCATGGATTTACAGAAACAGAAAGGTTGGGGTGTGCAGGAATGGCCGACAATGAACACATTGGCCCGTTTTTTTGCATAAAATGAATTGGGATAGCGTCCGCCAAGCAGGACTTTGTCTAATTTATTTAGGGCGTTGATATCGCAGGAATGGAGTCCAAAGAAGACCAGGGGAGCAGAGCCCCCGTAGTCCACCTCTTTCTGCCAGTCTCCATCCTCAAAGGTAAAGGTGCAGAGATTCTCTCGATAGGGAAGGAAATACTTCTTGGCGGAATGGATGGTCTGGCTGTAGTCAAGATGCAGATCGGCAAAATCACGCACCAGATCAAAATCATAGAGGCTTCGCCCATGCTGGTCCTCGCCCTTTTTCACGGGACCAACAATCCGCTCTGACTGCAGGACGGCAAATAGATGATTCAGCTCACATACCGGAAAAACCTTGAATAGCATATTTTTCCCTCCTTGGATATGTTGGCTCCCCAATTCCGGACTCCTTGTCGAACAAGAGCCCGACAAAGACCATCGACCGGCGGATACAGGCTGTTCTTTTTGACGGCCCTTGTTATTTACAAGGGCAGGATATGCATCTCCTCATGGATAGGGTGGAGCCCGGCAAGGAGCAAGCCCTTGCGCCCATCAATGGACACCGGATCACCAAAACGAATCACCTGGCTGCCGATCTCACAATACCCGGCGGCCTCGTAGACCTTCAGATGCTTGCAGCCAACCACACAGGTCTTCTCCAACCGCACTGCCACAACCGAGGCATGGGAGGTCTGTCCGCCACGCGAGGTCAGCAGCCCTTCGGCCATATCAATCACCTTGATGTCCTCGGGCACCGTGTCCTGGCGGATCAGAATCAGCGGCGTCTTGGGATCACTGGCCCGCAGCTCGAGGATATGCTCCTCGGTAAAAACCGCACGGCCGGACAAGGCCGACCCCGAAACCCCTATCCCCTTGCCGAGGAACGCATTTTCAAGTTCGGGCGTCTCAGCAAAGACATTAAAATGCTCTTTCTTTTTGATCGTAATCATGTCACGGGTCTGGAGCAAATAGAGCTGCTCGGGATTGGGCCCTTCAAAGGTAAACTCAATCTCCTGCGGATCCCAGCGCTTCACGTAGACCAGATCCCGGGAAATCGCGAGCAGGCGCTCATAGATCAGGGGAAAGCGGTGTTCGAGGCTCTCTTCCACCGAACGGCCGTCCAACTCCGCCTGTTCCTCCGAAATCGGTAAACTGACAACCAGACCAGAGACGATATCCTCGCCCTGGTCACCATAGGCGTAATCGCCCCACAAGGCCACCCGCTGAACCTTGCGGTAGGGATGGGAGGTGAACAACACCCCGGAGCCCGCGTTAATATCACGATTGCCAAAGACCATGGCCTGCACGATAACTGCCGTTCCCCAGGCATCCGAGACGTCCATGATTCGCCGGTAATCCACCGCCTTGACCGTCTGCCAGGAGTCAAGCACCATGGCCACCGCGTTCACCAATTGCAGCCAAGGGTCATCGGGAATCCCCAGCCCCTGCCGGCGCACCCGTCGTTGGTACTCGAGTGCCAACTCCCGCATCTGTTCAGGGGTAAACTCACGTTTCAGGTTCACCCCGTATCTGGCCTTGGCCCGGTTCATCAACTCCTGAAAATCCTCCCGCTGCATCCCGGAGGTCATGGCCCAGGACTGGAGAAAGCGGCGATAGTTATCCCAGGCCAGATAGCCCTGGTCGTGGGCCCGCACATACTCCTCGATGATCTCCTCGTTCAGACCCACATTATGGATCGTGGCCATCATTCCCGGCATGGAAACGGCAGCCCCGCTGCGGACCGACAAGAGCAGCGGTCGATCCGAGGAACCAAATATCTGCCCGGTCTGTTGTTCAATCTCATCGAGAGCGGCCCGGATCCGCCGCATGAACTCATCCCGGGCCTTGGCCAGGCCATAAATCACCTCCCGGCATCGAAAGACTTCGGTGGTGATGATAAAGGCCGGGGGGATGGGGATATGGTCATCATAGAGCGTAACTAAATTATACCCCTTATTGCCCAGATGAATCAAGTCATGGGTCTCCGGGGTCACCCGATGAACAAGCGAGATTGCCTTTTCCGGATTGTAGGTCATGAGTAGATCCAGGCGCCGCTGATCAAGGATATCCTTCTGGTTCTCCAGGGTGCCGATAATCCGGGTGATGAAATTATCCAGGTGCTGCAGGCCAAAGGTCGAGGCGATCAAATCACGGAGAAAGGATTCGGACAGGCGGTGAACAGTATTCACCATCTCCTTGTCATCCCACTGCGAACGATACTTGGTGAGCAGATTATTCTCGCCGATCTGGGGAATGATGATGGACAGATTATTTTGATGGATATTGGTGTAAAAAGAATAAATGATGTCCTTGACCCCTTCGGAAAGTCCACGAAAGATGTCAAGGTACTGGGTATAAGAGAAACGTTTGATCCTGAGTGAACTACGCAGCAGCAGCATATAGGTATCAAGGCGTCGGGAAGAGATTCCATCCACCCGCAGAGCCTGCATAAACAGCTCCAGACACTTGACAATCCGGGTAAAGGTGACCTCGGTGATAAAGGAGAGGTTGACAGTTTCGGGAAGTTTTTCGAGATAGAGATTGGCCAGATTCTCAAGGCGGAAGGTCAGGCCCAGGCTGTCAAACTTCCGTTCTGCGTACTTGCCATAGACTGAAGGGATATCGACGGCAATGTGCCGTTTATAATAAATATCTTCGCGGGCCGGAAAATGCTCAGGGGAAAGGATGATCTCCTTTAAGCCCTCAAGGGTGTTGAGCAACGCGGTCAAGCACCCTTCCGTATCACAATATTCAAGCTTGACGAGCAGGGCCTCCATCTCCGGGAAGCCTTCCTGGGCGGCCTGCAGCAACTCTGAGCGAAGCTCCTGGAAGCCGAGGTTATATTTCTGATGGAGGAGCTTGAACATCTGCACCAGCAGGTCAAAACGCCGTCTTTCCGCCACTGGCAGGTCAGTCTGGGCCTCCAGGTAGCGCTGCCGCTCCTCCCGGTTCCAGGACAGCAGATCATTCATGCTGTGCAGTTGAAGCTGCTCAAAGATCCGCAGGGCGAGGATATGCTGGTCATCGATGAAAGGTCCGCTGAGAGAAACCTCCGCATAGACCTCCTCGGGCAGAAACGGCAGAAGCAGCTCCTTCTTTTTTGTCTTCCAGAACAACAAGATGGCCTGGATAAAACCGACGATGAGATTGGAACTCTCGACATGGCTCTGCTTGCGCAGGAAATGAATCAGCACATCGCGGCGCTTGTGGATCTCATCAAGCTCAGTGGACACGTCGCGCAATTCACCCTCTGCGCCGATCTCGTTAAAGAAGACCGGCATCAGCTTGGTAAACTGCTTGGCCAGATTATAAATGGGCTCAATGGGATGATTGAGCAGCTGAGTGATATCCCGTTGGAAGAGATCGGTATCCTTGACACAGGTGCCGGTCAGCTTCAGGTTGATGATCAGGGCTGAAAAAAGGGTGGAACACCACTTCGGCTCCTGCATGATCAGGTTGAGCCAGACCCGGATATTGGCGAGATGGGCAGGATTGGTCAGGGGCTGCCAGTCTTCATCCACCCCCATGACATTGGCGTACTGGAAACCGAAACGAACCACTTCCCAGAGAAAGGCTTCCACCATGCGGCTCTTGCCCCGGTCAAAGACCTCCCCGCCCAGCACCTGAATACACTGCAGGGAGGTGTGGGGAAATTTACGGACATTTGCCCGCAGAAGCTGAAAGGTGGTGAGAAGAAACTGCTCGATCTCTTCAAAGCTCTGCTGCCGGATGAGCTGCACCAGACTGCGGTTGATCTCGCGCAGGGTCTCTTCATGGATCAGATAGAGCCCCTTGGTGTCCATGATCCGGAAGAGAAAGAGCAGCTTCTGATTTTCGACAAAACGATTTTCCGACTCTCTTCCCTCGGCCGCCGCCTTTCCCTCCGCTGCCTCGCCCGCATCAGCGCAGGCCAGACGGGTGGGAATCTCCTTATAGAGCCGGACAATATCCACATGGGCCGGCAGACTGAGAATCTCCTCCAGCCCTTTGTAGGGATCAGACTCAATATCAATGGTCGCCAACTGCTCTTTATGACGGCGCATGACATCATGGGAGATGGCCGCAAAAAGCTGGCCGGAACGAAAGTCCTCACACATCACCCCGCAACGGCCAAGAAACCAGGGCAGAGGATCATCCTCCTGAAGCCAGTAATCGTAATTGCGATCAAGGATAATGCGCATGAGCTTACATGCCGGTCGATAATCGAAGGCGATCGGCGCCGGTGACTCCCGGGCACGCTCCGGATAAA
Source organism: Desulfobulbaceae bacterium (assembly GCA_019163335.1). Classification (GTDB taxonomy): domain Bacteria; phylum Desulfobacterota; class Desulfobulbia; order Desulfobulbales; family Desulfocapsaceae; genus UBA2270. The sequence goes on along the minus strand of JAFLKM010000053.1, from coordinate 122,540 downwards.
AGGCAAGAAGCCGCTGGCCCAGCTTTTTCATCGGATGCTGACCCTGGGTAATAAACATCATGATCGTCGGATCGTTTGCATCAAAGGATGCCAGCCGGTCAAAATACTCATTGATGGCCGGGCCAAACCGCTCCAGATCAGATGTATTCAAGAGTGACAGCAATTTCTCCACCCAGGCCAGCTGTGCCTCGATAATCTGGATGAGCAGGGTCTCCTTTTTCACCGAATCGCTCAGGGCCTGCAAGAACAGCCCCGTAAGCAGGGTAAAGGCCTGCGGCCCCTGTTCATGGCGCTGATAGTAACTGCTGTTTTTCAGGCAAAAGCTGCGCAGTTGGGGGATCAACAAGCCCCAGTTGCGATAGGGATGACAGATCTCATAGAGGAGATGCTCCAGGGTTGAATGAATACCCTTAAAGCCTGCAACAATATCGAGAAGAACCTGCAGTTCAGGATCAATGACAACCGTTCCGGCCGTCTCCGCCAGATTGGCCTTCAGGGCGTCGGATTCAATCTCTGTTGTGGTTAACAAGCTCTTCTCGCCGGAAACTTGGAGTTGCTGCCCTTGCTTCTGGTGCTCGTCCTCTGTCATAATGCCTTATTGGCCTCCATATGGAGGATCAAATCCAGCATCCGGTTGGAATAGCCCCACTCATTATCATACCAGCTCATCACCTTGACCGTGGTGCCGATGACCTTGGTGGACTGTGCGTCAACAATGGATGAATGGGAATCTCCCTTAAAGTCAATGGAGACCAGGGGCAGATCAGTATACCCAAGATAACGGTTCGCGGCCTGTTGCAGGGCCTGATTCACCTCACTCACCGTGGTCGCCCTCTCCACCTCCATAACCACATCCACAAGGGAGACATTGGGAGTGGGCACCCGCACCGCCAGGCCGTCAAACTTGCCCTTCAGGGCTGGAATGACAAGGGCCACCGCCGCCGCCGCCCCGGTCTTGGTGGGAATCATGGAAAGCCCTGCGGCCCGCGCCCGGCGCAGATCTGAATGGGGAAAATCAAGAAGACGCTGATCGCCGGTATAGGCATGGATCGTGGTCATCAGACCCCGCTGAATTCCGAAATTGTCCAGGATGACCCGCGCCACCGGGGCCAGGCAGTTGGTGGTACAGGAGGCATTGGACACCACATGATGCAGGGTTGGGTCGTACTCCTCCTCATTCACCCCCATGACAAAGGTTTTGACATTGCCCTTGGCCGGCGCCGACAGGATCACCTTGCTGGCACCGGCATCGATATGAACCTTGAGGGAATCGCTGTCGCGAAAGATGCCTGTACATTCGGCCACATACTCGACCCCCATCTTTCCCCAGGGAATATCCGCCGGACTCCGGTGACTGGTCACCACAATATGATGACCATCGATATAGAGGCCCTTGTCATCACTTTCCACCTTCTTTTCATACGTCCCCATGATCGAATCATACTGCAGCAGGTGAGCAAGGGTGGCATTGTCGGTCAGATCATTGATGGCCACAACCTCGACATCAGCAAAGGCGGGGTCTTTGCTGATCGCCCGAAAGATATTCCTGCCGATACGCCCAAAACCATTAATCCCAATTTTTACCGTCATGTCCAGTCTCCTTAAATAGCAGTTATCGATCAGCAAATTATTCTTTGCCCGTATGTATCCCTTGTCTTGCTTTCATATACAGTTGCAGATACTGATTCATCACCTTCTGCCAGGTATGCCTTTCATGGATGCAGGCAACCGCCTGACGCTGCATCACCCTGATTCTGGGCGGATCATCATGATACAGGGCCATGGCCCGTTGGATCGCCGCACTCAAGGCCGCCGGTGAATGCTGCCGATACGAAAACCCAGTCTCCCCGTCCACCACCTTCACCAACCCGCCAACATGGTGCACAATGGGCAGATTGCCAAAAAGCTGGGCAATAAAATCAGTCAAGCCACAAGGTTCATAGCGGGATGGGATAAGAAAGAAATCTCCGGCGGCATAGATCCGGTTGGCCAGTTGCGGGTTGAAACTCTTCAAGAAACAGATCCGCCCCCGATGCTCTTTTTTTCTGGCCAGCGCGGCCAAATCCCGCTCTTCATCATGACCGCCACTGCCCAGCAGCAAAAACTGGAACTCCCACTTCTCTTTGGCACTTTCCTGCAGAAGCCCGCGCAAGGCAGCAAGCAGAACGCCCACCCCCTTCTGCTCATTCAGCCTGCCGATAAAGGTAAAAAGAGGCAGATCAGGCCGAAAATCAAGGGAACCGATGGGGATAATACCAGAGACATGCTGGTCTCCGGCAAGTTCCCGCAAAAGAATCTCCTTACAGGCACGTTTTCCGGCTAAATCACCATTCGCAAGGGGACTGAACGGGGCATCAATGCCGCTCCTGCCACTGTCCTGCGGATCAAACTCGGTGGGATCAATGCCGTTAGTCACGCCATGCAGTATCACTCCCCGCTCCAGCAGGGTGTGACCAAGCCAGCCGGTCAACGTGTCATCGTCCGTCTCCTGCAGCTCACGACCATACTGTTCACTGACCGTATTCATTACCGCATAGGGAGCCGCCGCCAGAAAAGGATCAAAGCAGTCCACCAGACGGTTGTGCATAATAACCTTCCAGGGCAACCCGGTACTGGCGTGGGCAAAGGAAAGATCCGCCACCTCCTGATGGTATCCCCGGCCCGCATTGTGGATGGTCACCACCGTCCCCGTCCCCCGAAAGAAATGCCGCACCCCGCTATTCTCCCTGAGCATCGCCGGCAGCACGGCGGTATGGCCATCATGGCAGTGGATAATATCCGGCCGGACACCAAGGAGCAGCATCAGGTCCAGCGCCCCTTTCTGAAGCAGGATATTCATGGCAAAGTAATCAACATGCCCCGAGCTTGTCCTATGGGCCGGATTTGTGGCCTCATCCGGTGCGGTGTAGGCATAGACAGCAGTCTTTTCGGCAAAACGGTCCGCCTCGAGGAGAAACAGCTGCACCTTCTCAATCGTTGCCGTCCATACCCGCACCTTTTCCCGGCGCTCCATGTGCACATAATTCAAATCCACTTCATATTCCAGGGTCCGGCTTGGATCCTCAGGATCAACCAACAGACTGAATCCCAGGGCGGCGGGCTCCATAAACCCATAACGCGGCATGACAACGCTTACAGAGTACCGCTCCAACCCTGATGCGTTTGACACTAAACCGTCCGTGGCCTGCGGTCGCCCTTTGTCCATCCCTGGACCGTGCGACACTGGGCCGTCCGTGGCCTGCGGTCGCTCTTTGTCCATCCCTGGACCGTGCGACACTGGGCCGTCCGTGGCCTGCGCGTTCGCCAGGGCCTTGGCCAGTTGCATGGCGACATCTTTCACACCGCCGGCTCCGGCCAGATTGCCATACTCGCGGGTCAACATCCAAATGGTGCGAAGGGAAGGCCGGCTGGACGCAGCCCCTGCATTGGCTGGCAATTCACCCCCCTGAGAAGAAATGGGGACGATTTTTTTCTTCTTGTTCATGACAACTCACTCCCCGTGACAATCCACCGCCATCTGCCGGAGCAGATGGTCAGCCAGCGTCAATCGAACCATGGCCTCACAAACCGGAATGATCCGGGGAATGGCGGCAATGTCATGCCGTCCGCCAACCCTGATGGTCACCGCCTCATTGGCCAGATTAACGGTCTGCTGTTCCTTTGAAATAGAGGGGATGGGCTTGACCGCCACCCGGATCACCAACGGTGCCCCATTGGAAATACCAGCCAGAATGCCGCCGGCATTATTGGAAAGAAAACCAAAGGAACTAATGGGATCATTATTCTCCGAACCAAGCATTTCAGCAGCCGCAAAGCCAGCGCCAATCTCCACGCCCTTCACCGCCCCAATGGACATCAGCCCGTGCGCCAGCTCTGCCTCCAACTTATCAAACACCGGCTCACCAAGGCCTGCCGGACAGGTGGCAACGATCTCCACGATGCCGCCCAAGGTATCACCCTGGGCACGCACCTCCTGCACCCGCGCCTCCATCTTAACGGCCGCCTCGGCGTCCGGACAGTAGTAGCTGTTGCATTCAATCTGGGAGAGATCTCGCTGCTGCACATGAACGCCGCCAAGGGCAACGGTATAGGCACGCACCGTGATATTGTGCTGCCGCAAGAGCTGTGCCGCCACCGCCCCGGCTGCCACCCGGGCTGCCGTCTCACGGGCCGAAGCGCGCCCGCCACCACGATGGTCACGGATGCCATACTTGGAAAGATAGGTCAGATCACCATGGCCTGGTCGGAAAATATCGCGCAGGTTGTCATAGGATTTGGAATGGGCATCCTTGTTATAGATAATAAGCGATATTGGTGTACCGGTGGTGCGCGGCAGATCAGCATCGGTCGGGGTAAAAACTCCAGACAGAATCTCGAGCAGGTCCGGCTCCTTGCGCGGACTGGCAGCCCCTCCCTGGCCAGGCCGCCTGCGATCCATCTCTTTCTGTAATTCATCAAGATCAAGAATAACTCCTGGTGGACAGCCATCGATGACAGCGCCCACAGCCGTCCCGTGGGATTCCCCCCAAGTCGTTACCCTAAATAATTTGCCGTATGTATTTCCTGCCATTCTTTTTTCCTTTGAAAGAAACTTTTTTTGTATTCGTTTATGATTTTTTAAAGAAAAATCAAGATGATAAGCCTTATAGAACCAATCACCTGCGGTCCATCCATAAGTTCTGCCTGGGCTCCCAGGTTGCCTCTCTTCAAGCCATGACAGCCCTCTCGATATCATCCAGTACCTCGGATACTCCCAGCAACCCGGTATCGACCACAAGATCAGCAGCCGATCGATATAAGGGTTCCCGTACCTCTAAAACCTCACGAATTTCAGCACACACACTTTTTCCGGTCAAAGAGGGCCGCTGGTCTTCACTGACACTGGCATCAGTGTAAATACGCTGACAGATGATATCCGGATCTGCAGTCAACCAGACCACATAGCCATGCTCCTTTAACGCCGTCCAGAGATGCTGGTGGAGAATCGCCCCGCCGCCAGTGGCAATCACACATCGTCGGCAGCTCTCAAGCCCCTGCAGAATTTCCTGCTCACATCGGCGAAAGCCATCCCAGCCCTCTGACTGGACTATGGCATGGACCGTGGCTCCTTTTTTTTCACAGATAAGGGCATCGGTATCGAGAAAGGAAAAACCAAGCCGATCTGCCAGCTTTTTCCCGATCGTGGTCTTCCCGACGGCCCGAAAACCAATGAGAAAAACTATCTCTTTCATCCTGTTTTTTTTCCTTTAATTTTAAGCTGGTCAAGGTTTATAATATTCGGGAACATAAAGAAGTGTCAAGTTAAGAACAAGACAGCCGTCCTGATCATTCAAGGATTTATGGTATCCTCAACGGCTGAATAAAAAGGGGCGCCACCTCTTTTTTCCTGAAAACCAGACAGGGACAGCATAATGAAATTCAAGGATTATTACCAGACCCTGGATCTGAAAAAAGACGCCTCCCAGGACGACATCAAACGGGCATACCGCAAGCTGGCCAGAAAGCTCCATCCCGATGTCAATAAAAGCCATGATGCCGAAGAGAAATTCAAAGAACTGGGCGAGGCCTATGAAGTCCTCCAGGACCCCGAAAAACGGGCTGCCTATGACAAATTTGGGAACAACTGGCAGGCCGGACAGGATTTTGAGCCGCCGCCCAACTGGGATGCCGGTTTTGAATTCAGTGGCGGCGGCTTTACCCAGACGGACGCCTCTCAGTTCAGCGATTTTTTTGAGTCACTCTTTGGGAAAAGCAGCGGTGCCTCTCATGCCAGAGGTGGTTTTCATCCCTATGAGGGATTTCAGGCCAGGGGTCAGGATGTCCACGCCAAGATCGTCATCACCCTCGAAGACAGTTATCATGGCACCCAGAAGACCGTCACCCTCAGCAGGCCGGTTGTCGATCAAAACGGCCGCGTGAGTACAATCCCGCACAGCATTTCCCTCACCATCCCCAAGGGAATCATGGAAGGGCAGCAGATCAGACTTGAAGGCCAGGGGAGTCAAGGCATGGGTCAGGGAAAAAATGGAGATCTTTTTCTGGAAATCGCCTTTGCCCCGCACCGGTTGTTCACCATCGACAAGCGTGACATCCACCTCTCCCTGCCCGTCACTCCCTGGGAGGCTGCACTGGGGGCAACGATCACGGTTCCGACTCTGGGTGGATCCGTGGATCTGAAAATTCCACCCGGCTCGCAGGCCGGCAAGAAGTTGCGCCTGAAAGGACGGGGACTCTCTTCCACAACCAACAGTGGGCATCAATATATCACCCTGACCATCGTCACCCCGGAACCAAAAACGGATGCCCAGAAAAAGCTCTATGAACAGATGGCGAGTCTCATGCCAATGAACCCGCGACGTGGAATGGAATCCAGTTCGTCATAATCGCTTTGCAGGTCACAGTATTTTCAAGCTTTCACAATGATTTCTTAACCCGCCCCAGGTTTTTCAACGGCGACAGGCTTTTCTTATAACGGCTCAGGAGAAAAATCATGCCCGATACCACCCAGCCCTGCATGGTCATTGACGAAACTATTTCTTGCTCCCTCCGCCAATGCTGCTCCCTGTGCCGGATAAATGCCCAGATGATCCATGAGATGATCGATGAAGGGATTATCTCGCCTGCTGCCGGTGACAACCCCCAAAATTGGTGCTTTGGGGCCAGCGAAATCAAGCGGATTCAAATCACCCTGCGCCTGCAGCAGGATCTTCGGGTCAATCTCCCCGGCGCAGCCCTGGCCCTGGATCTTTTAGATAAACTGATGGAACTTCAGAGCCGCAATGAAAATACTTAAGAGTCGTAACGAAATAATTTGGCCAATTACATTCATTTCGTTGCGACTCCTTATGCCGCAATAGGCCAATCAATTGATCCTTTTATTTTATTTTTACAGCGGCTTAGCACTTCAATATATTCTTTTCGCAGAGATGCCGGATACCGCATCAGAATGCGCAACATAGGTCCAAAAGGATGACCCATGCAGTGGAAAGATGACTACAAGATTGGTATTTCAGTGATCGATGCCCAACATAAACACCTTTTCATCGCCACCAATGAACTCAGTGAAGCTGTCAGCAAAGGCCTGACACCGGCGATCATCGATAACCTCCTCACCCAACTGGGGTTCTACGCTGTCAGACATTTCCAGATGGAGGAGCATTACATGACGGAATCTTCCTATCCGGATCTTCCTGAACAACGTCAGGAACATCAATATTTCACCAAACGTTTTACCGAGATCTCCGAAGATTTCAAACAAAACGGCCTAAGCCCAAGCATTGTTCACGCCATCCAGAATGAACTGGGACTTTGGTTAAAAAACCATGTTCTGGCGCTGGACCAGGCCTTTGGAGCATACTACGCAACGGCGCACACAAAGAAAATAGAATAAGACGAACAGAAGGGGGACAAACCCTTCCACGCTCTTCCTTTGGGGCGTGGTCACTAATAAAAAAGACATTCACGCAAACACACTGGATTCATCCTGGGGAAGGCCTGAAGATGCAAACCAACACCTCAGACAAAAGCATTGACAAGTCCCATGAGGAATGCTTACTTTTTTGGTACTTGAAAAAAATAAATTCACCCCAAATATCGGGAGAAATAATCAACCCGTCATTCTGCATAATGCCAACGCTACCAGTTAAAATTCAACCACACGTAGAACAGACAAGAGGTCAGTAAAATGAATAAAATGTTTCTCAGCATTCTCCTTTTGAGTACCATCTTCAGCTCATCCTGTGCCACCCAAGGCCAGAGCGGTGCCGGTATCGGTGCCGTTGGCGGCGCCTTGGCCGGACAGGCCATTGGCCATAGCACCGAGGCCACCCTGATTGGGGCGGCAGTGGGAACTTTGCTTGGCTATGTTGTCGGCAACGAAATGGACAAATATGACCGGGAGCAACTTAATCATTCGTATGAACGAGGAGTTTCCGGGCAAACAAACTCCTGGCGCAATCCGGACACCGGCAACACCTATGAGGTAAAGCCCCAGCCTGCATATTCCGACACCAAGTCACGCCGCACATGCAGACAGGCAGAGATCATTGCCGTCATTGATGGCAAGACTGAAAGAACGTACAGTACGGCGTGCCGCGATGAAAACGGGCACTGGCAATTACAGAATCAGTAATTCCTTTTCTTAAAGCAATACAGACATCGCAAAAAGCAGACACGTATTGTGTCTGCTTTTTTTATTCCGAAGGATTCTCCATGGCACTGGGAACAATCTCAATCACCACATCCTGCTCCATGCAACTTGTTGACATTACCTCGCTGATCGAACAGGCCATTCGCAGCCAGGAGATCAGCGAGGGAGTCTGCTATCTTTTTAATCCCCATACCACCGCCGGTCTGACGATCAATGAAGGGGCTGACCCGGCAGTGAAGGATGACATCGTGGCCGGTCTCCTGAAAATAGTTCCTTTGCATCTGGCCTACAAACACCTGGAAGGCAACTCCCCTGCCCATATCATGGCATCCCTTATGGGCGCAGCTCTCACAGTTATTATCACCAATAAAGCCCTGATGCTCGGCACTTGGCAGAAGATATTTTTCTGTGAATTTGACGGGCCACGCAGCAGAAATATCCACTGGCGCATCATCCCTGCGAACCCTTAACCCTCAATTTTTACTCTCAACTGCCATTATGACAATAGACTCCCAAGATATCTGCTTTGGCCTGAATGAAAAACTCGACAGACAATCCATCTCCTGTTTTCTGCAACTTGCCGGAAGGCCTGAGTTTGCGGAGATCCTCAGTCAGCGTCTTTCAGAAGAGGAAATACATTCCTTTGTCAACTTTTTCACTGGACTCCTGAAGCGCAACCTCAGTCAAGATGAATACCATAGCGTGTTTCTTCAAAAAGAGCACAGTCACGATCATTCTTCAGAAGAGACGTCCTAACCTATGAAAGACCTTTATGACCTGCGCAGCTATCTCAGCCTGCTTCAACGCGAAGGCGAACTCCTCCAGATCGATGAAGAGGTTGATCCGTATCTGGAGATAGCCGAGATCCATCGCCGCGTTATTGCAAAAGGCGGACCCGCACTGCTTTTTACCAAAGTCAAGGGCAGTAGTTTCCCGGTGGTGACCAATCTCTTTGGCACCAATAAACGTCTTGAACTGGCTTTTGGCCGTAAGCCCCAGCAATTCGTCCGCGATCTGGTGCATCTTACCGAGACCATCATGCCCCTGAAGATGAAACATCTCTGGGACAATCGCCACCTGTTCACCGAGGGGCTGAAGATCGGACTCAAAGAAGCTCGTACCGGTGCCATCCTTGAAAATTGTCAAAGCCCCGCCCGCCTGAGCAGCCTGCCCATGCTCACCTCCTGGCACAGTGACGGCGGCCCCTTTGTAACCTTGCCCCTTGTGTATACCGAACACCCGGGCGGCAGGGGGCACAATCTTGGCATGTACCGCATCCAGCAGCACGATGATACCACCACCGGCATCCACTGGCAGATCCACAAGGGAGGAGGCTACCATTACCATGAGGCCGAGAAGCTGAACCAGCCCCTGCCTCTGACGCTCTATATTGGCGGCCCGCCGGCCCTGATGCTTTCAGCCATTGCCCCTCTGCCGGAAGATATCCCCGAGCTGATGCTCACCTCACTTCTGATGGGCAAAAAACTGGAGATGGTGGCTGACCCCCGTGGTGGTCATCGACTGGTGGCATTTGCCGAATTTGCCGTCAAGGGTATCGTCCCTCCCCATATCCGACATCCGGAAGGGCCCTTTGGCGATCATTATGGCTACAACTCCCTGCAGCACGACTATCCTGTTTTTCAGGTCAGTCACCTCTACCATCGCCACAAGGCCATCTATCCGGCAACCATTGTGGGCCGCCCCAAACAGGAAGATTACTTCATTGGCGACTATCTGCAAGATCTCCTCTCACCCCTCTTCCCCCTGGTCATGAAGGGAGTCCTGGAACTAAAGACCTACGGCGAAACAGGTTTTCATTGCCTTGCTGCTGCCCGGGTCCACAACAGATATCCTCGCGAGGCCTTTGCCTGCGGCCTGCGAGTGCTGGGAGAAGGTCAACTTTCACTGACGAAATTTCTTATTCTCACCGACGGTGATATTGATATCACCAATTTCAAACAACTCTGGGTCCATGTTTTAGAACGCATCCAGTGGGATCGTGACCTCTTTATCTTTGCCAATGTCTCTCAGGACACCCTGGATTACACCGGCCCCTCGGTCAACAAGGGCTCCAAGGCCATGATGATGGGGTTGGGAAAAGAAAAAATACGGGATTTGCCCGGTAACTTTTCCGGCACCCTTCCGCCGGACTGTACCCGGCCGATAGCCTTCACGCCTGGAACCCTGGTGGTGGAAGGCAGCGCCTACAACGAAACCCCGGAGCTTGCAGCTATGCTCAGCCAATGGGAAGGAGTGGCAAATTGGCCGGTCATCATTCTGGTTGATAACAGCAAGGAGGCCACCGCCTCCACACAGGAGTTTTTGTGGACCCTGTTTACCCGTTTTGAACCGGCTGCGGATATCCATGGCGCATCCAGCACTGTCAGCAGATTCCATGTCGGCCTTACCCCGCCCATTGTCTTTGACTGCCGATTAAAGCCCTGGTACACCGATGTTCTGGAGGTGGATGAAGCCACTCGCCTTCTGGTTGACAGCCGCATCCACACCCTGCTCCCCCCCAACCTCCGATGAGCCAGACTGTTCGTCTACAAAAGTACCTGGCGGCATGCGGCATTGCCTCCAGACGAAAAGCGGAAGAGCTCATCACCCAGGGAAGAATCACCGTCGACGGCCAGGTCATCACCACCATGGGAGTGCAGATCAATCCCTCCGAACAGGAGATTCGACTGAACGGAGCCTTGGTTGTCCCGCAAGAAAACTTTCTCTACGTCCTCCTGAACAAACCGGCAGGGTATGTTACCACTATGTCCGATCCCCAGGGACGCCCCATCGTCACCTCCCTGCTGCATGGCATCAAGGCCCGATTGTTTCCAGTCGGCCGCCTTGATCTTGACACGGAAGGAGCGCTGCTCCTCACCAATGATGGGGAACTTGCCCAGAAGATTCAACACCCCAGCTATGAAGTCACAAAGACCTATGAGGCCCAAGTCTTGGGACGACCGTCACCCGGAAAAATTCTCCAACTGGAGCAGGGGATCTTGCTTGAAGGAAAGAAAACTTCGCCGGCTAAATTGCAAATTCTCACGAGAAAGACCTCCACCACCAGTATCAGGATAACCATTCATGAGGGGAGAAAACGACAGGTAAAAAAAATGTTTCAAGCCATAGGCCATCCTCTTTTTCACCTGAAACGGGTTGCCTATGGTAACCTCTTTCTTGAGGGGTTATTGCCGGGGAAATTTCAACTTCTCAACGATGAAGATTTAAAAAAAATCTTTCTCAAGAAAATTCCTTTACAAAAGAATAAATAGCTGATTAAACTTAAAGAGTTAGAAACTTGGTTAACAATCAGTCATGGTCTCGCATTGTCGTATTTAATGCACGGCACAATGTATTGCAGACAGCCTCTGAAAAACATGACAATCAAGAAATCTATCACCCCCCTACAATTAACTTATTATTCTCAGGAGTAAAGGCATGAACAAATCAGAACTTATTGAAGCCCTGGCTCAGGAAACAGCTCTGTCTCCCCGCGATGCAGCCGCAGTCACCAATACCATTATTGAAACGATGATTGAGACCCTTGCCAAAGGGGACAATATCGAAATTCGTGGCTTTGGCAGCTTTGTCATCAAGCATTACCGGTCCTATGAAGGCCGTAATCCAAAAAGCGGTAAAAAGATAGAAGTTGCCCCTAAAAAACTTCCCTTTTTCAAGGTAGGCAAGGAGTTACGGGAAATGGTCAACACTCCGGAGAAAAAATAATCCGGCCTCAAAAGAGGCCAAACATTAATGGTCAATCAATAATCTCACCCACCAGATCATAAATTTGGGCCTCGGTAATTCGGACATTGACAATATCTCCAGGCTTGGCTTGCCCATCGTTGATATAGACACAGCCATCAATTTCAGGCGCCTGATAGCGAGTCCGTCCCTCCAGCAGCAACTCTGTTTCCTGACTCACCCCTTCCACCAGCACTGCCTCCACACTCCCCACATATTTTTGTAAAATTGTTTGTGAGACCTCAGCTTGGACCCCAAGGATAAATTCAAGCCGATTATTCTTTTCTTTCTCCGAGCATTGATGCGGAAACTTTTCGGAGGGACAGCCCGCTTCATTGGCGTATGCAAACACACCGACATGATCCAGACGGACCTCCTTTAAAAATTGAGCAAGCTGCTGCACATCATTCTCCGTCTCACCTGGAAATCCGACCATCATCGTCGATCGCAGGGCCACATGGGGAAGCACTGAGCGAATACGAGCAATCAGCTGAGTTAAATCAGTGCTGGTATAATGACGGTTCATGCGTCGAAGTACCGGATCACTGGCATGCTGAAACGGGATGTCCATATAGGGAAGAATACGCGGTTGTTCGGCCATCAACGCAAGAAGCGCCTCACTGACACCTGAGGGATAGAGATACATGAGCCGAAACCAGGGGATTGCACTTTCTGCCAGTAGTCCCTTGAGCAAAGCAGGAAGGTCCGTGGAATGCCCCAGATCATCCCCATATGCTGTCAAGTCCTGAGCGACAAGCGTAAGTTCACGCACCCCGAGCTGCTCGAGATTTACAGCCTCCTGAATCAGATCAGACAGGCCTCTGCTCCGCAATTCTCCTCTGATCGAAGGAATCATGCAATATGAACACCGGTTGTTACACCCTTCCGTAATCTTCAACCAGGACCGATAAAAAGGAGTGGAAATCCGCCGGGGCATTGTGCTGTCCATCAGGAACCGTCCGGGGACATACACCTTGCTGGCAAGCTTCCCAGCAATCAAGGCATCCACCTGCGCCACTATATGATGAAAGCCATCTGTCCCGATGAAAAGATCAACCTCCGGCAACTCATGAATCAGTTCTTCCCGGTACCGCTGAACCATACATCCTGTAACAATCAGCAGTTTGCGAGGATCTTCCTGCTTCCATCGGGCCAACTCAAGAATTTCATCAATGGCCTCTTCCACTGCTGACTGAATAAAGCCGCAGGTATTGATCAGCAATATCGTCGCCTGTTCAGGCTCTTCTACAGAAACCCAGCCAGCCTGCTCCAAAAAACCGAACATCAGCTCTGAGTCCACAAGATTTTTTGGGCACCCCAGACTGACCAGATGGAAACTTGCCATATTCATTTTTCCTTATTGTAATCCATTTCTTCAGCGTTAATCATATCCCGCGACATCACTTGGCTTGCACCAATATCACAACGCATCACTCAGCATTTCCAGAGAGAAATAAAAAGCAATCGACATTGACATTTTATTCTTTCATGAGCGGCAAAAGTGAGCTAAGGCCGCAGGGCCCAGTAACAATTCTAACAGTTGCTGGCTCCGTTGACGAAACGGAACTGTCGAGAATCCAGGCTTCCAGTTATTTTGCCATAACTCATCGGAGACCAGCATACAGGCTGCAAATTCAATCTGGTGATGATGAGCCACTGTGCAAAGGGCTGAATATTCCATATCGATGGCAGCTATATTGTGTTTCATCTCGAGAGATGAGAGCAGATTGCGCGATTCACGGTACGGCGCATCTGTTGACCAGACCCGTCCTTCCTGCCATAGCATTCCATTCTGAGTCAACACTTCTCGCAGTCCTCTCAACATATTTGCAGAAGGCTCAGGTTCTTGATCCTCGCTGTAATAACGGGAGGTCCCCTCCCCGCACAGGGCCTGTCGAGGCAAAAGAATATCACCAACCTTCAGGGTCTCCCGTAATGCTCCGCACCAACCGACCAGGACGATTCGTTTTGCACCCAGTACAATCAGCTTTTCCATGGACAAGACCGCCATGGGTGCGCCTACTGCCGGCCCGGTCACAAAAAAAGTCTCTGCCTCGTTCACGCACAATGTACTGTTAAAGAGAAACCGTTTCCCCCCCCCCTCGCTGACGATCTTACTCAGCGCCCCCGAAGCCTCCGTAGGATTCACAAAAAAGAATCCCAGCTCCGGAATCGCCTTTTCCTTCCTGCTTCGGACCGGACTCATTACCATACTGTCATGGCTGGAGTCATTCATGGCAACCACCTTATCCTCTGATTCCTGCTTCTCACAAAAGACCCATGGCACAAACGCAAAAAGGCCACAGATTTCTCTGTGGCCTTTTTGCGTGATCAATGACGATCACAAACCCAATACTACTTGATCAGTGGATTTGCATACAACAGAATCAAGGAAATAACCAGACCATAAATCGCAACAGACTCAGCAAGGGCCATACCGAGAATCATGAATGTCATCAATTTTGGTTGAACTTCTGGGTTACGGGCAAGACCTTGGGTTGCACCATTACCAACATTACCAATACCGATACCTGCTCCAAGACCGGCAAGTCCGATAGAGAGAGCGGCACCGATACAAACCAGACCAAGCATTAAATTACTTTCCATTGTGTTCTCCTTGTAAAAAATTAAAGTTTTTTTGGCCTTCTTCCTAGTTACAATCTACAACTCAACCCAGCCTTGAACTCACTTCAAGACCGACTGAATCAATGCGCATGTTCATTGGACTGCGTAAAATAAACAACGGTTAACAGGACAAAAACCATGGCCTGCACCAGAGAAACCAGAACACCCAGAATCATGATGGGCAGCGGGGCAAAGAAAGCACCGGCCAACATAAACAAAATACCAAGCAGGGTTTCTTTTGCCATGATATTTCCGAAAAGACGAATGGACAGTGACAACAAGCGTGCAAAGTTACTGATAAGCTCGATGGGAAGCATCAGCGGAATCAGTATCGGCATGGGTCCGAGGAAATGTTTTAAATAGGCAAAACCATTGGCCCGAAAGCCAATAATATGATGGGTTAACCAAACAATAATGGTCAGAGCCAAGGTGGTATTAATACTTGAAGTGGGAGACATGAATCCCGGAATTAATCCAATCAGATTGGCGACGGCAATATAGAGTGCAAAGGTGGCAATCATGGGAAAGAGCTTATCGGTCAACTCACGTCCCATATTTTCCAGGAAGAAATTCTCCATGCCGCCAATGAGGATTTCCCAGAAGTTCTGGCCTTTGCCGGGAACCATCTCCAGATTTCCAAGGGTCATTTTGCCAACCACTACCAGGAAAATCATAGTAAACCAGGTATATGTCATATAGGGTGCGCACAACTGCTCAACGAGGCCGTTACCAACCGGACCATGCGGAATAGGCAGTCCCAATTTTTCGAGTATAATCGATATAAATAGTATTGGATGTTCCATAATCCCTCTTACCTCCTGCTGCTGATAATATAATGCCCCGCCGCACCGACTGTTGTCAGTGTAATGGTGAACACTACCGTTGACAGCCCCACCAGCAATCCAAAGATATTAACCTTACCGCTCTTGATGAGCATCAGTAAGACAAGCCCGATGATTGCCAGCCGAAGCCAGAACTTAATAATATAACGTGATTTTCCAACCTGTAATGTTTTTTCCTGCGACTTCTTTTCTTCCTGCTTCTCCCCGGAAATATCAAGGGATTTCATAAACCGAGCCACATCCTGGTGCGTCAGCATAAAACTGAGGATTGAAATAACCCCACCAACTGCCACTGCCCAGGCGAACTCCCAGGACATAAAAAACCAGGAGCCGGCGCAGAGAATCAGAAGACAAGCCCAACTCAACACCTGCATCTTGCGCAGGGATAATAATTCTTCCGCCACTCTTTTGTAACCGCCTAGACCCTACTGCGCCTTATTCTTTATTTTGCTGTTTGAGAATATCAAAAAGACTCTTAAAGCCAGCTGCAATACCAAACGCCAAGCCTATAAAAGTAAACCAAGGGGTTGTGCGATCATCAAACACCTTCTGATCGAGATAGATGCCGCCACCCATGCCGATAAAAATTGCCGCCACAAAGGTAAAACCGATATGACCATAGTTACCAAGCAGGTGGATCATTTCCTTACTCATTTTCGACATCTTAGTCCCCACCTTCGTTCTCAGAACGACCGTATCATAATCAATCAAACCTGATAGCACGCCCACCTTTCAAAGTCAACGCTTTTTTATTTTCGGGCTATTTTTTTGAATGACCATTCAGTCATTTCAAGGGCCCTGTCCAGTTGCTTTTCAGATTGAGCCGCAGAAATAAACAACAGTTCAAACTGTGACGGCGCCAAATAAACCCCCTGAGACAACATCTGCCGATAATGCTGGCCATATCGTTCCGTATCAGCGGTCATGGCTGTCGAAAAATCCACCACCACTTCGGTGGTGAAAAAACCGGTCATCAAGGACCCCACCCGATTCAAGCAAACCGGGATCTTCGTTCTCTCACTGAGCTCACGCAGACGTTCGGCAAAACCTGCTGCCTTGTCATTCAACTGGTTGTAAAATCCTTCCTTTTTCAGTAATTTCAGGGTGGCAATGCCCGCCGCCATGGCCAGAGGATTGCCGGAAAGGGTTCCAGCCTGGTACACAGGTCCGTCCGGGGCAACCTTATCCATGATATCGGCTCGTCCGCCATAGGCGCCCACCGGCAATCCCCCGCCAATAATTTTGCCCAGACAGGTCAGATCAGGCATAATCCCGAAGTACTCCTGAGCCCCACCGTAGGCCAGGCGAAATCCGGTAATCACCTCATCAAAAATAAGCAGGATCCCCAGTTCAGAAGTAAGTGATCGTAATTTCTGCAGAAAGCCAGGGGCAGGGGAGACACAACCCATATTCCCTGCCACCGGCTCAACAATCACACAGGCAATATCCAACGAGGCATCGCGCAAAGTCTTTTCCAGGATCTCTTCATTATTATAGGGAATGGACACGGTGTTTTTAACAATCTCATCAGGAACCCCAGGGCTTCCAGGAATACCAAGGGTGATCACCCCGGAGCCCGCCTTGACCAGGAAAGAGTCGGCATGTCCATGATAACACCCATCAAATTTAACAATCACCTTTTTCCCGGTATAGCCCCGGGCAAGGCGGACCGCGCTCATGGTGGCCTCGGTTCCTGAACTGACAAAGCGAACCTTCTCCACCGATGGAAGGGCGTCCACCACCATAGATGCCAGCTCAATCTCTTTGGGGGTCGGCGCCCCGAAACTGGTCCCGTGCGCCATAGCCTCAGCAATAGCAGCCAGCACGTCAGGATGGGCATGCCCCAGGATCATCGGCCCCCAGGAGCAGACGAAATCGATATATTCATTGCCGTCCACATCATAGATTGAGGCTCCCTTGGCTCGTTCAATAAAAAGAGGATCGCATCCCACGGATCGACAGGCCCTTACCGGGCTGTTTACTCCACCAGGAATAACCTTTCGTGCCTGTTGAAACATTTGTGCCGATGTACTCGTAATCATTTTCCAACTCCTTTGACTATTTCCTTTAACCGGCCCACATGGAATTTCAAAATCCCCATTTCAAGACAGGCAGCCAGCTCAGTAATATCTCACCAAAAAACTTCACTCCCCAGCAACGATTAATTTCCAAGAAAAGCCCTTAACCATAGCACGCTCAAGGAAAAACTGTCAAACAACTTCCAAGCGATAATCCATTTTGCCCCTATCCATCCAATGATTCCCATGAGAGAAATGTTCCATTCACAGGCGGCACAAATTTTTACTTGTCAGGCAAAATCCCAGAAGGTAAAGTACGAAACGGTTTCCTTAGAACCATTTTCCCTAAAATATTTTTTTATTTCTCATATCAGAAAAATCAAATCAATGGAGACAAGCAATGGCAAGCGATAAAGTTCAGTCAATAAGTGATGATGCTTTCAAGGCAACTATTTCGTCAAGCATCCCATGCCTGGTTGATTTTTGGGCACCTTGGTGCGGCCCCTGCAAAGCAATCGGTCCAGTCGTCGAAGACCTGGCGGAAGAATATCAGGGAAAAGTCACCATCCTGAAGATGAATGTTGACGACAACCCGGTAACCCCAGGGCAATTTGGCATTCGCGCCATTCCCACCCTGATTCTTTTCAAGAACGGGGAAATCGTTGACCAGATTACCGGCGCCGTGGGAAAGAAACAACTTGTTGACCTCATTAACAAGGCCCTGTAAGCAGCTGTCCATCGTACTTTCTCTTGCAGCAGAGGCGCCTGCCCCCGCATTCGCTTAATCGAGAAGCCAGTCATGCTTTGATGGCGCCTTTCGGCTAAGCAGGGTGTGTTTTTAAAGACATTTCCTGGTTTTCAGGATCTGTCTCTATCCATCCTGAAAACCAGGGAATATGCTCTTGCCTTTATGCTGTTCGGAGTAGGTCAGAGTTTTTCCAGTGGATGATACCAGGAATGACGTGAATCATTTCAAGAGATGATGATTAATATAAATTAATGAAGACCACGCATCACGATCTCATCATCCTGGGCGCTGGGCCCGCCGGACTTAGTGCGGGCCTTTATGCGGCAAGAGCCAGAATTGATCATCTCCTGATTGAAAAAGGAGCTGCCGGCGGACAGATTCTGCTCACCGACTGGATTGACAATTATCCAGGATTTCCTGACGGTCTTTCCGGCTTTGAACTGGCCGAAAAAATGGAGGCCCAGGCCCGGCGCTTCGGACTGAATACCCTCACAGCGAATGTAATCAGTATCAATCTTCTACAGACCCCCAAAACCCTTACCCTGGAAGACGGGAGTGAGTTCAGCTGTAATACCCTGATTCTTTGCACCGGAGCCCGTGCCCGAAGACTTGGCGTTCCCGGGGAGATCGAATTCACGGGAAAAGGTGTTTCCTATTGCGCCACCTGTGACGCCCCGTTTTATCGTGACATGCATGTAGCTGTTGTTGGCGGAGGGAATAGCGCTGTTCAGGAGGCCGCTCATCTCACCAAGTTTGCCAGTCGCGTGACCCTGATCCATCGCCGTGATGCCCTACGGGCCACCAAAATTGTTCAGGAGAGGGCTTTTGCCAATGACAGAATTGATTTCATCTGGAATAGTCAGGTTACTGCTATTGAAGGAGAAAAAGGAGTCGAACGGCTTCGCCTCAGAGATACTGCGGGACAGGAAAGCACGCTGGCCGTCGACGGAATTTTTATTCTTATCGGCGTGCTCCCAAACAATGAGATACTGCCATTGCAACTCCTTAAGGCAGAAGATGGCGGCTTTATCCCCACCGATAACGAGACCTGCACCGCTGTTCCAGGTGTTTTCGCGGCTGGTGATATCCGCAATAAACGAGTACGACAGATCGTCAACGCTGCCGGCGAAGGGGCTACTGCCGTGCTTACCGCAGAACACTACCTGAATAACTTAAACTCATAAACTATCATGCCACTCATCCAATCCACCACCTCAGTGTCTCGTTCCTTGTTCAGCACCCTGCTTTTGGCCACCCTGATTACGTTCTCTTTAGGGGGATGTTCAACCATGAAATCATGGTTCGGCGGGGACGACGAAGAAATGCAGGTTCCCGTTGAAAGCCTGGCAGCAAAAGGCACGGAGGCATACAATGTTGGGGATTACCATGAAGCTGCCAAACAATTTGCTGAGCTTCTGGAAAAATATCCTTTCAGCCCTCAGGCAATGATGGCCGAACTCAAAGGCGCCGACTGTAATTATTTTATGGGTAACTACCCGGAGGCCCTGGTCCTGTATCAACGATTTGAGGAGCAACATCCGACCAACGAAGCGATGCCTTATGTCATGTATCAAATCGGCATGTGCAGTTACCAGCAGATTGACACCGTGGACAGGGATACCTCCGGGGCCACAAAATCCATTCGCGATTTCACCAAACTACTCAAGGCTTATCCCAATTCACCCTACACCGACGAAGCCAAGGCCAGGATCAAAGCAGCCAATGAGTTTCTGGTCAACCATGAATATCTGGTCGTGGAATTCTACCTCAGAACAGACAAAATCCTGGACGCCAAGACCAGACTGAAATACCTGATTAACACCTATCCTGACGCCTCTATTACTCCCCAGGCCAAAACATTACTGGCAAAACTTGAAGCTGGGGAGAATTTGGGATTCAACCTCTCCTCCTGGTTCTCCGGCCTTGTGAAACTTCCGGATTGGCATCTCTTTTCCTCTGATAAACCAGCCAAACAAGCACCAGCTAAATAAAAACATCTGCTTAAAAGAACCAGAATACTCGCTATCAGGGTCGTTTCTGCACTCCGGTTGCTCTGCTCGGCAGAGCAACCGGAAAAAGTCTGCCTCCCCCGCCGACAAAGCCCCTTCTTATTCCATTCCTAAATCAAGATGTACGGCGAGGAGAAAAACGAGTCGCGACGAGGCTGTCCAGGAAAGTAGGGCGAGGAGCGACGCTGTGCATTTGACGAAGTGAACGCTTGATTTAGAAGTGGAATTAGGAAGCAAATCAGGAGATTATTTCTTCTGCCAGTGCATCTTCCTGCCCTAACGAGATCTCCATGGCCCGGACCGGACAGATCGGCACACACAAACTGCAGCCTGTGCATTTATCCGGATCAAACAATACCGCCATATCGGGCCGACGCAAGGACAACGCGCCCACCGGGCAAACCCCGGTACAAACCCCACACTGAAAACATTTCTCATCATCCCGGCGAATGCTGGCAGCAAGACGCTCAACCTTAACTCCCTGCTCTTCCAGATAGGAAAGCCCTTTCCCGACATTGGCCTTAGTCCCTTTCAAGCCTAGGATCATCAGCCCGTCCCGTTGGGGAAGGATGTCCGCCTTCAAAATATTAAACTCAACATCATACAGCTTGACCAACTGATAAATAATCGGTTCATTGCTTGTACACTTGGAAAATCGCAAGATATAAATACGATTATACACGATAAGACCTCTCTTTAGTCTGGTTTTCCATTTGCAAATCTTCTGTTATAATAGCCAGTTACCTGTTCATTCGTTTGCCAGAAGGATTTTCGCCATCCATCCTGCACGGTTTCCTTCGTCGTCGCCAAGCTTCGCTATCCCTTTCCAGCATGCTTGAAAAAGGCTTCAGGAATGTGCCGCCGGCAAAGGTCCCTTTGCTGCCTTGACCATTCTTACATCAAGATCAACCAGGAGCATCTCCAAAGGCTGATCGGTATGGAGGGTGATCAACTGTTCCCTCCCAAGCTCCATCGGCGCCTCGAATCGTCTTTTCTGCTCCAGATAAATCTCCCAACGTCCATCCGACACCGACTGCGGATCAAGCTGCCTCTGCTCCATCCGCGTCCGCATAACGTCCTCTGGACAGACGCAATGGACAAAAACAACCCTGACCTTTCCACTCAGCTGCTTCAGCACTCGCTCGCGCTCATCTCGGGCTTGATAGGAGCCATCAAGGACCACACAACTCCAGGCTTTTTTCTCCAGATCCCTCTCCGCCAGCAGCAGTAACTGATCATAGGTTCTGCGGGAAAAATCCCGGCTGTAAATTCCCTGATCAACGGCCGCCGCCTGCCTGCTGTTCAGAGCAAGGCCGGCCAACTCCTTGCGAACCCGGTCGGAATTATAATAGGAACAGGCATGACGTTTGGCCCAGGCTGCCGCCAGATAACTCTTTCCAGTGGCAATCATCCCGAAAAAAACCAGCACCCTTCCCTCACCCGTCACCTTATTGCACAGCTCCAGCGGCATATTTCCCGGCCAGATTAAAATATCGGGCCGCATGCTCCTTACAGCTCAAGGCAATTGAAGCGTCCACTGCTGGATCAGCAGCTGTGAAAAGATTGATCTTACCGCGCACCATGGCCCGATAACATTTGTAAAAGTCAAGCATCTGCAAAAGCCCGGGATCGGCAGAGGTCGCGACAAAGCGCTCAATAAAATATGTCGAGTACTCCTCCAACCCATGGAAATCGAGGTCCATGGCCAAAAATGCCACGTCTGCGGCCACGTCTGAATAACGAAAACGCTCATTAAACTCTATACAGTCAAAGATATGCACCGGGTCGGCCAGGCAGATATTGGCAGAATAAAGATCTCCATGGCAATCACGAATCTTTCCCGCCTCCCGACGCCCTTCAAAGAGCTGATCCTGCTGTAAAAAGGTGCGGGCATACTCTTCAATCCGGCATAACTGGTCGCCACTGATTGCGCCTTGACCAACAAAGGGTTGGGTTTGCTCAAAATTCTCCAGGACATTCACGGCAACCGACGCCGCTCGTCCAAATTCAACAATGTTCTTTGTCCCTTCCGCCTTCTGATAAAAAGGAACCAGCACCTCAATAATCGAGTCAAGATGGCCATAATTCAGCTGACCGGCAGCGATCACCCGGCCCATCATCCGATCTTCCGGCATCCGAACCATCTTTATCCCGTATTCCACCACTTCGCCAGTACCACCCAGGACATACTGATCGCCCCCATGGTTGACCGTTATCACATCCAGATACAGATCAGGACAGAGCCGGCGATTAAGCATAAGCTCCTGTTCACAGTAATATTTCCTCTTCTCCAGGGTTGAAAAATCAAGAAAACCGAAATTGACCGGCTTTTTCCATTTATAGACAAAGTCCCCAGCCAGAAGAACAAAGGAAATATGGGTCTGAAGAAGCTGCACATTGTCCACCGGATGGGGATAAATGCTCCCCCGCTGCAGATACTGAATATAAGCGGGCAGATTCTCGTCACTCATTTCTTCCTCCTTTCACGCAAACAGGTATATAAAAAAACTTCCTCTTCTTGCTAATCACGACAATTCCTTTACCTTATTTTTGTATCATGATAAACAATCTTTTGTAAAATTGGAGCCATTCACCCAAGACAGTGTCTCTTTTTCCCTTCAACCTCTCAGTTAATGAAGAGATACCCATCCATGAATCAAGATCAGCTGACCCAACTGCTTCACCAGATCCAGGCAGGGCAATGCAGTGTGGAGGACGCGGTCAGGCAACTCAGGCACCTGCCGTCGGAAACTGTTAAGGATGCCTGCCTGGATCACCATCGCTGCCTGCGCACCGGGATTCCAGAGGTAATTTACGGCGCATCCAAATCCCCGGAGCAGATCATCATCATTGCCGCCACCATCCTGAGACAGTCAAGCCTGCTCATGGCAACCCGGGTCGATGCCGACAAGGCCTCTGTGGTGCTGGAAGCCCTTCCGGCGATTCATCATCATCCACAGGCAAGGATGTTGACTGCCCATGAGATACCACCCGATCCACAGAAATCCAGGGGCTTTATTCTGATCATCTGCGCCGGCACCTCAGATATCGGGGTGGCAGAAGAGGCCAGGGTGACAGCCGAGACCCTGGGCCATCCGGTACAAACCCTCTACGACGTTGGTATCGCAGGCCTGCATCGTCTTCTGGGACACCAGCATCTGCTCCACACCGCCACCGTTATCATTGTTGTGGCCGGGATGGAGGGAGCCCTTCCCAGTGTGGTCGGGGGACTGACCGCCTGTCCTGTCATCGCGGTTCCCACATCGGTGGGATACGGAACCAGTCTAGGCGGGCTGGCCGCTCTATTGGGCATGCTCAACAGTTGCGTACCAGGACTGGGCGTGGTCAACATCGACAATGGTTTTGGTGCTGCCTGTCTGGCTGCAAGCATCAACAGAAGGGCATAAAACACCAGCGAACGATCTAGCAACACTTGCAAGATTCATGCAGTGCTGTATAATCCGGCCCACTTCTATACTCCTTACAGCGATAACGCTTATCCTTCTCTCTCTATCATTTCTCCATAAGAAACTTACGGGACAGTAATGAACACATCTCTCAAACTCAAGATCGGCATGCTCCTGTTTCTCGTCGTCCTTTCCGTCGTTACCATCGTGCCATCTTTTTATTCAGCAACGCCGGATTGGTGGAAAAAATACATGGCTCCGGAGGGATTGCGTCTCGGCCTTGATCTCCAAGGCGGGATGCATCTGGTGCTCAAGGTTGACCTGAAAAAAGCAGAAGAAAATTCCCTGGAACTGGCAGCGACTGACCTGAAAGATGGCCTCAAGGAGAAAACCATCACAGCGGTACGTGGCAGCAGCAAGCCCGGCACCATTCTCTTTACCCTGCCCAATACCGGTGCCGTGGAAACAGTCAAAACCCTGATCAAGGACAATTTCCCAAATATTGATGTGCAGGTGGAGGCCAAAGAAGGTTCCTTTCCCCGTATTACCCTCAGCCTGAAAGACTCGGAGATCAACTTTATCCGGACCCATGCCGTTGACCAGTCTCTGGAGATTCTCCGCAACAGGATTGACCAGTTTGGTGTGGCCGAGCCGGTCATCATCCGTCAAGGCGCAGACGAGATCGTGGTGCAGCTTCCCGGGGTCAAGGACCCGAAACGGGCGATGAAGCTTCTTGGTGACACCGCCCAGCTTGAATTTAAACTGGTGGCGGACACTGCCGGCATCAAGCTTGCGGAAATGATTGAGGAGGCCAAGAGTAATGGCCAATGGGCCCAGGGCGAAGACCGCAAAAAGCTCACCCGCGCCCTGCAGAATCGCCTGCCTCCGGATACCGAAATCTATTTTGAAAAGGATAAGAACAAACAAACCGGCCAGGAGATCATCCGTCCCCTGCTTCTTGAAAACCAGACCCTGATGACCGGCGACATGGTCAAAAATGCCCAAGTGCGCATCGGTGGCCAGTTCAATGAACCCTACGTCAGCATCGACCTGACGGCGCGCGGCGGCAAGGTCTTTGCCACTGTCACCGAGAAAAACGTCAATCGGCAACTGGCCATTGTTCTCGACAATGTTGTCCGCTCGGCGCCCTCCATCCGTGAAAAAATCATGGGTGGCTCCGCCCAGATTTCCGGCAGTTTCAGCCATGAAGAGGCAGCGGATCTTGCCATTATCCTGCGCGTTGGTGCCCTGCCGGCACCCGTTGATATTATCCAGAATCTGACGGTTGGCGCCAGCCTGGGCCAGGATTCCATCAACAAAGGACTGACCGCCGGCGTGGTCGGCTCGCTCATGGTTATCGTCTTTATGATGACTTACTACCGGCGGGCCGGGATCATTGCCAATGGTGCCATGGTTCTCAATATTCTCTTTCTCTTTGCCGGACTTGCCATTCTCAACGCCACCCTTACCCTGCCAGGCATTGCCGGTATCATTCTCTCTATTGGTATGGCTGTGGACTCCAACATCCTGATCTTTGAACGGATGCGCGAGGAATATGAACGGGGGAAATCAATCAGGTCAAGCGTCAGCTCAGGCTTTAGTGAGGCGCTCTCTACCGTTGTGGATTCACACATGACCACGCTGATTACTTCCTTGGCCCTCTTTCTTTTTGGTACCGGCCCAATCAAGGGCTTTGCCATCACCCTGACCCTGGGCATTGTCTTTAACCTGTTCACCACCCTCTTCTGCTCCCGTTTCGTCTTTGATATCCTCCTTTCACACAACAAGCTGAAAGAACTCCACTTCCTCCAACTGATTAAAAAACCCAACCTGGACTACATGAAGTTGCGACACATCACCTATACCATTTCCGCCATCCTGGTCGGCATCGGCATGATCGCCTCCGTTCAGATGGCCAGGGGAAAGGCCAATATGGGGGTGGATTTTTCCGGTGGCACCTTGCTGCAATTCAAGGCAAGCCAAGCATTTACCATGAATGAGGTGCGCCACGCCTTTGACCAGCACAAGCTGGAAGGTCTGGATCTGCAAGAGGTTGAAAACGAACACAGCCTAATAGTCAAAATCAAGAAATCCGAAGCAATTGTTGGCCATCTCGGCGAGCAAGTCCAGTCCATCCTGACCACCGAGCTTGCTGACAAACATTTCACCTTGGAAAGCCGCTCCGAAATCGGCTCTTCCGTGAGTTCTGTCCTGCGCAACAAGGCGGCCATGGCTATCCTGCTGTCTCTGGTTGGGGTTATTATCTATCTGGCCTTCCGCTTTGACATTCGTTTTGGAGTGGCGGCAGCCATCGCCACCCTGCATGATATTTTTATCATTCTCGGGCTCTGCTGGTTGCTGGACATGGAAATGACCCTGATGATTGTTACGGCCCTGCTCACCCTTGGCGGTTATTCCCTGAACGATACGGTTATCATCTTTGATCGTATTCGGGAAAACATGGCCAAGGAAAAAACCCATACCCTCGTCACCCAGATCAACGACAGCATCAACCAGGTTGTGGGGAGGACAATTGCCACCGGACTCACCGTCTGTATGACCTTGTTGTCCCTCCTCTTCCTGGGCGGATCCGTCATCCATGACTTTGCCTTTGTCTTGTTTTGGGGTGTTGTTATTGGGACATTTTCTTCTGCGTTCGTGGCCAGTCCGGTATTGTTACTCTGGCCTGAAAAGCGGGAACAGTAATGAACCAGCCCCTGCTCCCGCAAAACGTCACAAAGATAGCAAAAGAGGAAGCCTTTTGTTTCTCCTGTCATCCCGCTATCTCCTGCTTTACTGAATGCTGCCGGCAACTGGAGCTGGCCCTGACCCCGTACGATGTGCTGCGGCTGAAAAAAGCCTGCGGCCTTGACTCCGGGGAATTCCTCGACCGTTATGTAATCATGGAACAGGAGGAGTATGAGACCTTCCCCCGATTTTATCTCACCATGATTGATGATGGCCGGGAAAGCTGCGTCTTTGTCTCAAAGAGTGGCTGCACTGTATATCAGGACAGACCTGGGGCCTGCCGGGCCTATCCCATGGGTCGCGCCGCCATCATGCAGCCGGAAAGTGAAATGGTGAAAACGGAGAAAGTGGAAGAGTTCTTTGTTATTATTCGGGAAAGTCACTGCCGGGGATTTCAGGAACAACAGGTGCAGAATGTCAACAGCTACGGTCAAGAGCAGGGCCTGACATCCTACAACCGATTTAACGATGCGGTGGCCGCCATCCTCCAGCACGAGCAGGTTCGACAGAAAAAACGGTTTTCAGAAGATCGGATCAAACAGTTTATCCTGGCCCTCTACAATCTTGACCAATTCCGGATATCATTGTTTGCAGGAGCCCTTTCTGGAACAACACCATTAGACAGTGCAACGAAAGAACGCCTGCTCGATGACGAGGAGCTGCTGCTCCATGCCATTGACTGGTTACAGAAAATTCTCTTTAAAGACTGATACACGACGTTTTCTCCTGCCTTCCTGATCGTTTATCCCCGGGATTATTATGCTCAAGCTTATCATTTTTGACTGTGACGGGGTTATGTTTGACTCAAAATTCGCCAACCGTCAATATTACAATCAACTCCTTGCCCATTTCAATCGTCCGGAAATGACCGCGGATGAAATCGAACACGTCCATATCCATAATGTGATGGACTCTACCCGTCACATCTTTCGCTCATATCCCGATCAGAATATGAATGCAGTGGATGCCTATCGCAAGGCCCTCGACTACACTCCATTTCTCAGCCATATGCGGATCGAACCGGACCTGGTGGAATTTTTAGAAACGACCAGACCCCGATACCAACTGGCCATCTCCACTAACCGCACCAACACCATGCTGCCCATCCTGGAGATATTTCAGCTACAAGTCTACTTTACTAAAGTGATGACCGCCGAAAACGCACGCCGCCCAAAACCGGCGCCCGACGCCTTGCTTGAAATCCTGGAGCACTGCCAGTGCCATACTGACGAGGCAATTTACATCGGCGACTCCATCATTGATCGGGAACATACAGCCAGTTGCGGGATGCGGCTGATTGGCTTCAGAAATCCGGACCTGCCAGCCGAGTATCATGTCAACACCTTCATGGAGATTCTCGAGCTCCCACCTTTTCTAGACCGCCCCTGATTCCCCGCAAACGTAACCCTTCAGAGAGGGCGGCAAGGCTTTACTTAACACGACTGTCCTGTTTCCCCTCCTGCACGTCATCCACCCGCTTGATTCCCTCCATGAGCAGCTTCATGAAATCGCCGATTTCTGCCGCTTTCATCTCTTGCGGCGACAAGCCGAGGGTAAATCTGTAGGTACCTTCGTGCTCGCCAAGCATGGCAAAGATCGCCTCCTCATTATCCTGTTCTCGATAATGGGCATTAATGATACACCCTTCGCGGAACGAGATCTTGCCCGGGCCACGCGGTAGGTCGAGGGACAACACCCCGGTTTTACTATTCATATGAAAGATCTGAAACAGTTCAGCAGGGGCCATATCCTGCAACCTGCCCTGCATACAGGAGGCGAAGTCTTCCGCCCTGGCCTTGTTCACCCTGTTCAGGCGACGGGCTAAGAGACGGGCCATATAGTTCTGCAACGCAGGCAGCCGATCAAGGAGATAATTAAAATCAATGCTGGATACAGCAATCACCTCCGTATCCGACAAGGCCCTGACTGTGGCAGCCGCCACATCGTCTCCGAGATAGCTCATTTCCCCGCAGATCTCACCCGGCCCCAGGGACGTAATCACCACCGGCCCATCCATCACCAGCATTTGTCCTGCAAGGATCATGTACAGATACAGATTCGATTCTCCTTTATGAATCAAGACCTTTCCTTCTTGGATGAGTTCCTGTTGAAACCGTCCCACAAAGCTTCTCAACTCATCTTCAGGGATGAGTTGAATCAAAGGGAAAGAATGAATCCTCTCCAGAAGCCTCTGCTCCCTGTTTCCCAGCACGGCCTTTTTTTCTTTTTCGCCCAAGGCATTGTCGGGCGTTACCATCGGTGTAAATTTAATCAGCCCCGAACAACCGCTACAGCTAAAAATCGGTTTCTCTGTAATAAGACTTTCATGGTCCACCGCAAGAAACTTAAACAATAACTGGGTCATCTCCCTGACCAGGATCAGACAAGTTTCTTTATTGCCGGGGCATAAGAGGGCCTTTTCCGATAAAATCAACTGTTCGCCAACCTTATAAAAAGGACACCGGGTGTCTTCGATAATCTCAAAATAGATCTGAAAAGATTTCATATCCTGCTACAATCAAGAATTTTAATCAAGGTGCCGTCCAGCGTCATCGAGATGAGACGCCTTGTTTCCAGCCCCTCTATTTCCATTATATATATACAAGAGCTGTATTTCATACCTCTTTCTCCCTCTGGCCCATCCTAGGAAATAAATGTTCATGGGCCGTTAACCAACTCTTTTGGCATCCTGAGAACAAAGGTCTGCTCCTGTGAGAACCGTGACATTCGATTATTTACCGAAGAAATAAAAAAATTCCTCTTCTTCTCAAAATCTGCTACACTTACGTCAATATTTTTGCTAATTACTTGAAGGTATTATCAAACTGATCCCGTCAATCCCATCATGGCGAGACTCCATTTTCAGGCAAAATGGCAAAAAACTCTCCTTTAATTTAAAGATCAGTGAGCCTTCATGACCATCCTTTCTGAACAACTGGAAGCCATTTTCCTGGAAATCAAAACCAATTTTGGCCAACATCGTCAGATTCAGGTTCTTCCCCTTGGCGGTTCCCCCCCTGAACAGTACCGAATCACCTATCATCTGCGGGGGCTCTGCAAAGAGACTGGGGCTGAAGTCCAGACCTGCACTGATCATATCATTCTCCTCAATCTCCCGTTTGGATTTCCTCACTTCCCCCCCAACTGCAAGCCGGAAACCCCTGTTTTCCATCCTGATTTCGATCAGGCGGCCATCTGCATCAGTGATTTTTGGGAAAACAACCAGTCTCTGTCCGATTTGATCATTCACATTGGCCGCATGCTCTGCGGTGAGATCTACTCAACCAACAATGCCTTCAATGAAGAAGCAGCGATCTGGTATAAAGAGAATAAGAAGAACCTGCCCTTGGATACTGTTGACCCGACGTCAGCCGAGACGAGACTGTCACATCCTGAACAGCAACCCACAGCGGGTGACTCAGAGCTCCTGACCATCGATATTGTAGATGATATCCTTTTCCCACACAATGAGAATCAGGCAACAGATGCCTTTGACGGCGGGAACCACCCAGAAAAAACTGTTCCCGACCTCGCCACAAGGACAACCGCAGAACCTCTCCTCTCCCTGGAGCATTCTTCTCCTGCATCGCAAGGGCCGGTTTCAAGTCCCGGCCTGAACCAGGAAGCACAACAACAGCTGAATGAAGCCCGGAAAAAACACCAGGAAGGAGAAGCGTTTGAACATCAGGGACAACCTGCAAGGGCACTCGAGAGATATCAAACGGTAAAAACTCTGGCCCCGAATTTTCCAGAAATCGATAAAGACATCGCTCGCGCTCAATACTCCGTGGAAATGCTTGGCGACTGGGCAGCAGATGACTCAGCTTTGGAGGAGTCGAATAAAAACAAAAATGGAACGGCATTAAAATCTTCGGGGAAAAAAGAGCCCATCCACCCACCCCCTGTTGCTCCTATGCAACCAGCCAAAGGGCAGTCTTCCCGTTGGCCGGTTATAGCCCTTGGTGTGGGCGTCGGGAGTATTCTGCTCATTCTGGGCTCAACGTATTTTTATTTCAACGCCCAATTCAAGCAAGCGCTCACCACGTTGGATGAGTGCAAGCAACTTGTGGATACCGGCCGGTTCAGCGATGCCGAACGCACATGTGCGGACGCCTTGAAGCAGACATCCAGGATTATGCTTATCAAGCAAGAGGAGAAAGCAGTCCTTGTCCAAGAGATCAAGCAGCTTCAGGACTCCGAGAGATTCCAGCAAGGCTTGGCCATCAGTAAAGGTCAAAACTCCAACGCCATGCCGAAGTGGCAGGAATCTCTCAAGCTCGCCAGTAAATATCTGGCCGATGGCCAATGGAAAGAGGCCTTGACCGGATATACTCACACCCTCCAGCTTGCCTCCGATATCCCGGCCTTTGATCGCGCCATCCTTGATCAAATTCACAGCAATATGGCAACAGCCGAATTCAGCATTGCTCTCGAGGCAGGTGAACAGGCCCTGGATGCGTCTGAGTGGGACTTGGCAAAAAATCACTTGAATACAGCTATGGAGATCGCCAGAAAAAATTCCCAGATATCCCCGACAAACCTCACTAAGATTAAATCACTCATTGGTCAGGTCGAGCTAAACACCCTCATCACCGCAGGAGAAAAATATCTTGCCCAAGGGGACTGGGGCAATGCCCTTAGTGCCTTTGAACAGGCACAGGTGAAGGAGCAAACATTCCCCTCTTCAGATACGTCAAGCCACAACGCACTTGCAGAGAATATTATCAGAACC
Organism: Desulfobulbaceae bacterium; assembly: GCA_019163335.1. Lineage (GTDB taxonomy): Bacteria > Desulfobacterota > Desulfobulbia > Desulfobulbales > Desulfocapsaceae > UBA2270. The sequence goes on along the minus strand of JAFLKM010000053.1, from coordinate 91,518 downwards.
AAGATATTCAAGTCTCTGGAGCAAGGGAGAAAGGCCTTTACAGATGCCCAGTGGGATCAAGCCATCAATTATTATGAAACTGCCAAGCAACTTCTGGAGGAAAACAGTGAGATTCTACGCCGCGACAATCCTCTCCAGAGCCAGCAGAAGATTTCCAGGCTCATGCTCCATGCCGCAGTCATCAGAGACAAGCAAAGTGCGGCCAACCACCTCAAGAACAAGGAATTCAATGAAGCAATCGACAAACTGCAGGCGGTGATCGACACGATCAACAAGAGCCCTTTTGCCAACGAACAGGAGTTTCAGACAATTACAAAGGAGGCAAGGGTCTCGGCCAATCAGGCCCAGGAAGACCTTCTTATCTCTGAACATATTTCTTACTTGACCCAAAACTACCAAAAACTTCTCACCCAAAACAACCCGTCACTCAACGCTGACAATTTATCAAATCCTCGCGTATCCTTTCTCAAAAAAATCGGCAACAAATCACTCTATAAAATTCAGTGCTTTGAACAGGGCCATGGCCGGCCCGTACTTCTACAGGCAAGCTATTTGTACGATCCAGCCACAAAAAAATGGAGTTTTTACGGCAATGACGCCTCTCTTAACGAACAGGAGGCTGAGGTCACGGGTCAGAAAATTCTGACTTCTGCCTATCAAGCCCAAGAGAATCGCTTGATTGCGGAACGAATTTCGTACCTGAATGAAAACTTCCAAACTCTTTTTGTCCAAAACAACCCCGACCTGCGACCTGAAAACCTTTCAAAACCTGAGGCTGCTTTTCAAAAGAAGATAGGTGAAAAGCTCCTGTTCACCCTCCAGTGCTTTCACCAGGAGGCTGACAAATCAACCTCCTTGAAAATCAGCTTCCTTTACAACCCAGCTAACAAAAATCTGGAACCATACGATAAGAAACCGGCAAAATAATATTGTTGTGGTTGCCCAATCCACTGGCCCATGCCGCCACTTCAAATCCATCCGGATCAATGAGGATGGCAGTGATGGCCTTGCTCCGAGGATTTCCCACCGGCTGCTGCAAAGGCCTTTTCAAGAAGTTCACTCGCCTGGTTCACGGCAGCAATAGCCTTATCGATCTGATCCGCAACAGTGTCTTCACCAGCCTCACGGGCAAAAGCAGACCACTTCCCGTATTCTTCAACATGACTATGATTATGACTTATCCAATGCGGCATCAAAATCCTTAGCTTATCCATCTGTTCCATCTTTTTCTCTCCCCTGCTACTCTTTATCTTATCCCCCTTGATTGCACCAAACTCAACAAATGATTTTTTATAAAAAATACCACTCGGACAGTTGCATTGATGCTAAAAACACAGGGTCCATGTCTGAACGATTACACTAAAAAACGAAATTCCCCTTTTCCCAACAGATCATGCAGGTGAAGAAGTCCCGCAACCCCTCCTGACTCGCTTACAATCGGCAGAACGGTAATTTCATGCCTCTGCATAATGCTCAAGGCATCGGCCGCCAACATTGACCCATCAATGGCCACCGGATTGGCCGTCATAATGTCTGCCGCATTCAAGGAAGAAAGCTTTCTGCCCAAAGCAACGCTGCGTCGAACGTCACCGTCAGTGACAATTCCAAGGATTTTATCCCCTGTCCCCATGATCAAGACCGCTCCAATGTTTTTTTCGTTTAACACCTCTATGGCGCGGGAGGCGGGTTCATCACCCCCCACCAGAGGGAGTGCATCGCCTGTCAGCATCACCTCCCGCACCTTCACCTTCAAGCGTTCTCCCAGACTTCCGCCAGGATGATTCTTGCGAAAATCCGAAGCCCGGAACTGTTTTTTCTGCAATAGAACAACAGCCAGGGCATCTCCCATGGCAAGGGTTGCCGTGGTTGAGGCCGTCGGAGCAAGCCCTAAGGGACAAGCCTCCATCGGCACCCCAATATCAAGCACCAGATCTGCCGCCTCGGCAAGAATTGAATGCAGACCACCGGTCATGGCAATAATTTTCACCCCTCTTTTCTGCAGACTGGTCAACAATCCATTCAATTCAATGGTGGCCCCTGAATAGGAGATTGCAATAACCACATCTGTGGGCATGACCATGCCCAGATCACCATGCATTGCCTCCACCGGATGGAGAAAGAAAGAGGGCGTACCTGTACTATTTAGGGTGGCTGCAATTTTCTGCCCTATAATTCCTGACTTGCCTATCCCGGTAATCACCACCCGGCTTGGGCAATGAAACAGAAGATCCACCGCCATCTCAAACTCCGTTCCAATCCGCTCCCGGACCGATGCCAGCCCCTGTTCTTCAATCAAAAAAACCTTTTGCGCATCCTGTATCGACATTGCCTTATTTTTCTCCACTCCAGTCCCTTTTCCTCGAAAAAAACATGCTAATAAAATTTCCTGAGCTGATATTCATATCAACCGAATCACGACCCTTCCCCGTAAACTCCCAGCAAGCATCGCTTCTATTGCCGCATCCAGCTGTTCCAGTGAAATCACCATTGCCAGCTCTTCCAGCTGGATGAACTTGAAATCAGTGGCCAAACGGCACCAGACACGCTCTCGGATTTCCATAGAACAGCGGGCTGAATCAATCCCGATCAAACGCACCCCACGAATAATAAAGGGGTAAACACTTAAGGCAAGATTCCCGGAAGCGGCATTCCCGCAACTCGTGACCACACCTTCATAACGGGTTTCCTTGATGGCTGTCTCCAGATATTCACCGCCAAGAGTATCGACCACCCCGGACCACCTTTCCGGCAAGAGCACCTTTTTACGTGAGCGAAGAAATTCTATCCTGGAAAGTACCGCCTGAGCGCCCAGATTTCGCAAAAAGGCAGACTCGTTTTTTCCGGTGAGAGCCGTGACCGCAAAGCCGAGTCTGGCGAGAATGGCCACACTGATCGATCCAACACCACCAGTCGCGCCGGTTACCAGGATATCACCCTGGCTGGGAAGACATCCCTGGATGAGGAGCATCTCCACACATCGCCCGGCGGTAAAACCAGCCGTCCCCAGCATCATAGCCTGTTTCAGACTCAAGCCTGCCGGAAGTCGAACCACCCATTCCGATGGAACCCGCACATATTCGGCAAAACCTCCTGCATGATTCATCCCCAGATCATATCCCGATACAATGACCTGATCCCCGGGCAGAAAAGCAGGGACGGAGGAATCTTCCACCACACCTGCCGCATCAATACCGGGAGTATGGGGATAGCGCCTGGTCACGCCACGATTTCCGGAAGCGGACAAGGCATCTTTATAATTGAGGGAGGAGTAATGCACCCTGACCAGCACTTCCCCTGGAGGCAGCTCCTGAGTGTCTTTCAACTCAACCGATCTGGAGAACTCATTATATCCTCGCTCTCGAACCTCAAAGCATCTGTATTTCCCCACAACCAACCCCTTTTCTCTTGACAAAATCACTCTATTTTCGTCATTATCAAACCTTTAATATCTTAATAGATAATAGTTAAATTAACAAATCCTAACCCTCATTGAGATCTCATTTTTCCCAATTGCATTAAAGGGCGGCATCTTTACTTACAGGAGTACCATCCATGGTTAATCATCTTTTTACCTCTGAATCTGTCTCTGAAGGGCATCCCGACAAGGTTGCCGACCAGATCTCCGACGCCATTCTAGACGCCATCCTCACCCAGGATCCCCATGCCCGAGTAGGCTGTGAGACCATGGTCACAACCGGTATGGCGATCATTGCCGGTGAGATAACCACCAGCGCCTGGGTTGATATGCCTGATGTGGTGCGCCAGACAATTCGCTCCATTGGCTATAATTCATCGGCCATGGGTTTTGACTGGCAGTCCTGCGCAGTCCTTACCTCCATTGACAAACAATCCCCAGACATTGCACAGGGTGTGAACGAGGGGACAGGAATCGATCTGGATCAAGGAGCGGGTGACCAGGGGCTGATGTTCGGGTATGCCTGCAACGAGACCAGAGTCCTGATGCCAATGCCCATTACCTATGCACACCGACTGACCAAACGTCAATCCGAAGTCCGCAAATCCGGGCGCCTTCCCTGGCTGCGACCGGACGCGAAAAGTCAGGTAACCATAGAATATGAAGAACGAGTTCCAAAGCGCATTGAAGCCGTCGTTCTATCGACCCAGCATGACGAGACCATAAACTATGAAGACCTGAAGGAAGGGGTCATGGAAGAAATTATCAAGCCGATTCTTCCCGCTGATATGATTGATTCTAAAACAAAATTTTATATCAACCCCACTGGTCGTTTTGTCATTGGTGGCCCAGTTGGGGACTGCGGTGTTACAGGGCGGAAGATCATTGTGGATACCTATGGCGGAAGGGGGTCACATGGCGGCGGTGCTTTTTCCGGTAAGGATCCCTCAAAAGTCGATCGTTCTTCTTCCTATATGGGCCGCTACATCGCCAAGAACATTGTTGCTGCCGGCCTTGCCACTGAGATTGAGCTTCAGGTTGCCTATGCCATCGGTATTTCGCAACCGGTATCCATCAATGTTAACAGTTTTGGCACGGGTACTATCTCCGATGAGACAATCAAAACCCTTATCCTTCGGCACTTTGACCTCCGCCCCAAGGCCATCATCCAGCATCTGAATTTGTTGCGTCCCATCTATCAGGCCACGGCAGCCTACGGTCATTTTGGCCGTGAACGGGAGAATTTTACCTGGGAGAAAACCGACAAAGCTGAGATCCTTCGGGAAGATGCCAATATCTAAAGGATATTAATCACAAAACAACATCGAATACTTCCAAAACTTATCGCCCGCTGTCAAAATTTTTCAACGAACAGGCGGGCACTTCTTTTCTAACAATTTCAATTTTCCATAGAGGTATTTTTATGACCGCACCACTCATTGATTCCAAGGTAGCTGATATGTCCCTTGCCGCATGGGGTAGAAAAGAGATCGAGATAGCTGAGACGGAAATGCCTGGGTTGATGGCCCTTCGAAGTCAATATAAGAAATCGCAGCCATTAAAAGGTGCGCGCATTGGTGGATGTTTGCACATGACCATTCAGACTGCGGTGCTCATGGAGACCCTTGTTGACCTTGGGGCTGAGCTTCGCTGGTCCTCCTGTAACATTTTTTCAACCCAGGATCATGCCGCCGCTGCCATGGCAGCAGCGGGGATTCCCACCTTTGCCTGGAAAGGTGAAAATGAAGAAGAATTCTGGTGGTGTATTGACCAAACCATCTTTGGGCCGAATAACTGGCGGCCAAACATGATTCTGGATGACGGGGGAGATCTCACCCTGATCATGCACGAAAAGTACAAAGATGACATGAAAAATATTCGAGGAATTAGCGAGGAAACCACTACCGGCGTACACCGTCTCAACGAGATGGCGAAAAGCGGGAAACTCATGTGTCCAGCCTTCAATGTCAATGACTCAGTGACCAAATCAAAGTTCGACAACCTCTATGGTTGTCGCGAATCCCTGATCGATGGGATTAAACGGGCCACAGATGTCATGATTGCCGGTAAAAACGCCATCGTTGTCGGCTTTGGCGATGTAGGCAAGGGATGCGCCCAAGCCTTGCGCGGAATGGGAGCCACTGTCTACATTACCGAGATTGACCCTATCTGCGCCCTGCAGGCCGCCATGGAAGGCTACCGGGTGATCACCATGGAAGAAGCCGCCCCTATTGGTAATATCTTTGTGACCTGTACCGGCAATCTGCGTGTCATCACACGAAGCCACATGGAGGTCATGCCTGATCAAGCCATCGTCTGCAACATTGGTCACTTTGATTCGGAAATTGATATCGCCGGGATTCGAAATCTTCCGTGGGACAACATAAAACCCCAGGTTGATCATGTGATTTTCCCTGACGGTAAGAAAATTATTATTCTCGCCGAAGGACGGTTGGTCAATCTCGGATGCGCAACTGGCCACCCCAGCTTTGTTATGAGCAACTCTTTCACCAATCAGGTTCTAGCTCAGATAGAACTCTGGCAGCATCCTGAGAAATATGAAAACAAAGTCTATTTTCTCCCAAAGAAACTGGACGAAATGGTAGCCAGACTTCATCTGGAAAAAATCGGGGCAAAGCTTACTGTCCTGAACCAGGAACAGGCTGACTATATTGGCGTGCCATTGGATGGACCTTACAAACCAGATTATTATCGATATTAGACTTTGGAAACCGGAATTTTTAAGATTTAATAGTTAGAAAACTTTGCAACCTTCTCCCGCTTCCGGTGACCTTCGTGCTAAACGCAGGTCACCGGAAAGTACTTCATGCCTTCTTCCCGTTTGATCGCGTATAGCCAGAATTCCAGTATCATCGACACCCAGAGACTCCCCATAAACAACATTCCCCGCAGGTGTCACCCAACTCATCCATTGTCCATCTAATATATCCCTTTGTCGCCACTGATCTAAAATACCTTCAAAACCAACGGTTTCCAACTGAGTTAACAATTCGAGGAGCTGGCTCCTGATTTTTGTAAAAACAGTCAGAACATCATATTCTTTCCTGGTCTCAAAGAAGAGAGACGTGGCAGTCTTTTGCAATCCTATGGGAAAAGTGGCACAATCAGTATTGACATTGACTCCAATTCCCACGAGGGCATAACAGTGCCTGGTGCCTTTATGCAGCGAAGACGTCTCAACTAGAATGCCACCCAACTTACGGCCGCCAACGTAGATATCATTCGGCCATTTAAGTTGCACCCCCACGTGACAAAGCTCCTCAAGGGCTAGCCCTACAGCAAGTCCGGCGGTCAACGTTATCTTTGGATAATCCTCAATGTCCAGGTTAGGTCGCACCAAAATCGTACAACAGAGACCCATTCCGGCATGGGAAAGCCACTCTTTACCTAACCTTCCTCGGCCTGCTGTCTGGCTCTCTGCGACAACGCTGAACCCATGGGCTTTCCCTGAGTCTCCCATCTCTCGGGCTATTCGGTTCGTGGAATCAACCGACTTCAAAAATAGAATATCATTCATGATCAAGATACTAACCCTCTATGAACGGGATAAGCGCCTTTTCAGAAAAATTTCTTTGAAAAAACAAGTTTTTTTTGTAAGTCCCTAATACTCAAATAAAAAAGGCGCCGAGTAGAAACTCGGCGCCTTTTAACTTTTTTCGAAATCAGGGATTAATGGCCTAGTTTACACCACTGGTTCCTTCTTCATCCTTGATACGACTTTTCATAGCATACATTGTAGTGGAGCCGGAAGACCAGAACATCAATTTTCCTTCCTTAACCAGATCATTGGCCACGTTTTTGATTTCTCGTGGCTTAGCATCTGGATCACAGGCATAAAAATCTTTGATATAAAGCTGTGGTTTTGGAGCAGTCTCTGCCTTCTTCAGAATCGCAGCCTTGAGCTCATCTTTACTTAATGCCATAGCACATACTCCTAAAAAAAGATTGTAAACAGACAAGCAACCAAAGACATGACCCGTTTTAACCATTTAAAGCGAGCCATGTCATCAAATCAACTATTTGATATGAGAGGTATACTTGAACTGAGTGGTCGTCCGCCAGGTATCATAAGCTAAACGATAATCATCAATGCTTTTGATTGTAAAAGGAATATCGCACTTCTCGAAGAATTTCTCCCAGCCGATACGTTCTGCCCACTCACCAACACGCTCATACTTATGAGCATCTTTGGCATAAGCCTCCAGGATACCCTTAACGGCCGCAACGGTCTCGGGCCAACGTGGCGGAGTGTTGGGCAGGAAGGGGATAACAAGCTTGGAAAACTTAGGGGCCGATCTGCTGTTGGAAACCTTGCCACCAACCAGAATGGCAATACCATCGCCATCGGGATCAGCAAGGGGCATAGCCGGACACATGGTGTAGCAGTTACCGCAGAACATACAACGCTCAGCGTTTACCTGCACGGTCTTAACCTCTACACCGTCAACCATGGCTTTGGCAGGCTTAACTGCACCAAGGGGACAGGCAGATATGGCAAGAGGTAACTCACACACACCGGTAATACGTTTGTGATCGATCATAGGCGGCTTACGATGCACACCAAGGATGGCGATGTCGGACGCATGAACCGCTCCGCACATGTTCAGACAGCAGGCCAGAGCGATACGTACTTGAGCCGGCAGAGTCATGGAGGTGAAATAGTCAAAAAGCTCATCCATTACTGCTTTAACAACCCCAGAGGCATCAGTGGCTGGTGTATGGCAATGAACCCAGCCCTGGGTATGAACAATATTGGTTACACCGGCACCGGTTCCACCAACCGGGAACTTGTTGCCGCGACTTTTTAAATCGTCGAGTAATGGCTGAACCTTGGCTTTAGAATCCACCATAAATTCAACGTTGTTACGGGTGGTGAAGCGGAAAAAGCCTTCACAGTGCTTATCAGCGATGTCACACATTTCGCGGATCAGCTCAATGGAAATCAGGCGGGCAGCCCCAACACGGACTGTCCAGCACTCGTCTCCAGTTTCTGATTTGTGAACCAGAACACCAGGTTGAGTAATCTCATGCCACAACCATTTACCTTTATTAGCAGCAATGACTGGTGGATGAAACTCAGCGTAATATCTGGGGCCGATATCGGAAATCCTGTCGACCATCGGATTGGCTGGATCATAAGCCATAATGTTAATCTCCTTATATATACGAGTTAAGTTCTCGATTTAACTTCTAATTAAGCTGCGTGGCGAGCACGGAACTCTTCAACATCACGATCAAATCCACCTGGAACCTCTTCTTCCTGCCAGAAAACATAAGGATTAGAACGAGGCTCTTTAATATGCTGCGGAAGGGGATCCAGCCCCATAACCTTAATAAAGGTGGGAAGGCCAAGACGCTGCATAGTTTCACCGCAACGCTCACGATTTTTACCTTCTTCCATCCACCAATCCCAGATCTTTTCAATGAATTCAATCAACTCTTCAAATTCATTGTCAGCAGAGACCTTCATGAAAGGAACGATCAGGGTTGCAAACTGGGCACCATCAAGAATCGGGGCTTTAGCACCAACACAGATGGTAGCACCTTGCTCGGCACCAGGACGAAGCGCACGTGGCATTACATTAAGGCAATGCATACAGCGGGTACACTCACTATCATCAATCTTTAACTCTCCGCCTTCCATCCACATACAGTTGGTGGGACAAAGGTTGATCACTTCTTTCTGGATATCAAATTTACCCCAGTCACGACCGGCATGGGCACCGCCGTTGGAGGGAATATTGCCAGCTACATATTCTTTTACGGCAGCCTGGTCAATGCGGATATTACCCCGCCAGGTGCCGATAACCGCCACATCTGACCGGGCGATCGCTGCTACACAGTCATTGGGACATCCGGAAAACTTAAACTTGAACTTGTAAGGAAACGCGGGACGATGAATCTCATCCTGATAATGCATGGTCAGCTGATGACAGGCTTCTTCTGTATCATAACAGGACCATTCACAACGAGAGGAACCAATACAGTTGGCAGGAGTCCGCAGATTGGAACCGGATCCACCAAGATCCTGATTCAGATTATGGGTCATTTCATAGAAGAAAGGCTCCAGAGCCTCAGTACGGCATCCCAGCATAACCATATCACCGGTGGAACCGTGCATATTAGTCATACCTGAGCCATATTTCTCCCACAGATCACAGAGATCACGCAAATGCTTAGTGGAATAATACTTCGATGCAGGCTGAGCCAAGCGGACAGTGTGAAAATGCTCTACACCAGGAAAACGTTTTGGCAGGTCAGAATACCGACCAACAATACCACCACCATATCCGAATACACCAACGATACCGCCATGCTTCCAATGGGTAATCTTCTCTACGTAGGACAGCTCCAACTGGCCAAGAATATCCCAGCACTCTGGTTTTTTCTCTGCCTGGCGCTTGATGTCGGTGACGAAGCTTGGCCAAGGGCCTTTTTCAAGCTCATCCAACAAGGGCGTCTCATGCTTTGCCATGAATTTTCCTCCTTTAAAATTACTAGTTAACTACATCCCTTACCTAAAATTACTTCCCAGCCTTGCTTTGCTCTTCCTTTCTTTTGTTCAAACAGCGCAATGCCAGCGTAAGCTTTTTAAAAGCCTGCTCGAGCAATAGTCGTAGCACAACAATCCACTTGAACAGACCATTTACTTAGCGTAAAAAACAATATCTTTTAACATTTTCTTTGTCAACTAAAAATAAATTAAAAAGCATCCAGAAATGAACCATGATTCATCGCTGCTTTCGTCCATTTAATTCAGCTTCGCCATCTGCAACAAGCCGTTCTCCGGAGAGATGGCGCCGCCACCCTCCTCCTGCTTTTCAGCCATCAAGGAAAGTATCCGGCCAGCAAGAACCTTCCCCAACTGTACCCCCTCCTGATCAAATGAGTTGATATTCCAACAGAATCCTTGAAATACAATCTTCGCCTCATAAAGAGATAGCAGGGCGCCCATGACCTTCGGGGTTAATCTGTCAGCAAGCAGAATGAGATTCGGGCGATTGCCGGGAAATTTTCGGTTCGGATTCTCGTTTTCCTGCCCCCTGGCCATTGCCAGCGACTGGGCGAGAAGATTGGCAAGCAGTTTCTGCTGCGACGTGCTTCCATTACTTTCCAGATCTTCCCCATACTGACTGTGCCGGAAGCCAATAAACTCCACCGGGACGACCTCGGTACCCTGGTGCAATAACTGATAAAACGCATGCTGCCCGTTCGTTCCAGGCTCTCCCCAGATAATCGGCCCGGTTTTCAAGGATACCGCCTCGCCCTGGCGCGTTACGGATTTTCCGTTCGACTCCATATCGCATTGCTGAAGATGGGCGGTAAATCGATGCAAGGCCTGGCTGTACGGAAGCACTGCCACTGTTGGACAACCGAGAAAGCTATGATTCCAGACCCCAAGCATCGCCAGCAACAGGGGAAGATTATGGGCAAGAGCACCCTCTTCCGCCACTGCATCCATGGAGGAGGCACCCTCCAGAAACTCTCGCACCTGCATGGCGCCAAGGGCAAACCCGAGCATAACTGCCCCAACCATGGAGGTCGCACTGTACCTGCCTCCAATGGAGTCAAACATATAAAACGAGCGCAGATACCGCTCCGGATTATCCATGGGGCTGCCCTCACCGGTCACGGCAGTACAATGAAGGTTAGGATTTAATCCCTTGGCCGCAAGAGCCTTTCTGATCAGGGTCTCATTCGTCAAGGTTTCCAGGGTGGTTCCGCTTTTGGAGACCACATTCACTAAAGTGGTCTCCAAATTCACCAAGCGAAGCACTGCGGCCGCATCATCGGGATCGACATTGGAGATGAAATAGACTTGCCTGCCCTGCTGTCCATAGGCACGCAAGGCCTCATAGACAGAACGCGGGCCAAGATCGGAGCCGCCGATGCCCACTTGAATCATTGTATCAAAAGGCTGTCCCTGCGCGTTCATCAGTCGCCCGGATTCGAGATCTTCCAAAAAGGACTTCAGCTTGGCAAGCTCTCTTCCGGCAAGTTCTGTTGTGACGGGTTCTGCCGGATGTTGCGCAAAAAAATCGCGACTGGCGGTGTGCAGTACCTGCCGCTCTTCCGAGGGAAAACCTTCGATACGATTCATGATCGCTCCACGCCGCATCAACCGGAACTGTTCCACCAGCTGCCCCTGATCAGCCAGATCCTGCAGGCAGGCCAGCACCTCATCAGTCACCCGCTGGGTTGCATAGAGCAGATCAAACCCGGCGGCAGAACAGCAATACCGGCGCAACCTGTCCGCAGTCAATACCTCCCTGGGCCTCAGATCAAGGGGATTCCGGGCCAGCTCCACAAGCTTCGGGTACACAGCAACATCCGTTAATGCCAGCCACTTCTCCATCGTTTTTCTCCTCTTCAGGGCAACACCACAACTGCAATCAGATCGCTATTCCAGTCCTTTTCTGCTCCTGCTTCCAGCCTCAGCCAAATCTCGCAATTCCTTGATGACAGCCTGATAATCCGCTTTCCCGTAAATCGCTGAGCCTGCAACGAAGATATTGGCCCCTGCCTCGGCCACCCGGGTAATGGTCGCCGCACTGATGCCACCATCAATCTCAATGCCAACGTTAAGGCCCAGCTCGTCGATCCGTTTTTTCAGTCGACTGATCTTGCGCAGCGTAGACGGGATAAAAGATTGGCCGCCAAATCCAGGATTAACACTCATGAGCATCACCAGATCCACTTCTTCCAGAATATAATCAAGGGTCTCTAAAGGCGTCGCCGGATTCAAAACCACTCCGGCCTTCTTTCCCAGCTCCCGGATACGGGTTACCGTCCGATGCAGATGCGGGCAGGCCTCCACATGCACGGTAATCCAGTCGGCACCGGCATCGGCAAAAGACTCCAGATAACGGTCAGCATTTTCAATCATCAGGTGCACATCAACCACTTTGGCCGTCACCTGACGGACCGCCTTGACCACCAATGGCCCAATCGTGATATTGGGGACAAAATGTCCATCCATGACATCAACGTGGATCACCTCAGCCCCGGCCTGATCAACAGCGCGAATTTCTTCACCTAGACGGGAAAAATCAGCGGACAGGATGGATGGCGCTATTTGAATCTGCTGCATAAATTCCTCTTTAACTTTATAGAATCATTCTTACTACTCTCACTTCACGTTCTCTTCTCACCCTCTTGCCCTATTCTGCGCACCTCATCACCCGGCAACATCTCCACCAGCCCATCAAGCTCCAGACGGAGCAGGAACTCAGCCATCTGGCCGGGGGCAAGTCCGGATTTAGCGATCAGGGCGTCACGTTTCATGGCATACGGTTCGATCATCACAAGTAAGCCCAGAAGTTCGGCGTCGACTGCGTCAAGACCTTGCGCCGCACCCGGTTGTTCTCCCAGGTTGTCTCGAAGAAGCCCTTTGCACAGATGGAGCTCCTCAAGGATGTCTGCAGCGGAAAGCACAAGTTTAGCCCCCTGCTGCAACAACCAATGCGCCCCGGCGCTTTTAAAAGAATCCACCTGACCAGGGACGGCGAAGACATCCCGTCCTTCTTCAAGGGCAAACTCAGCCGTAATCAGGGAGCCGGACTTTCTTGCCGCCTCAACCACCACCACGCCATAACTCATCCCGGCAATGATCCGATTACGGGCTGGAAAGCGGAATCCTTCCGGACGGATGCCCAGAGGATATTCACTCACCAAGAGACCACACTCTTGTATCTGTTCATATAAGCGCCGGTTCTGCAGGGGATAAACCACATCCAGCCCGCATCCAAGCACAGCAACGGTGCCGCCGGAGGCGGACAAGGCGCCGGTGTGGGCAAAGGCATCAATCCCCAGGGCCATACCGGAAACCACGGTCACTCCCTGGAGCGCCAAGTCATGGCCCAGGGCAGAGGCGATCCGGTGTCCGTAACTTGTTGCCGCCCGTGAACCAACAATCGCCACACAGCAACTTTCCAGCAGCTCCTTACGACCCGTCACATACAAGACTGGCGGCGAGGTGCTGATCTGGCGAAGCAGAGGGGGATAATCCTGGTCCTCAAAACAAATGGCCTGCGCCCCAAGCCCGGCCAAACGCTCCAGCTCAAGCTCTCCCCGTTCCCGAACCGCTGTTACATCTGTCAGCCCGTGCAAAGCCTCCGCCCGGATTCCACCAACTTGTGAGCGTTCTTTGGCCGTGGCCCGTAAAACCCCATCCGCTCCGGCAAAAAAATCCACCAGACGACCGAGTCCGGTAACTCCCAGACCCGGCACCAGACTCAAACTCACCCAATCAAGGAGATCAGCCATACATCATCCTGGTCCTGTGTGTAACGGTGAAAGAATGCTCAACTATTTGACAGATATTTGTGACGGCTTTCGATATTGTCTTCTAACCCTGAAGAACGGGACAAGTGCCTTACAGACAAAAAAAACCTTCTTTTTTAAGGAAGGAGGTGGGGATATTGGTGTTTCCTTGACGCCTTCTAATCTTTAACAAACACACGAAGTTCTTCCATGCGGGAAGGATGCTGAAGTTTCTGTATCGCCTGGGCCTCTATCTGACGGATCCGTTCCCGGGTCACGGCGAAACATTTCCCCACCTCTTCGAGGGTATGATCACAACTCACATCAATGCCATATCGCAGCTGCAACACCTTGATCTCCCGAGCCGAAAGGGTAGCCATCACCCGACGGAGACACTCTTTCAAGCTGTCCACCATGGAGGATTGATCCGGCCCAATAGCACTGTAATCTTCAATAAAATCAGACAGAAAAGACTCTTCGTCGGTTCCCACCGGCATATCCAGCGAAATAGCATCCTTGGCTGTTTTCAACGCCGCCCGAACCTTCAGCACATCCACACCAAGCTGTTCCGCCATTTCTTCCGGGGTCGGCTCCCTGTTCTCATGCCGGACAAAATCTCTGGTCACGCGCAGCAGCCGATTAATGGTCTCGATCATGTGCACCGGCAGACGAATGGTTCGTCCCTGATCAGCAATACCGCGGGTTATCGACTGACGAATCCACCAAGTGGCATAGGTGCTGAACTTGTAGCCGCGATGATAATCAAATTTTTCCACGGCCTTGATCAAACCGATATTCCCCTCCTGCACAAGATCGGGAAACTGCAGGCCACGATTCACAAATTTTTTGGCCACCGAAACCACCAGGCGCAGATTAGCCCGCACCAGTGATTCTTTGGCATCCGTGACAACCTCTCTTGCCATCTCCAGCTCATGGAGAATGGCCTGCAAAGCTCTATACCCGAAGCCTAAGCCCTCACGCAAAACCCTGCCTATTTTTTTCTCAAGCTCAAGAGGAGTAACCTCCACGGCCACCTCCTCTCTCATCGCCAAGGTATACTCCTGCATTACCTGAGCCCTAACGATACGAAATCGATTCGCCAGCTCCTCGAGACTTACAGCAATGCCATTAATACAGCGGGAACAAATAAGTCGATCCTGAAAAGTCTCTGCTATCTCCGTTCCTATTGCGAGAATCTGCTGATAGACCTCTTCGTCCTCTTCGGCTCCATCCGCACAACTAAGAAAAAGTTGCCGCAACGCCTCTCTTTTCTGCTCAAGTTCCGTGACCTGTGCAACCCGACGAATAAACTCATCCTGCACTTGAGTCAGGATTTCATTCTGATCATCCGAAAGACCCTTCAGGATTTGAGTGATCTTTACCCGACCCGTCTGAAGTTCCTTCACCAGAGACTGAAGGGCCGGAATAGCCAAAGGAGTGGAAAGCACCGCCAGCTGGATACGAGACAAACCCTCTTCCATCAGCCGGGCCAGCTCAAATTCTTCCTCATGGCTGAGCAAGGGCATGGCCCCCATCTCGCGCAAATAAATACTGATGGGCTCAACAGTATGGCACCCCTTGCAGGCAGGTTCCCCAATACAGCCTAAGTCATCGTCATCAGAATCGATAGCCAGCTCTTCATCACTATCACTGTTTCCTGAAATAACTGAAAGATGATCGACGTCTCCTTCGGCCCACTCAGGGACAATCACTTCACTTTCACGCATCAGGCCGCCAGTAATTTCGGTCAAATCAAAGGCATCATCTTCGAGCAGATGATCACTGCCTGCATGCTCCTGCTCATGCTGATCCAAATCTTCATCTACAGCCATACTTCCTCCCTCCGAGGTTGTACGTTTTATTACATCCCCTAAAAAAATCAGGAAATCCAGCACAATATAGCTTCCCGGGATGAGCCGGGATTTTCAGTTATATTCAAGGAATCGAAAACAGACGAGCGTTACAGAATCGCGGTATTCATGTCTCTCGGATCAAAAACACGATGGGGAAAACAGGTGAGATGGAATAGAGATGAGGCTAGAACTGGCAGATTTTTCCCTCTCATTGAAAAATGACCAATGTTTTCTCCATGCAACGCACTATATCAATTAAATTTTTAATATCAATAATTTGTTTGAAAAAATAATGAGTTAAAGGCATACCCGCATTTTTTCGATTTGTAACCACCGATGCCCCCTCATTTTTTACACCCGATACCGGAAAAATGGTCCCCCAGAAGATGGGGTGGCCAACCAGACATCGCTGTGCCCAGCCCTCAAAGCAGTGACCAATCGGCTGTAGAACACTGGCAGGAATGAGAATCTCGTTTCTTCAGACACCCTCATTGAGGGCATGCAGTTCCTGATTAATCTTTGCTACCAGCAGCAGTAACCGGTCTCGCTCGTCGGAGGCGTCCCCTGACACGTTTATCAGTTCCGCAAACACCTTTTTTTTCATCTCCTCCAGCTCCTGCTTTTTCAACCAGCCCAACAACTCGGTCAACTCCTCTTCGGTACCTGAGGAAATACCAGTCTCGGAGGCGGCTTTCGTCGCCAGTTGAATTTCCACGACCAAGGTACGTTCCTCTCCCTCGGGCAGGACGGCCAGCAACTCCTCCGGCTCAAACTGAGGATTCCTGGCGTGCAGGGCCTTGATCTGTAAAAACAAAACCTCCCCCACCCCCTCTGCCAAAAGCGACCTGAGTCCAGCCTCTTCCAATCGCGAAAAATGGCCGGGATAGCGAACCATATACGACACAAGACGCTTTTGCTGACCATTCAACCGAAGATCTCTTCTCCCTTCCAGTAATATCCGTCTCGATTCTTTTCTTGGTGAAATGGGGGGTAACACCTCTACAGGCCCAGGACTGTTTTCCACAAGCAGATCATTGAGTTGCCGGGCATCCATCCCCAGTTTTTCACTGAAATGGGCGATCACCACCGACCGCTGCAAGGGAGAGGCCGCCGCCTGCACCAGCGGACGAAGCTCTTCAACGATTCTGCCCTTGCCATCAAGATTCAGGCCATGTTCTTCGATCATCCTGGCCAGGGCAAACTCAGCAAGCGGCATCGCCGCATCCAGCAACCGCTCCAATGCCTCCTGACCCTTTTCGCGGATAAAGGTGTCAGGGTCATGCCCAGGCGGCAGCAGCGCCACCTTCGCACTCATCTGCTCGGCCAGAAACAGGGGCACGGCCCGCACCGCCGCCTTGATTCCGGCTGTGTCGCCATCAAAAAGGAGAATGGCGTTATCAGTGTAATGGCGCAGCAGCTTTAATTGCGGACGGGTCAGAGCAGTTCCCAGAGGGGCTACCACATTGGGACAACCGTGCACCACCATGGAGACCATATCAAAGTTGCCTTCCACCAGCACCACCCGCTGCCGGGTTCGGATGTCTGCCGCCTGCTGGAAGAGCCCCAGCAGCAGCCGGCTTTTGTCAAAGACCGGGCTTTCGGGGGAGTTCATGTACTTGGGCTGCCCTTCACCGATAATCCGGCCGCCAAACCCGCTGATCCGGCCTTTCACATCAAAGATAGGGAAAAGGATCCGATCCCGAAAACGATCATAGGTCCTGCCCGTGTCCTCCTTTTTTACCAGCAGACCGACGGCCTCAGCTGCCGCGCTTTCCTCACCCTGCAATGTGGCGCCAAGGAAGTTCCAGCCGGCACCCTCCACCGCCGGCGCATATCCCAGCTGAAACTTCTCCTGAACTGCAAGGGGAATCGCGCGCCGCTCAAGATAGGCACGCGCAGACCCCGCCCCCCTGGCATGAAGCAGATACTCCCGATACACCCGCGCCGCCTTTTCATTGATCGCAAACATGGCCTGGCGCAGACGTTCTTTTTCCTGCTCGGCCTGGGAAACCTGCCGCTCCGGCAGCTCGATCTGATACCGCCTGGCAAGGGTCTGGAGGGCGGTGGGGAAATCCATGTTGTGATGCTTCATCATGAAGGAAAAGACATCACCCGATGCGCCGCATCCGAAACAGTGATAAAACTGCTGTCCCGGATGCACGGAGAATGACGGCGTTTTCTCACTATGAAAGGGACAGCAGCCAAGGAAACGGGCACCCGCCCTTTTCAGGTCAACACTTTCGCCGATGATCTGGACGATGTCGGCCTGTTCTTTGACCTGCGCGGTTATCGCATCACGTGATTCCGAATATCCCATACTGACCGATCAATACCCAAGAGTTGCGGGACTATTCCCTCACAAAATTACTCGACTTGATGCTCTCTCAACACTCAAGGAACGAAACTTCCATCAACCGGATTTAATCCGGACCTGCTGTGCCTTCTCCGGTTCTCCAAGCTCGATATAGGCCTTTTCCATCAGCAGCCAGTTCTGCTGCATCAAGGTATAATCCTTGCCGGCCAGACTATTGGACTTGATGCAGAACTGCACCGCCTGTGCATAATCCTTCTGGGAGTACTTCACCTGTGCCATCTCATGCCATAACCGGGCATTGCGGGGCTCGACCCGGAGGGCCCGCTCCAGGATAATTTCAGCCTGGCTGAACTCACCTGCCCGCACATTTTGCCGCGCACTGGCAAGCAAGGCGCCAGCCGCTTTCCCTTCTGCAGGCACCGGTACCGATTCTCGACTGCTGATGGGATTGGATTCAGGCACATCAGGCACAGTCTCCACTTCTGGTTCAGGAGCAGGAAGAGGGGAAGGCGCCGGAGTCGGAGCAGGCGCTGGGCGCGGACGAGGAGCAGGCAGCGGAGCAGGTTCGGGCCTGCCTGGATATTCAACGGAATGCTTCATTGTGCAGCCGTGCAAAAACAGGACAACGACCATGAGCATCCCGATCTTGCCGGTCAACTCCTTGAAATATTTACCACTTAATTGATTCATCTTCGTTTTTTACTCGATCATCGTCATGTCTTTAAACTTCAGCCTGAAAGAGAGGGCTCCACATCCACCAAGAAGTTTTTCACATCACTGAAACCAATCGCGGATCGTATTCCAGAGATCAGGGCCATTGCCCCCCTGCCGCTCCCCGCCGGACGACGACGGCAAAGGACGCTCAGCCCCGGCAGGAACAGTTCCTGCCATAAAAGGCAACACCACATTTGCCCGGGAAGCCTCATCAGAATAGCCGTAGGACTCGGCATTGATGCGGGCCCATTCAATCCCCTCCGGCTCCGTCAGCTCCAGCGGCTGGGGATGCAGGGACTGCATAATTTTACCCCAGACCACCATGGCGCCACTGGCGCCGGTGAGCTTTGTCGGCTTGTTGTCATCGCAGCCGACCCAGACAACGGCCAGCCGATCTCCGGTGTACCCAGCAAACCAGCTATCCCGCAGCTCATCGGTGGTTCCGGTCTTGCCGGCGGCTTTGATCGTCTCAGGGATAGAACGGGAAAGACCCCGCGCCGTTCCCTCACTCACCACCCGTTGCAGGGCGGTGTTGAGCAGGAAGACGGTTTCCGGGGAAAAACGCTGCTCCACGGAAAGCCCAAAGCGCTGAACAACCTTATTCTCCAACGTCAACACGCTGCTGATAACCCGCTGGGGCTGATAAAACCCGCCAGTGGCAAAGACCTGATACATCCGCGCTACCTCCAGGGGCGACATCTCCGCCGTCCCCAGGAGAAAAGAAGGATAGGGCTGGAAGTCGCGCTTGATTCCCATCTGCCCGATATTCTCCACTACCTTTTCCACGCCGACATCCATCCCGATGCGGACGGTGGACAGATTATAGGAATGGGCCAGCGCCTCATAGAATGGCACCACGCCATGTTCCTTTTTGTCATAGTTGGCTGGCCGCCAATCCTTGGCACCGGCGGCAGAGACGGTCAAGACGATATCATCCACCGGGGTGGCCAGGGTATAGCCGTTGTTCAGGGCGGTCAGATAAACCACCGGTTTTATGAGTGAACCAATGGGGCGATGGGCGTCAAGGGCCCGGTTAAAGCCGGACTGCATGGCCTCACGTCCACCAGCCACGGCCTGGATTTCTCCACCCTCGCGGCTGCTGACGATCACAGCCCCTTCCAAACCCGTAACCCCTGTTCGTTTTTCCAGGGCAGCCATTGTCTCCTGCAGATGCTTCTCCACCTGCGTCTGCACTTGCGGATCAAGGGTGGTCAGGATCTTCAGGCCATTGGAGGTGAGATCCTCTTCACGATACTCCTCGCCCAACTGACGGCGCACCAGATCGAGAAAGGCCGGGTAGCGGTTAAACCCGCTCTGGATCATTTCCCCCTTCTCCATGCCGGCGGACTTGGCCGTGGCGTAGAGCTCATCGGAAATCACCCCTTCCGCCCGCATCACATCGAGCACCACCTGGCGCCGTTGCAGGCAGCGTTCCGGCTCACGACGCGGATCATAATAGGAAGGCCCCTTGATCATCCCCACCAGCATCGCCATCTGGGCGGCCGAGAGATCTTTCAATTCACGCCGAAAATAAAACTGACTGGCCAGGCCAAACCCATGCACCGCCCGCCCCCGATCCTGTCCAAGGAAAATCTCGTTGGCATAGGCGGTGAGGATCTCATCCTTACTGTAATGGGCCTCAATAAGCAGGGCCATGATCAGTTCATTGAACTTGCGGTACAGGGTGCGCTCGTTGTTCAGGAAAAAATTCTTCACCAGTTGCTGGGTCAGGGTGCTGCCGCCCTGGACGGTCTTACCGGCTCGAATATTGGCAAACATGGCCCGCAGAATCCCCAAGGGATCAACTCCGAAATGGGCCTGAAAATGCTGATCCTCCACCGCTATCAAGGTCTTGACCAGTAAATCGGGCAGCTCTTCCCGTTTATAGACAACTCGGTCTTCATTTTCCAGGGGATGAAAACTACCGATGCGGGCCGGATCAATACGCGCCAAGGCCAGCTCGGCACCGTTATCGGTGCGCGAGATTTTCTTGACGGCAGACCCGGAAAACTCGACGGTAATGCGTGCTGACTGCTCCACACCGTCGGGAAAAGCAAAATCCCTGGTGGAAAGACGGATGACATTGCCGGCAAGGTCATAGCCACCCGGGTCCTTCGCCGCCTTGTCCTGCCGATAGCCGGCAAGCTGCAACTCTGCGGCCAGCATGGGGGCGGTAAGGGACAGACCAGGATATAACTCCAGGGGTCGGGCATAGACCACAGCGGGCAAGGCCCAGCGTTTGCCGTCAAACTTGTGGCGGATGATCTTGTCCAGATACCCCACGTACAGGGCCAGGGCCACGGCAACCACAAGCACCACCGGCACCACAATTTTCAACAGCTTCCAGCCGCCCGGCCTGCTCCGCAGACGACCTGTTTTTGCAGGGATTATTTTTTTCGTTTCAGACAAAATTAAATGTACCTTTTAACCAGTTACGGTTTTACTCAAGATGGATGGATTTTTTTTGCATAACCCGGAAAATAGACAAGGAGACGGACTGAAAGAGAGGGCCCAAGGGACTGAATTTTTTCGCGACTTTTTGCGAAAATCATTCTGTCCCTGACTTCATACCTCAACCCCTTCTCCCCGCCCCCAATCAAACCGGCAACATATCCAGCGCACTTTGCAACCTCCTGAAGCACCCGGATATTCACCCCGTTTTCCAGCATAAGGGTCACAAAGCTCTAACGCAAGGTATGACAACTGGCCTTTTTGTCAATGCCGGCAAACGCCACGGCTCGCTTCACCGTCTTTTGCAGCCCGGATTCAAGGGCATGATAACGCGGTCGATGGAGCGCTCCTTGGCCGGAAAAACCCACTGCCAAACAACCTCACGAGCAGTGTTGGTAATTTACTGGCCAGAACCTCAGGAATATACACCTCCCCGAACCCTTCCTCAAGATCCTTCTGATGTAGGAGCGTCACCGCCTCAGATTATCTTCCACACTCTTTGCCAACAGAGGAGTCCGGTCTTTTCAGCCCTTGCAACCCCTGAACACAAACCTTGTCCTGCACCTACTCCATCAGACGGGAATCAAGGTTTGAACTAAATTTTGGCCTGCTTTTTGTTTGACTTCCCTTATGCCATCACTTAGCATCACCAACAAATGGAAATAATACAGACAGGCATCTATAAAAAATTCCAAAAAAAAATCTGTCCTTTTTTCCCTTTTTTCCTTTTTCTTGCACGAATTGGAGAGGAGCTATGGATGTTCGCAACTAGTTGAATCATCCTAAAAAAAAAACCATGATTCAAAGGGTAGGTTGTACAGAATTGCCCAACAATAAATTGGAGCCAATCGGCAGGGAAAGACGCCTGCCTCTGGCTCAATTCCACGTTAGCAGTCGTTCGCGTATGCTGAAGCGAATCTCCCCAATCACACTACTTAATTTCAAAACGAAAGGTTGAAAAATTACGATGGCTATTTTTCGTTGCTACAAGTGCGGGCATCTCAGGGAAGTAGCCAATGAATATATCGGCAAATCTGTCAAATGTCCTCGCTGTACACAGGTTACACCGATTCACGACACGATGGCGTTTGTAGAAAAACTTCTGGAGAAATATTTTACCCAAAGAAACGAGCTGCAAAAATTACAGCAACAATGCAGCGTTATTGAGGAAATATACGATGTAGATATTCCCCAACCCTCCTTTGCTGATATTAACCTCTTCAACACGACAGCTTTTGCAGACGATGGGCAATATGCACCAATCGTTGATTGGTTCAAGAAGCAGAAGGTAAAAATTAAAGTTGATCCAAGACAGCTTGATACTACCGGATTTTTTGATGAGGTTGCCGTATCACTTGGCGACAATTATGACACATTGAAAGATATCATCGAAAAAATCAAACGAACCCAGAAAAAGGGTTATCAGAATCTCAGTATCCCTCTTGCGCAGAAAAGCCAAAAGGAATCCAAGGAAATCATCGAGTTCTGCCAGAAGTTGTATGAATATTCTTTTGTTGCCAAATACTTCTATCAAAAACAAGATAAAATTATCCGGTTAGCACTTCAGCCAGCTCCGGCAATTGTTCAGTTTTTCAGTGGGGGATGGTTCGAATGGTTTGTCTTTATCAAAATCACTGAATACCTTCGGGGCAAGCAGCGTAATTTTTCCTGCTCGCGCAATATCTCCGTCACTTTTGCAAATGAGGATTTACACGAGTTGGATGTGTTTTTCCTTGTGGATGGTAGACTGCCAATCTGTATAGAATGCA
This sequence comes from Desulfobulbaceae bacterium, assembly GCA_019163335.1. Taxonomy (GTDB): domain Bacteria; phylum Desulfobacterota; class Desulfobulbia; order Desulfobulbales; family Desulfocapsaceae; genus UBA2270. Next base: position 68,718 of record JAFLKM010000053.1, on the reverse strand, counting down.
AAACCGGAGAATTTCGGCCAGATATTGAGAAGTATCTAAAATTACGCAAAAGAGTACACATGGACAAGTCCAACTTCCTCCTTTGCGTGGTTGGTTTGAGCCAGGAACAGGCCCAGGGATTAAGCAGCATGTACGATTTGACGTTTGTAAATGAACAGAATTTGCTCGAACACATTGGAAGGCTAGTTTAAAAAAATGTGAGGAGTAAAACGGGACAGACTACAGTTCTAACTAAAAGGTGGCAGAGTAAATTCAAGTCTTGCTTCACCATACGAAAAAGCATAGGCTCACACAGGAGGAAAAATGGACGGATTCGTTTTTCCTTTGAATGATTGTAGGAAATAAGGGGAGGAAATAAGGGGGACACCATACGTATTCCGCCCTTTACATAAGACATCCATAGCAGCAGCATATTTTTTATGCTAAGAATCGCCCGTATAATCGCTCCCGGAATTCCTCACCACGTGACTCAGGAAAAAACAGGTATAGTGTCCCCCTATTCGTGGCTGGCCGAATCTGTCCCATTTTTCAATTGTTTGACAACCCCAAGATGGCAGGCGAGCTCACCAACTCTCTTGCCGCAATCACGTAAGATATTATGGACCTTTTTGCGCAGACCCAAAAATATCATCAGGACGGAGATTTTGAGCAGGCCTTGGCCGGTTATCAAGCCTTGCTCGCTGAGGATCAGGACAACCCGCAGCTCAGTTACCTTCTGGCCTTGCTCTTTTTTGAACAAAAACGAGCGAACGAAGCCGCCCACTGGTTTACCCGCGTTGTAACCCTGGCACCTGAGGCGGCTCCTGCCCATTACAATCTGGGAATTATCTTCTTTGAACAGGGCAACTATCTTCAGGCGGCTCTGGCCTATGAGGAGGCGGCCAAACTCTGCCCTGAAGATGCCGACATCTTCTTTAACCTGGCCCTGACCAGGAAAAAGCTGGGCCAATTCGACAAGGCTTTCAGCTGCTACGAAAAGGTGCTGGCAATCACCCCTGATGCCGAGGATGCCCTGTATAACATAGGAGTTTTGTGCAAGGACCTTCATCATCATGCTGACGGCATCTGGTTCTTTGAACAAGTGATCAGAATCAATCCCAACCACGCCCAAGCCCTCAATAACCTTGGGTATCTCTATCATATGGAAAGAGATGTCGACAAGGCCATTGCCACCTATCAGAAACTCATCGCCCTTGACTACAACACCATCATGGCCAGCCATATGTTGGCTGCGCTCACCGGCCAGACCACGGCCACAGCCCCTAAGGGCTATATTCGCAGGGTCTTTGACAGTTTTTCGGAACATTTTGACGAGAGCCTGGTGGACAAGCTTGGCTATACTGTCCCGGCCCAGCTCAGGGCCATGCTTACCGGCAAGGCTAGCCATCGTTTCCCCACTATCCTTGATATGGGCTGCGGCACAGGGCTGTCCGGTGAGGCCTTTCAGGATCTGACTGAAAAACTGATCGGCTTTGACCTCTCTCCTAAAATGCTTGAGGTCGCAGGTAAAAAAGGGTTGTACGATAGCCTTCATGAAAAGGATATCTGTTCCTTTTTAAGGGAAAACCAGGACCTCTTTGATCTCGTTCTGGCCGCCGATGTTTTTATCTATGTCGGTGATCTCCGTGAGATTTTCACCTTGGTGAAAAAGAGGACCGCCGACGGCGGCATCTTCCTCTTTTCCACAGAGCTTGCCGACCAGGGCTTCTGCCTGAAACCCATGGGCAGGTATGGTCACGCCGAATCCTATATCAAGGATCTGGCCAAGGAGAGCGGTTTTACCGTGCTGCAAGTTACTGTGGCCAACATTCGTAAGGAAAAAGAGGAATGGATTGTCGGTTATCTTTATATGCTGCGGGCCTGAGTAAATCGGTGTATAAAATCAGGGGAATGCGCCCGATTTCATACTCAGTACTCCCGAAATTGCAAAATCAAAAGGGGACGGATTCGTTTTTCCTTTGAATGATTGAAGACCAAGTTTTAAGCAATCAACCGCTGTTCTATCTCTCATTAACCCAGAAACAAAAAAGGTTACGGGATTGTTATTCCCCGTAACCTTTTTTACCATTTGCTTCCGTATCTACGACGGAGCTCTCAAAACTAATGGGTTGTCATACTATTTCTGGCCCAACGGCAAGACGACCCTATCGAAGTTCTCATTGATGACCATCGCCATGGCACAATAAATAGCCGAGGCACCGCAGAAGATCCCCTCGTAACCGGTTACGATCGCCCAGGTCCCGGTCCAGCCGAAGGCATCACGGGCCGCAAGCATCCAGAACAGGACGACAAGCGAAAAAAAGATCACCTGAAGTCCCCGATTGGCCTTCCATGTGCCAATCCACATAAAAAAAGTAAACAGGCCCCACATAAAGAGATAACAGGCCATAAAGCCCTTCTCGTTTGCGGGTATGCCAAATTTACCATTGAAATAGATCAGAAAGACAAGGGTCAACCAGAAGAATCCGTAAGACGTGAAGGCGGTGGTACCAAAGGTGTTGCCTTTTTTAAATTCCATGCACCCTGCGAGAATCTGGGCTATTCCTCCATAAAAAATTCCCATGGCCATAATAACGGCGTTCATCTCGAACAGGCCGGCATTATGAATGTTTAAAAGAACGGTCGTCATTCCAAAACCCATCAAACCAAGGGGTGCCGGATTAGCCAAATTGTCAGACATACAATTATCTCCAAGAAAAATTTCTCTTTGATATTAAAATATGAATAAAAAGTCAAGTGGAACAATAGGGTGAAGACCACGTTTTTTGTAGCGAATACAATAAAATATAAGCACCATTGTAGTAGTGCTAAGATGGCTTTGCGTCATCACACAAGCTGCTCACTTTCATTTGATCCAATGTGGAAATAGTCGGCAACCTTGTTTTTATGCTGACAAGGATTATTGATTTAATTTTGATTGGTTGCATGAGAATTGCAGAGATACAGGTTGGAGAAAAAGCGGGTAGACTACGTTTTCCAGGAAGGATCTAAAGACCGTTATTTCTAGAAAACCCAGTAAACCTGCCAAGATGACTGGCTAAAATGCCTCGGTTTTCATGGCAGGGCCGATGCCCACTGGCCGACCACCTTGCCGATAGGCTGTATAAATTCAACTCAAGGTTTCTACCATGGCAACACTTGAAAAAGCGATACAGATCGCAGCCTCAGCTCACGCCGGGCAAGTTGACAAGGCAGGTCAGCCCTACATCCTGCACCCATTGAAGGTCATGCTGCGGGTATGTACAGAATACGAACGGATGGCCGCAGTCCTTCACGATGTGGTTGAAGACACCACCATCACGCTTTCCTGTCTGGTCAATATGGGATTTCCCCCACCGGTCATTGACGCAGTTGCTGCACTGACCAAGTTACCAGGTGAATCCCGTATCCAAGCTGCAACCCGGGCCGCCGGGAATTCCATTGCACTCCCGGTCAAACTTGCGGACAACGCCGAAAACATGGATCTGAGCCGAATAGCGCAACCGACAGACAAAGACTACGCGCGCCTTGAGGAATACAAAGTGGTCCGGGCCTTACTGCTTGAAGCGAATGCGGCCTAACGAACAAAATCAGATTATGAAAGCCCAGCAATTCAGATTCTTAGCCTCGCGCTCAACCTGCATCACAGACAAGTGAGATGAGTCCAACGGTTAGCACAGAAGGGTCCCCCGAGACCGCCTGATGCTTCCTCAGATTATTTTTTTCCAATATGGAAGACTTACCCTTGTCATGGCATGATCTCTCCACCATCCACCTCAACATTCCAAAAAAACTTCAGTACAAAATACTTATGCGCCCGATACTCCTCTCCGTCTTACTGCTCTGTTTAAGCAATATCTTCATGACCTTTGCCTGGTACGCTCATCTTAAGGAGCTCAGCCACAAACCCTGGGTAGTGGCGGCCCTGATCAGCTGGGGCATTGCTTTTTTTGAATATATGCTCCAGGTTCCCGCCAATCGCATCGGGTATCAGATCCTCTCCGTCGGTCAACTCAAGATTCTGCAGGAGGTTATCACTTTATCGATCTTCATCCCATTTTCAGTCATTTATCTGAAAGAGCCATTGAAACTCGACTATCTCTGGGCAGCAATCTGCATTGTGGGCGCCGTGTACTTTGTCTTTCGCAGCAAATTGAATGGCATCTGAAGTGCCGTGCAAACGGACAACTCCTGTGTCCCTCTTGTTTGGCTATTCTCTAAAAAAAGCAGGCCTTCTTGCCTTCTGTTCATCTTCCCACAGCCAAGCAGGAATCCTCTCACCTGTCCATTTTATCGGACTTTTCACACGTGACTTGCGCCTATCACTCTAGCCTCAACGGACTAATGATAGAAATGGCCACTCATCGCACCCTGACTGTCTAATTTTTTCGGGATTCCTGGACACAACACGGCACGTTTCCTTATTCTTGCCGTCCTTTTATATTTTCTCGAAATTTTCAAATAATTATTAGATGTGATATTATAGGAATAATTCTCCATTCCATCCCAGGCAATTCATCAATTCTTTCAACCCAAAGGAGGAACCAGGAGGCTCGTGAATACCAACGATCCGACTTTCCCCACGTCTCCCGACGACGGAAATAGTGGGAATGAATCAAAAAATCAAAGACCTGCCTTTATTGTAAGGGCTAACAGCACAATTAACCTTCTTCAACCTTCAGGAGATACCATGACAAACACCAAGGAAACAGCCATCGAGACAACAACTCCTTCCGCTCTGAACCGCCGTGATTTTCTCCAGGCGTCCGCCGGTGCGGCATTCGTCTTTGCCATGGGAAATCTTCCCGGCAATGTTCATGCAGCGACCGTTCATACCCTGCCGCCGCTTCCCTTTGCGGACAACGCCCTTGACCCGGTCATATCCGCCAATACCATCAGTTTCCATTACGGCAAGCATCACAAGGGCTACGTTGACAACCTGAACAAGCTCGTGACGGGAACAGAATTTGCCGATATGACTCTGGAGAAGATCATCATGGCCACGGCCGGCCAGGCTGACAAGGCGGGTATTTTCAACAATGCGGCACAAGTCTGGAATCATACCTTCTACTGGAACAGCCTGAAGGCCAATGGTGGCGGCGAGCCACCCGCCGCACTGAAGCAGAAAATTGAGGCCGCATTCGGAACGGTGGATGCCTGCAAGATGGAGCTGGTAAAAGCGGCAACCACCCAGTTTGGCAGCGGCTGGGCCTGGCTCGTCCAGGATGGGGATAAAAAACTGCAGGTGATCAAGACCGGCAATGCTGAGTTGCCCTTGACCAAAGGACTCAAGCCGCTGCTGACCATTGATGTCTGGGAACATGCCTACTATCTGGATTACCAGAACCGCCGACCGGACTACGTCAATGCAGTGCTCGACAAGCTCATCAACTGGGGCTTTGCGGCGGACAACCTGGGGGCATAGAAAGAAGGGGTAACCCCGATGAACGGGATAAGTATCTAGGGCAAGGGGTTCAGGCATCCGGCCTTGCAAGGCCGGATGCCTGAACCTTCGGGGTCGAGAGGAAACGTCCAATCCTTTTTTTCATTTCTTTTCGACCCCTTCTTTGATGCACGGCTAAATTACTCAGCAGCACGACTCATGGCCATTTTCGGGGTCAATCGCCATTCCACTGCTGTTACTGCTTCCGAGGCCGAACGTCTGGCGCACCAACCGGAAGCCATTGGCGAGAGAGTGTATGGCCTCGGCAATCCGCGCAAGGCTCGCGAACTGGGCAACAACCAACCCGGCGAGGGATTCCGCTTCCGGGGGAACGGTGTGCTGCAAACCACTGGCCGGGGCAATCATCGGCGCATGGGAGAGGCCTGCGGCCTTGATTTTAAGGGAACCCCGGAACTCGTCACCGCCCCGGAACATGCCCTGAAACCAGCCCTCCAGGAGTGGATCCAAAACAAACTCAACGGTGCCGCCGACAAGAACGACATCCGCACCATCACCCTTCCCATCAATGGCGGATTGATCGGCCTTCCCGAACGGGAGGCATGGCTCAACAAGATCTGGCCACTGCTGAAGACCGATAATCAGCCGGCCGAGCCCTGGGAGACAGCCGATACTGATAATAAAATCAAGATGCTGTAGAAGAACCTCAATACCCTGGGAGCTGATCCGAGGCTGGACGTGGACGGGCGCTATGGCCCAAGCACACGACAGGCCGTCAAGGCCTTCCAAACCGCTGCCGGCATTGTTGCCGACGGCATAGCCGGTCCTGTCACCGAGGCGGTCATCAAGCTCAGGCTCAACACGCTCAGATAAACCGGCAGCACCTCGGAGAGTACTGTACCCGGTTACAAAGACATAAGAATGCTCAAAATGAATCCGCCAAAAGGGTTGGCGTTGACAGAGTTCAGCAGTGATGACTAGTGTATGGAGAATACTTTTTTGTCAGACCTCTGAAAATCAGGGCTGTCAAAATGACTCCAACGTCCGAGAAACCTGGTAGAGGCCTCCGGCAAATACAAAAAAGCTTCAGTCCAGCCCGGCAGGGGCTTGCCAACAGAATAGAAACACTGAGAAAATCAGACAACCGATAGGAACACAAAAGGAAAGACGCAATATGTCACAGCACTTGCAAAACGAAATCGCCGCCCTCAAGGAAAAAATCATCTACATGGGAACCGAGGTGGAAGACCGGGTCTACCGGGCCACCGTTTCGCTGATCAACCGAAACGAGAAGATGGCCCAGGCCGTCCTTGCCGGAGACCATGAAATTGATCAGTTGGAGGTAACCATAGAAGAGGATTGCCTGAAACTCCTGGCTCTGTATCAACCAGTGGCCAACGATCTTCGTTTCATCATCTCTGTTTTAAAGATCAATAGCGATCTGGAACGGGTGGGCGATCTGGCCGTCGGCATTGCCGAACGCAGCAGTTATCTCATCGACCAGCCACAGATAACAATCCCCTTTGATATGTCAGCCATGATGCAAACCGTGGAAAGTATGCTCACTCGCAGCATTGAGGCGCTGGTCAATCAGGATGTCCAGAAGGCTTATCGGGTACGCTCCGAGGATGACCGGGTGGATGCGATGAACCGCGAGATGTACGCTTTAGTCAAGAATGAACTGGCGAAAGATCCGGAACACATCAATATTCTTCTCCAGAATCTTTCCATCAGCCGCCACTTGGAACGGATTGCCGACCATGCCAGCAATATTGCTGAAGATGTCATTTACATGGTCAACGCCCAGATTATTCGCCATTCACCGGAGACCTTCGAGGACTAACCCGCCGGATCAAACTTTCCTGGCTGACAGAAAGGCCTGCTCAGCAGAAGCGGCCGTATAAAACTTGGCAGAGTAGGTCGAGTATTTCTCTGAACCGCCCCGCAACCTTTCTGCATCATCAACCATGTAGTTTCTGCTGTAAGACAGGGAGCTCGCCTACGACTCCCGGTCTTGTTCCGTATGGAACGTCGAGGAATCACCCCTTCTGAAATTTTGTCATAAACTTTTTATCAATCCAGTCCTTGAGCCGAAAGGCCAGGCTCCCGGTAAACAGGAGCCAACTCTTGCGCAGCAGCCCTTGTCCATTCCCCAGATTAAAGATAAGCAAATAATCGCCGCCCGGCTCAAAGGGCAGAAGCTCCTTGCCCTGGAGAGCAGCCTTGAGATTGTGAAAGAGGATGGGATTTTCCCTCACCGCATAGACCCCAACCTTATCCAGGGCCTGTGGCTGAAAAGAAATGCAGTCGCCGCCACCGAAGATCTCCGGATATTTTGGACTTTGCAGATATTCGTTGACCAGCAGGCCGCCATCCGGGCCGGTGGGGACGCCTGACTGTTTAAAAAAGGAAGAGGGATGCACGCCGGTTGCGAGGATAATAAAATCAGCATGCTCGATAATCCCGCAGTCAAAGATCAGGGTATTATTGGTGATGCTCTTTAAATAGCCGTATTCATGGAGAACGACCCCGTTTTTTTCCAGCAGCTGCCAACTCCGGCGCCGGACCTTTTCAGGAAACCTGGACATGAACCGATGACCGGCAAAGAGTGACACCCGTGCCGCGTGACCTGTCTGCCCCACAAGCTGTCGCAGGTTGCCCGCAACCTCGGCCCCGGCCGGCCCGCCGCCGACCACGGCAATGACAACGGCCTGTTGTTCCGCTTTTTTTTTGATCTGCTGCCGGGCCTCGTAGAGGCGTTCAATGGGTTTCACCGTATAAATGGCGGAGTTGTCTCCGACAATGTCCGGAAGGTCCACACTGCTGCCGGTATTGAAGGAGACCACATCGTAGTCCACCACCCGGCCAGAGGCCAGATGCAGCCTGCGTCCGGAAGGATCGAGTCCGGTGATCACATCACGGATAAACTCCCCGCCCTGCTCCTCTACCTTCTGCCGGGTGGCAAAGCGAATATCATCGGGCTCATAAGTCGCCCCCAGCATCCCCGGGCCCATACCGGAATAGTAGTGATAGTCGGAAGGACCAATAACCGTGACCCTGTGTCCAAGATCCAGGAACTGCCGGATATTGGCCAGGGTCTCCATGTGGGCATGCCCACCACCCGCCAGCACCAGATGTTTCCCCATATTCAGCCTCCTCCTTTGGTCTTCTATAAACCGATGAACGGGATAAGTGCCTTACCTGTTGACCCGGGCGATAATGTCGCGATCAAAATAGTTGATGGCCATGCCTGCATCCACCACCAGAGTCTGGGCAGTGATCCCGGAGGCACACTCCGAAAGCAGAAAGACAGCGGCGTTGGCCGTTTCCATGGTGGTCAGCGCCTTTTTTCTCAAGGTCGCCTGTTCGGCAAAGAGATAGCTGTCCACATAGCCGGGGATGCCCGCCGAGGCCGAGGTTTTCAGCAGGCCCGGGGCCACGGCATTAAAACGGACATCGGAGAAAGCTGAAAAACTCTTGGCCAGGAAACAGAGAGAGGAGTCGAGCGCGGCCTTGATCGGCGCCATATAGCCGTAGTTCTCCGCCGCCATCCGGGTGGTGGAAATCGAGATGGTGACCACAGAAGCTGTGGCATCAAGCAGGCCCTGAAAATGATTACTGATGGCAATCAGGGAAAAGCAGGAGATGTCCATGGCCTGGAGGAAGTCTTTTTTAAGTGTCGCGTGAAAGGGCTGCATCCCATTGGAATAATTGGCATACGCCAGGGAGTGAACCAGACCGTGAATCCGGCCGCCGCCGTCTGCCCCGATTTCTGCCCCGATTTCCGCTGCCACCCGAGCGATATTGGCCTCATCCTCGACATCACAGACAAAAACAGGACATCCTGGAAACAGTCCGGCCGCCGTCTCCTGCCGGGCCTTGGAGCGCACCACATGAATCACCCGGGCCCCTTCTTCCACAAGAATCCTGCCAATGGTACAGGCAATGGACTTCTTGTTGGCCAGGCCGAAGATCACAACATATTTATCCGTCAGGTTGAGAAAACTCATGGTGAAGTTCCGTGGATCGGGTTATTTTTTGAGGGGTTCGTAAAGGAGAGCTCTTTAAGTGCGTTACAGATTCCTTTCTTGCTTTATTACAAGAAAATAATCTCCAAGGTACTTATTCCATTCAGCGGGGTCAGGTAAAAATCCCATAATCAGAATACCCTGTTTTCCCCCGTTGTTTCAATGATTGAATTGCCCGCCCACCTCATCACTCCCATCGGCATCATCCACTCCTGCTATCCGGAGAAATTCGGCATCCCCCGGCAACCGGGGCTGGTCAAAAGCAGTACAGGACGGCTTGCATTGCTGCCGCCCTGTGACCGGGAAGAGATGGTGCGGGGCCTGGACGCCTTTTCCCATCTCTGGATTCTGTTTTTATTCCATGAGGCCGTACCGGAGGGCTGGCGGCCAATGGTTCGGCCGCCCTGGCTGGGCGGCCAGAAACGGGTGGGAGTTTTTGCCAGCCGCAGTCCCCATCGGCCCAATTCCCTGGGGCTCTCGGTGGTTCGACTGACAGGCATCAGTCAGGAGAAGAAAGGCCTTTTCCTTGAGCTTGCCGAGATTGATCTCCTGGATCAAACCCCGGTGTTTGATATCAAACCCTACGTCCCTTACAGTGACGCCTTAGCCGACGCAAGCGACGGCTTTATTCCTCCCCCTCAAATGGTGCAACGGGAGGTGCTCTTCACCCATGAAGCGGAAAAGTCCTGTGCAATCTATGAACAGCGTACCGGCAGGCAACTCAGAGCGTTGATTACCGAGACCCTGGAACAAGACCCCCGCCCCGCCAGCCAGCGCCAAAAGGTGCGGGAGTACGGAATGGCGCTGTGGGAGGTGAATGTCCGCTGGCAGGCTGAAGGGGAGCGATTTCTGGTGACGGAAATTGAGGGGGTGGAAAAGACGGAAGAAAAAAGAACCATCGAGCCCTGATGTCGAATCAGGGACGGATAAACTCGGTCAGTCGGCAAAAAACCCGGCCACCAATGTCATAGCTGCCGGCAAAGGTATTATAGGTGAGGCTGCCACCTTTAATCGTTATTTTTTCCCCCTTGAGCTTCGTTGCTCCGGGGCAATAGGCGATCTTGGTCTTGTCATCATAGTGGAGCAGTTCGGTGGTGATCTCGTATTTCTCGCTGGGTTTGTTGATCACCACGTCATCAATGAGGGTGAGCAGGCTGGTGGCCTTGTCAAAAACACCTTTCTTAGCCGAGACATAGCTTAGTTTCCCGTCTTTGCCGGTGATAACCGCCTTGATCTGATCCATCTTGAACTCATCGGTGGTCTGGCCGGTCATGGCCTGCTCTGAAACAAGGTCCAGGGTGGTTTTCCCCTGATGACTCTGGGTGATATGGACCCGATTCATGACAAAATCGTGGGCATCGGGCCGGTTCTGGGCAAGGCTTGCGTCATACCCGCCCCGAGGAGCAAGAAAGGTGGCCAAGGGAGGCCGCCACAGAGGAAAGCTGAAGAGCAGGAACACAGGAACCAGCCAGACCAGATTTCTTCCGTTTAACCATCTTAATCCATTCATTTCAGCGATTCATATAGCGTTGGAGAAGTTCCTGATGGCACCCTTTAGCCTCAAGGATGAGGTTGCAAAGCTCACGGACGGCGCCTTTGCCGCCGGACTGTTCGGTGGTGTAATGGGCCGCCTGCCGGACCTCGGCCACGGCATTGGCCGGCGCAACGCTGAATCCGACGCGGGTCAAAAGGACCAGATCCAGCCAGTCGTCTCCCATATAGGCAACCTCAAAGGGTTTGCATCCCGACTGCTTGAGGATCTCCTGGAAGGCCGAAAGTTTCGACTCAACGCCCTGATAGACATAGCGCATTTTCAGATTGGCACAGCGCTGGGCCACCGCCTCGGAACTGCGGGCCGTAATCACCCCCAACTCGAGACCGGCTTCCCCCAAAAGGCGCAGGCCAAACCCATCCTGGGTATTGAAGACCTTTGACTCCTGCCCTTCGTGGGAATAGATGAGACTGCCGTCGGTGAGAACGCCATCGACATCAAGCAACAGAATCCTGATCTCTCTGGCCTTGCCAAGGGCAGCCTGCCAGGCTGCGCTGCGAACAGAACCAGCCGACTGACTTGCGGCCATGGCACGATAGCCCGCAAGAATCTCGCAATCGGAGGGGTACGATCCAGGGGTAGAGGAAGGACAGGAATCAGGGGGCATTTGATCTCGCGGTCATGGGTATTTCCTGGAAGCAGCTTCCAGCAAACAAGGGCTAAGACATTGGCTGTATTGTGGGAGCGGCACAGGATACAAGAAGCAAAAAACACAAAAAACTTCCTTCATATATTACGGCACCGCCAACTCCTGGCAGACCTGACGAATCCGAACCAACTGGGTGAGGATCCCTTCGATCTGATCAAGGGCGATGGAGTTGGGCCCATCACAGAGGGCCTGATCGGGATTGGGATGGACCTCCATAAACAGCCCGTCAATGCCGGCGGCAACTGCGGCCCGGCTCAAGGGGGCGATGAATTCACGCTGCCCGCCGGAAGAACCTCCAGCCCCGCCCGGCAGCTGCACCGAGTGGGTGGCATCAAAGATGACCGGACAGCCAAAGGAGCGCATGACGGAGAGGCCGCGCATATCCACCACCAGATTATTGTAGCCGAAACTTGCCCCCCGTTCCACCAGCATGATTTTCCGGCCACCAGCCTGTCGGATCTTGCTGACTCCGTGTTCCATATCCCAGGGTGAAACAAACTGCCCTTTTTTGAGATTGACGGGTTTCCCGGTACGGGCAACGGCAGCGAGCAGATCGGTCTGCCGGCAGAGAAAGGCGGGAATCTGAATAAGGTCAAGCACCTCGGCCACCGCCTGCACCTGAACGGTTTCGTGGACATCGGAGACCACCGGCACCTGGAACTCCTGGCGGATGCGGGAGAGGACAGCCAGTCCCTCTTCCAGGCCAGGCCCGCGGTAAGATGAAAGGGAGGTGCGATTGGCCTTGTCAAAGGAGGCCTTGAAGACATATGAAAGACCCAGACGGCCGCAGATCTCCTGCATCGTCCCTGCCACTCGACGGGCCAGTTCCTCTGACTCTAGGGCGCAGGGCCCGGCAATAAGGAGCAGGGGTTGACCGCTGCCGACCTGGATCACATCCCCTGTGGGAGTGCCAATGGCAACCGGGGCAAGGGCTTGAGCGCTCATTGGCCTTTATGTTTGATGGCGGCAGCGATAAAGGCCCGGAACAGCGGATGCGGCCGCATCGGCTTGGACTTGAATTCGGGATGAAACTGACAGCCGAGGAACCAGGGATGCTGCTCCAGCTCGACGATCTCCACCAGATTATTATCAGGGGAGGTGCCGGAAATAACCAGGCCCTGCTCTTCCAGCTTTTGTCGATAGTCGTTGTTGAACTCATACCGATGCCGATGCCGCTCTGAGATCTCATCCATCCCATAGGCAGCCCTCGCCAGGGTCTCTTCCCTAAGCTTGCAGGGGTAGGCGCCAAGGCGGAGGGTCCCGCCCATTTCCGAATTTTCATCACGGATCTGCATCTTGCCGGTACGGTAATCAAACCACTCTTTGATCAGGTAGATCACCGGATCAGGGGTGGTGAGATCAAGCTCAGTGGAGTTGGCCGCAGGCAGTCCAGCCACGTTGCGGGCATACTCAATGACGGCCAGCTGCATTCCCAGGCAGATCCCGAAAAAAGGAATCTTCTGCTCGCGGGCATGGGTGATCGCCTTGATCTTGCCGGCTACGCCCCGACTGCCGAAACCGCCCGGCACCAGGATTCCATCACAGCCAGCCAGCAGCTCAGAGGGCTCCTGCACTTCGAGGTCTTCGGCGCTGATATAGCGCAGTTCAACCTTGGCCTCACTGGCAATCCCCCCGTGCACCAGGGCCTCATGGAGACTCTTGTAGGATTCGGTGAGGTCAACATATTTGCCGGTGATGCCGATGGTGACCGTTCGTTTGGGGTTCTTGATCTTGTGAACCAGCTCTTCCCAGGGCTTGATATTGGGCTTTCCAGTCCAGATATTGAGCAACTCGAGAATCTTGGCGTCCACCCCCTCGTGATAAAAACATAAGGGGACTTCATAGATGGAATCAACATCAATGGCGGTGATCACCGCGTCTTTGGGCAGGCTGCAGAATAGGCCGATCTTGGCCTTGAGTTCATCGGTTAAAGGAACTTCGGTACGACAGATCAGGATATCCGGCTGAATACCATCGGCACGCAGCTCCCGCACCGAGTGCTGGGTCGGCTTGGTCTTGACCTCGCCCGCAGTCTTGATATAGGGCACCAGGGTGAGATGGATATAGAGGGTGTTTTCCCGGCCCAGATCACCGCGTAACTGGCGGATGGCCTCAACAAAGGGAAGCCCCTCAATGTCGCCGATGGTGCCGCCGATCTCAATGATCGCGATATCCACACTGCCGTCAAGCTGGAGAATCGCCTCCTTGATCTCGTTGGTGATATGGGGAATAACCTGGACGGTGCCGCCGAGATATTCGCCGCGCCGCTCCTTCATGATCACCGAATAATAAATGCGGCCCGAGGTATAATTGTTCTTCTGGTTCATGACCGCGTTGGTATAGCGCTCATAATGGCCCATATCCAGATCTGTCTCGGCGCCGTCGTCGGTGACAAAGACCTCGCCGTGCTGGAAGGGATTCATCGTGCCCGGATCCACATTAATATAGGGATCGAGCTTCTGAAAGGTCACCGTCAGGCCCCGGCTTTCAAGGAGAGCGCCGATGGCTGCGGCCGCCAGCCCCTTACCGAGAGAAGAGAGCACGCCACCGGTGACGAAAATAAACTTGGTTTGTTTGGAGGATTTTTTTGTTTTCATAGGAGGCTACTATAGCAATGCACGTTTTTTTTTGGAATAGAAAAAGAAGGTTTTTTATGGAAATTGCGAGGCTTGTTTTTCATTCAGGTCGTAACTATTCTGTTCGCATTGGGAATAATTATCAAACATTTACTTTGATGGAGGACGTTATGGATCTATTTTTTGCCCTTGTGGCGGCATTGATGACAGCAATGGTATGGGTTGCACCGGCAACCGCAGAGGAGCAGAATAAAGACGTAAAGGTCGCCGTTTTTGGCGGCGGCTGTTTCTGGTGCATGGAACCGCCCTTTGAAGAACTGGAAGGTGTGGTCGAGGTAAAGGCCGGGTACGCCGGAGGAACCAAAGAAACCGCCGATTATCAGCAGGTAAGCAGCGGCCGCACCGACCATTATGAGGCCGTTCGGGTCATCTATGATCCCGCGAAAATCTCGTATCCGCAGCTCCTTACGGTCTTCTGGCGCCAGATTGATCCGACGGACGGCGGCGGTCAGTTTGCCGATCGGGGCTCTCAATATAAATCAGCCATCTTTTACCAGAATGAAGAGCAGAGGACCCAGGCCGAGCAGTCGAAAGTTGAACTTACGGCCTCCGGTCTGTTCGATCGGCCCATTGCCACGAAAATCCTGCCTGCCGCCCCTTTTTATGAGGCGGAGGAATATCACCAGGATTATTACCGAAAGAACTACAGCCATTACGCCGCCTATAAAGAGGGCTCGGGAAGAAAAGGATTTCAGGAGAAGATGTGGCCAAAGGATGCAAAGGATGCAAAGGATGCAAAGGATGCAAAGGATGCAAAGGATGCAAAAGACATACACAAGAAAAACCGGTACGAAAAGCCATCTGATGAAGAGTTGCGTCGTCGCCTGACCCCTCTCCAGTATGATGTGACCCAGAAGGAGGGAACGGAGCCCCCATTTCGTAATACCTACTGGGACAATAAAGAGCCGGGGATCTATGTCGATGTGGTCAGCGGCGAACCGCTGTTCAGCGCACGCGACAAGTTTGATTCAGGGACGGGCTGGCCCAGTTTCAGCAAACCCCTGGAGTCTCAGAATGTGGTCGAGAAAATGGACCGGAGCCTGTTTACGGTGAGAACCGAGGTCCGCAGCGCGCACGGCAATTCACACCTCGGCCATGTCTTTGACGATGGCCCTGCCCCCACCGGCCTGCGCTACTGTATCAACTCAGCAGCCTTGCGCTTTATCCCCCAATCAAAGCTTACAGAAGAGGGCTATGGCGAATATCTGAACCGTTAAAAGACAGCTTTCGGCAAGGCCAAATCTGCATTTTTTTGTTGCTCTTTAAAAGACAATCGCCAATAGTAGCCAGTATTGAATATTTAAGAAAAGGCTCCCCTGCATTCAAGGAGCCATAACAAAATGAACAGGCCAGCCCTGCTCATGGCATAACGGCTCCCCAACAGGCAGCATGAGCGAATCATCCACTGAAAAACTCCACGGAAAACAACTGGCGACCCTGTCATTGACTGCACTCGGTGTTGTCTTTGGCGATATCGGCACCAGCCCCCTCTACGCCTTGCGGGAATGTTTTCACGGCGAATACGGTATCGCGGTATCCGCCGCCAATGTCCTGGGAGTGGTGTCCCTCGTCTTCTGGGCCCTACTGCTAATTGTCAGCATCAAGTATCTTGGCTTTATTCTTCGTGCCGACAACGATGGAGAAGGCGGGGTTTTGTCCCTGACCGCCCTGCTTAAACCCAAACAAGCAAAACCGGGGACCATGCAATGGTTTCTGGTGGGGCTTGGTGTGTTCGCGGCCTGCTTGATGTACGGCGACGGCATGATCACCCCGGCCATCTCGGTACTGAGTGCCGTGGAGGGGGTGAAAAATATCACCCCTGTCCTCGAACCCTATATTATCCCCATCACCCTTGCGATCTTAGGCGGCTTGTTTCTTCTCCAGAAAAGGGGAACCGCCCGGGTGGGCCGCATGTTCGGACCGATCATGCTTCTCTGGTTTATGACCCTTGCGATCCTTGGCATTGCTCAGATTATACGCTGCCCGCAAATTCTCAGCGCAATTTTTCCCTGGCATGGAATCAACTTCCTGGCTGCCAACAAGGTCCACGGCTTTATCGTCTTGGGCGGGGTTTTCCTGGCGGTCACCGGAGCCGAGGCAATCTATACCGACATGGGCCATTTCGGCAAACAGCCGATTCGCATGGTCTGGTTCATCATTGCCTTCCCAGCGCTGGTTTTGAACTATTTTGGTCAGGGCGCACTCCTGCTGGTCAGGCCGGAAGAAGCGCACCACCCCTTTTATGCCATCGTCCCGGACTGGGCCATGATCCCCATGGTCATTCTAGCCACCATGGCCACCATCATCGCCTCCCAGGCAGTCATCACCGGCTCCTTTTCCCTGACCCGCCAGGCGATTCAACTGGGGTATCTGCCACGCCTGAAAATCACCCACACCTCCTTTTCCCATATAGGCCAGATCTATGTGGGACCGGTCAACTGGATGCTGATGTTCTGTACCATCGGCCTGGTGCTGGGCTTTCAATCATCCAGCAAGCTCGCTGCCGCATACGGTGTGGCAGTAAGTACCGACATGATTATCACCTCTACCCTGTTTTTCATGGTCGCCAGAAAACGCTGGGGCTGGGGCCTGCTCACCGCCGGGCTGCTCACCACCTGTTTCTATATCATTGAGGTTCCCTTTTTGGCAGCAAATATGAGCAAGATCTTCCATGGCGCCTGGTTTGCCCTGGCCATTGGCGGTTTTTTCTTTTTGATCATGCTGACCTGGGAACAGGGTCGCAGAATCCTGGGACAGAGAATTGCCACCCTGACCCCAAAACTGGCTGCTTTCAAAAAAACGCTGCTCGACAATCCCCCGCAACGGATTAACGGCCAGGCCGTCTTTCTCACCCGCAGCCATGATATTGTGCCTGCGGCCCTGATGCACAACCTGCAGCACAACAAGATTCTCCATTCCGAGGTGGTTTTTTTGAATATCCGAACCGAGGAAATTCCCCGAATTCCCATTGTCGAGAAGATCGAGGTCGAGATACTGGGAGAAGGACTCTCCCGGGTTATTGCCCATTATGGGTTTATGGAAGAGCCGAAAATCGGGACGATCTTTGCCCTGGCACGCAGCAAAGGGGTAAATCTGGACATGAAAAATGCCAGTTTTTTCCTGGGGAGGGAAAAACTGGCAATCAGCGATCATCCGGAAATGTGGCGATGGCGAGCCCAATTATTTCTCTTTCTGGCACGCAATGCCATGGACGCGGCGGCATTTTTTGACATCCCGTCCAATCAGGTTATCGAAGTAGGCATCCAGCTGGAGTTGTAAGAGATGATGGCTGCACCACAAACCTTTTCAGGGATGGAAAAAATATAGCTGGGACATTTTACTTGCTACCTCTGCGCAAATCTGACATCCTGTTCAAAAGTTCCCGCTATTCTCGTTCCCTCCGGCTTGCCGACAGCAATGAAATCCACTTGTATGCGTTTTTATCCTGACCAGAAAGAAAAACTTCTTCAAGCCTGCGAGGTCCTTTTTGGCTCCCATCTCGCCATCTCCGCCCCATTCCTGGAGTATATCCAGCTCTCCGGAGTAAAAAGCGCCTACCGGGATCGGGTCAAGGAAACCCATCCCGATGTCATCGCCAACAATATCGCAAACCTTCCAACGGATATCGATTTTCTTCTAGTCAGGGACTCCTACGAACAGCTCTGCCATTTTCTCGACCAGCGTGGAGTCTCCTCCCACCCGGTCCCGGCCTCTCGACTCAACCCAAAAGCAGGCCGCACGACACATGCTCGCCAGCGCCCCCAACCATCTCAAGACAGGGAATATTTCTCTCTCCCGGCCCGCCGGATGATCTTGGGGGAATTTCTCCACTCACTGGGGTACTGCGCATGGAGCGAGATTACGCAAGCCTTGATCTGGCAGCGCCGGAGCAGGCCGCGATTCGGAGAAATCGCATGCAAATTCGGATGGATAGAGAAGCAGGACATCCTGACCATTTTTCAGTCCCTGCAGACAGGATTGCGCTTTGGCGAAACCGCGGTGCACCTTGGCCTGCTCACTCCGCAACAAGTGGAACGGCTGCTGCGTCATCAGCAGATCAGGCAGCCAAAAATCGGCCAGTTTTTCCTCCAGAACAATCTACTCTCTCAAGAACAACTGCGCGATGCCCTCTGGCAACTGAGTAAACACAACTTTCTCGCACGGCGGGACTAATTCCATTTCTAAATCAAGATGTGCACGAGGAGAAAAACGAGTCGCGACGAGGCAGTACAATAAGTACGGTGAGGAGCGACGCAGCGCATTCGACGAAGTGAACGCTTGATTTAGAAATGGAATAAGGCCTTTTCCACGAACCCGTTCCAAAGCCCCTCTCTGCGGGCCCAATCCCTTCCCAGAGCCATCAAGCTCAGGCTGCTTTCAAGATCGACAATGGGTAATCACCGCCCCTGCAATCCTCTCCAGGGGCATTATCTTATCTGCGGCTCCCAGCTTGATCGCCTCATTGGGCATCCCGAAGACCACGCAGCTTGCCTCGTCCTGGGCAATGGTCAGAAAGGCCCCGGCCTCTTTCATCTCCAGCATTCCCTTGGCACCGTCATCCCCCATCCCGGTCATAATTACCCCCATGGCGTTTTTGCCGGCATAGCGGGCCACCGAACGAAAGAGGACATCCACGGAAGGACGATGGCGGCTGACCAGGGGGCCATCCTTGATCTCAACATAATAGCGGGCCCCGCTGCGTTTGAGCAGCATGTGCGAGTTACCCGGCGCAATCAGGGCCCGGCCGCGTAGCACCGTGTCTCCATTTTTGGCCTCCTGAACGGTCATACTGCATAAACCGTTGAGCCGATTGGCAAAAGCGGCGGTGAAATTCTCCGGCATATGCTGCACAATGACAATGCCGGGGGCATCCATGGGCATGGCTTCCAGAAACACCCGCAGGGCCTCGGTTCCCCCGGTGGAGGCACCGACCGCCACCACCCGCTCGGTTGTTTCCACCATGGCATGCGATGTAGGCTTGGGAAGCATCGCATCGGCCGTCAATTTTGGCTGGATCGTTGACCGTGCCCGCATGGGCTGGACCTTGGCCATGGCTGCCGCCTTAACCGCATCACAGATCCTGGTGCTGGACTCTTCGAAAAACTGTTTGGTGCCGAGTTTTGGTTTATCAATGACCTCAACTGCTCCATACTCAAGGGCCTTGAGGGCCGTCTCGGAGCGCCCCGTTGTCAGGGTAGAACAGATAACCACCGGAATGGGGTGCTGGCTCATGATTTTTTTCAGGAAGGTCAGACCATCCATGCGAGGCATCTCCACATCCAGGGTGATGACATCCGGAATCTCTCTGGAAATTTTTTCTGCGGCAAAAATCGGATCAGAGGCCGTATCCATCACCTCAATCTGAGGGTCAGCATTAAAGATTCTGGTCAGAGCCTGACGAACCACCGATGAATCATCAACGATCAGCACACGTATTGGTTTATTCATAATGGCCTTTTGCTGCAATGGAAGCTTGGTTGATGGAAAGAAGAGGATGAATTGGGATCATGGGATTTCATTTTTATGTCCTGAGCTGCATGGAACTGCCTGGAACTTCAGATTTCCTGATCTGGAACGGTAATTTCCATAAAAACCGGCGTGAGTCATTGCCTTTATGCACAGCAAGTGTAGGTCGGACTTCAGTCCGACAACGGTGATGGCGGCAAGCCCTGCTGTCGGACTGAAGTCCGACCTACATTTTTAATAACGGTAACTTAGTCATTTCCATGTCCCTTGTTTCCATGCACACCGCAGGAAATAAGAGACATGGAAATGACAGGAGATTGAAACAAAAAAAGTGCCAACACCACGTGCGACCGGATCAGGAAATCTGATCTTATGATATTTCGGGAACACGCCACCCGTACAACAGCCGGTGAAGATTGGCTGTTGCACGAGGCGGCATAAACGTCTGTCGGCTTCGCAAGCTAGATACAGCCCTTGCTTGTATATCTATTTTATTTCTCTGAATGTTCTCGATTCCTGATGTTTTGGCGACACGCCACCCGTACAACAGCCGGTGAAGATTGGCTGTTGCACGAGGCGGCATAAGAGCCTGTCGGCTTCGCAAGCTAGATACAGCCCTTGCTTGTATATCTATTTTATTTCTCTGAATGTTCTCGATTCCTGATGTTTTGGCGACACGCCACCCGTACAACAGCCGGTGAAGATTGGCTGTTGCACGAGGCGGCATAAGAGTCCGTAGGCTCTGCAAGCTAGATACTGCCCTAGCTTGCAGAGCGACGGGCTCTAAAATCTCTCAAAATCATCATCAACCTTGTCTGCACCACCAACTCCCATATCCATCTCAAAGCCCTTGCCGCCTTTCGCCGGGGCTTTTGCCGCTTTTTTCACATGAGAGATGGCCAGAGAGGGTTTTCGTACTCCGCCCCTGGCAGGCGCTGCCTTTTTATGGGAAACGCCACCACCGGCACCGATGGAGAAGAAGGAGATCGTATCCTGCAACTGCTCGGCCTGGCTGGAAAGCTCTTCTGAGGTGGAGGCCATCTCTTCTGAGGCGGAAGCGTTCTGCTGGATGACCTGATCAAGCTGGGTGATGGCCTTGTTGACCTGCTCGGCGCCGGTGTCCTGCTCCTTGCTGGCAGCCGCTATTTCCTGGACAAGTTCAGCAGTGCGCTGGATGTCCGGAACCATCTTGCTCAACATATCGCCAGCCTGCTCGGCCACTTCCACACTGCTGCTGGAAAGTTCACTGATCTCGGCGGCGGCATGCTGACTGCGCTCGGCAAGTTTCCGAACTTCTGAGGCAACCACCGCAAAGCCTTTGCCATGTTCACCGGCACGGGCAGCCTCAATGGCGGCGTTCAAGGCCAGGAGGTTGGTCTGACGGGCAATTTCTTCAATGATCGAAATCTTCCCGGCAATCTCCTTCATCGCGCCAACGGTCTTGGCCACGGCTTCACCGCCGGTTTTGGCATCGTCTGCACTCTTGGTGGCGATCTTCTCGGTCTGCATGGCGTTGTCGGCGTTCTGACGGATATTGGCCGCCATCTCTTCCATGGCGCTCGATGCCTCTTCAGCGGCAGCCGCCTGCTCGGTGGCACCCTGGCTCATCTCTTCTGAGCTGGAGCTGAGCTGCTGACTCCCGGAAGCCACGTTATCAGCGGCCACCTGAACATTGACCACCACATCCTTCAGCTTATCCACCATATTGTTCAGGGCATTGGCCAACTGACCAATCTCATCCTTCAGGGTAATCTCCAGACGCTGGCTGAGGTCGCCGGCCGCAATGGCCTCGGCAAACTTGACCCCCATGGCAATCGGACGGGTAATCCCGCGGGTGATAAAATAGGCCACGATAACTCCCAGCAGAACCGCCACAATAAGGCCGATGATCATCACATTGCTGGCAGTGCCCAGAGCTTCTACCGCGCCCTTGGCAATCCCGCTGGTCTGGTCCATACCGGCCTTGGCCACGGCATTGGTAGCCTCCTGGATTTTGTTACCGACTTCAAGGCGCTGTTTGCCAAGATCTTCGTTCTTCAGCCAGTTGGCGAGAAATTCAAATACGGCTTTTTTGTATCCGTTGCCCGCCTCTTCAAGTGAGGCCAGGGCCTTCAATTGTTCCTCGGTGTGGGTTGTTCTCCGGGCCTCTGCGACTAAGGGGAAAATTTTCGCAAAGGTTTCCTGGGTTCCCTCGATAATTTTGGGGTCACGCAGGGCCTGCGCACGCCAGGCGGCGACGCGCACCGCATTGCCCAGGTCAATAATATCATTAATTTTAGTAATCTTGGCGGCCCGCTCTCTGAGTTTATCCGCAGACACGGCAGTGGCTATATCCTGCTCCAGTCTCACGTTTAACTCATTTAAATAATGGTTGGCACTCTCAATATACTGCCGGGCAGACTCATTCATTTGTTTCCGGTTTTCGTCCATGGCTGCATTGAGTTGCACCGTTTTCTCGGACAGTTCATTATAGGTTGCAGCACCATCCTTTACCTTTTGCACTGAGGGCTTCAAGGACTTGAGATGAGCGGCCTTGTCGCCTAACTCATTGGCCAGCCCGATCCGTTCATCCAATGTTTTAAGTTGCGCTCGTCCCTCTTTGAGCATTGCCTCATTACCGGTAAAGCCATAGCCACGCATGGCATACATGGCACGGAAGGTGCTGCGTTCGAGCTGATTGGCAATTTCCACCTCCGGCACATACTCCTCCTGGAGCATCACAGATTGCTTCTTCACCCCGCTCATATTAAAGATTGCAAGCACCCCAAGGGTGATTGCAATCGCCAGCAGAATACCAAATCCCATCCCGATCTTTACGCCTAGTTTCATTGTCCTGTCTCCTTTATCTGAAGCGATTCTAACCCCGAAGAACGGGGAAAAGCGCCTTTCACAAATTATTTCTTTCTAATAACAAGAAAATAACCCGTAAGGCACTCATGGTAAATGTCTTGAAATTTGCGGCGACCGATTACGCAGGATCAGCCATCTGCGGCGCCGCGGCCTGGACTGAGGCCAGGTCCTCGGACGAAAAGACCCGGTCAATATCCAGGACGATGATAAAACTCTCCCCGTGTTTGCCCATGCCCTTGATAAACTCGGTGCGCAGCCGGGTACCCATGTGCGGCGGCGGCTCTATCTGACTGCTGTCCAGATCAACCACCTCCTGCACCGAATCGGCCAGGGCCCCAAGCACCACCAGCTCTCCATTCAACTCCACCTCGGTGATGATAATGCAGGTGTTCACCTTCTTCTCGGTCTGGGCCATGTTGAACTTCAGCCGCAGATCCATCACCGGCACCACGCTGCCCCGGAGATTGATCACCCCCCGCATGTACGCCGGGGTCTGCGGCACCCGGGTGATGCTGGTAAAATCAAGCACCTCCCGCACCTTGAGAATAGCCAGGCCAAAGACCTCCCCATCCAGGTTAAAGGTCAGGTATTGATTGGTTTCACTACTTTCTGCCGTCGCCATACGTTGTCCTCCTTTTGGTAATTGTGTGACTGTGCAGCGCATTCATGTGCAGGCAATTGCTCGTCGGATCCTTCCCCAACGAGGGGCTTGCCAGCCCCCCCATTTATCGGGTTGAAACCCGATCTTACATTATCAAATCTACAGGATGTCAGAAGATAGAGGCGGAAGGCAACGGATCAGGTGTAGGTCGGGTTTTAACCCGACAGCTGGGGCAGCATGGCACATCCGGCGTCGGGTTAAAACCCGACCTAAAACCTCTCTCTTTCAGCTTGCTATCTTCTCTCTTATACTCAGCCGCTTGATCCACACATCTCCGGTGCGGGTATCAAAAATCAGTTTTCTCCCTGCCCCTCCTCCGACATCACTGCTCTTGATGGTCATTCCCAGCCGGGCCAGGATCATCTTTGACTTCATCACATTCTGACTTCCCACCTGCTGATGATCAGCCAGCGACTCCAATACCATGTCGGCACCACCAAAAAGCTTGATCTCAAGTTCACTGAGCACCATCCCCTTCTCCTGCATCCGCCGGGCCATCTCCGGGATGATGCACTCCACATAACGTGAGGCGGTCTGACAGGTTCGGGTGGAGCATTGCGGCCCTTGATCTTCGCGACAAGTTGGCAGCAAGGCATGACAGGCTGCGCCGATTTTTGTCCGGGCCGAGTACATGGTGACGGTGACACAGGAGCCAAGCACCGTCTTCACAATGGTTGGCCGCAAGGCTATACAGAAATCTCCAGGTTTCAGATAGACCGCGTCAACCCTCAACATGTTCATCACCAGAAGCGTAGAGACGGCAGAAACTGCCGGCATGGGACCTTCATCACAAAAATTAAGGAAACATCCTCAACGACACCCAAGCACCATTTCACCCGGTCAAGACGCATTAATCTTCCGGTAAATCGTCGGCGCGATCTGGACCAGAGGAACATTCAAACCGTTGAGATTTTCAGAATGTCCCATAAAGATAAAACCGCCGGGAACCAGCTGCTTACAGAGGTTATTCAGCACCAGCTCCTGGGTTGGCTGATCAAAATAGATGATCACATTACGGCAGAAGATGACATCCATCATCTCGCGCGCGGTCAGTTTCGGCTCCTTCAGATTCGTCCAGCGGAACTCCACCCTAGCCCGCAATTCCGGGGCTATACGAACTACCTGGCTTTCCTTGTTTTTTGAACGGAGAATATATTTCTTACGGATCGGCGGAGGAATCGGATCAATCTTGCGGACATCATAAATGGCATCTTTGGCCTCGCGCAGAACGGTCGTTGAGATGTCTGTGGCCAGCACGGTGTAGGAAAATCCCTGATTTCTTGCCTCATATTCGTGAAGAAACATCGCCAGAGTATAGGGTTCTTCTCCGGTGGAGCAAGCCGAGCTCCAAACCCTCAGAGGTCGCCGCTGACATCTGCGGCCTTCCCGGAACAGAATGGGCAGGGCCTGCTCGGTCAGATACGTAAAATGGTTGGGCTCCCGGTAGAAATCGGTCTTGTTGGTGGTGACCTCATGGATAAAACTTGCCAGTTCCTCTCGCTGCCCTTCATTACTGAACAGATAGGTGCAATAGGCTTCAAAAGAATCCAGCTGCACAATACGGATTCTCTTAGCCAGCCGGGCCTGGAGCATAACCCTCTTGTTTTCGCCCATCTTAATGCCCATCTCGTCATAGATATAGGACGTGAGACGGTGAAATATCTTATCGTTCATCTCCATGATTCGTCTCCGCTCTTATCCGTTATGGGTGGTCTCAACAACCAGCTGGTTGACATCAAGCACCAGGGCCACGGAGCCATCGCCAAGGATGGTGGCTCCTGAGATACCAACAACATCCCGGTACACATTACTCAGGGTCTTGATCACGGTTTGATGCTGACCGACAACCTGATCCACCCCAAACCCAATCTTCTCGCCCTTGACACTGGCAAGCACAACCCGTTCAATGGCCGGCGGATCGCCTGGAATGGCAAAGCTGTCGCGTAGACTGATGTAGGAGAAAAGCTCGCCCCGGAAACTCATCATCGAACGGGTCTTGGCCAGGAGCGCTTCTTCACGGCTGAGCTCGACACATTCCTCCACCATGGAAAGGGGGATAACAAAAAAATCGTCGCTGATCTGCACCAGCAGGCCGTCAATGATGGCCAGGGTCAGGGGCAGTTTCAAGGTGATGGTGGTGCCAACCCCAAGTTTTGAGGTGATGCCGATCTCGCCGCGCAGATTTTCAATGGAGCGCCGCACCACATCCATGCCCACCCCGCGCCCGGAGACATCGGTGACCTTTTCTGCGGTGGAAAATCCGGCTTCAAGGATCAGGGCAAAGCATTCATCAACACTGAGATCGGCATCGGGGGCAATCAGGCCCTTGCTCACCGCCTTGTTACGCAGCTTCTCGGGATCAAGGCCGGCGCCGTTATCACTGATCTCAATGAGCACAAAGGCTCCGGAATGGTGCGCGGCAAGGCGGATGACACCTTCTTTGGGCTTGCCATTGGCCAGACGGACATCAGGCGCTTCAATGCCGTGGTCGATGGAGTTGCGAATGATATGGACCAGGGGGTCATTGAGTTGATCAATGACGGTCTTATCCAGCTCGGTCTCCGCCCCTTCGGTGGTCATCTCGATCTGTTTGCCCAGATCACGGGAAAGATCCCTGACCAGTCGGCGGAACTTGGAGAAGGTGCTGCCGATGGGAAGCATGCGGATGGACATGGTGTTGTCGCGCAACTCCGTGGTCAACCGTTCCACCTCCTCAGCAATAAGGAGAAGATCAGGGTCCTGATTATTTTCCGCCTTCTGGGTCAGTCGGGCCTGCACCGTGACCAGTTCCCCCACCAGATCAACCATATTATCCAGGCGAAGGGAATCGACCTTGATGGAGGTGACGGCCTTGACCTTCTGCACATCTTTTTCCCGAATTTTGGCGATATGCTGCTGCTCAAGGAGGGCGGCATCAATCATCGACTGGTCAACGGCCTTCGACGCCACCAGCTTTTCGCCCAGACGCGGCTGATGGCCGATAATCTCATTTAAAGCCTCGGTACTGATGTCGCCACGCTCAACAAGAATCTCTCCCAGGCGTTTGTACTCCTCGTTATCCTCGAGTTCTCCATCAACGTGGATGATATCGATGGTGAGCTCACACTGATCTTCGACAAAGATAAAGACGTCACGGATGGCGTTTTCATCCTGGTCCGTGGTCAATATGATATCCCAGAAGGTGTAACACTCATCCGGAACATAGTCGGCAAGCATCGGGATGGCATCAAGATGGGCTATGACGGTGCTCTCGCCCATCTCCCGCAATTCATTGAGCAGGGGCAGGGGATTGGAGCCATTGGCAAAAAATGAGGGCACAGGCTTGAAGCGAATGCGATAGGTACGGCGTCTCTCCATGCCGGCGTGAAGGGCAGCTCCAAAATCTTCGGCCACCGGGTCCACATTCTCCGTAGTCTCTCCACAGCAGCAGATTCGCTGAAACTCAGTGACGATACGTCGGGCGTCTGCGTCCTTCCCGTCACCGCCGTTATTGAGAAGTTCAAGGATCTTGTCCCGGGCCTGCAAAGTCATGCTGATGAGTTCAGGCGTCACTTTGATCATCCCTTCCCGAACCCGGTCAAAGGCAGTTTCAACCTCGTGGGTGAATTCAGAAACCGCGTCAAATCCAAACATCGCCCCGGAACCCTTAATCGTATGCATGGCCCGGAAGACCCGGCCCACCACCTCACTATCGTCGGGCCGCTCTTCCAGCTCAAGCAGCGAGGTCTCAAGCTCAGTCAACAGCTCATACGCCTCTTCCTTAAATGCCTCGGCATGAACATCCATGGAGAACTCCAGTTTTTTAGAGACCGTTACCAAAAGAGCCAAGCTCTTTTGGCTCTTCTGGTTTAAGGACTCTTATGCCGCGCCAGAGAAACAGCAATCAGTTCCGCTGTTTCCCTGCGTGGCGTCTAGCAAATACATCTGCCATAAATTATACAATTTCCAACCTTCATCCAACCCTTACCCCAGCACCTTCTTGATCACGGACAGCAACTGATCCGGCTTGAACGGTTTGACGATCCACCCGGTGGCCCCGGCGGCCTTGCCCTCCTGTTTCTTGCTATCCTGAGATTCGGTGGTGAGCAGGACGATGGGGACGAACTTGTAGGCGGGATTGGCCCGCAGGGCCTTGATGAGTTCGATGCCATTCATGTTGGGCATGTTCAGATCGGTGATCACCATATCAGCCTTGCTGCCCGCCGACAATTTAGCCAGGGCATCTTTGCCGTCGCAGGCCTCCATAACCTCATACCCCGCCCCTTTGAGGGTAAAGGAAACCATCTGCCGAACGCTGGCAGAGTCATCCACGGTTATGATATTCTTCGCCATTATTCCATTCCTCCCACCCAAAGACATGATTTCGTAGATTCAGGACGACATCCCGTCTTAAGAATGAAGCCGGAGGCCTTTCTTGCCTGAATCAGTACCGGGTTCCTGCAATTGGAAAACGCCAGTTTTTTTCCACCGTCATTCGCCGTCCGGTGGGCGGAACCAAAAAGCTGCAACGTTGCCAGATCGATACTGGTGACTGCTTCCAGATCGAGTTCTACTAAATCAGCCGCGGCCACGGCCTCGATCAGTACGTCCCTCAATGGCTCAGCATCTGCCACGCTCAGGTCTCCCTGTAAAATAACCCGCGCCCTTCCCTCTTCCACTTGTATCTGCATGCCATCCTCCTGATTTCTTAAAATAACTCCACGTTATCATCAAACAATGTCACGTCGGCAGTTCCCTGCTCCTCTGCCCCATCCGACGAAAACAGTTCAAAATCGTTGTCTGCCGCCACTGCCTGCTGACTGCCATCCATGGGCAGATGAACCAGCCGCTCCTGATCCATGGTGTAGCGGGACAGGAGGCGGAGGATATTCTCATCATGCACCTGGCCGCTATCTCGCCAGGGTTCAAGATCCGTCAATATCTGCTCGACCTGGCTGATGGACTCCTCCATCTTGCAGCCGAGATTCTCGAGAAAGGACAATCGTGCCGCCACACCTCCGATTTGCTGGGCAATGGCAGCGGTATTCTGAGTGACCCCGCCCATCTGTTCCTGCACCTGTTGGAAGGATACTCCCATCCCGGCAATACCATCTTCCAGTTCAGGCACGGTGATGGTGGCGCTCTCCTCGGCAACGGTGGCCCGCAAGGCCGCCACCTCCTCGACGATATCCGCCTGGATAGTGGAGACTTCGGCGGCCAGTTCACCGGTCTGATCCGCCAGGGAGCGGATTTCTTTGGCCAGCACCTCAATGGTCATCCCCTGACTGCCCAGATGGTTCGCCATGATAATGGTGTTGATGGCCTTGATATGGGTCTCTTCCTTAATGTTTCGGACCCCGACAATCATCCCCAGCAGCTGATCGGCCACCGAGGCAATCTCTTCCGTGGACTGGTGCAGCGCATCATTCATGGTGTTGCCGGTGGTGAGCAGTTTCCCCAAATTCAGTAAGCCCTGCTGCAAAGGCTTGAAACAATCCGCTCCGGAACCGTTTCTGCAATTCCCGGTCAACCTGGAACCAGCCAGCTCGCCCCGCATGTCAACAATTTCTCCGTTAATGATCTGAAAGGAATCCTGAGTGGTCAAGGCCAGCTCCCGGATCTCTTCTCGCAGGTTGTGGAGCTGTTTTTTCTGAAGATCAAGGATGAAGTACACAGAGCCCAGAGTCTGTGCAGTTTCTCCGGTTTCCACTTTCCCCGATGTCTCACAAAGCCCGGTAATATCCTCCATGGCCTCCACAATATGCTCTATCCGCTGACTCATGGAATCGTGGAACTGTATCCCAACCACCACATCCCCGGCTTTTGCCCCGATAATCCGGGCCCTTGTTGTTGCGGTGTCTATCAGGGTCACGGTCTCTGCCAGGATCTCCTGGATATTGTCATAGGAGCTCCGGACAATCCCCTGAGCCTTTTCCGCCATCTGACCGATCTCGGCCAGACTTCTGGATGAGGACCCTTCAAGGGTGGACAATCCGCTGATGGCCGTGACCAGGCCGTTTTTCATGCCTGCCACCATCTGATTGATTTGCCCGGACAGGACATTCACCTCTTTGGACACACCGGCAAACATATCGCCACTCAAGTGCTGGACGTTGCATTCTATTTCGATATTCACCCCGACCACCCGAAACCAGAGACCGATGCGGTTGATCCTGTCACAGACCAAGGAAAATTTCTCCAGATGGTCGAGGAGTTTGCGAACATGATCGAGACCTTTCTCGATATTCTCCTGCTCACCGGTGAGACTTTTCCAGGCATTCTCCACGAGAAAACCGGCCCGATCGAGACAGGTCATGCCCTCCGCACCTTGGCTCAAGTGTGAGGCGGCCTGCTGAACGGAATTGGTCAAGCCCATGGCGGCGCCGTAAATCTCCTGCAGATCCTGACCCAGGCGCATAAATTCAGGATCGGTTTCCCGACAGGCCCTGGTCAGGGCAGCACTCAACTGCTTCACATCCACTCTTGCCTGGCTCGCTGCTCCTGCCATTTTGAGCTGTGCAGCTGCTTCGGCTTTGCGGGCTTCCTCGGCGCCCTTGTCGATGGAAGGATGCAGAAGGGACTCCGCACCGTCCTGCCGGTTTCCAGCGAAGGATTCGACAGGGGCGGCAGCAGCCCTTGACCCTTTGACCAACAAGGGCCTCAATGAGGTAAACCACCATTCTTTAAAATTCATCAGTGCCTGGTTTTGCATAGAATCAATGAAAAAAGTTGAATCTTGTTTTACCCTGAAGCAATTTTTGGGCCAAAACACGAAATAATATTTTTACTTATTATTCCAGTTAATTAGACAACAACACTAAAAGTTCCATCTTCTTCAGCCATGGGGTTGCAGGGCCCGTCTGTTCAAAATCGGGCACAACTCCGGCTGACTTCCCCGCAACGCGGATAACAAAACAAATAAATTTAGTGATTTGAGATCAAAACGTAGCGATTGTTCAAAATCGGGCACCCGTATTACCCCTTGCGTTTCCGGCCCGCACACCCCGAACCAGGCAGGCAGGCTTCCTGCCCCTTCCGTCCTTGCTCACACACAAACATTCTCTTCCTCTTTCAGCCATGCACTGCCCGGAATTTCGACAAGTTCTTGGGAGAGCGCAATAAAAGCCTCGACCACCACCGGGTCGAAGTGACGGCCAGACCCTTCCACAATAATCGCGGCACTCTTGTCGTGCGAAAAAGGCTCTTTGTAGGGACGTTTGGAGCGAAGGGCATCATACACGTCGGCGATGGCCATGATGCGTGCGCTCAAGGGAATCTGCTCCCCGGCCAGGCCATCAGGATAGCCACTGCCATCCCATTTTTCATGGTGGGAGCGGGCGATATCAATGCCCATGCCGAGGAAGGCATTGCCCGGGTATTTTTGGTACACGGTCTGCAATGTACTTGCTCCAATCAGGGTATGGGTCTTCATGATCTCAAACTCTTCTGCGGTCAGCCTGCCCGGTTTGAGCAGAATATTATCGGTGATGCCCACCTTGCCAATATCATGAAGGGGTGAAGCATGATAGATATTCTCAATAAATGTGGGGGAAAGACGGCTCGCATACAAGGGGGTGTCGGCCAGCCTGTCGGCTAGATCCCGACAGAAGATGCGGGTGCGCTCGATATGCCAGCCCGTTTCATCATCCCGCGATTCCGCAAGCTTTGAGACGGCAAAGATGGTGGCCAGCTGCGACTCGGAGATCTCTCTGACCTTTTCCTGAATCATCTCCTCCAGATGCTGATTCTGCCGTTTCAGCAGGGTCTGACTCCGCCGCAGGCTGATATGGGTCTCCACACGGGTCTTGACCTCGGAGAACTGAAATGGCTTGGTCACGTAATCGACACCGCCCATGGAAAAGGCCTTGACCTTGCTTTCGGTGTCATTCAGGGCGCTCAGGAAGATCACCGGGATCTCCTGGGTTGCCGCCTCTTCCTTGAGCCGCCGACAGGTTTCAAAGCCATCCATCTCCGGCATCATGATGTCAAGCAGAATAAGATCGGGGGGATTTCTGATGGCCGCCTTCAACGCCAGGATCCCGCTTGGAAACATGATGGCCCGGTACCCTTCTCCGCTCAGCATCTCTTCCAGGAGCTTGAGGTTGGCTGGGGTGTCGTCGACCACCATGATGGTAATTTTTTCCTGCATGTCATCCATGACTCTGTTCTCCTTTTTTCAGCAACGCATCAAGTTGTTGATAGTCGTAACGATCGGCTAAGGTCTGGAGCCCGACGGCGGCGGCCGCGTCTTTTTCTTGTACCCTGGCAATCAACTCCCGCAGACAGGCGGTATCCCCTTCTGCCACTGCCTGCCGGAGTGACGCCAGCAACTCCCGGGGCAGCTCAGAAAGCATCTCCGCCGTCACAACCTGCTCCCGAGGTGAGGGGTTTGGGGCGGTTTCCTGATACAGAGAACGCAGATCAAGGCATCCACCCAACACCCGCAGCAGTTCTTCGGCCCGGAATGGCTTGCATAAATAGGTGGCCATCCCAATGGCCAACCCCTTCTTCTGATCCTCATCAAAGGCATTCCCGGTAATGGCAATAAAGGGCACGGCCCGCCCCTTCTCTGTGGCCTTGAGTCGACGGGTGGCCTCAAGACCATCCATCACCGGCATCTGGATATCCATGAGCACCGCCTGCGGGGCGAATTTCTCAAAGCTGTCGATGGCCTCCTGGCCGTTGCCGGCCTCGACCACCGAAAATCCGGCCATTTCCAGAATTCTCCGAAGCAGAACCCGGTTGGCATCACTATCATCCACCACCAGGATGCGTAGGGGGTCGGTGCCAAGCTCAAGACCGACCACGGGCCGATTATCAACTTTTTCAAGCTTACATTCCTGCTCGCTTTGTTGAGCCTGAACCGGCAGGCGAAAGAAGAAACAACTGCCAACTCCCACCTTGCTCTCAACACTGAGCCGAGCTCCCATCAACTGGACAAGCTTGCTGCTGATGGGCAGGCCAAGACCGGTACCACCCGGCTTCACCCCGCCCGAGGGCTGCTCAAAGGGACTAAAGATCTTCTCCAGCACCTCCTCAGAAATTCCGCTGCCGGAATCTTCCACCTCAAAGAGCAGGGTACAATGCTGCATGTCTCCGGGGTTCTCCCCGGGTTGCCCCGGCTGGCAATCCGTGCGGACACGGAGCACCACACCCCCTTTGTCGGTAAACTTGATGGCATTGCCGAGCAGATTGACCAGAACCTGACGCAGCTTTCCTCCATCCGCCAGGATATAGCGGGGCAGGGTTTCATCATAATCCATGAAAAACCGGATTGCCTTAGCCTCAGCAGACATGGAGAAAACCGCCTTCATATCCTGGAGGAGATCATGGACATCAAACACCGCCTCCTTGAGGGACACCCGCCCGGCTTCGATCATCGAGATATCGAGGATATCGTTAATCAGATCGAGCAGATGGCCGCCGGAGCGTTCAATAATGCGCAACAGCTCCGTCTGACGCGCCGAAAAAGACTGATCATTCAACAGAAGCTGGGCGCAGCCCAGAACGGCGTTCATCGGCGTCCGGATCTCATGGCTCATATTCGCTAAAAAGGTGCTCTTGGCCTTGTTCGCCTGTTCGGAAACCACCCGCACAAAACGATCCTTCTCAGCACGCAGGTGCTCAGTGATATCACTGAAGGTGACCACAGCCCCTGCCAGCTTACCGGACTCATAGATCGGGGTGCTGGCGTAAGAAACCGGAAAAGGGGTGCCGTCCTTCCGCCAGAAAACAGTCTCGGTGGTCTCATGGGACTGGCCATCCTGCAAGGTCTGACAGATGGGGCACAGTCCAATCTCGGCGGCACCATCATGGGTCTGGCTATTCTGGGTAAGGATATGAATTTCCATGCCAATCAGTTCCTGGGGGGCAAATCCCAGCATATTTTCAGCGGCCGGATTAATAAAAATGCCATACCCTTGCAGATCCAGACCAAAAATTCCCTCGCCGGCCGAGTTCAGAATCAGCTCTGTCTTGCGAGCCTGAGCATCGGCCTGCCTTCTCGCCGCTTCCAGTTCCACCGTCATCGCACCGGCCTGGATGAGCGCCCGCTGATATTTTTTTTCCTGCCCTCGAGACAGGAAGAAGAACAGAAAGCTGAGAAGCACCCCGGGAGCAAGGATCGACATCAAGGTGTGAGAATCCTTTGCTCCCTCAAAGGCCGAGCCGGCAGTAAAAATCCACGCCAAAGTAAAGGTTCCTAAAAGCATCACCACCAGCAGGAAACAGGGCAGGTATTTACGCGGCGTGGAGGAGTTGGAGGGGATGATGGGCCTGTCGCCTGTGACTCTGTTTTCCTGCATATCATTTTTCCCCGGGTGGATGAGAACCGGATAAATCCTGACTGGTCTCACTGGACACATCAAGCAGGTCATTAATAATATGGGTCAGCTGTTTTGACTGCTGATTGATATACAACAGAAATTTCTTCTGCTCTTCTTCCGAAAAATTGCGCTCCAGCAGGAGTTCGGAAAAGCCGCGAATGGAGGTAAGCGGAGTCCGCAGTTCATGGGCGGCAGCGCTGAAGAATTCACTTTTTAGTCGATCGAGCTCACGATCGCGGGAGACATCATGAAACAGGGTCACCGCTCCCTCAAACTGGGCCCCGGAAGGATCATACACCGGCAGCGAGGTGACCTGGAAGATGCGGTTTCCCTGGGGCGCCTGGCCGGGCAGTTCTATCTCAAACCGCCGGACATCGCTTGCCGGCTCAACTATTTTCAAGTCAATGACATCGGGGGCATAACCGGCCAGCAAGCCCTGCAGGGTCATGCCGACCAGATCTTTTGCCGGAATCCCGAAAAGCTGTTCGGCAGCCTTATTGACCAGAACAATCCTGTCACTTTTATCAGTGACCAGAAAGCCATCCCCCAGCGAGCCGATAAGGGTGTTGAGGTGCTGCCCGGCCTCTCTGGTCAGTTCCAGCGAATCCTGCAAGTCTTTGGCATGTTGCTCAATCTTCATTCTTCAATTTCCCCGACACAAGGATGATTAGGAGTCGTTACAAAATAACTTAGTGACTTACACCTTGAATACACTGATCAGCTCGCGCAGCTTTTGCGCCAGAACTGCCAGATCATCGGCACGGTTATTCACCTCGCCGGCACTGCGGCTCATCTCTTCAATGACTCCGCTGACGCCGTTGATATCTCCGGCGATCTCTCCGGAGACGGCCGAAGTCTGGGCTACGTTTTCGTTGACCTCAGTGATGCCCTGGGCCGCCTGGATGACATTGCCGCCGATTTCACTGGTGGTCGCGGCCTGCTCTTCAATGGCCGAGGCAATGGTGCTGACGATCTCGTTGACCTGATCAATGACCTTGGTGATCTCACGAATCTCTTCAATGGTGGCGCCGGTGGAGGTCTGGATCCCCTCAATCTGCTGACGGATCTGATGGGTGGCGTCAGCCGTCTGTTTGGCCAGAACCTTGATCTCGTTGGCGACCACAGCAAAGCCCTTGCCGGCCTCACCGGCCCGAGCTGCCTCGATGGTGGCGTTCAAGGCGAGCAGATTGGTCTGTTCGGAGATCTCGGTGATCACCTCGGTCACCTTGCTGATCTCGCTTGCCGCCTGGCCCAGCACGTTCACCTTTTCCGTCGCCCCGCGCGCCTGTTCCACCGCCTTCCGGGTAATGGAGCTGGCCATCTCGGTATTCTCGGCAATTCGTGCAATGGTGGTGCTCATTTCCTCGGTGGCCGTGGCCACCATATTGACATTGGTGGCGGCCTGTTCACTGGCAGCGGCCACCGAACTCATATTGGCGCTCATCTCCTCGGCGGCAGCGGCCACACTGTTTGCCCGCTCCGCAGACGTTCTTGCGCCCGTCTCCATGCCGCGGGCCAGGGTGGTGAGCTCGCCCGATGAGCTGGTCATGGCCAGGACACTGCCCTGAAGCTCAGTGACCATGGTCTGGACATTCTCCAGGAAGGCGTTAAATCCGGCCCCAAGCTCCGCGAACTCGTCCTGACTTCCGCCTTTATTGTCCATGCGCTGGGTGAGATCGCCACGCCCGGCCTTCTCAAACTGGGCTATCACCTGACGCAGGGGACGATTCATCAAACGGTTGATGGTGAAATTCAAGGCCAGAAGTAAGAACAGAAGAAAGACCACACCGCCGGCAATCATCTTATAAAGATCTGTGGAAATAACCGCCAGGGTAGGGCCGATATCCCGGGGAATGGCAAGGACACCGATGGTCTTGCCGGCATAATCCTTGACCGGGCCAAGCACCACAAGCATGTTCATGCCATCAACAAGGGTCTGTTCAAAAACAATCTCCCCTTTTTCGATCACCTGGTGCAAAAGAGGGAAACAACTCTTGGGAATGGCGTTTGCCAGCGTTTTTGCGTGGTACTTGAAATCTTTCCCATCGGGAGTGACAAAACAGATATCCATACCAAAGCGTTTCTTCATGGACAGGAGCAATTCATCATTAAAATCTTTTCCATACTCAACGGCCCCGACATGTTTCCCCTCAAAAAAAACAGGGACCACCCCTCGCAAGCCAAGACCGGCAACCCCTATCTCCAGGCCGGAGACCGGTTTTTTCTGTTGATTGACCTCGACCACCGTGGCGCGGACAGCCTTCAGATCATCGTCAAATTTCTCCGGTTTGTGCAGGCGCAGGAATGAAGTGGCGGGCGGGGTTAGAAACTGCATCTGAGCAAGACGCGTCTTTTCCTTCAGATTTTTGTATATCGGCAAGGTCAGTCCCGACAGTCCGGCCCGGTCCCGCTCCGCGAACAACCGTTGCGCCTCGGGTATTTCCGCAGTCAAGAAGGCCATGGCCAGGGCCTCGGCCGACTGGCTCTCCAACATGCTGATAATCTGCTGATAGGAACTTTCGAGCTTGAACCGTTCACTTTGAAGAAAGGTCTTCTTTTTCTCGATGGCAGTGCTGACAACAATCCCGCCCACCAGCAGAAAAAATGAGCAGCCGATAATCAACAACAGCCTGGCCTTAACCGTCTGAGGGAGTATTTTTTGCCACATGTTTTCTCTCCTTTGTGAAAAATTTTTGAGCAAAACTGAATGAAGCAAAAGAAATTTGCCGCCGCACCCGAGATGCAACGCAAGCAACCCATCCCCCCATAGGCCGATCCTCTGCCCGTTGTCCTTTCCGTAGTTTTCTCAAAGCAAATAGCATGCCTTTCCGGGAAAATTAATAAAATCGAATGATTCAAATCTGTTACAACTTTAAAGGATTTCTGGATCTTTGCACTGGAAGTCTTCGACTGTTCAAAATCGGGCGCATGAACCTGAGCCATTCTTCTGATTCAGGAGGAATGTATTATAAAATCAGGAGGATAGTCGTACTGGATGGGGCTGTTCAAAATCGGGCGCATGAACCTGAGCCATTCTTCTGATTCAGGAGGAATGTATTATAAAATCAGGAGGATAGTCGTACTGGATGGGGCTGTTCAAAATCGAACAGGGACAAGAATGGAAAATAAAAGGATGGGGAGATTGCGAGGGGAAAAAAGAGCCAAACAGTGGCTTATTGAGGAGCAAGGGAGACGCAAACGGCGCAGGGGAAAGCGACCCTATTCCATTTCTACATCAAGCGTTCACTTCGTCGAATGCGCTACGCCGCTCCTCACCTTACTCGCTGTACTGCTTCGTCGCGGCTCGCTTTTCTCCTCGGGTACATCTTGATTTAGAAATGGAATTATTCCTGGCGATGGATACCGTATTTGCCCATCTTGGAATAGAGAGTGCCACGGGCGATGCCCAGTTTTTCGGCGGCCAGGGACAAATTGCCGCTGACGCATTCGAGGGCGCCGCGAATAAGGGCGGCCTCGGCCTCGGCGAGCGTGCCTGAGTTCAGGGCCAGGGTGGTGGGGCCCACGACATTGAGGATTTCCCGGGGAAGATGGCCGGGCATGATCCTCTCCTTGTCGCAGAAAATAATGGCATTGCGCAACACATTCACCAACTCCCGCACATTGCCGGGCCAGGTATGGTTGAGCAGGAAGACCATTGTTTCCGGGGAGCAGGGGATAACTTCCCTCTTTTCCTCACGGGCA
Organism: Desulfobulbaceae bacterium; assembly: GCA_019163335.1. GTDB lineage: Bacteria > Desulfobacterota > Desulfobulbia > Desulfobulbales > Desulfocapsaceae > UBA2270. The sequence continues at coordinate 31,490 of JAFLKM010000053.1, read as the reverse complement.
ATGCGCCTGATCTGGGCATCCACGAGCAGGGGGATATCCTTTCTCCTCTCCCGCAGAGGGGGCAATTCCAGGCTGACCACCTTCAGCCGGTAATAGAGATCCTTGCGAAACCGGCCGGCCATGACCTCTTCCACCATGTCCTTATTGGTGGCGGCGATGATCCGCACATCGGTGTGCTGCTCACTATTGCCGCCCACCCGGTAAAAAGAGCCGGATTCGAGAAGGCGCAGCAGGGTTTTCTGGAGATCTTGCGAGGTGTCGGCAATCTCATCGAGAAAGATGGTGCCGCCGTTGGCCATTTCAAAATGACCGCTTCGACGCTGCCCCGCCCCGGTAAAGGCGCCCTTTTCATGGCCAAACAGCTCGCTCTGGATCAGGGTATCGGCAAAGGCCCCGCAATTAACCGCTACGAAGGGTTTTTCGCGGCGATCACTGCGGGAATGGATGGCATGGGCCACCAGCTCCTTGCCGGTGCCGCTCTCGCCGGTGATCAAGACGGTCGCCATGCTGGAGGCCACTGTCTTGATCTGATGGAAGACCTCAAACATGCGCACGTCCTGACCAATGATATTCTCGAAGCGGTACGGTGTGTCCTCGCTGCTCTCCCCATTCTCACCCAGAAGAAGGCGATGCTCATTGACCATGGCAATAAGCCGGTGAATCGTTGAGAAGTCAAAGGGCTTGAGGATGTAATCATAGGCCCCGAGCCGCATGGCCTTGACCGCATCCTCAATGGTGCCATGCGCCGTGAGGATCACCACGAACAGCCGGGGATAGAGCTCCTTGATGGTCTTGAGCAGGGTAATGCCGTCCATCACCGGCATGCGGACATCGGTGACGACCAGATCATAGCCCTTGGCGGCCAGGGCCTTGAGGGCATCCTCACCATTGACGGCGGTGTCCAGCTGAATGTGCTCCGAACGCATACCGGCGCTGAAAAGGCAGCGAATCTCTTCCTGATCATCCACGAAAAGGACCCGGATGGCTGACTGTAGGGGCTGTTCTGTGCTCATAGCTCGGTATGTGTTATTTTCCAGGCGCGACCCTTGGGGGCGCGAGTGGTATTGAACCCCGATAAACGGGATAGGTGCCTTATCAGAAAAATTTCTGTAACTATTAATCTGGGGTAGGTCGGGTTTCAACCCAACAGCAGGGGTTCATAGCAAGCCCTGCGTCGGGTTGAAACCCGACCTACCCAAAACAACATGCTGTACTGTTGTCTGACTCCCATGCAGCGCAGGGGAACCAGACAAGATGCATCGCTAGTGAGCAAAGATAGCATAGATGCTCGGCCCGATACAAGGAATTTCCTTCTTCCCCCAAGGGAGTTGCGCCAAAACCCTTTGCTGATCTTTTTTATTGCTAAAATCGTATCATACTGGCATTTTAGAGAGATTCTCAGACCGTCAGGATCCCCATCAGCATCAGACAAAGCAGCTCAACTCGAATCAACGATATCCCTCCAATTCTATGAAGACCAAAATCAAGCCTTCTTCTCCCAACCTGTTGAAAGACATAGACCGCTTCAGCTGGCTTATGACCATTGCCTGGACCCTGCTCATGGCCGGAATTTTTGCAGTCAATGTCCAGCAGCATCGGCAGGCTACGATACAAATCGCAGCTGCCGAGGCCCGCATCCATTTCGAGAAAGATCAGGCGTTTCGTGCCTGGGGCACTCTCCATGGCGGGGCATACGTCCCTGTCAGCGAACAGACCCCACCCAATCCCCATTTGAGCCATGTCCCTGAACGCGATGTCACGACCCCCGCCGGCAAAAAACTGACCCTCATGAATCCGGCCTATATGATTCGTCAGATATTTACTATCTCACGTGAACAATATGGGCTCAACGAACACATTACCAGCCTGCAGCTGCTCAACCCGGACAACAGCCCTGACGCCTGGGAGAAAAAAGCCCTCAATGCCTTTGACCAGGGAAAGACAGAGGTCTTTGAGTTTCTCGACGTCGACGGCATCCCCCATCTCCGGCTGATGCGGCCGATGCTCACCACCGAGGGCTGCCTCAAGTGTCATGGCGATCAAGGCTACAGTCCGGGCGATATCCGGGGCGGCATCAGTATTTCCCTGCCCATGACCTCGCTCCTGGCCAATGAGCAGCATTCCAATATCACCGCCCTGGCGTCCCTGGGTATTATCTGGCTGATTGGCCTGGTCAGCCTGCTGTTTGGACGAGGCTATATAAAACAGCGCATACTTCTTCAAACTCAAACAGAAAAGGCCTTGAAAGACCTCCAATTCCTGCATGACGAGGCGCAGCGGATCGCCCATCTGGGGCACTGGACACTGGACCTTCCGACAAGCCTGGGACAGTGGTCAACAGAGGTCTTCCGCATTTTCGGCAAGGACCCCAAAGTATTTAAACCTTCTTTGCAAACATTTCGCGAAGACACTCACCCGGACGATCTGGAGAATGTCCAACATGCCTTTTATCACGCGATACAAACCAGGACCCCCTATGACATCGTGCACCGGCTGTTGATGAAAGATGGCTCAATCAAATATGTCCAGGTGCGTTCTGAAACCTTCTATGATGAGACGGGCACACCAGTGAGTTCGACAGGCACGGTGCAGGATGTGACTACCCGCATCCTGGCTGAAAGATCCTTGCGAGAAAGTGAAGAACGGCTACAACTCGTTTTGCGGGGTGGAAATCTGGGCATGTGGGACACGGATGTAACAACCGGCGAGATGATTATCAACGATCGCTGGGCTGAGATGCTGGGCTATCGCAAGGACGAAATCGACCCCAGCCTGGAGGGCTGGAAAAAGCTGGCACATCCCGATGATCTTCCCGGAGTCCTGGAAGCCATGATGGACCACCTGGAAGGCCGCACCCTCTTTTATGAAAATGAACATCGTCTGCGCACCAAGTCCGGACAATGGAAATGGATTCACGCGGCCGGCCAGATTGCCTCTCGTGATGCCTCGGGCAAACCACTTCGCGCGGTGGGCATTCATATCGACATCAGCAAGGGCAAAGAGCTGGAACAGCGGGTCGTCCAGCAGGAACGGCTCTCGGCCATCGGGCAGTTAACCGCCGGTATTGCCCATGATTTCAACAACACCCTGACCAGCATCCTCGGCTTTGCACAACTGCTGCACAAATCGCCAACCATGCCGGAACAGGCGCGCAAGGATCTTGCCATCATCATCTCGTCTGGAGAGCGGGCGGCCAATCTGGTCCAGCAGATGCTTGATTTCAGCCGTCAGTCCATCCGCCGCCCCAGGCCGCTGGATCTTATCCCCTTTCTCAAGGAGATCATCAAGTTTCTCCGCAGCACCATCCCCGAGACGATTCATCTCCATCTCGATATCAAGCCCGGGGATTATCTGATCCAGGGCGATCCGACCCAGATTCAACAACTCCTGACCAATCTGGTGATCAACGCCAGAGACGCCATGCCAAAAGGTGGCGATCTGCCGGTAACGCTGGCACGAGTGCAAATACCGCAAGGAACCAGCTGTGCCCTCTGCCATGAGACTTTTTTTGGAGAATGGATCACCATTACGGTCAGCGACACCGGCAGCGGGATATCGCCGGAGCTGCTCGCCCGGATCTTTGAACCATTTTTTACCACCAAGGAGGTGGGCAAGGGCTCCGGGTTGGGACTGGCACAGGTCTTCGGCATTGCCACACAACATGGCGGCCACCTGACCGTACAGAGTGAACCGGGACGGGGGACGAGCTTTGTCATCCATCTGCCCCCGGTCATGCCGGGCAGTCTGGACGCAGAAGTATCCACACCCAATCAGATAACAATGGGACATGGCCAATCCATCCTTCTGGTGGAAGATGAACCGTCCGTCCGGGAAGCGATGCAGACCATGCTCCAGCACCTGAGCTATCGGGTGCTGACCGCAACCAACGGACAGGAGGCTTTTGAAATATATATGGCCCACCAGGAAACAGGTGCGGAACCGGTATTCATGGTCCTCTCGGATATGGTGATGCCGGAGATGAATGGCGCGGACTTGTTTTACGCCCTGCGGGCAAAAAATACCGCACTCAAATTCGTGCTCATGAGTGGGTATGATCCGGAAGGAAAAAGAGAGGAACTTCTCGAGCAAGGCCTCGTCGACTGGTTTCAGAAACCAGTCTCCCTGGAAGCATTATCAGAAATTATCGGAAAGACAATGGAAGAAAAATAGCCTATCCCCGATAAACGGGATAAGCTGTAAGGCATTAACTCTCCATCGCCTCTCTGACCTTCTCAGCCAGCTGATCCCGGGAAAAGGGCTTTTGGATAAAATGAACTCCGTCCTCAAGGATGCCGCGGTGGGCGATGACATTGGCAGTGTACCCGGACATGAACAGACATTTGAGTGTCGGATACAGGAGGAACAGACGATCGGCCAGTTCCTTGCCATTGAAGCCGGGCAGGATCACATCGGTCAGGAGCAAGTGCAGCTCGCCGCCATGTTCTTCGGCAAGCCGAAGGGCATCTGCCGGAGTGTCAGCGGTCAGAACCTGATACCCCAAGCCTTCAAGAATCACCTGGGCAAGTTGCAGGATTGCAACCTCGTCCTCCACCACAAGAATGGTTTCGCCGTGTCCGCAACTGACCTCCCTCGTCTTTTCTTCACTCCCTTCCATTGGTTGTTTTTCGGTGTCGCGCTGCAAATAGACATGAAAGCTGGAACCCTTGCCCGGCTCGCTGTAGACATTAACAAATCCGCCATTCTGCTTGACAATCCCGTAGACCGTCGCAAGCCCCAGACCAGTGCCGGAGCCAAGCCCCTTGGTGGTAAAAAACGGCTCAAAGATGTTATCCAGAATCTCCCTGTCCATGCCGCAACCGGTATCACTCACCGCCAATCGCACAAATTCGCCGGGGATAAAGTCCAGATGGTCCTCACAGTAGACCTGATCAAAGACGACGTTTTGGGTCTCAATGGTGATCTTGCCGACATCGTCTATGGCATCCCGGGCATTCACACAGAGGTTGACCAGAATCTGATCAACCTGGGAAGGATCAATTTTGACCGGCCACAAATCCGACGCCGGTTTCCAGGCCAGATCAATATCCTCGCCAATCAGACGCCGCAGCATCTTAAGCATCTCCTCGATGGTGTCGTTCAGATCAAGGACCTTGGGAGCAACGGTTTGCCGACGCGCAAAGGCGAGTAATTGCTGGGTAATCTGCCTGGCCCGGTGGCCGGCATTGCTGATCTCCTGAAGGTAGGCAGAAAGCGGTGAGGCCGGATCCACTTTTGATAATCCGATCTCCGAATAGCCAAGAATAACCGAAAGCATGTTGTTGAAATCATGGGCCACCCCGCCGGCAAGCCGACCCACCGATTCCATCTTCTGGGCCTGAAGAAATTGTTCTTCCAGTCTGTGCCGGTCGCTGACATCAGAGGCAAAACCTTCGATGATAAATGACCCACTCTCCTTTTTTCCCGCCACACGAGCGCTCAAGCTCAGCCAGATGGCCTTGCCAAGGGCGGTTCGAGCCTGCATTTCAAAATTTTTAACCTGCCCCTGATCCCGCAACATCTTGATATACCGGGCACGCTCATCGGGGTAAATCCAGAGCATGGTTCCGATATCGGCATAATACCGGCGAGCCTCCTGCGGTGAGGCACACTCCAGGAAATCCGCCATGGCTTGATTCATCAACAGCGAATTTCCTCCCTGGGAAGTAACGGTGTAAATGCCAATAGGCGCGTTATCAACAAGATTTCGATATCTTTCCTCCTGTTCCCGCAGAAGCTTCGCGCTCTGTTTTTGCTCGGTGATATCATGGTTGATGGAGTGAAGAAATGTCCTGCCCTTGATCATGATCTTGCTGCTGAAGACTGCCACATCGCGGATGGAACCATCGGCACGGCGATGACGGAACTCAAACTGGACCTTCTTCCCGGCCTTGACCTGGTCTATCTGCTGCTGGATCTCTTCGGGAGGCAGGGTGTTTATCTCCTGGATCCTCATCTTTTTCAGCTCAGCCTGTGACCAACCGTAAAAGGCGGCGGCCGCCTGATTGGCGTCGATGATCTGTCCGCTGTCAGGATCAAGAATCCATTTGACCGCCAGGTGGTCATCAAACAAACTTCTGAAGAGCTCCTCACTTTCCTGCAACTCCTGAAGGTTTTGGATGGCGGCGGCCTGATCGGCAAGAATCTTGCCGATCAGGATGGTGGCCAACGGGTAGAACAGTAGAACGGGCAGACCGATGTTTTTAAGAACCAGCATTCCCGAACCTTCCGGCAGGAAAACCATCATGACAAGCATCATCAGATGCACGACAAGCCCAAAGAGATAGAGACGGCCCAGGGATGGCGGCTGAACGTTGGGATTGAAACGGGAATGGGCCAGAAGCCCAATGGTCGCAGAGGAAAGAACAATCAGCACCCCCACGATCATGCCCACTCCACCCAGCCCGATGCGACAGATAGTGGTCAGCACGATGGCGGCAAGGGCCGCCCAGGGCCCAAAGAAAAAGGCACACAGACTCACCATAATCGAGCGGCCGTCAATAAACAGTCCGGGGCCAATAACCAGTGGCCGAAACATCCCGATCACAGCGACCAGACCAAACAGAAGCCCCTGTAGAATCTGCCCCTGACGGGTCTGCCGACTCCAGCGGTTCTCAATAAAGCCGGAAATAATGCTGAGAGACACCAGCAGACTGAGATTGAGGATGAGATTCAGGGTGAGATCCAAGGTGAGATCCAGGGTCAGCATAGGGATTTAAAAGGAGGGGGAACGAAATAATCTGTAAGGCACATAGCCCGTTCATCGGGGTTCGTTTTGAACATGCCGGAATCAAAGGGTATATTAATACCAGCCGGGAGCAGTCCCCGTCAACCTTCTTGTTCTCCGCTGCATTCAATGCAAGACCCCGGAAGACAGGCGAGGGACGAAAAAATCGATGTAGCTGCGACCTTGGAAGCAACAGCATGGCAGTGAAACGCCTTGCCATCCTTTATCCTTCTCCGTCTTGATGAATTCGAAAAAAGTCTTCGGCCGTCCCTACCCGACCATCTGGTTCATCTCAAAAATCGGCAGTAAAATGGAGAGCACGACGAACCCTACGGCCAGTCCCATGGCCAGGATCATGATCGGCTCAAGGAGCGAAGTCATCCCCATGATGGCCATATCCACCTCCCGTTCGTAGGCCTCGGAAACCTTCTGGAGCATGGGTTCCATATTGCCGCTCTGCTCACCGACACTGATCATCTGGACAAAGATGGGTGGAAACCAGGGCGATCCGCCCAGGGCCTTGGCCATGCTTTTGCCCTTGCGGATCTGGTCGATGGCATCCTCAATCACCTCGGCAATCAGGGAATTATTGACAATGGACTGAACGATCTGCATGGACGTGACCAGCGGTACGCTGCTGCCCAAAAGACTGGCAAGGGTCGAGCCAAAGCGGGCAAGGATGATCTTCTGGTTGACGTTTCCGATGATCGGCATCTTCAGTTTGAGGAGATCCCAGAGCTGCCGCCCCTTGTCACTTTTCAGAAAAAGACGGAAGGAAAAAAACAGGCCCACCAGCAATAAAAGCACCAGCCACCAGTAGCCTCGCAACACATCACTCAAAGAGATGAGAAGCCGGGTTGGCAAGGGCAGAGTACGTTCCATGTCATCAAAGACCTTGGTAATATTGGGGACGATGTAGGTGACAAGAAGAAAGAGGATGGCAGTGCCGATGACAGCCATGAAGACCGGGTAGACCAGCGCCGCCTTCAGACGGCCCTGGAGCGTCTGCTGCTTTTCGCCGAAATCCGCCAGCTTTTCAAGGACGATGTCCAGCGACCCGGATGCCTCGCCGGCCCGCACCATATTGATATAGATACTGGAAAAGAGTTTCGGGTGCCGGGCCAGCGAGTTGGTCAGGGTGTTTCCCTCATTGATGGAATCCTTGATCTGAGCCAGCACTTTTTTTAAGGCTGGATTGGCGGTCTGCTCAAGCAGCGAGCTGAGGGTGTTGACCAGAGGAATGCCGGCACCGAGAAGGGTGGCAAGCTGGCGGGTGAGAAGATGGATCTCCCCGGATTTAACCCGCTCAAAGCTCAAAGAGGTCGCCAGCAGATGTTTGCCGGTACTCGTCGACTGGGATAGATTCTCCTTGAGCTCCACCGGATATTTTCCTGCGGCCCGCAATTTGGCGCGGGCAGCGGGCTCATTGTCAGCCTCGATGATCCCTTTTCCGGACTTGCCTTTCTGGTCGTATGCAGTGTATTCGTAAATGGGCATGGCAGTAAGTTCTGAGGTAGAGAGTTGGGACAGACTCAATAAGCCGGAAAAGGGGTATTCCCGGGAATTTTCATTGATGCTATCGTATCAGCCTGAGAGGGAATTTCAATGGGAAACAAGAAGAATTGGAAATTGAAGATAATATATCCTATAGTATTGCTAACCCCGACGAACAGGATAAGTACCATGCAGTCCGGACAGGCTGCCTCTCCTTTCGTCTTCAGCCTTCGCTCTTCAGCCCACACAAGTCTTCGTGATTATGTACACGCATTATTTCGAACTTAAAGAAAAACCTTTTTCCATTGCCCCGGACCCTCGCTACCTCTTTATGAGTGCGCTCCATCAGGAGGCCCTTGCCCACCTGCTCTATGGCCTCAACAGCGATGGCTGCCTGATTCTTCTGACCGGTGCCGTTGGTGCCGGCAAGACGACGGTATGCCGCTGCCTGCTCGAACAGCTGCCGGCAAACACCGACCTGGCCCTGATCCTCAATCCCAAGCTCAATGCCATGGAGCTTCTGGCCTCGATCTGTGACGAACTGGAGATTGCGGTCAACGGCGATCCAAACAGCATCAAGACCTACATCGATCACCTCAACCGTTATCTGCTGGATGCCCACGCCCGTGGCAGGATCACCGCCCTGCTCATTGACGAGGCTCAGAATCTGAGCATCGACACCCTGGAGCAATTGCGCCTGCTCACCAATCTTGAGACCGGCGAGGAGAAACTGCTGAAAATAATCCTTCTCGGCCAGCCCGAACTGCGGCAGCTTCTCGACAAGGAGGAGGTGGCCCAGATCAATCAGCGCATTACCTCCCGCTATCACCTTCTGCCTTTGGCCGCTGATGATGTGCCCGCCTACGTGGAGCATCGACTGGCGGTGGCCGGCAGCCGAAAACGGCTGTTTTCCAAGGCGGCGCTCAAACGGGTGGGGGAGTTAAGCCGGGGCATTCCCAGGCTGATCAATGTCCTCTGTGACCGGGCCTTACTGGGGGCCTATGTTGAGGAAAAAGAGCAGGTGGACCTGAAAATCGTCAATCAGGCGGCCCGGGAAGTCTTTGGCGGTCGCACCGGCAAAAAAGGATTGGCCTATTTAACCCGGGGAATCTCCATCCCGGCCCTTGTGGCAAGTCTGCTGCTCATTGTTTTGGGGGCTCTGGCGGTCTTCTTTTATTATGGCCGCTGGCAATTTGTCGCCGGAAACAAAAAGGCTGAACTGAGCCAAACGGCAGGGCCGGTCACTGAGATTACCCCGGCCGGCCACGTTGAGTCCAAGACAGGAATCAATATCCTGCATCTGCAACAGGTTCCAGAAAAAGAACCCGGTTCGGCAAACGATGACATGGCTGCCCCAAAGCCATTCCCCCAACCTGAAAACTAAAAAGTAGATCACTGATCATGTCCTATATCCTGGAAGCACTAAAAAAATCCGATCGGGAACGCAGGCAGGGGGAGGTTCCCAGCCTGCAAAGTGATCATCTCAAACGGCCTGCCCCTCCGCAGAAAGAAAAAAAGGCCCCCTCCTGGCCATGGATTGGAGCGGCGATCCTTGTTTTTGCTCTTGTCTCATCGCTTGTTTTTTATTGGGGCGGACGAAACGGTGCGGTTCCACAAGAGAAGAATCTCGGACAATTACCGGAGCAGGCAATGCCACCTGCGCAGCCTGCTCCAGCAAAGAACACGCTGCCGGATCGGGACAAAGTTACAGGCAAAACAGTGACGGCTGGAACAGGGAGCCGTCCCAAGGCCATCCCGTCGCCGGACGCCCCTGAATCGGCTGCTTTCGAAACGGGTGCGGGAACAACACAACCGGCCGAAGTGGTGACAGACGGCAACAGGCAGCAGCCGTTGAGAGACGAAACGGCCGTTCCCGGGCTGAAAGATCTTCCAGAAACCATTGCGCCAGTCAAGCCTTCTGCCGCCAAAGCAGCGGAGCAGGAAGGGACGGCAGATGACACAGACGCCTTGCCCCTGCTCCAGGACTTACCGGCCGGGCTCCGAAAAAGCCTTCCTCCTTTACAGCTGGCTGGCCATGTTTACGCCCAGAGTAGCGATAAACGCCTGATTATCATCAATAACCGGATCTGCCGTGAGGGCGATATGGTGGAAAATGGGCTGTATCTGGACCGGATTATCTGGGAAGGCGTGGTCTTGCGCTATCAAAATACGCGTTTTCGGATGAAACTGTTGTGACAAATCAGAAGACAGACGTTGCTCAAGGCAAGGACTCTTTCAATCGACCCTCCTCCCCACCAACCCTGCTCCGTCTCTTCCAGGTTTTTCTGCGCCTGGGCCTCACCGCCTTTGGCGGACCGGCCATGATCGCCTATATCCGAGAACTGGCAGTGGGCCGGGAACGCTGGCTGGCCAAAGAGACCTTTGCCGACGGCGTGGCCCTCAGCCAGACCATTCCAGGGGCCACGGCCATGCAGGTTGCGGCTTATGTCGGCCTGCGGACACGCGGGGTGGCCGGGGCTTTGGTGAGCTATATTGGATTTGGCCTGCCCGCCTTTCTTTTCATGCTGGCACTCTCGATGATCTATAGCCGTGCCCATACGCTGCCCTTGGTCATTGCCGCCTTCAGTGGCTTGCAGGCCCTGATCGTTGCGGTCGTTGCCAATGCCGCAATCTCCTTTGGAAGAAGCACCCTGCACTGCTGGCAGCATTGGGGAATTGCCCTGATCGCAGCGATCTTTTTTGGCATGATGATCAATCCGGTCCTGATCCTGCTCCTGGCCGCCCTCCTCGGCATGATCCTGCTCCAGAGCCACCCCGACCAGGCACAGACGGCAAAGGAGCCAATCCTGCCGCCAATCTTTCGCCCTTTTTTATTGCTGCTCGCCTGTGCCGCCGCCGGGCTGGCCCTGCTCGGGTTTTTCAGTCCCGATCTCGCCCGTCTGGCCCTGCTTATGGCAAGGATTGACCTTTTTGCCTTTGGCGGCGGTTTTGGCTCGGTACCGCTGATGTTCCATGAAATCGTTGAGATTCGATCCTGGCTGGACGGCCCGACCTTCCTCGACGGCATAGCCCTCGGCCAGTTTACCCCCGGCCCCATTGTCATCACCGCCACCTTTGTCGGCTACCTCCTGCATGGGCTGATCGGCGCCGGCGTTGCCACAGTGGCCATCTTCTGCCCATCACTGCTGCTCGTTATCGGGCTTACCCCGTATTTTTCACGACTGCGAACCTCGAGCTGGTTTAACCGGGCCATCACCGGGGTTCTCAGCTCCTTTGTCGGCCTGCTGCTGGCCGTCACCATCCGTTTTGCCCTGCAGGTTCACTGGGACTGGCCCCATCTCCTGCTGGCCACTGCTGCCCTTGCCGCCTTGCTGAAAAAAGTTGATATCCTCTGGGTATTTCTGGCAGGAGTAACGATCTCTGTCCTTTGTTTATAAAAACGACAGGGCTGAATGCCGGAGGACAGATTTTACGGGAGAAGTGCAGGCACAACGGTTAGTTTGATAACAAGAAATGAGATCTATACCCCCTATTTAGCTTTTATTGAGTATTGAGGTCTGCTGATGTTTTTCCCTGTTGCTGGAATCGAGGTTCATCCACTGGTGCCGCCCCTGGTGGCCTTTGTCATCTCGTTACTCACCTCCATGGGCGGGGTCTCCGGAGCCTTTCTGCTGCTCCCCTTTCAGGTCAGTGTTCTCGGCTTCACCAGCCCCTCCGTCAGTTCCACCAACCAGTTATTCAATATCGTAGCCATCCCCAGCGGAGTCTATCGGTATATCCGGGAAGGCCGGATGGTCTGGCCCCTGACCTGGATCGTGATCATCGGCACCCTCCCGGGTGTGCTGATCGGTGCGATTGTTCGCGTTCTATACCTGCCCGACCCGAAAAATTTCAAGCTGTTTGTCGGGCTCGTCCTGCTCTATATCGGAGGCAGGTTACTCAAGGATCTCGTTTCCCAAGGACAAAAAAGCAGGACCTCATCGACGGATCAGCGGGTTCAGCCACAACAGAAACCGCCCCAGACAGCCCACACCCCCTCTGCCGCAGGAAAGCAGCTCACCCGGGTTGTGGTCACCCAATGGACACCGGGCCGCATCGTCTATGAATTCTGTGGCGAGACCATCTCGGTGAATGCCTGGGGGGTCATGGCCCTCAGCCTGATTGTCGGCATGATCGGGGGGGTGTACGGCATTGGCGGGGGCTCAATCATTGCCCCGTTTTTTGTCAGTTTTTTTGGAATGCCGATCTATACCGTGGCTGGAGCGGCGCTGATGGGAACCTTTATCACCTCGGTGGCCGGGGTCATCTTCTACCAGCTCCTGGCATCCTGGGTTCCCGGCGTGGCCATTGCACCGGACTGGCTTCTTGGCTGTCTCTTCGGCATCGGCGGCATCGCCGGCATGTATTGCGGGGCACGGCTGCAAAAACATGTGCCGGCCACACTGATCAAATCAATTCTCGCCGCCTGCATGCTCTTTATGGCCGCAAGCTACATCCTGCCTCTACTCGGTTAAAGGGATAACCCTCAGAGAAAAGCGGCTCAACAACGCAAGGTTGCCATAAGCCGCAGGGGATGGAGCAGGAGATCGAGGGCGTCCAGAATGCTTGGCGTCACCAGATCAGCGACCAGGAGGGCGTCCAGCGCCAACCCCTCTTGCTGCATCACAGCAATTCCCAGGGCAGCCTCCTTGAGCATAATCCGATCATTGCGGCCATTACCGACGCAGACCGACGATTCAGCCCCAATATCCTGCACATACCGGGCCTTGCCCTGCTCCTCATTGCCGGAGGGAAGTTTGAACACCCGATAACGACTCCCGGCAAACATCCTTTCCACGCTGCCGAAGGTGTCGGCCGTGACGATGTGCACCTCAAGCTGCTCGGCCAGCAAAGCCAGCAGGGGGGACACCCCTTCAATCAACTGGCCGTCACATGCCAGAGTTCCGTTGTAATCAAGCACCAGATGTTCAAGGTGCAGCTCCCGCCAGCCCGGTATGGATATACTGATCATGATCTTTTCTCTTTTTATTTTTTTAAAGCTGACCCCGATAAACGGGATAAGTGCTTTTCGCCGAGTATTTCCTTGTAAAAAAACAAGAAAATAAGTTGGAAGGTTCTAAAAAGAATGGAAAGTGTTCCGGTCATCTTTGCCCCATCGCCTATGACCAGCTACACCCGAGGTGTTGCAACCTGTCGGTTTCTCAACTGGCCGCCTTGCAATTCGACCACGCTATCGGCTATCCGTTTCACCTGATCAAGATAATGGGACACGATCAGGATGGTACAGTTTTGTTTCCACCGCACGAGAAGTTGCTCAATGGCCTCGGCAGCCTTTTGATCAAGAGCCGACGCCGGTTCATCGAGGAGCAGAATCTCGGGCCGCAGAATCATCGCCCGGGCCATGCACATCCTTTGCTGCTGTCCCCCCGACAGAGACAGGGCGGAGCCTGCGAGCCGGTCCTTGACGTCATCCCACAGCCCTACATCCTGCAATGTCTCTTCCACTCTTCTACGGATCACATTTTTGTCTTTTTCACCGGCAAGCTGCAATGGAAAGGCAACATTTTTAAAGATACTCATCGGCAGAGGGTTGGGCATCTGAAAGACCATACCCACCCGCCGCCGCAACGCCTCCACCCCGCAATCCGGTGCGTAGATATTTTGCTGGATGCCGTTCAATAAAATCTCCACCCTGCCGCCCATAGTGCACTGGGGCAGTTCTTCCCAGAGACGGTTCAGGGTCATGAGAAAGGTGGATTTTCCCGATCCTGAGGGCCCGACAATGGCAGTGATGGCATGTTCAGGAAACTCCAGGGAGGTATCACGCAGGATCTCTCTGCCGTTATAGGAAAAGGAAAGATTGCTGACCCGGATTTTTACCGACGACGGAATAAATGGCTGGGTTAATGGTTGCATGATTCTTCTTAACGCTGAGAAAAAACCTGACAAGGCAGGTTTTTTTTGATGACAAAGGCTACGGCAAACAGAAAAAGACAGATGAACAGCAGAAGAATCGCCGCCCCGTATCCAGTGGCCAGTTCCTGCTGATCCGCATATTGCGAGGAGATGTAAAAAATGTAAAACGGCAGGGCCTCATAATGGGACAAAATCGACCTTGGAACACCGGCAGAGGCGACAACCCCGGTGAGCATGATCACCGCCGTGTCTTCAGCACAGCGACCAATGGCAAGCAATACCCCGCTGACCATTCCCGCGAGGGCCTGCGGCAGCAGGACATGAAAAAGATTCTGCAACCGGGTGGCCCCCATGGCAAGACCTGTCAACCTGTTCTGGACGGGCAGATTTTCCAGGGCGATCTGGGTGGTGCGGATAATATACGGCAGGATCAGAAAGGCCAGGGCAATGCTTGACAGCAGCAGGCAGGGATGCAGCTCCTTAGACACATGGCGGTTGAGGAAAAGAGTCAGACTAAAACCAAAGAGGCCAATGACGATGGACGGCAGTCCGGCGAGCAGATCAAAGAGGAGGTTGAAGATTTTTTTCGTTCCGCCCCCGGCATATTCAGCCAGATAGATCCCCGCTGCCGTGCCGATGGGAATGGCCCAGCCCACCGACATGAGAACAAGCAGAAGGGTACCGGCCATGGCCGGAAAAAGACCATCGAAAACCCGCTGACGCAAGAGAAGGGCGGACATGGGATCAGTACTCCCGAATATCAGGGCCGGACTCATGGTTTTCAGCCCCTTGAAGCAGAGATACCCGGTCACCGCGCAAATCACGGTTAACAGAATCGCGCCGGCCAGCCAGGAAAAAGTGATAATTGCCCGTTCAACGAACCTGCCCACACTTGCCCCTTTCATGCACTGCCAGCCGGATAATCAGTACCAGAATGGTCGTAAAAAGATAGAGCGACACCCCGCAGGCAAAGATGGCCTTGAACTCAAGACTTTCGTTGTCCGCCGCAAAGACAAGGGCAATATGGGAGGTGAGGGTCCGTGCCGAATCAAAAACCGACCCCGGCACCTGAACCGCATTTCCGGCGATCATCAAGGCAATCAGGGTATCGCCGACGGCCCGGCCCAGGGCCAGGGTTACAGCGACGACAATCCCCGGCCATGAACAGGGCAGAGTCACATGGAGAAACTGCTGGATTCTCGTGCCGCCCAGGGCCAGCACCGCATGGCCATAGGACCTCGGCACCCGATCAAAGCTGTCACAAAAAAAGAGGATCATGGTGGGAGAGACAAGAACAGCGAGCATCAACGAGGCCGACAGGACACACATGCCGGATCCGGCATCAAAAACATTGCGCACCAGGGGGATGAGGAGAAAAATGCCGACAAAACCATAGACCACTGTGGGAATACCGGTCATGGCCTCCACGACCTTGCGGATTACTTTACTGAGCCTGCCTCTGCTGACAACGCTGATCAGAATGGCGCAGCCCATGCTAAGGGGAAAGGCGAACACCATGGCCAGCATGGAGATGGCAAGGGTGCCGACAATCATGGGATAAATGCCGAACGAGCCCTGGTGTGGCGCCCAGGGGCTGGAGAGAATCTCAATAAAACGGCCTCCCGAAAACAGAGGGAGGCCGTAATAGACCAGAAACCCGAAGATAAAGACTGTGACAAAGGCGCTGACAAAGGCCGCTGCAAAGAACAGCCTCTCCACCACCCGCTCAGAACCGGCTGTCATTTCACGGCGATAAATCCCTGCTCGACCACGATCTGCTGCCCTTCTTCAGTAAAGAGATACTCGAGAAACTTTTTCGTCAGACCGGCAGGCGCCCCTTTCGTGCAGCTGTAAAGCCCCCGGGCGATGGAATATTTGCCTTCTTTCACTGTCTCCCGGGAGGGAATCACGCCGTCAAAAGCAACCGCGGCGACACTCTCGTCAATATGCCCCACCGAAACATAGCCGATGGCAAAGGGATCCTGGGAAATGGCTGCCTTCATGGCACCGTTGGAGACACTGAAGTTGGCGTTGGCGGCAATCTCCCCTTTTTTCAGGGCCTGATTCCAGAAAACCTCCCTGGTACCACTGGCCTCATCGCGAGTATAGAGGTTGATCTGCTTGTCCACCCCGCCCACATCTTTCCAGTTACTGATCTTGCCGGTGTAAATATCCGCGACCTGCTGCTGGGTCAAGGCACGAACCTTGTTGGCGGGATTGACGATGACAGCAACGCCGTCAATGGCCCATTGAAAAAGGTGCAGACCGTATCTAGAGATCTCATCCTCACTGGGTTTTTTGCCGCTGTTACCGATATCGACCAGGCCTTCCCCCGCCTGCTTGATGCCGACCCCGGAGCCGCCACCGGCAATACTGATCTGAACATCCGGACTCAGGGTCATGATCCGGCGTGCCGCCTCTTTCATCACCGGAATATGAGCCGTTCCGCCGGCAATCTTGATCTCACCCTTTTCTCCCTTAAAACTGTCCAGATCGCTGGCCATGGCGCTGGTGGAAAATGTCATGAAAAAAATCGCCGCGCCCAGCAGCATCAGTATTCGTGATCGCATCGCATCTCCTTGATTGAGTGACTTACAGAAAAATTTCTTATTTTTTCCAGGAAATTTTTCTGATAAGGCACTTATCCCGTTTATCGGGGGTTAGTTTTTCCTCAATTCTGTCATTCATCTCTGCTGAACAATCAGACCTTAAGCGCCCTCCGGATTCTCCCTGGCCTTTCACCAAGAAAGCTCCCGAACACCTGCGAAGGCACTGTAAAGAGAATCCCCATGAATATCAAATCGGAAAAAACTATGCGCAGGAGCTTCACTATCGACCGTCTCAATGGACGAGGACAATGAACCGACCCCTCCCGGTTGTCGCTCTTGTCAAGCGCTGAAAACAGATAAGGCGGAACCCCCTCAGGGATTCCGCCTTAGCTGTAACTGCTCACCGTCAAAAAGCCGGAGCACTATGAAAACAGGCAGGGATAACTCACCCTGCCTGGGATGGGTTACTTTTTCTGCGGAGTCTTACTGCGCCAACTAAACCAGCAATTTCCCCTGGTTAATCCCGCAAACATTTGCTCAAGAAATCCGGAATTCCAAAACGGGAAGAACCAGGACCAAATCACCTGGTCCGGATTACCAGCCCCTTGCAAACAGCGCCGCAATCAGGTCATCTCCTTTCTTCCCGGGCCTTTCATCAAGGGCCAGGTTGGCTTCATTTTGCTCATAGCCAAATTTCCCCACGATCTCCCACAGCTCTCCGGCGGGAACCGGGGTGGCAAGGCTGATCCGGCGTCCGAAATATCGCACCTGACGCCAGGCTTGGGCCTTGGGAAGGGCGATGGTGTAGATCGCTGCCGGATCAATATTTTCCACTCCCTCATAGACGAAATCCGGCAATGAGGCCCTGGCATGAAGGAGATCAGCGCCTGTTGCCTGGAGCAGAGAAAGGCTGCTGGCTCCCGGACTGGCTGAGGGTTCCCGCTCCACCGGGAAGATGGCGAGGATCTCCTGCCGGGTCATTCCACCGGGCGCCCCTCCCTTCCAGGTCGACTGGGGACTGATCATGGCGGCATCAGCCCCCAGAATGTGCAGAGCCGCCCGGGCAGCGATGCGCGCCATCTCCTGTTGATTGCGGCCCGTACAAAGCCGGACGAAATCCTCCTCGATGGCCTGGTGATACGGGCTGAGAATCCCGGTTATCTCGCGGTTGGCGACCTGGCACACCGGCGCCGCCCCTTCCTCATTGGCAACAAGGGCAAACCGGCTGCCGGCAATCCGCCTGGCGCGCAGGTCATAGTCGAGGTCGAATCGGCCAAGGTTTTCGGCATAGGAGCCGGTATGAAGTATGATCGTGTTCCCGACCTGCTGCGGTTGGGTCATGGTGGTATGGCTATGGCCGCCCAGAATAATATCAATCCCCTCCACCTCTTGGGCCAGACGAATGTCATCATCGATGCCAAGATGGCTGACCAGAACCAGCAGATCAACGTCCCGCCGATGCCCCTCGACTATGCGCCGGGCCACGGCCGCGTAATTGAAGTCGGTTTGCAGCTCGGGATGCTCTTCATAATAGGGCCCGTCAACCTGCTCGCCGTGCTCATTCCATGGCCTGGAGACCAGTCCAAAGAAACCGATGCGGACACAGCCCACCGTGATCTCCGCGTAATCCACCCAACCCGGGTCCGAA
Source organism: Desulfobulbaceae bacterium (assembly GCA_019163335.1). Lineage (GTDB taxonomy): Bacteria > Desulfobacterota > Desulfobulbia > Desulfobulbales > Desulfocapsaceae > UBA2270. The sequence continues at coordinate 13,198 of JAFLKM010000053.1, read as the reverse complement.
GCCCCGGCACTTGTCTTGGCGGTCATGCTGGTATTGGTGGCCAGCACCACCGCCGTTGCGTCGTGACTGTAGGCCAGCAGCTCATCCAACCCCCAGGCAAAGTCATGGTTGCCGATGGTGCGCAGGTCATAGCCCATGGCCTGCACCACCTGCCGGGTGCTTCGCCCGCGCGACAGCTCCTCGGCAATGGAGCCTTTCTCGTAATCATCACCGCCATTGCTGAAGATCGTATAGGGATTTTCTTCTCGGACCTGATCCACAAAACCCCGCATCCTGGCCAGCGGGCTTGTTCCGCCCGCATCCGGGTTATAACTGGCGTGCATGTCGGAGACATGGACAAAGGAGATTTTCTGGGAAGCGCTGAAGGGATCACAGACAGGCCAGCGCGACGACAGACCGGCAGCCTCCGCACCGTGGCAGTCCTGGGCAAGCCCGCCGAAAACTGCCGTGAACAGAAACAAAAGACACGCGCTGAAAAGGGGGTACCGGAAATGGAGCAGAAAAAGCCGGGGGCGGACAAGGATTTCAAACCAAATACGATGCAGCACAGATTGATTTTGCACAAAGGCCTCCTGAAGGAATAAGGGATATGGTCGCATAGGGTTCGCATCGCAACCTCCACACTCCTTCTTATGGCCCAGGAATATTAATCTATGATGAATATTTGGTTAAATTTTAACATGTTACATTTTATTATGGTTCGGATTGACACGAAACCGTTAAGACTGTTTGGAAACGGTTAGAAGAGCGTTCATCGGGGGTTAGAAAGAAACAATTGTGGTATGGTGTGAATGACCATCAGCTTTGGGCAGGGAACAAAGCCAGGGTTGTTATCCTTTGCATTCATGGGGCCCGGCTGATACGATAAACAATATCCCGGCAACAATTTATTGAGGACTCTCTTCAATTATCTGACTGGAGAATTTACACTATGGTGGAAAGTAAAAATCAAGCTTGTGATTTTACCATTTTCGGGGTTCTAGGCGACCTGTCCCGCCGCAAACTCCTGCCGTCTCTCTATCAATTAGACCGGGAAGGGCTGCTCCACCCCGACACCCGAATCTTAGGCGTTGCCCGCCATGATCTCAGCCAGGCGGACTTTATTCAAAAGATGCAGGACGCCCTTGCCACCTTTGTCAAGGAAGGTCTCCAAGAAGCGGTGGTAACGCGCCTGTTGGCCCGCCTGCACTATGTCCTGATCAATATTGACCACCCCGAAGAGTACACGAAATTGCAGGAGTTTACCGACCAGAGCCAACGGGTGCTGATCAACTACTTCTCGGTGGCTCCCCAGCTTTTTGAGGATATCTGCCGGGGCCTGGAGCAGGGAGGACTGATCACCCGGGAGACCCGGGTGGTACTGGAAAAACCCATTGGCCGGGATCTGGCCTCATCACAGGAAATCAATGACGTGGTGGCGCGGTTCTTCGGCGAAGGCCAGGTCTACCGGATTGATCACTACCTGGGCAAGGAAACGGTGATGAACCTGCTGGCCCTGCGTTTTGCCAACTCCATCTTCACCACCAACTGGGATCACGACACCATCGATCATGTCCAGATCACCGTCGCCGAAGAGGTGGGCATCGAGGGACGCTGGGGCTATTTTGACCAGTCCGGGCAGTTGCGGGACATGGTGCAGAATCACCTGATGCAGATCCTCACCCTGGTGGCCATGGAACCACCGACCAACATGGATGGCGACTCCATCCGCACCGAGAAGCTCAAGGTCCTCAAGGCCCTGCGGCCCATCACCGCTGAAAACATCGACGAGAAGACGGTACGCGGCCAATATACCGCCGGGTTTATCATGGGCAACCCTGTTCCCGGATATCTCCAGGAGGAAGGCGGCAATCCCGTCTCCACCACCGAGAGTTTTGTTGCCATCAAGGTCGACATCGACAACTGGCGCTGGGCGGGCGTCCCCTTTTATCTGCGCACCGGCAAACGATTGACCGCCAAACGCTCGGAGGTGGTGATCTTTTTCAAGCATCTGCCCCATAATATCTTCAAGGACAGCTATAAGGACCTGCCGCCCAACAAACTGGTGATCCGCCTCCAGCCCGACGAGGGTGTGGAAATCGAGATGCTCAACAAGGTCCCCGGGATCGGCAAGGGAATTAAGCTGCAGAAGACCCGGCTGGATTTAAGTTTTTCGCACGCCTTTTCCACCAAGCATGTCGCTGACGCCTATGAACGGCTGATTCTGGAGACGATGATCGGCAACCAGTCGCTCTTTATCCGCCGCGACGAAGTGGAATACTCCTGGGCCTGGATCGACTCCATCCACGAGGCCTGGGCCACGTCCAGCGAGCCGCCCCGGAGCTATCCGTCGGGCTCCTGGGGGCCGGTGGCCTCGGTGGCGCTGCTTGCCCGCGACGGCCGGGAGTGGGAGGAATAGGAATATGAACAGGCATGAGTTTCTGGAATTTTCCACCGCAGAACTGCTCGTAGAGACACTGGCAACAAGGATTGGCGACTTGTTAACGGAAGGAGTCCGCAAGCGTGCTCAGGCCAGCCTGCTGGTCTCCGGCGGCAGCACCCCTATTCCCTTGTTTGCCCGTTTAGCCGGGATGGAACTGCCCTGGCAACACGTGACGATTTCATTGGTGGATGAACGCTGGGTGGAACCAACATCCCGAGACTCCAATGAGAGTCTGGTGCGCACTCATTTACTCCAAAAAAAAGCCGCAGCCGCCCGCTTTATCCCGATGAAGACCGAGGACGGCACAGCAGCAGAAGGAGAGGAACATTGCGCCGCTGCCTTAGTGGAAATTCCTCGACCCTATGATTGTCTGATCCTGGGCATGGGCAATGACGGCCATACCGCCTCCCTTTTTCCCGGCGCAGGGAATCTTGCAGCGGCCGTTGATCCGCGTTCCGCAAAGATCTGCATGGCCATGCGGCCACAAACTGCGCCTTATGAACGGATGACCCTGACCCTGCCTGCAATCTTGAACAGTCGTCAGCTTTTTCTCCATCTCCAGGGTGAGGAGAAGAAAAAAGTGCTGGTCAAGGCTCAGGAGGCAGAAGATGCGCGGGAAATGCCCATCCGCTATCTTCTGCGACAGGAGACCACACCGCTTGCAGTCTACTGGTCGCCATAAATGAGAGGTTGTTCAGGCTGAATACTGATTTTCGTACATATCTACCATTTTATAGTAGGTCGCGCTTTAGCCCGAGAACTGAGGTACGCAGCAAGCCCATCGTCGGATTGAAACCCGACCTACTCCATAACATGCTGTTTTATTATGCATTTTTATTAAAATTCAGTCCTAAACCCCTTCTGCTTTCAACCTTGCCACAACCACCAAAATCCCCCAGGAGTCCATTATGAACAGCGTCGTCCAGCAAGTAACAAAGCGCATTGTCGAGCGCAGTGCCGAACATCGCAGCAAATACCTGCAACGACTGGAAGAGGCGCGCAGCGATATCCCCTTCCGTCATCATCTGCCCTGCAGCAACCTGGCCCATGTGGCCAGTTGCGACAGCGGTGCCTGCATGATCATCCGCGATGAACGAATGCCCAATATCGGCATCATCACCAGTTACAACGATCTGGTTTCAGCCCATAATCCCTACGGTAAATATCCGGATATCATCAAGAAGGTGGTGGTGGAAGGCGGCGGAATCTGCCAGGTGGCGGGTGGTGTGCCGGCCATGTGTGACGGGGTGACCCAAGGGGAGCCCGGCATGGATCTCAGCATGATCAGCCGCGATGTCATTGCCATGTCCGTCATCATCGCCCTCTCCCATAACGTCTTTGACGGCGCCCTGCTGCTTGGGGTCTGTGACAAGATCATGCCCGGTCTGCTTATGGGTGGACTGCAATTCGGGCACCTGCCCATGCTGCTGGTGCCGTCCGGCCCGATGACCTCCGGGGTGGCGAACAAGGACAAAGCCCAGGCCCGGGAACGCTTTGCCCAGGGCGAGATCAGCCGTGATGTGATGCTCGAGTATGAGCACCATGCCTATCACAGCCCCGGCACCTGCACCTTTTTCGGAACCGCCAACACCAACCAGTTGATCGCCGAGATGCTGGGCATGCATTTGCCCGGCGCCTCCTTTGTCAATGCCGAAACCCCGTTGCGCGAGCTGCTCACCCAGGCCGCGGCCGCCCGGGTTACCCTGCTTGCAGGCCAGCAGGAGAAAGAGACCCCCTACACCCCCATCGGTCATGTGATCAGCGAAAAATCAGTGGTCAATGCCCTGGTCGGGCTGCTGGCCTCCGGCGGCTCCACCAATGAGACCATGCACCTGGTGGCCATTGCCCGGGCCGCCGGGATCAGGATCACCTGGGATGATTTTTCCGAACTCTCCGATGGGGTGCCACTGATCATGCGCATCTACCCCAACGGCCCCGGGGATATCAACTCCTTTCAACAGGCCGGGGGCATGACCGTCTTTATCAAGGAGCTGCTGGAAAACGGCTATTTGCACAATGACGTGCTGACGGTGGCTGGTCAGGGGCTGGAACGTTACACCAGGATGCCGGAAGAAAAAAACGGGAGGCTTGTCTGGGAAACAGAGCCGGAAGGATCGGCGGACACCGAGGTCATTACCACGATCAGCCGCCCCTTTGCCGCAAGCGGCGGGATCAGGCTGCTGCGCGGCAATCTGGGCCGGGCCATCATCAAGGTCTCGTCCCTGACACAAGGGGTCAAGACCGAGGTCACTGCCCCGGCCATGATCTTTCATAGCCAGGACGAGATGGCGGAGGCATTTGCCGCCGGGAAGATGGACCGTGACCTGATCGCGGTGGTGCGATTTCAGGGCCCACGGGCCAATGGCATGCCCGAGTTGCATAAGCTGATAACCTATCTCTCCATCATCATGGATAGGGGATTCAAGGTAGGCCTTGTCACCGATGGCCGACTGTCCGGGGCCTCGGGCAAGGTGCCCTTCGCCATCCACCTGACCCCGGAGGCCCTGGCCGGCGGGATGATCGCCAAGATCGTAAATGGCGATCTGATCACCCTCAGCGGCAGCGGCGTCCTGCAGCTTCTGGTCAGTGATGAGGAACTGGCAGCCAGGCCTCCGGCCAAAGCCGATCTTAGCGGTGAACGGTATGGCCTGGGGCGCCAGATCTTTGCCCCTTTACGAAAAAATCTCCTTGGCGCCGAAGAGGGGGCCAGCTCTCTTTTTACCTATGACGAGGAAGATTGAACCAAAACGGTAGTTGTCCTGAGCCTCTCGGAGTCTCGCACCCTCGCTTACCTGCAAAATGAGGATTTATGTCCAATAGCCGTCATTCCCGCGCAGGCGGGGATCCATAGCACACTTAATTTGCGAAACTGGATTCCCGATAAAAGCACTCGGGAATGACGGTGTGGTATTCTGCAAGCACCTGGTACGACTACCGTCCCCTTTTCCAGGAAATAGTGCGCCAAAAGCCAAGAAGCTGGCCTGGTATCCAGTTATTGCTGTAGCATTTCAGCGCACATCTCGCGCCAGCCCTCGACCTTATCACTCATCCCGATTTTTTTCAGATAGTTGTCATCAAGACCGGTGGGCGCACCGATAATTTTCTTTTCTGTCTCTTCTTCAGTTCCTTGCGCGACATGGCTATAATAGAGGGCGTTGGCGACATGGACAGCCAGGGCCGGGCTGAAAGAATCCGCGGGATAACCATCCAGGCAGTGATGAAAGCCGATGGCTTCTACCACGGGCCCCGGCAGACCCCAGAGCCCGATAAGATAGGCTCCCACCCGGCCATGCCCTGTGTGAAAGATCTGGATTTCGGCTTCACGCAACGAACAATGCTGCTCGCGGGCAAGCAAAATCGCCTGATCAAACTGAGCGGGCATTCGGGATGCGAGCACCAGCTTCCCCACATCATGGAGAATGCCGCCAATAAAGCTGTGATCAATAAGAGCCTTGTCGTCGGTCTCGGCGGCGGCTATTTTCTTGGCGCAGGCACCCACGGCCATGGAGTGCTGCATCAGCTTATTAAGGGAAAAAAGCTTGCTCCGGCTCTTCATCCCGGAAAAAACCTGAACCCCCAGGACCAGCCCTTTGATCGTCTCCAGCCCCAGGAGAGCAACGGCGCGAGCCGGGCTTTCAACCCGTTGAAACAGACCGAAAAAAGCCGAGTTAACAAGCTGGAGCACCTTGGCGCTCATGGCCATATCCTGCTCAATAATCGCCGCCACCTGATCCACTGACACATCCGGCGTGACCATGGCCCGCTGCAATCTGGCATACATATCCGGCAGACTGGGAAGACTTTCAATCTGCGAAACGAGTCCCTTCATCTTGTCATCGGCAAGCAATCCGTAGAGGGCACTGGCGCGAATCAACACTGATTTGAGGATATCAGGAGTGCTTGGTTTCTCGAGAAACTGGTGCACGACCCCGACCGTGCGCAGAATCGAATTCTGATCGGCCTGCCCGGTGAGCATGATCCGGATGGTGCAAGGATACAACTCCTGGACCTTTTCCAGAAATTCTGCGCCGTCCATCCCCGGCATCCGCATATCGGAGACCACCACGTCAAAGGGACTCCCACCCATCATCTCCAGCGCGTCTCTGCCGCTTTCGGCAAAGTGCAGTTCAAAATCATCCCGCATGGAACGCAGTGAACGGCGAATACCCGAGAGGATATTGGGATCATCGTCCACAAAAAGAATCCGTCGTTGCGTCATCACATCTCTCCCATTTCAGATTATCAGAAGCCGGGAAGGCCTTTTTCGACCAACCGTCCTTCCCCTTATCCCGTTTATCAGGGTTGTCCTTCAATCTTCGTTGTTCAATCTTCTCTCTTCACCCTGTTCATTCAACACCTCTCTAACCGTCCGCACCAGTTCATCCACCTGCAGGGGCTTGTAAAGATACCTCCTGATGCCCATGGCCAGAGCCTCTTCCTTCGAGGTGACGGCGCTGTGCCCGGTGCAGAGAATAATTGGCATGGTTGGAACAAGGGCCAGTACCGCCCTGGCCAGTTCCGAACCCGTCATTCCCGGCATGGTCTGGTCGGTGATGATCAGGTCAAACTGCTGCGGATCGGCCTGGACCATCGCCAGGGCCTGCTTGCTGTCCATGGTTCCCGTCACCGTATAGCCAAAATCTTCCAGCATCCTCTGACTGACCTTGACCAGAAGAAACTCATCATCAATAACAAGTATCCGTTCCGTGCCGAAAAGCTTGGTCGCCTCTTTTTCCTCTTTTTTCTTCGGTAGTTCCACCGGCATCAGCGGCTGGGCCATAACCGGGATCTGGACACGGAAAATACTCCCCTTCCCCGGACTGCTTTGGACATCGATACTCCCTTTATACCCCCCGACAATTCCATGCACCACCGACAGGCCAAGTCCAGTCCCCTTGCCTTTCTCTTTGGTACTGAAGAAAGGATCAAAGATATGGGCCATGGTCTCGGGACTCATCCCGCATCCGGTATCGCTGATCGACAGGACGACACAGGGAACTGCTGCAAAACTGCCCTTTCGGGTCTCTGCCCCGGTTCTTTCCCGGCGTTCGAGGGTGACCCGCAGAATCCCTTTTTCCTCCTTCATGGACTGGAAGGCATTGGTGCACAGGTTCATGATGACTTGATAGAATTTGGTTGGATCAGCCAGGATGACTCCACAGTCCGGATCAATATTCTCCTGAATTTCAATGCTGGCTGGCAAGCTGGCACGCAGCAGCTGCAAAACCTCGCGCACAATCAGAGCTGGCTGTACCGGCTGCAGCTGCTGCGTGGTCTTGTGGCTGAAATCAAGAATCTGCTGGACAAGGGCGCCGGCCCTGCGACCTGCGGCAATGATCTGTTGGATATCATCCACCGTTGCTGTTCCCGCTTGCAGACCTTGCTTGATCAGTTCCGCATAACCAAGAATAGCAGCCAGAAGATTGTTGAAATCATGGGCGATCCCCCCGGCCAGGGTGCCGATGGCTTCCATTTTCTGGGCCTGGAAAAGCTCCTCCTCAAGCCGTTTCTGAGCGGTGATGTCTTTGGCAATAGTAATAAAATACTTTGGCTGGCCCGACTCATCTTCAATGGAGGCAAAGGATTTGAGAAATATTTTACCCTTCATCTCATATGTAATCGTTTCGTGACCAATCTTGTGATCTTTCGTTGTATCGAGTTTCGGACATCCGGGACAGAGTTGATCGGTGCAGCTGAACACTTCATAACAGTACCTGCCCTGCAGTCCTCCCGACTGAACATTAAAAAATTGCTCGGTCGCCTTATTAGCACGAACAAGGCGCATATTTTTGTCCCGGATAGTGACAAGATCAGGGATGGCGTCAAAGGATTTCTGCCACTCTTCCTTTGCCTCAACCAGGGCCATCTCATGCTGTTTCCGCTCAATAACAACCTGGGCGCTCTTCAAAAAGGCAGTGATTTGTTCGACGTCCTCTTCCAAATAATCGGTCCGTTTATTGGCAACGGCGGCCACGGCCACTATTCTGCCTCCCATCAGAATGGGAACGGAGAGCACCCTGCTCAAAGAAACATGTCCGGCCGGGATCCCGTTTTTATGGGGGGCATCTAGCGCATAGTCTTTGAGGATAAAGGGCTTTCTCTCTCTGACCGCATTGCCCCATACCCCGGAATCCGCGATGGAAAATTGAAGGCTGACATTATCCACTGCGCATTGTTCTATCGCCTGCTGCGACCAGGCGTAAACATTGAGGATCTGTTCCTTATCGTCCAACAGCCCGTAAAATCCGTACTCGCTGCCGGTGATGGCAACGACCTCCTGGAGGATGGCCTCACCGATCCCTTTAAGATCGGCACTCTCCATGGAGGACAGATTCCACAAGGCCTCAAGGCGTTTTCGGTAAAAGTCCTGCTTTTTCCCCGCCTCAACTTCCTCCGTTAAATCGCTGAAGATCGAGACGATCTGGCCCGAGGGCAGCTTCGCCACAAAATTGTCCATATACTGGGTTACCCTGTCGTCATGGTAGAGGGAAGCGGAGAGACTTTCAGTCTTCCCCGTCTGCCATACGCGCTGCAAAACCGCAAAAAGACCAAGCTCCTCAACACCCGGGAAAACCTCTTTAACGCTTTTATTGAGGATCTTCTCGCGGATGACCTTACTATGCTGACAACCGGCAGGGTTGAGGTCTTTAATAACAAAATCATTGCCATTGTCCCTGGCTTCATAGATGGCGACCCCACTGGCCATGTTGTCGTAAATTGAGCGAAACAATTTTTCGCTCATGGCAAGCTCTTGCATTCGCTCGGCCACGCGACCCTTGAGTTTACGATTTAAAAAGAGGAGCATGACGATAAAGGCCATGACAAAACCGATAGCCATGACGATTGCCTGGTAGCGCATTTGGACATAGTCCGGCGCAACTGGCGGCGTGTAGAGAAAATTGTTGAGGGTGTAGCCGGGTTTGACCAGACCTAATTGCATGTAGGTTTCCGCCATCTTTTCCCAGTGTTTATCCAGCATCTGTCCCATGGGAACAAGATCCGGCAGGATTAGACTGTCCATGGCGTTGGCTTCGTAGCGTAAATGGGATGGGGACTTGTCGGCCTTATATTTTTGGATGAGCAGGGTAATAATCTCCTCGCGATGGGACATGGCATATTCCCAGCCACGGATCGAGGCGGCCCGAAAGGCCTTGACCTGCTCGGGGTGTGACGCCAGTTCACTTTCACTGGTAAACAGGGTGTCCCCATAGAAATCAATGCCGTAATCCATGGGCTTGATGATGGTATAGGGGATCTTGCTTCTCTCCAGGAGATAAGGCTCATTGGTGATATAGCCATTAAAGACATCAGTTTTCCCATCTATCAGGTCTTGAATATTAAAGCTTGCGGGGACGACATTGATCTGATCCAGATTCACCCCGGCACGGATAAAGGTGGCGAGGTACTCGGCCGCATTATCTCCTTCAAGGAGCATGACCCGGCGACCGATCATATCCCGGGGAGTGCTGATGCCGGAATCCTCTTTGGCAAGCAGAATAATGGCCGAGTGTTGAAAAATGGTGGCAAGGGCTACCACCGGTTTTCCTTGCAGACGATGGAGCAGAAGCTCGGACCGGGCCACTCCGTATTGGGCCCGGCCGGAGAGCACCTCTTCAACAGCCGTCACTCCCGGTCTCGCGTCCTTGAGCGTGACCTCAAGACCAGCCTCCTGGTAATAGCCCTGTTCAATGGCGGCATAATAGCCAGCAAACTGAAACTGATGGGTCCAAGGCAGTTACAGGACGATTTGTTCCAAGGCCTGGGCCGCAGGAACCGGTGCAGCGAACACGAGAAGCAAAGAGCATAGTGCCAAGCGACTCCATCGTGACAGGGCAGCGGAGGAAATCGAGGCTCGTGTAATCCTGTGCTTTTCTCCCTCAGCACCAGATAATTCCATTCGCTCCTGAGCATGCATCATTGACTCACTCCCCATGGCATTTCCTCTCCGCAGTAATCGGCAGCCGGATCGTAAACGTCGTTCCTTCACCGGGTATCGTTTCAAAACTTAAACTCCCGCCATGTTTACGCGTCACTACATCATGCACAATCGCCAGTCCCTGCCCCGTCCCCCGCCCAACCGCCTTGGTCGTAAAAAACGGATCGAAGATCCTGTCTTGAATGGGCGCAGGAATCCCACAGCCGGTATCGGTGATCCTGATAAGAACCGAAGAATCCTCCCGCTCGGTCCTCACGGTGATTTGCCCCTGGCCCTTCTCTTCCGTCTGCCCGATCTTTTCGCTGATGGTATGGGCCGCATTGACCAGAAGGTTGAGGATCACCTGGCTGATTTCATTAGCCATGCCGGCAGTACCGGGCAAATCCGGGCTTAAGTGCGTATTCCACTGAATCCGATCACCGATTCCATGGCATTCCGATCACTCATTCCATTGATTCCGACCAAGGTGTCGGAGCGTAGCGACGCTGTTTTTTGTTGAATACTCTATTGTCTGGTTTCAGGTCAAGCGGGCTTTCTTTTTTCTCATAGATTCTCCTTTAAGTTTTATTCTGTAGGCGGCATGCACTAAGCGATCGAGAATGGCGTCAGCCAAGGTGGGATCGCCGATCTGTTCATGCCAGTTTTCTTCGGGCAATTGACTGGTCACAATCGTTGATTTAATGCTGTTACGATCTTCGAGGATCTCCAGCAGGTCATGGCGCTGTTCCTGGTTCAGTGGCGCCAGACCAAAGTCATCGAGCACCAGAAGGTCGGTTTTGGCAATGGTGGTGAGCAGCTTCAGGTATCGCCCGTCACCCTTGGCCAGGGCGAGATCTTCAAAGAGCTTGCTCATCCGCAGATAAAGGGCCGTGTATCCTTCCCTGCATGCCTTCTGGGCGAAGGCGCAAGCAAGATATGATTTTCCCACCCCGGTGGGGCCGGTGATGAGCAGATTGTTGTGCTCCTTGATCCATTGGCAATCGGTCAATCTGAGAAGCAGAGATTTGTCGAGGCCGCGAGGGTGACGGAAGTCGATATCCTCAATGACGCTGTTTTGCCGTAGTTTTGCCTTACGCAGTCTGGCTTGCATTCTTGTACTTTCCCTTACAGCCTGCTCGCGGTCAAGGAGCAGGCCGAGGCGTTCTTCAAACCCCAGGTCATTTATGATATCGATGTTTTCCTGATCCCGCAGGCCAGCAGCCATGCCGGTTAGACGTAAGGTGGTCAGTTTTTCAAGTGTTGGATGAAGTAACATTTTGTAATTCCTTTGAAGTCGTTCAATGGGTATTTGATGAGTAATAAAGCTGGCCGCGGATATTGGCATGCTCAACCGGCTTCTTGTCGCCGACTGGTTCGGGCAGAGGCTTGTGATCCAGTCCGCTTTTGAGAATGGATGCCACCGAGCGGTACGAAAAGGCGTTGATATACAAGGCCCGGCAGCAAGCTGCCTCTAAACGTGCATCTCCATAGGATTTCCCAAGGCTCAGGATGCCCAGCAAGCTGCGATATGCCTGTTGTGGGTGAGCTCTTTGCACCAGCAGGGTTTCGGTGAGACAGAGTGTCTCCGGTCCAATCTTTGCGGCCCAGTTCTTGAACCGTTCAGGTGTCCATTCCATATATTTCTGATGTTTGACCGGCATGTGCTCCTTGACAGTTGTATGTCGGCCTTGTCGTTCATCTGGTGAATTCAACATCTAAGTGCACCACCTGAAGACAGAGTAGGACATCGCTGGGGATTCTGGTATTTTGAGGTTCACCACAAACTTCAGAAACCAGGAGCCAACGATGTCCTACGATCATCTTAACCAACACGAGAGAAAGTGTCTCTTCTATTTGCTCCAGTACGGTCTCTCCCTGAGAGAAATAGGCCGAAGATTGAACCGCTCTCACACAACCTTATCCAGAGAAGTCAAACGTAACAAACGTACTTTTGGTTGCTATTGCGATCGAGTGGCCCACTCTTTTGCTGAGAAAAGAAAAACAATCCCACGGCATAAACGCCGCCATTCCAACGAACAGTTACGATGTTATGTTGTTGAGAAGCTCCGTTTGGGCTGGTCTCCTGAAATTATTTCTAAAAGACTGAAGCGTGATTTTCCTCACAGCAAAAAGAAGATGAGAGTCAGTCACGAGACCATCTATCATTGGATCTACCAGGATACCGTACAAGGTGGCACCCTTTTCAAGCATCTGGTTCGCACCCATAAGAAACGCAGGAAGCAACGGCGCTATGGGTCATTAAGAGGGCTTATCCCAAATCGTGTTGACATATCCCAACGACCTGATGTTGTGGGCATGCGATCCCGGTATGGAGACTGGGAGGGAGATACAATGGTAGGTTATCGCCACCAGGGCCGGCTGGTTACTCACGTTGAACGGAAATCACGATACCTTCTTGCGGGGAAGGCAAAAGATGGTACCGCGGTTTCATTTAATGCTGCCAGCCTGGATCTTTTTCAACAGATACCGAATAGTTATTGCAAAACACTGACCTTGGATAATGGAAGTGAAAACGCTAAATCCAGTGAGTTGGAAGACAAGTTGTCACTCCAGGTATATTTTGCAAAGCCATACGCAAGCTGGGAAAGAGGCACCAATGAAAATACGAATGGCCTGCTGAGGCGTTTTTTTCCAAAAGGAACGGATTTCTTGAAAGTAACTGAATCTGAGCTTGCAAATGTAGTCAATATACTCAATCATAGACCAAGAAAATGCCTCAACTACCGGACTGCTTTTGAAGTGTTCAACTCCATAACAGGTGGTGCACTTGGAACCTGAATTCACCTCTCGCACATGGCTGGCTATCCTTTTTCCCCGATAGAAACACTCCACCGTTTTTT